>DBIW01000041.1 GCA_002296965.1 Treponema sp. UBA792 | reverse complement strand
CTACAGATTCGACGGCTGGTTTAACGGCGAAAGTCAATTCACAGCCGAAACGGAAATTACTTCAAACCTGACTTTGACCGCAAAATGGACTAAAACCTACACCGTAACTCTTGACGCGAACGGCGGAAATGGCGAGATGAATCCGCAGACAGCCGAATCAGGAGCGGAAATCGCTCTTCCGGAAAATACGTTCACAAAAGACGGCAACATCTTTGCAGGCTGGGCGACATCTTTCGACGGAGACGTTTCTTATTCCGACAAATCAACAATCACTTTAACAGGCAACATCACGCTTTACGCAAAGTGGGGAATGACAGCCGCAAACGCAGCCGCCGCAATCGCAGACCTTACCGAAGAAGGCACGCACACAGTTACCGTTGCTGGTGAAATCGGTTCTGACGACATGACAGAACTAGCGAAAGCAATCAGCGGACGGGCAGAAAATGTCAAAGTCATCCTTGATCTTGGCGGCGCAACCGGGCTAACAGAAATTCCAGAGGATTTTATGAGCAATCAGGATGAGAATCTTGCAGGGCTTGTAATTCCAGCCTCCGTTACAGAAATCAAAAGTAATTTCTGGTCCTGTTCAAATCTTTCGGTTCTGAAAGTTGCGGAAAACAATCCGGCTTACAAGAGCGTTGGTAACATCATCTACACAAAGGACGGACAGACGCTTGTCCTTGCCGCAAGGACTCTTACGGAAGTGACGATTCCGCCAAGCGTTGTAACTATTGGAATATATGCATTTCAGACTTGCGAAAAATTGCAGAAAGTCACTTTTGAACAGGGAAGCGTTCTGGAAACGATTGAAGACTATGCATTCAGCGATTGCAATGAACTTACAAAAATAACTTTGCCGTCCACTCTAAGAACTTTAGGCGAAGATGTGTTCAATTGCTGCTTTGAACTAAAATCCATAACTCTTCCGGAGGGCATAAAGACAATTCCTGCAGGGGCATTCATAAACTGCACGTCTCTTGCAGAAATCTCGCTCCCTTCAACTCTTGAATCTATTGAAAATTTTGCGTTTTGCAACATGGGACTTTCTACCGTGAAGTACAACGGCACAAAATCCGGCTGGGACAACATAAAAAAAGAAGGCAACAACGATGCCCTTCTGAACGCCGCGCTCATCTGCCTGGGCTCCGACCCGAAGGAAGTCTACACCCCAGCCGACAAAGCCGCCGCAGCAATCGCAACATTGGAAGAAAAAGATGAAATTGATTCTTACGTAATAAAGATTACTAATGGGTATTTGGATACAGAGGAACTAAAAAAAATAGGAGAACTTATAAAATCAAAACGTTTATATATTACTCTTGACCTTTCTTCCGCTGCTGAACTTAAAGAAATTCCTGAATCGGCTTTTGCATCTTCCCAGTTAAAAGGCATCGTATTACCGAATTCTTTGGAAACTATCGGTACAGGTGCTTTTAGAGTTAATTATTTTGAAGAAATTGTAATTCCTGACAAAGTAATAAGTATTGAAGATGGTGTTTTTTATGGTTGCTATTTCCTAAAAACAATAACGCTTCCTGCAAGCCTGCCTTTAATCGGTGCATCCGCATTCGCAGATTGTGACAGTCTGGAAACTGTAAATTACAAAGGCACACAAGAACAATGGGAGGCGCTAAAAACGAATATCAGTACAACCGGCAACGACAAACTCACCGGCGCAAATATTGTTTACGAATACACCGGCGAGTAAGATGAATTCCTGTGTCGTAGCACAGGAATGACATTGTGCTTTGTCATCCTCCGGCTTGACCGGAGGATCTCATGTGTAGAGATTCCCGTGTCTGCGTCCGCTTTTCGGCGTACTTGCACGAGAATGACATTTCTTTTTGAAATTCTATTCAATCGGAAAACACAAGTCGATTTCCATATAGGTTGCGTCGGCGTTCACGTAGATGTATTTGTCGAATCCCATGCGGTCTGCGAATCTTGCGCCGCTCTTTGGAAACCACACGTTGTACATATTCTGGTACGCCGCGTAGATTTCCTTGTGGCTTCCCTTGAAGCGGTAGACTGCGAATTTTCCTCCCGGAATCACGCACGTGTTTTCAAGCGGGCAGTCCTTTTCCGCCTCGATGCACAAATCATAAAGGCAGCGGTTTTCGTCCGAGCATGACGGATCGTCAAAAGTCCGCTCAAAGCAGAGAGCGCCTTTTTTTGCCGCCTGCCGATATTTTTCCAGGAACACGCACCAGTCGCCCCTCATGTCGTGGTAGTTCCCGATTTTGCGCTCGTAAATCACAAAATAATCCGGAAGATTTTCCACCGCGACTTTCGCAGAAACCTCCTCAAAGCTTGCAAGCTGTGCCCTTTCGTCCGCCACAGAATGAAAAAAATCGTGTTCAACCGAACGGCGCGCGCTTTCCTTCCGAAAATAGAACGGCGGGATTTTCTGCTGCTTCTTGAACGCTGGAACAAAGTTCGAAGGGCTGATTCCGTAGTCAAGGCAGATGTCGCTGATTGTCCTGCCGCTAGTCTTGAGCTTCATCGTAATCTGCTCAAGTCGCATCCGCCTTATGAACGAATGCACGCTCTGCCCAGTGTGCCGCTTGAACTCCCGGCAGAAATAAAATTTCGACCAGCCGCAGAAATCCGCCACATCGTCAACAGAAATCTGGGCGGTCAGGTGAAGAAGAATGTAGTCAATCGCCTTGTTGATTGTCTCTCGTGGAATCATGCTTTTCTTATTCGGGCGATTATCTTTCCGCTGTGTATCTTGCCCGCTCGCCGCCGATGAGTTTTGGCCGTGAGTAAGCCGCCGTAACGTAAGCCTTGCCGACGAATTTCTGCTCCGGGTGGACAGGAACCGCAACTTCCTTTAAATGCATTCCAATCAGTGTGCTTCCGATGTCAAGCCCTGCTGCCGCCTTTATATGCTCCACGACAACCGGCTCCTTGAATTCGTAGTAAGCCGCTGTCGCAAACGAGCCGCCTCCGTGAATCCACGGCACAACGCAAACTTCGTCAAGTCCGTATTTTTCTGCGCACTCGCGCTCAACAACAAGCGCACGGTTCAAGTGCTCGCAGCACTGGCACGCAAGAAAAATTCCTTTTGATGACAGAATCCGGTTTGCAGTCTTAAAAATCGCCTTTCCGATTTCCACGCTTGAGTCTTTTCCGATAGAGCCGCCCGCAACCTCGCTCGACGAGCAGCCGATTACAAAAACCGAGCCGGCTTTCTGCGGATGGGAATCGAGCAGCTCGGCGATTATCTTTTCCGTCTGGCTTGAAATCTCCGAAAGATTCTCCGCCGTTGCATTTTTGTTTTCGTTCTGATTCATAATTTTGTCCTTATGGGCAGAATGGTATCACAATTTTTATTTTTGTGCCCGGATCACATGATTTATTTTATCTTAAGAAATTCCTCGTGGATCTTTTTTACAACAGAAGAAGAGATATTTTGTTCCAGTAATGACAAATTTGTTTTTTCTTGATTATTGGCGGCTATGTTTTCTTCAAAAAGTTGCTTATAGGAAATATTCAGTGCGGCCGCGATGTTTTGGACAACTTCCAGCGAGGCGGATTTTCTTCCAAGCTCAATCTGTGTCATAAAAGGAA
>DBIW01000028.1:6084-40712 GCA_002296965.1 Treponema sp. UBA792 | reverse complement strand
CTATCCAGAATAAGCCCCTTTTCCTCTCCGCGCGATAGGGGATTTTACCTATTGTCCGCTTGTCCGGAGGAACTGTTCTATGTTATTTTTCCAGAGGGCGGTAAAAATATGTCACACGGCCGCGTTGCGCCGGAATTTTCTGAATCTCAAAATCATCATCAAAATATTCTATCAGATCGGTGAGCTTTCTGAATCCGTAGTCAACCGTATCAAATCCGGGATCCTGCCGCTTAAAGAACGAGCCGGCCGCGCTTACATCCGCCCAGCCGTCATCATTGACGTATTTGTTGTAGGCGGTGTTAAGCAGCTTGTATATTTTGCGGAACTGGCGGTCCGTCATAATCTCGCCGCCTGAATTCCTGCGCAGAACACCAAGAACAGGCTTTTTCACCTTGGAGGCCTTGTGGACACGGCGTTTTTCCTCGGCAAGCTTCGCCTCCTCCTCGACGGCGGCCTCCTCCTCCTCGTTGTTCAGATTCTCGATGTAAATAAAATCGTCGCAGGCGCTTATAAACGACTGCGGAGTTTTTTTCTGCCCCACGCCAAAAACATAAAGCTGGCTTTCGCGGAGCCGGGTGGCAAGCTTTGTAAAATCGCTGTCGCTGGTCACAAGCGCGATTGAATCATACTTGTCGGTGTAAAGAAGATCCATCGCATCTATTATCATCGCGCTGTCGCTCGAATTCTTGCCCTGAGTGTAGGAGAACTGCTGCACCGGGATAATCGCATTGTCGTTCAGCTCGTTCTTCCAGTTTTTAAGCGTTTCTATCGAAAAATCGCCGTAAGCACGCTTGGTGATTATGTGCCCGTGAACCGCAATCTCCTGAAGAATGGCGCGCAGTTTTTTGCATGGCGTGTTGTCGGCATCAATCAGAACCGCAATGCTTTTCTGTTCATTTTCATCTATCATATATAAAATTCCTTGGAGTTCATTCTATCAGTCAGCGCATTGTGTTTCAATAACAGCCGGAGGCGGAATTTTCAGGCGCAAATCTTTGTCAGGCGGTTGTAGATTGTCGGATGTTTTTATGTTAAACTCTCCGCATGGCTAAAACTTTTGACGACAAAAAAATAATCTACACAATGAATGATGTGTCGCGCGCTTACGGAACAAAAGTCGTGCTTAAGAACATCAGCATTTCCTATTATTACGGCGCGAAAATCGGCGTCATCGGTCCCAACGGTTCAGGAAAATCAAGCCTGTTCAAAATTCTTGCAGGAAAGGACACGGATTTTACCGGAGAAACGTCGCTCGCGCCGGGCTATACAATCGGTTATCTTGAGCAGGAGCCTGAGCTTGAGCCGGGAAAAACCGTTCTGGAAATTGTAAAGGAAGGCGTAAAACCGATAACGGATCTTCTTGAGGAATTTGACAAAGTGAACGAGGCGTTCGGAGAGCCGGATGCCGATTTTGACAAGCTCTGCGCGCGTCAGGCCGAAATTCAGGAGAAACTCGATGCCGCCGACGCATGGAATCTTGATGCGAACCTGGAGCTTGCGATGGACGCGCTACGCTGTCCGCCGGCGGATCAGGTGGTGGATGTGCTTTCGGGAGGTGAACGCAGACGCGTCGCCCTGTGCAGGCTTCTTCTGCAGAAACCGGACATTCTCCTGCTTGACGAGCCTACAAACCATCTTGACGCGGAGACTGTCGCCTGGCTGGAAAACCATCTGCACGCATATCCGGGAACCGTAATCGCCGTAACCCACGACCGTTACTTTCTTGATGACGTTGCCGGATGGATTCTTGAGCTTGACCGCGGAGAAGGCTATCCGTTCAAGGGGAACTACTCGTCCTGGCTTGAGCAGAAAAACCAGAGGCTTGCGCTTGAGGCAAAGGGCGAAAGCCAGCGGCAGAAGGAGATTCAGCGCGAGCTTGAATGGATTCACACAAGCGCGAAAGGCCGGCAGGCAAAGCACAAGGAGCACATCACCCGCTACAATGAGCTGATGGCGCAGGAGTCGAAGCGGCAGCTCAAGGACACGCAGATTTCCATTCCGGCAGGACCGCGCCTCGGAAACCAGGTGATTGACGCGGAGAATCTGACAAAATCCTATGGAGACAAGCTGCTCTTTGAGAACCTGAATTTCCACATTCCGGCTGGAGCTGTCGTAGGAATTGTCGGTCCGAACGGAGCCGGAAAGACAACGCTTTTCAAGCTGATTGCCGGAGAGGAAAAACCGGATTCCGGTGAGATAAAAATCGGCTCCACGGTAAAACTTGTCTACGTCGACCAGCTGCGTTCCGCGCTTGACGACAACAAGACCGTCTACGAAACACTTTCGGGCGGCTCAGACCTTGTGAAGCTCGGCGCAACGGATGAGAAGGGCCGCGCGCTTGAAGGCGGTGTCCGCGAGGTTAATGCGCACGCATACTGCTCCTGGTTCAATTTTTCAGGACCGGATCAGAACAAGAAAGTCGGTGTCCTTTCTGGCGGAGAGAAAAACAGGCTGAACCTAGGAATGATGCTGAAAGAAAGCGGAAATGTCCTTATGCTTGACGAGCCCACAAATGACCTTGATGTTCAGACTGTACGCGCGCTTGAGGAAGCCCTTGAGGATTTTGCCGGCTGCGCGCTGGTCGTAAGCCATGACCGCTGGTTTCTTGACCGCATCTGCACGCATATCCTTGCCTTCGAGAACAATTCAGAAGTCCGATTCTTTGAGGGAAACTGGAGCGAGTACGCCGAATGGAAGAAGGTTCAGTTCGGAGAGGAAGCCGGAGTTCCGAAAAGGACTGTATACAGAAAAATGACGCGGTAGTCAGATTTTCCGCCAGGAGACGGGTTCGGGAACGGCAAATTCAAGCCTGCGTCCCGTCTCCGGATGGACAAACTCCAGCAGGCAGGCGTTCAGGGCGAGCCGCCCGAATCTGTCTGTCGCGGCACGGTAATTCGTATCTCCGGAAATCGGATAGCCAAGCGAGGAAAGATGCGCCCTTATCTGGTTCTTCCGCCCGGTCTCCAGGTCAAGTTCAAAAAGTGTGAATTTTTTTCCTTCCTTCAGAATTCTGTAGTTCGTAACGGCATTCACAAGTTCTATATGCTTTCCGTTCCTGCCGTCATTTCTCGGAACGTATGCTACATGATACGCATTGTACGCAAGAGGCGCGTCGATTCTTCCTTCCAGGGGAATTTTCCGGCCATGCCGCGGATTCTCCGCAACAGCATGATACAGCCTTCTTGTCACAACGGACTGCCAGTTGTCCATTATTTTCTGCTGCACGGATTTTGTCAGCGCGAACATCATCACACCGGAAGTGTCGCGGTCAAGGCGGTGGACTGCGGCGGGTCTGAACGAGGAGGAGAAGCGTCCGGTCTTGCGCATGATTGAGTCTAGGACGGACTGCGCGCTGCGCCCCTTTCCTCCCGGAGCCGGAACAGAAAGAAGTCCGGACGGCTTGAAAATCACAATAACAGAACTGTCCTGATAAAGGATTTTCACCTTGCCATAGTCGGCGTCAATCTCCAAATCGCTCCGCTTAATTTCCATCGCACGGCCTCAGAATTCTTATGCACGGCTCAGTCAGCTCGAACACCACCGGAAATCCCTTTTTTCCGACAAGAACAGCCTCTCCGTCAAACTGCACCAGCGCGGGGCGGTCATAGTTCACCCTGATTTTTTCCGCTGAATGAAGCGACGCCAGATCTGTTCCGACAAATGATCCGTCAAGGAATTTTCCGTTTTTGGCAATCAGCGCCGGCAGAGGAAGCTTCGGAACAAGACAGACATTCTCGTCCGTAGGAAGAATTTTATGTCCGCCGCCGTAGGTTCTGTGCCCGGAAATTCCAACTGCGACAAGCTCAATCTGCGTCACCTTGCGTTCCATCAGATTTCCGTCTCCGTCAAAGAATTCTATCTCCGCAGTTCCGGGCGGAAACGCCTTGTCGTAAACAAGCGCGCTCAGCGACACGCATAGATGATATGAATTTCCCGGCATTTTGCTCTTCATCTTATTGGTCATATACGTCACATAGGCATCAAGACCTATGCTCGCGATATTGAACGCATACCACGGCGCGGGAAAATTTCCGTCATTGTAATCGGAAGGATTTTTGTCCTCAAACGAATCGGCGGAACCGTCCTCATCGCCCTGACAATAAACCTTTACGGCACGCGCATTCTCATGGCGGACCGGACCGGAAAGAAGCCTCAGCGTCTCTTCGAGCGAATGTCCGTCAGTTCCGTCATTTCCTGTTCCAAGCGGCAGTCTGATTACAGTTATTCTGTTCATGACCGCATCACGCTTTATTCCGGAACTTGCAGCCGCATTGAACAGCGCGGTCTGAATTTCGAGCGAAGTTCCGTCCCCTCCGGCGGTAACAAGAATATGCGCCGTATTGTCCGGATTTCCGTCCGATGCGATAACCTCGGCAAGAACTCCGTCGGCAAGCTCCTTGGCATGACGCGGATATTCGGTGCAGTAGACCACGCTCCTTACGGAAGATGTCACCTCAGGCTTTCCGGAACAGTCATTTCCGGCCGCGGCAAGAAGCTTCTTGTATGCCGCCGACTTCTTCTTCTGCGTAAAGCATCCGGCCGTCCTGTTCGCAATAAAATACACATTAAGCGACTTGCCCTGCCAGAAAGGATTGCGGGAAAGAATTTTCGTGATATTTTCCGCAATGTCCTGCGGAGTAAGTAGTTCTGTCATAACTGCTCCAATAGAAAATCATTTCCGCCAATATGACGGAAGGAAAAAAATTATCATCGTGTAAAGCTCAAGCCTTCCGGCAAGCATCGCAAAACAGTACCACCATTTTAGCGCGGAAGGCAGAAAGCCCCAGTTAAAAGCCGGACCAAGGTCGCCGAAAGCGGGACCGACATTTCCGACCATGGAAAGAGAGGCTGTAAACGCGGTGAACATATCAAGTCCGGCCGCGCATCCGGCAAACGACGTAATCATGACCAGAACAAAATAGACAACCATAAACGCCGCGACTGTAAAAACCGTGTCCTTGCTGCCGGGCCGTCCGTTCAGTCTGATTGAAAAAATTCCGTGAGGATGCAGCATCCGTTTTGTCTCGCAGCCGATCTGCTTGAAAAGCACGACCCACCGCACAACCTTTATTCCTCCGGCCGTAGAACCTGAGCAGCCCCCGATAAAAAACATGAGAAAAATCCAGAACTGCGCGGAAGAAGGCCACGCGGTGTAATCGGCGGTGGAAAATCCTGTTGTGGTGATTATGGTCACAACCTGAAAAAAGGAGAACCGCAGCGCGTTCAGAAAACCGCCATAGAATTTTACAAGACAGGCGGCGGCAGCAACGGAAGAGGCTGCGATTATTCCGGCATAAGCCTTAAGCTCTGAATTCATGCGGACTTCGGAAAATTTTCTGACAATGATATAATAGAAAAGACTGAAATTTATTCCGGACAGAAACATGAATACCGCACAAATCACATCGGCGGCGGTTGAATTGTACGAACCGATGCTTGCGTTCCGGGTGGAGAATCCGCCGGTTCCAAGCGTAGCGAAAGAATGTGCAAGTGCGTCAGAAAAATTCATTCCGGCAAGCATAAGCAGAACCGTCTGAACGGCCGTCATGACGCTGTAGATTATCCACAGGATTTTTGCGGTAGTCGCAATCCGGGCGGTCACCTTTCCTTTTTCCGGCCCCGTGGTCTCCGCCTTTATAAGCTGGAATCCGCCCACACCGAGCAGCGGCAGAAGCGCGACTGTAAGCGTCACGATTCCCATTCCGCCGAGCCAATGAGTCTGGCACCGCCAAACATTCACCGAGACAGGAAGAATCTCCACATTCCCGGAAACGGTCGCTCCTGTCGTCGTAAAGCCGCTGACACTTTCAAAAAGCGCGTCTGTAAACGACGGGAATGAACCGCTCAGCCACAACGGAAGCGCCCCGAAAACACTTGTAAAAACCCAGGCTCCGGCAACAACCACAAATGTCTGCCTTATGTTCAGCGTAATTTTCTGCCTGCGCAACGGAACGTTCACGGCGGCAAGCGCAATCAGGCTTACAGCCATCGGAACAAGAAATGAAACCACGGAACGCATCTCGCCGTAAAAAATTCCGAACGATACGGGAACAATAAAAGTCGCTCCGACAATTCCTGTCAGAACAGTTATGATTCTGATAAAATTCAGCGCGAACAACTCATTCTCCGTTTCCGGCAAAGGCCGAAAGAATTTTCTTGCTGTTCCCGGAATCAGAAATCAGCACCACATGGTCACCGACAAAAAGCTTTGTGTTTCCGTCGGGAATAAGATATTCATCAAGTCCGGCACGCTTGTTCAGAAGCACAAGAAAAAGTCCGGGATCAGCAATTTCCTTGAGCGTCTTTCCGTTCACCGCCGAATCCGAACCTATCACGCACTCAATTATCTCAAGGTCGCCGTTCGTTACGGTATGAATCTCCTTTACGGCCTTTCCGCGCAAGTGGCTCATTATGGAATCGACTACAACATCACGCAGCGGAACAGGAACATCAACTCCAAGTTTCTGCGCAATCGACGCGAACGCGGAACTTGCCACAAGACTTACGGTCTGCTTTACGCCGAGCGACTCAAGATACGCGGCAAGCACCATATTCATCTCGTGATTGTGCGTCGCGCAGATTGCAAGGTCAAACGAGGTGATTCCCTCCTCGCGCAGGAAATTCTCGTCGGTCGCATCCGCATAGAACACCTTCGCATCCGGGAATTTTTCGGACGCGTTCTTTGCAAGCGATTCATCGCTGTCGATTATCACATAATTCTGTGAACGCCTTGCGGTAAATGAAGAGAGGAATTTGGTGAGCGTTCCGGATTTCTGCGGACGGATAAGTTTTTCCGCCACGATGGAACCGATTCTTCCCGCTCCGACAAGCGCGATTTTTTTCAGTTCCTTCTGAACCGAACCGCAAAGCTCCAGCATCTGCGGAACATCCTTCTTTGAAATCAGAACACCGATTGTACATCTGGCCGTCACCACGGAATTTCCGCTCGGAAGAGATGTCTTTCCGTCCTTCTCGATATATGCGACAATAAATTTCAGGGGAGAAATATTTCTTGCCTCATGCAGGGTGATTCCGTCAAAACGGCTTTTTGCGGCAACCGTTATGCGCGCAATCTCCAGATCCGAATTGTCGAATGTAAGAACGTTTCCGACGGCACCGTTCTCCACCGCCTGCACAATCGCATCCGCAGCCTCGACATCCGGATGAATCATAAAATTTATTCCGTAGAGAGGCTGATGCTTTCCGGAAAAGCGGTCAGCGTGTTTTTTTTCGGCGGTAGCGGTGTTCACATAATAGGCATAATTTCTGACGCGCGCTATCTTCAGAATTTCCGGATAGACCGCATCAACAAGGGAACACGTTATCATGTTCACCTCGTCGGAATCAGTCACGCAGACAAGAGCATCCGCCTTTGCAATTCCCACTTCCTCAAGCGTCTCAAGATTGTTTCCGTCAGCGCAGACAACCGTACAGTCAAGCTGATTCGACGCATGGCGGACGGTATCCTCGCCGTTATCCACCAGCGCAACCTGATTCCTCTCGTTTATCAGCATTTTTGCAAGCTGAATACCGGTAAATCCGGCTCCGACAATCACAATCCTCATAGAACGCCTATTCCTCTTCCGACAGCTTCGGTTTTCTGTTTTTTGCGATAAAAAGTCCCAGATAAACCGCCACGCATATTACCGTGGAAGCGGAGGCCTCAAGCACCGCATTGAACATCAGGGCCGCAATCACGGCAAAATATCCCATTCCGCCCATCGCTTCCCTTACGGCGGCACCTTTGAAAATATAAATGCAGCCGATTACAAGAAAAGTATGCGCGACAGTCGCAACAAATCCGGTGATTCCGGCAGAAATCGAATCAGGAATTTTCGGAATCAGATGAAGAATTTTCCATATACACCAGGCGACAGCCGCAAGCAACATCCTTGGAAGCACGGAACAGAGCGGATTCACAAAAAGAGGATCAAGAATTCCGCTGGGGCTCATCGCCGCCTGCACGAGAGACAGAATTCCGAACACCGCTCCTACAACAAGACCTTCGGGCAGCCCCGCAAGCATCACGACAAGAATAACCGGAATCTGGAGAATGGTTATCGAAGCCGTAGCACCGATGGGAATAAGACCAAGCCTTGTGATTCCCAGCACAACGACAAGCGCGCTCATCGCTCCGGTAAGCGCGATTTTTCTGTTCAGATTAAGATTGTCCTGCATAAAATTCCCCTGCAATCAGATTTCGATGTCGCCCTCGTAAAGAAGGTCGGCGCCGCCGGTAAGATAGACGGTTTCTCCGGTGTATTTGACAATCAGACTTCCTCCGCGGACTTTTACGGTGATGTTCTCATTCATCGGGCAGTCTCCCTTAAGAACAGCCGCGACAGCCGCCGCACAAGCTCCTGTTCCGCAGGCCGGAGTCTCGCCGTTTCCGCGTTCCCAGGTTCTCATCTTGAGTTCGTTCGGTCCGACGACGCGCACAAATTCCGTGTTCGTCCTGTTCGGGAAAACAGGATTGTTCTCGAACATCGGGCCGATCCGCTCGACCTCGACTTTATCCACAAAGCCGCAGAAAACGACGCAATGCGGAGTTCCGACAGAAAGGCAGTTAACGTCGTAGTTTATTCCGCCGACTGTAAGAGGCACACCGATTACGGCTTTTTCCGAACTGCCGCCTGCCGCAACCGAAACACCGACAGGCTCCAGCGTTGTGGGCAGAGATTCGGGTGAGAATTCAGGCCTTCCCATATCAACCGTAACGGAAGAAACTTTTCCGTTCAGCTTATAGACCGTCAGCTTTTTTATTCCGCTCTTTGTCTCTATGGTGATTTCGGCGGTTGGATCCGTGATTTTTGAGCGGCGTTCCGCAATTCCGTTCACATTATTGTCGTACAGATATTTTGCCACCGCACGGATTGCGTTTCCGGCCATCTTTCCTTCTGAGCCGTCCTGATTGAAGAAACGCATCGCCGCATCCGCCACGGAACTTTGCTCCACAAGAACAAGCGAATCCGCACCGATACCGTTTCTCCGGTTGCACAGCCGCACCGCAAGTCCGCCAGGATTGTTCACCGGCTGATTCTGCGTATTTATAAGGATAAAATCGTTTCCGGTACATTCCATCTTGTAGAAATGGAGCTTCTGTTTTGACTCACGCAAGGCATTTATGTTCACAAGCTCCACATTTTCGGCGCTGTAATGGCTTGCAAGACTGTTGGCAATTGCATTCGCCGTATCAATGGAAGTGAGGCACGGAATATCACGCTCAACGGCATGACGGCGCATCTTCACCGAATCGGCGCGCGGATCCCGGCCTTTTGCCGATGTGGAAATCACATAGTCTATTTTTCCGGAATCAAGCATCGTCAGCAGATTGTCGTCCGGATTCTCATGAATTTTGTTGACAACCTCGACCTCCATCCCGAAGTCACGGATAGTCTTTGCCGTTCCCTCAGTAGCATAAAGCCTGAATCCCATATCGTAGAATTTGCGGGCCAAATCGGGAATCTCATACTGATCGGTCTTGCGGACGGTAAAAAGAACTCCGCCGGAACGCTTCATGTTGTAGCCGGCTCCTATCAGTCCCTTGAAAATCGCCTCCTCCATTGTAGAGGCAAGACCAAGCACCTCACCGGTGGACTTCATCTCCGGGCCAAGATGCGTATCCACATCCATCAGTTTCTCAAAGCTGAAAACAGGAACTTTCACCGCGAAATACGGAGGAATTCTGTAAAGTCCGGTTCCGTAGCCCATGTCCTTAATTTTTTCTCCGAGCATGGCACGCGTCGCCAGCTCGACCATCGGAACTCCGGTAACCTTGCTGATATACGGAACCGTGCGGCTTGAACGCGGATTCACTTCTATTATATAGAGGTCATTGTTGTAAATCAGATACTGAATATTCACAAGACCTTTTGTTCCGAGCGCAAGCGCAAGCTCCTTTGACTGGCGGATAATTTTTTCGCGGAGAATGTCGTTCAGATTCCAGGACGGATAAACCGCTATCGAATCGCCGGAATGGATTCCAGTCCGTTCGATATGCTCCATGATTCCGGGAATAAGGATGTCCTCTCCGTCGCAGATTCCGTCAACCTCAAGTTCAGTTCCCATCATGTATTTGTCAATCAGGACGGGATTTTCTATTCCCTGCGCAAGAATTATCGCCATATACTCGCGGACATCGGCATCGTTGAATGCTATTATCATGTTCTGACCGCCAAGCACATAAGACGGCCGGAGAAGAATCGGATAACCGATTTTTTCGGCGGATACAAGCGCCTGCTCCGTAGTAAAGACGGTCTGTCCGCGCGGACGGTTTATGTGAAGCCGCTCGCAAAGATCCTCGAAGCGCTCGCGGTCCTCGGCGACGTCAATCGAATCGGCGGAAGTTCCGAGAATTCTGATTCCCTGACTGTCAAGAAATTTTGTAAGCTTGATTGCCGTCTGTCCGCCGAAAGCGACAACAACACCAAGCGGTTTTTCGGTGCTGATTACCCCCATCACGTCTTCCGGAGTAAGCGGCTCAAAATAAAGACGGTCCGCCGTGTCAAAATCGGTGGAGACAGTCTCCGGATTGTTGTTTATAATCGCCACTTCATATCCGAGCTTTTTCAGGCTCCAAACACACTGAACCGAGGCATAATCAAATTCTATTCCCTGGCCGATTCTGATCGGGCCGGAGCCAAGAACAATTATCGTTCCCTTCTTGCTGCGTTTTCCGGCAGCCTCCATGTCGGAAAGAAATTCGGCCGCCTCGTTCTGCTCATCGTAGCCGCCGTAAAAATACGGAGTCTCCGCATTGAATTCTCCGGCACAGGTATCGACCATTTTATACGAGGCGGACAGATGGGCAAGCTTTCCGTTTTTACGGAGTTCCGAGGCAAGCGCGGCCTCCGAAAGAATTCCGGTTCCTCCCGGAATTTTTACGCCGGTCATAGACTCTATCACCTTGTCCGGATAGCCCATTTTTTTTGCCTCAAGATAGAGTTCCGGAGTAAGAGACGCAGTTTCGGTTCCGCTGATTTCCGCCTCATCCTTTATCATGTCAAAACGGTCTTCCATCTCGACAAGATTCATCAGCTTGTTCAGGAACCATTCATCTATCATTGTGAGCCTGTGAATTTCGTCAACCGTCATGATTCCGCGTTTCAGCGCCTCAAAAACGGCGAACAGACGCTGATCGGTACAATGCCCCACACGTTCGCGGATTTTCTCGTCGCTCTCATCCTTCAGAATTTTAAGGTTGAGCGAAGTAACACCGATTTCCGCGCCGCGGACGGCCTTCATCAGCGCCTCCTCAAACGAGCGTCCGATGGACATAACCTCTCCGGTCGCCTTCATCTGGGTTCCGAGCTTGCGCGCTGCATAGACAAATTTATCGAACGGAAATTTCGGCATTTTTACGACAACGTAATCAAGAACAGGCTCAAAACAGGCCGCAGTTTTCTTTGTGACAAAATTAGGAATCTCGTCAAGATTATATCCGATGGCGATGAGCGAAGCCACTTTTGCAATCGGATAGCCGGTCGCCTTGGACGCGAGCGCAGACGAACGGGAAACCCGAGGATTCACCTCGATTACCGCATATTCAAATGACTCCGGATTAAGCGCGAACTGACAGTTACAGCCGCCTTCAATTTTAAGCGCGGAAATTATGTTGAGCGCGGCTGAACGCAGCATCTGGTACTCCTTGTCGGCAAGCGTGACCGCAGGAGCGATTACGATGGAATCTCCGGTATGAACTCCGACAGGATCAAAATTCTCCATGGAGCAGACTGTCAGCACATTGCCGGAATGGTCGCGCATAACCTCGAATTCGATTTCCTTCCAGCCGGAAATGCATTTCTCGACAAGAATCTGATGAATCGGAGAGCGATGAAGTCCGTTATGCGCAATCTCGTCAAGCTCAGAATCATTGTTCACAATTCCGCCGCCGGTTCCTCCAAGCGTAAAAGCCGGTCTGATTATCGCGGGAAAACCGATTTCATTATGAACAAAGTCAGCCGCATCCTCATAAGTCGTAACGACTTTTGAAGGAATACAGGGTTCTCCTATGGAAAGCATTGTATCCTTGAACATCTGACGGTCTTCGGCCTTGTCAATCGTATCAGGACGCGCGCCCAGCAGCTGAACTCCGTGTTCCGCAAGAAATCCGGATTTCGCCAGCTCCATCGAAAGAGTAAGTCCTGTCTGACCGCCAAGCGTGGAAAGAAGCGAATCCGGTTTTTCCTTTTCGATTATGCGCTGGATTGTCTCCGGAATAAGCGGCTCGATGTAGATTGCGTCCGCCATGGAATGATCCGTCATAAGCGTGGCAGGATTTGAATTCACCAGGACAACCTCAAGCCCCTGCTCCTTCAAAGCCTTGCACGCCTGTGTTCCGGCATAATCAAATTCGGCCGCCTGTCCGATAACAATCGGACCCGAACCGATAACCATAACCTTGTGAATGTCAGGATTTAAGGGCATCTTCCACTCCTATTCAGTCAGATGAGAAAAAACTGTATTTTTTATTGATTCAAACGATAGAATTTTGCCGCCGAAAACTGCAATGAGTCGGGAGAAACATTTTGATATTTTAGCAGCTGAAACCATACTAAAGCCTTATCTTAGCAGATTTCGCGGAATGTGTATATAACTGTGATATAATTGAAGATTTTTATGCCACTTGAAAAAATGACAATAAAAATTTAATATCTCCGTTATGAATATTAAAAATGAAGGCTCGTTGATTTCAGAATTCCTTGAGGCGGACAAAATCGCCGCTCTTTCAGAATTTCTTGCCGACGACGAGAATTTTTCGGAAGCGGCGGACAAAATCGCAGAGATTTTCGGAGCCGGAAAAAAGTTCTCCTCATCAGACATCGAGGCCGAAAAAAAGCTGCTTTCAAGTTTCAAGAACAATCTGACGCTGCTGATCCAGAAAATCTGGGTTGAGAAATCCGACATAGAGGTGAAGGAACAGCTTCTGTACAAACTGACGCGGCTTGAGCTTAACGGAAAAAACTACAAAGAAAACTATTCGCTTTTTCTGGAGATAATAAATCATGCGGTCTTCCTGATGTTCGGACAAAAAACGGATGCTCCCGAATTCCGCGAATACACGCTCAGAATCGACCCTGAATTTGGAATTTTCTGGTGGTACATAAGCAGTCTTCCGCCGCAATGCAGCTGGCCGGAACAAAAATGCCGTGTTGCAATGATGACTGGAATGTATTTTCTTGCAAACTACTGATCTTTTTTGGCCGGAACTCAACAGTTCCGGCTTTTATTTTTTTGCGGAGGTTTCCATGGATTTTGACAATATGTGCGGATCGCTCAGGACAGGAAGCGAAATGCTTGCCCTACAGACAGCGGAGCAGAAAAATTCCGCGCTGAAGACAGTTGCCGAAGCGATAAATTCAAGGCGCGGCGAAATTCTTGACGCGAACAGAAAGGATACGGAGAATGCGCGGGCTGCAGGAACAAAGGAATCCATGATTGACAGGCTTGCTCTGGACGACAGGCGCATAGACGGAATAATCGCCAGCATGAACCTTGTGATTTCGCAGACGGATCCCGTTGGAGAGGAACTCGCTGGATGGAAGACACCGAACGGACTTACAATCCGTCAGGTAAGAGTTCCCCTCGGAACCGTCGCGATAATCTACGAAAGCCGCCCGAATGTCACGGTGGACGCATTCTGCCTCGCATACAAAAGCGGAAATTCAATTCTTCTGCGCGGCTCCTCATCCGCATACAACTCAAACCGAACGATTGTCGGAATAATAAAGGACGCGCTTGCAGAATCCAAAACAGGAATTCCTCAGGCAGTCGAGCTTGTCGAGCCAAGCGGAAAGAACCATGAGGATGTCCAGAAAATCCTTTCGGCGACCGGAAAAATCGACGTGGTTCTTCCCAGAGGAAGCGCGAGCCTTATAAAAACCGTCGTCGAGAATGCTAAAATTCCCGTGATTGAGACGGGCAGCGGAATCTGCCACCTTTACATAGACGAATCCGCGGACATCGGAAAAGCCGTAAATATCGCCGAAAACGCGAAAATCCAACGCCCCGGTGTATGCAATTCA
This sequence comes from Treponema sp. UBA792, assembly GCA_002296965.1. GTDB lineage: Bacteria > Spirochaetota > Spirochaetia > Treponematales > Treponemataceae > Treponema_D. The sequence goes on along the minus strand of DBIW01000028.1, from coordinate 26,688 downwards.
GTGGAATGTATCGTCGTGAACAGGAACATTGCCGAAAAATTCCTTCCGCAGATGGAAAAAAGATTCGCCGGAAGAGTCCAGCTCCGTGCCGACAAATTCTGTCTGGAAATTCTTGAGAGAAACTGCGGCAAAAAGGATTTTATTGTTCCCGCAAAAACCGAAGATTTCGGCTGCGAATTCCTTGATTACGTATGCTGCCTAAAATCGGTCGGCTCCGTAGAAGAGGCAATCGAATACATCAACGGCCACAACTCAAAGCACAGCGAAAGCATAATCACCGAAAGCATGACATCGGCAAAAATGTTCCAGTCAAAAGTCGATGCGGCCTGCGTCTACGTGAACGCCTCGACAAGATTCACCGACGGCGGAGAATTCGGATTCGGAGCGGAACTTGGAATAAGCACGCAGAAACTGCACGCACGCGGACCGATGGGAATAAAAGTTCTTACAACAACAAAATATCTTATAGACGGGGACGGACAGACAAGATGAGCGGAACGGACAGGACTGACACTACAATCGCGGAAACAATAAGGAAGTCGCGCAAAATTGTCGTGAAAATCGGAAGCAACACGCTTGCAAAACCGGACGGCACGCAGAACACGGAATTCATGCAGGAGTTCGCACGGCAGTGCCGCAATCTGATTGACATGGGAAAACAGATTGTCGTCGTATCTTCCGGCGCGCAGGTTTCCGGAGTCTCCACGCTCAAGGAATGGGCGCGGAAAAAGGACATACATTTCAGGCAGGCTCTCTGCGCAATCGGCCAGGTGGAGCTCATAAGCCAATGGCGGACGGCATTCGCGATGCAGGATCTTCACATCGGGCAGCTTCTGTTCGTAAAGGAAGATTTTGAGGATCCGCACCACTCGCTCAACCTGAGGAATACGCTTTTTACACTCGTGGACGAAGGCGTGATTCCAGTGATAAATGAAAATGATTCCGTGTCGTTCGAGGAGAATTCAATCGGCGACAACGACAATCTGAGCGCGCTGACCGCAATTCTCTGGAGCGCGGATCTGCTTATTCTGTTCAGCGACATAGACGGAGTCTACACCGACAACCCGAAATCGAATTCAGAAGCAAAACTGATAGAAGTTGTGTCCGACATAAGCTCGCTGCGAAAATCCATAACCATCGGCAATGCGAATTCATTCGGCACGGGAGGAATCGAGACAAAAATTCAGGCGGCGGAAAAGACGACCGTCTACGGAATTCCAATGCTTCTTGCGAACGGCTCCGCCCCGGAAATTCTGGACAATCTCGCTTCCGGAAAAGCAAAAGGAACTCTGTTTCTCGCCGAAGGCCAATAAGTTTGTCCGCAGGGCAGATTTTTCATCATACGGATTGAATTCTCCTGATATAGGTAAATTCTCCGCTTGACAATATGGCATTATGGGATAAAATTCATCTTCAAAACGGAAAAAGGCTGACCGTGCTTTTCCACGGAGCCTTCCGCAAAATCTGAAAACACACATTATAGGAGCAAACTTATGTTCAAGAACATTCCTGATGTAAAGCTCGGAATCATTGCCGTAAGCAGAGACTGCTTTATCATCTCCCTTTCTGAATCAAGACGGGCGGCGATTGCAAAGGCCTACGGCTCTGACCTTTATGAATGTAAAATCACCGTAGAGAACGAAGCCGACATGCTGAAGGCGGTCGAAGACGTGAAAAAAGCCGGATGCAATGCGCTGTGCGTTTTCCTCGGAAACTTCGGCCCCGAAACTCCGGAGACACTGATTGCAAAGAATTTTGACGGTCCGGTGATGTACGCCGCCGCCGCCGAAGAGCACGGAGACAACCTTATCGACGGACGCGGAGACGCCTACTGCGGTGTCCTGAACTGCTCCTACAATCTGGGACTGCGCCACCTCAAGGCTGTTCTTCCTGAATATCCGGTCGGAACGGCGGAAGAAGTCGCCGCAATGATGAAGGATTTTGTTCCTGTCGCACGCGCGCTGATCGGCCTTTCCCACCTGAAAATCATAACATTCGGTCCGCGCCCACAGGATTTCTTTGCCTGCAACGCTCCGATAAAAGGACTTTACGACATCGGCGTTGAAATCCAGGAGAATTCAGAGCTTGATCTGCTCGTCTCTTACAAGGCGCACAAAGATGATCCGAGAATCAAGGACGTTGTCGAGGATATGGCACAGGAACTCGGCGCCAGCGGAAACAACTATCCTGAATTCCTACCGCGCATGGCGCAGTTTGAGCTGACACTGCTTGACTGGGCGGAAAAGAACAAGGGCGCGCGTGATTATGTCGTTTTTGCCGACAAATGCTGGCCGGCATTTCCGGAAGCGTTCGGATTCGAGCCTTGCTATGTGAACAGTCGCCTTGCAAGCCGCGGAATTCCTGTTGCCTGCGAAGTGGACATTTTCGGAGCGCTCAGCGAATACATCGGAACTTGCGTCACAGGAGCGCCTGTAACCCTGCTCGACATAAACAACTCAGTTCCGGCCGATATGTACAATTCTGACATCAAGGGCAAATTCGGATATGACTACAAGCTCACAGACACATTCATGGGCTTCCACTGTGGAAACACGCCATTCTGCCGCCTTGCGCCTTCAAGCAAGCCTGGAGTAAAATATCAGCTGATTCAGCACAGACTTCTTGAGCCGAAAGGCAGCGAGCCGGACTTCACACGCGGAACGCTCGAAGGAGACATTGCAGCCGGAGAAATCACATTCTTCAGGCTTCAGACCCGCGCGGACACAAAGCTTCAGGCCTATATCGCACAGGGCGAAGTTCTCCCCGTCCCGACACGTTCCTTCGGAGGAATCGGAATTTTTGCGATTCCGGAAATGGGACGCTTCTACCGCCACGTGCTTGTACAGAAACAGTATCCGCATCACGGAGCTGTCGCATTCGGTCATGTCGGAAAAGCCCTGTTCACAATCTTCCAGTATCTTGGAATTGAGGACATCGCTTACAACAAGCCGGCAGGCCAGCTTTATCCGACGGAGAATCCGTTCGCATAAATAAAGTCCGCAGCATAAAAAATGCGCTCATAAATGAAGCACCTCCTGAAGCTGGACAATAAAGTTCAATTTCAGGAGGTGTTTTTATTCATAAGATAAAGTTTTATACGGTAATTTTATTTACAGCTCAGAACAGGCAAGCGAGATTCCGCCGGAAGTTGATGAAAGCTTTATCTCCGCGCCGCCGCCGTTGTAATCAGAATGGAATTCTCCGCGCGGGCGGAACGTATCTCCGTTTATCTTATCAGAAAAATTTCCGCTGACCGAGGAAACCGACACGCTGAACGCCGCAGCCCGCGGAATTCTCAGATTGATTTTTCCGCTTGAGGAAGAAATCTCCGATTCGGCCTTCGGCTCATTCAGCAGCGAAAGCGAAATTCCGCCGCTGGATGAAGAAATCTCAAAGCTGTCCACAAGAATTTCCTTTGCCGAAATTCCGCCGCTTGCGGTTTTTCCATAAAGGAACTCACATTCCGAATCCTCAATTGAAATTTTTCCGCTGGAAGAATTCAAGTCGATTCTGGAGGCCGTGACATTATCCGCCTCGACGGAACCGCTGGAGGCTCTGAGCGAAATTTCTCCGAAAACAGTGACATCTTCTATTTCTACCGAACCGCTTGCCGCCCTAACCGTAAAAGTTCCGGCGGAGACATCCTCAACATCAATATCTCCGGAAGCAGTCTCCACATTAATCGTATCAGGCACAAAACCATGCGGGATAAAAATTTTCACCTTGATTCTGAGTCCGGAAAATGACGCCAACTTATTCTGTGACTTTATGGAAAGCACTCCGTCCCCGAATGAAACTTCCGGAGTCTTACGCATATTGTTGGACGAAATCTCAACGGTAACCTCGTCTCCGTAAATCGGACTGATTTCCAGCTCCTCAGACGAAAGTTCCGTGCTGATTTCGTGTATTTCCGCCGTATTCCATGATTCACGGAAAACAACATTCCTCTCGGATGCAAAAAACGTTCCTGAAAGGACAATTCCGCAGGCAATCAAAGACAGTGTCCTGCGGAAAAAGACAGAATTCCTCATAAAAACCTCTCGAATTAAAATTAAGCCAAAGAATATCAAAACAATATATATTTTACAATCTTAATCATTACTGATATATTGTAAAAATGAAGAACAAACAGAGAAATGAACTTGCCGTATGCGGATTTGCAGCTGTAAAAAAACTTGAGAAAACACATCCGGAAAAAATAGTCCGCCTTTACTTTACGGAGGAGGTGGCGCCACGCTTCGGAGGACTCTGCAAGAAACTTGCCCAGAACCACGGAATATACAACAAGGTTGAGGCCGCCGATCTTGAGCGGCTCTGCGGAAGCGTACACCACCAGGGTGTTGTCGCAATGATTGAGACACCGGAAATCACCCCGATAGACTCGGACATAACGGAAAAATGGATTGAGGAGAAACAGAATGCCGTTCTTCTCGACAGAATCGGAAACGCCAACAATTTCGGTGCGATTGTAAGAAGCGCGGCCTTTTTCGGAATAAAGAACATCGTGATTCCGACAGACGAGGCGCAAAGCACAATCACCACAAGTTCATACCGTGTCGCCGAAGGCGGAATGGAATTTGTGAAGATTTATTCCGTCCGCTCATCAGTCCGTCTGATTGAAGCGGTAAAAGGAAAAATGAGCGTAATAGGAACATCGCTCGATGCAAAAAAAACGGTTTCTGCACTCAGAAAAATCAGGACGGACGGAAAACCGATGATGGTAGTGCTGGGAAACGAGGAAAACGGAATTTCGGACATAATAAAAAAGAACTGCGATGAGCTGGTTATAATTCCATTCGCCGGCATGAACGAGGGAAAAAAATCGCCGATAATAGACAGCCTGAACGTTGCCCAGGCCTCATCTATTATTTTCTACGAAATGATGTAACATTCCTGCCGGCAAAACGGATTCTACGGTCGCTGGCCCATTCCGCCTTCAAGCGTGATTGTCTCGCCGCTCATGTATTTGAAGTCCGGCGAGGCAAGCTGAACGCAGACCCGACCGATTTCTTTTTCTACATCGCCAAAATGTCCCATCGGAGGAGTTTTCACATTCGCCTTGAATGCGTCCGGATACGCCTGCTGGAATTTCTCAAGCTGGGCGGTCCAGGCAAGCGGACAGACTATGTTCACGTTGATTCCGTCCGCCGCCCATTCCGTTGCGGCGACGCGCGAAAGTCCGCGGATTCCTTCTTTTGCGGCGGCATAAGCGCACTGTCCGTAGTTTCCGAAAAGTCCCGCGCCTGAGGCGAAATTTATCACCGAACCTTTTGATTCTTTCAGGTAAGGATAGCATGCCTTCATATAGTAGAACGCCGCGTACAGTCCTGAATAAAGAGCCAGATTGAACTGGTCGGTTGTGTGCTCCGCAAGCGTAACGCCGGAAGCCGAAGCCTGTGCATTGTTGATAAGAACATCGATTCTGCCGAACGTATCAACAGCCTGCTTTACAACGCCGCTCACGACAGATTCGTTGTCTGCGCCGGCATTCACATCAGCCTGAACCGCAAGAACCTTGATTCCGTATTTTGACTCCAAATCCGATTTCGCATCATTCAGCTTCTGCAGATTTCGTCCCGTCAGTACAAGGTTCGCGCCTTCTTTTGCATAAGCAGTTGCAATTCCGTAACCGATTGACCCGCAGCTTCCGTCGCTCAAAACAGCTTTTCCGCCGCCGGTTATAATTGCGACTTTATCCTTCAAAAATCCCATAATTTCTCCTGTTTATTAAAAATATACCGCCAAAATGAACGGAGAACAAGTTTTTCCGCGTGAATCAGTAATACAATCTCCGGCGGAACAGGCCATCATGCAGGAAAATTACATTCTTCCGCCGCCGTTTCCGCCCGGTCCCGGATTCGGATGTGTTCCTTCCATTGCTCCGCCGGTCGTTCCGCTTGTTTTTGTGTAAACGTAGCTGGAAGTTGTTGTCGCAATGTCGCTTGCGGTTGTTGTGCCGCCTGAAACGTCCGGCAATTCAACATAAAGATTATTGAACGTGCTTCCGCCGCTTGCTGTAACTCCGCTCACGGCTTTGTATGTTGCACCCGCCACAATTTCAGGCGAGGAAAGAACCATTATATATTGCGAACTTGCGCTTGTTCCGAACACAGACGGAATTGCAAACGCAAAAGCCGCGTTTCCGCTTGAATCTTCAACGGCGAAAGTTGTTCCGCCCGCGCCAAAATAATTTCCGGAAAGAACGACTGTACTTTGCGTACATGCGCTTGAAGTCGGCTTTGAATAGTTGCTCGTTCCAACTCCTACCAAAAGTCCGCCTGTAATTGCAAAAGTGTTCTCGTCGCAGTCGAACGCGCATTCTGGAGTTTTTGCCGTCAAAGCCACAATTACGCCGCCGTTTATAGTAAGCGTTCCGTTTGAGTCAATCGCGTCGTTTGAGGAAGAATTCGCATAAATGTTTCCGCCGCTGATTACGACTTGCCCTGCGTAGCCTGAATCGTCGCGGCTTGCGTTGATGCAGTCGTCCGTGCAGTTCAAGCTTAAAATTCCGCCTGAGATAAAGACCGCCTGCTTTCCCTCGATTCCTTCCGGGCTGAGTTTTGTCGTCTCGCTTACCGTAACGCCGTCCGCATCTGTAAATGTGTAAGCAGAACTTGACTCGTCAGCCGGAGTTCCGGTCGTCGTTATGCTGATCTCTCCGCCTTTAATCAGAACGTAAGGATACGGATCGTCGCTTGTGTCTTCAGTTTCCACGTCGTCCTCATAATCCCATTTTGCCGAAATTCCTTTTCCAACAGTTGAAGAAGTAATTTTTCCTCCGTTTATGACGATAAATCCTTCGCCCGGATTGTCCTCGTCTTCCGCTCCCTCAACAATGATTCCTCGGCTCTGATTGTTCGTGTTCGCGCCGGTTCCGCTGATTGTGATTTCGCCTGAGTCCATTACAAAGCCGTTCACGCTTTGGATTGCGTTCCGTCCGCTTGTGTTCACGTTTAATGTTCCGCCGAAAATTCTGATATAGTCCTTTGAATAAATTCCGTGCTTGTAGCCCTCGTTCAAGGTGAGCGAGCCGCTTCCAGAAATCAAGAGCGCGCCTTTCGCATAAATTGAGCCTTTTGTCTTGTCGCCCTTTGCCCAGCTCGCAGTAAGTTCCGCATCGTCAGCTTTTGTTCCAGAAAAACCGTTTGAATAATAATCCGTTCCTTCTTCCGAGCTGTAGCCGGTTCCGTATTTTCTGCCGTCTGTGAGCGAGTTTTCGCCTTCCACCACAAGATAAACCGTCGATTTTGCGTCAACGTTTATGCAGGGATAATTTCCGCTTGAAGCGATTGCCACGTCGTGAAGATAAAGCGCGACCGTTCCTTTTTTATGTGAAGAAATGTTCAGCGCGCCTTTTTCCGCAGTTCCTGTTATGTCGAATTTCAAGTTTGATTTGTAAGAAGATGAATCGATATAAAGAACGCCGTCTGAAATATTCGCAGTAATTTGAACCGAATCCAAAGTTACAGTTGCAGATTCTCCGCCATCAGCCAAAGAAGTCCAGGTTGAATTGTCTACAGAAACTTGAAGTTTGCTCAAATCGATGTATAAAGTTCCGCCAAAAGCAACGCTTTCGTAAGCCGCCGCGTCTGTGATTATGTTTCGTGAAGAAGAGTTCGGAGAATAAGAATTCGGCCAGGAAGTTATGTCGATTTCGTCCGATGAATTGAAAGAAGTGATTTCAGAAGTTACAGTTGTCGCTGTCTCAACCGAGCCGGAAGACGAGCCACCGCTTCCCGACGGAATTCCGCTTCCGCTGGAATCAGAGCCGGAACCGTCGGAAAAACTGCATCCCGCAAAAGCCAAACAACCCAATAAAAATGCCCCAAAAAGACATTCTGTAAAAGTCTTGATTTTCTTCATATTTTTCCCGCCTTTATAAAAAATTGTTATATATTAAAAATATAACACCTGAAATTTCGTTACAAAATTTCAGGTGTTGACGCAGGAAAACAGAAGTCAGAGCTTCTTGGACTTATCAATAATGCAAATCATTTTGCCGTAAATGCGATTATTGAAAGAACCGTCGATGTCGCCGTAAGAATGGTGGTTATAATCGGCGCAAAGACATTAATATAGTACACTGGAGAATTAGTTTTTGCCGTAATAGTACATTCCGGCGTAATCACATCCGTGGTGCCAAGTTTTTTACCGTCAATATCAACAATCGCAACCGAATTTCCCATGTTCTGAAGTTTTATGAATCCGCCGGCAAGACCGATATAGTATTCATAAGTTCTGTCCGGAATATACGGATAGCGCCCCGGACTGTTCACCGAACCTGCCACGGAGACAAAATACTGCTTGAACGGAACCCTAAGCACGTCATCTGCCTCGACGGTAAGCTCCGTGGTGTAACCTGAATCGTACAGAATTTTGTTCAGATTCAGAGGAATCACCTCTCCGCGCCTTATTATATACGCATTTTCCGTATCACTGGTTGTGCTGAACCAGGTCGAATTCTTTCTGACAAAATAGGCATAGTTTGTACCGGATTCAAATCTTACGGCCTTGCGCGCGGAAGTCTCAAGTTCCGTTCCGTCATCTTCGGAAGTATACACGGCTCCCTCAACAAACATGACCGGCCTCAAATCGGAAAATGAGGAGACCTCAACTTTATCATAGGGTTTAAGCTCAAAATCAGGAGAGGAATCCAAGTTCAGATACAATTTTGTTCCGCTCCTGTCGTTTCCGTCGATAATACGCGTAAGCTCCACGCTGCTTCTGTCGGCCTGAGGAACAAGTCCTCCGGCATAAACATCAAGCAGGCTTGTCAGATTTTCTCCGGCAAGCAGCTCGTAAGTTCCGGGCCGCTCCACCGCACCGCCGACAGTAACCTTGCGGTCCGCTCTTGGAACGGAAATCACATCGCCCGGTCTCAGATAAGGATTCTGGCTCATATCGCCGTCACGCGCCGCCTTAAAAAGGTCATAGGTCTTCTTTTTGCCGGATGCGCTTGTTATCTCTATGTTTCTTGTCGAGGAATACGGTGTAAGCATTTTATCCAGAACCGAAGAAAGCCTTGTAAGCGCCCACGCCTCGCGTTCAGCAGTATTTTTAACCTCGCCGCTGACAATCACCGTAAAAACCGCAGGAGAAGTCAGCGCAAACTGAACTCCGCTCATCGGGTAGTTTTTGGAGACAATCTCCTCGACCTGACGGCGCAGACCAGTATATGTTTTTCCGCTTCCGTCAAGAACCGCCAGATTCGCGACTCTGATTCTATAGGATGAATCCACGGCAATCGTATAGGTGACGGCATTCGTTCCAACCGCATATCCGAGCGTGTAAATATCACCGGCGGTAACCATGTAATCGGCGTTGGCCATCGCCATCTGCGGTGAACCGATTATATCCGCTGTAAGAACCGATTCATATTCTTCCGTGCCGGAATCAGAATTCGAATCCGATTTTCCGGAAGAATTCTGGAGTTTCCTAAGATTGTTCTGTGCGCTCTGCGCATTCTGAAAATCCGCCATAAGTCCGCGCCTGGACGAATCAGTCTGAGCCGCAAGACCGAACAGACAAAATCCAACACAAAAAAAACAGGTGATTTTCCGCATCATTTATTTCCTTTAAGTTTTTTCATCGCTTCCGGATCATTTTTTATGTTTTCCAACGCATTCATAAGGAACGCGATGAACACGGAGATGAATCCGGCGGCGAATGTGACGATTATGCAAAGCTTTCCGCGGCTCGGACCTGATTTCTGATCAGGAATTTCCGCATACTCAAGAATCTGGAAAACAGGCTGCTCGCTTGCCATTGTGACCTTGAGCATCTCGTATTGCGCCTTGAGCTGGGCGTAGATTTTTTCCTGAACCTCAAGCTCCATCTTTACCATGGAAGCGTCCATCACGATGGAAGGAGTTCCGTTCGCGGAATAGACATTCGACACGGAACGCTCGATTTCGGTTATCTGCTTCTGGAGCTTCAGAATTTCCTCGTAGGAATTCTTTATGTTCGCCTCAAGGTTTGCCTTGGAAAGCCTGTTCTTGTCGATTCCCATGTCAAGAAAACGCTCCTCAAGCAGATCGACAACAAAATTCACCACATCCCTTGCGAATTCCGGATCCGTATCAGTGAATTTTACGGAGAACACGCCTGTGTCATCGTCAAATGAAGAGAGCAGCATTTTTTTGAGGGCCGTGCGGCTCGATGTTCTTGGATATTTTTCTATCTTGTAGCGCTCAACCAGTCCGAATTTATCAACAACCGCATCAAGAATCGTGTTGCTCTGGACAAGGTAACCGGCAAGGGCGCTGTTTGAGGAGCCGCCCTGAACATTCACACCGGCCAGACTCGCAAGGCTTCCGAGTCCGCTTGAACTCAGCGCGGAGGAAAGGCTGTTTCCGTTGGAATTGCTGTCATTTATCAGCATCTGGGCTTCCGGAGTATATTTGTTCGGCAGGAACGATTTTTCCGGCGGCAGCATCAGCGAGACCACTGAATATACAACCACGCCGACCATCGCAATCAGGGTTATGACAATTATCATGACCTTGCGGTGCCACAGAACGGCAAAAAGATCCAACAGACTGATTTCGTCATCCAATCCGGAATTTTCGGTCACTTTATTTTCTTCCATAATAAAGCAATATTACATTATAAAATACAGTTTGAAAAGACACCGGAACTGCAAAAAAAAACCGCCCGCCGCACAGAACTCTCCGAAAGGCGGGCGACAAATCAGAATTCTATTCCTTAAAATTCAACGCGCTGACAACGGCGGCGATACCGGCGCGTCCGACATTGGAACTTTTTCCGACACCCCAGACCTGCTTTCCGTCCTCAAGCGTAATCTGGACATAGGCCATGGCGTGCGTATCGGAACCTTCACCGATTGAATGTTCATGAAAGGAAGTTATGTTGAAGCGCGGTGCCGGAGTCTGCCTCATCGCCGAGACAAACACATCCAGCGGGCCGTTTCCGTTTGCGGCGATGGCATAACGCTTGCCCTCCCATTCGACAGTCGCCATTCCCGCAACCTGTTCAGTTCCTTCCGAACCGCGCGCGCCCTCAAGATGACGCTCCGATATTTCTATGACATTAAGCGGAGATTTGGTGTTAAGCCATTTTTCCGCAAAAACGTCATAAAGCTCGGCCGGCTTAAGCTCCCTCTGAGCGGCATCCGCAGCGGCCTTGACAACCTCTCCGATAACCGGATGCATTGCCTTTGGCGCCATGATTCCAAAATCGTGCTCCAGAATATACGCGGCGCCGCCCTTTCCGCTCTGGCTGTTGATTCTGATGATTCCCTCGTACTGCCGGCCGATGTCGTGCGGATCTATCGGAAGATACGGCACATCCCAAGCTGAATCCGGCGTCATCTTTATACGCGCGGCCATTCCCTTGCGGATTGCGTCCTGATGGGAACCGCTGAATGCCGTAAAGACAAGCTCTCCGGCATAAGGCGTGCGCGGATGAATCGGCATATCGGTAAGGCGCATATAATCATTTGCAATATGTTCGATGTTCGAAAAATCCAGCTCCGGATCCACGCCCTGCGTGTACATATTCAGCGCGACATTCACAATATCAAGATTTCCGGTCCGCTCGCCGTTTCCGAAAAGCGTTCCCTCCACCCTGTCCGCTCCGGCAAGAATTCCAAGCTCACACTGAGCGACACCTTCTCCGCGGTCATTGTGATTGTGCAGACTGATAATGCAGCTGTCGCGGGCGGAAATATTCTGGCAGAAATATTCTATCTGGTCGGCAAACTGATTCGGAAGGGCACATTCTACGGTCGTCGGAAGGTTCAGAATGATTTTGTTTTCGGCAGTCGCGCCCCATTCCTTCATAACGGCCTCGCAGACTTCCAGCGCATAATCGACTTCCGTGTTGGAAAAACTTTCCGGCGAATACTCAAGCCTGATTTCAGTTCCGGCAACGGAATCAAGGCAGTTTTTTACGCATTTTACACCGTCAACCGCAATCTGCTTTATCTCATCCTTTGATTTTCCGAACGTGTATTTGCGCTGCGCCGGCGAGGTTGAATTGTAGATATGAAAAATCGCCTTTTTTACGCCTTTGAGCGACTCGAACGTCCTTTTTACAAGGTGCTCGCGCGCCTGACACAGAACCTGAAGCGTAACATCGTCCGGCACATGATTCTCCTCGATTAATCTGCGCATAAAATTGAATTCGGTGTCGGATGCGCTCGGAAAACCGACCTCAATCTCCTTGAATCCGATTTTTACAAGAAGATCAAAGAATTCAAGTTTCTGCTCAACTCCCATCGGATTCACGAGAGCCTGATTTCCGTCACGGAGATCCACCGAACACCAAACCGGAGCTTTTGTGATTGTCCGGTCCGGCCATGTCCTGTTCTTGATTGGAACAGGCGGAAAAGGCCTGTACTTTCCATTGACTTTCATATTTACCTCCAACGCAGAAAATTCCGCGGCACAAAATTTATCTGAACAAAAAAAAAGACCCGCCGCAACGCGACAGGTCAAATCTGATCACAACCTAAATGAACACACCCTACCTATCTGCTGCCGTCTGCCAAAAGAGAAACCGATAGTAGAAGTAGGAATGAAAAATTCATAAGCCCGATTATAACAAAAGAAAAAGTTTCGTCAATCACTAAAAAAGAAGTTCTCCGGTCTTTGCATTATACTTCCAACTAAAAGTCATATCCGTACCAGAACCGGGAACTGTTTCCAAATCGATATTATCAATACTATTTTCCTGATCAGAGAAATTGTAATAACTCGCTTTCCAGTTCATTTTAAGTTTCTCCACTTCAGTTCCTGCAAGGAATATAACAACATCTGCGGTACTGTCCTTATTGAAAGTGACGGAATAATGATAATTATCTTCAGATGTATTGGATTTTGTTTGACCTGCCAGCGGATGCACAAATTTGTTATCAGAATCAACAATACTATAGATATAAATCCATCTGTCTTCGTATTTTGCGTAAACATTGAATGCCACGATAAAATCACAAACCGGAACATCCTTATCAGAACCAGTCGGCCTATATGAACCATAGAAGTAACTCAGTTTCGCCGCTTCGCCAGGCTGAGTAAAATCAGCCGTATATCCAAGCCAGCAATAAAGTTTATCTTCCGTCAGATGATACGGAACTCCGGTCATTTTTATCTCAACACCCTTGAGATTTGCCTCCGGAAATTTTGAATTCTTTACAGCAATTGTATGATTTGCCCAGTCAACGTCCGCAACAATCTCGTCTTCGTTGAGAATTTTCACCTCACCAAGACCGGCGGTCGTCTTTACCGTTACAATTTCCGTATATCCTGTTCTTTCGTCCTGCTCGTCATTTATTCTATAGTAATAACAGGCTCGTATCTTATACTCTTTATCTTTTTCTACAAACGGATATACACTATAAGTTTCAAGACTTTCATCAAGAGATGGATATACATTTTCACTATTTGTACCATAGAAAATTTCCTTTCCATCCGCATATATGCGAACAGTAAAAGAACTCCAATTTTCATCGGATTTTACGGAATCAACTTTAAGCCCCTCATCGGTAGCAATAACTTTTATATAATCCGCAGGCAACGTTGCCTTTTTATCCATTATGGATTCTGAAGAAGTCTCCTTCTCTCCAGTTCCATCACCAGATGAACCGTCATCTGCTTCCGTGGTTCCGGAAGAATCAGTTACAGTCCCAGAAGTTGTACCCCCCCCCCATGTTTACCTTGATTATTCGGGTCGGCACATCCAGTCAATGCGGCAACAGCAACAATCGCCGCTGCACATTTCAAAAATTTCGTTACTTTCATTTTGTCCTCCTATGAAAGATCTTGCGCATATATTTTTACACAAACCCCGCTGCCGGCGACATCCACCGTCGCAGCAAGCGGAATTTTCTCCCATTCTATCAGATATTTGCTGTCTGTCACAATGCAAGGCTGCCAACATCCGTTATTGCGCAGCTCGTTTTCTATGAAAATCCTGCATTGAGTTCCAGTTTTGTCCTTGCCTTCCAGAATATATCTTGCAGAAAGAGTTTTTTCTCCGCCTGAAAGACTGTATTTCTGAGTATCGACACCTGTCCCCATCACTTTTCCATTAAAATCCTCGCCGTAAGCATATCCGCAGAAAGGAACCATCACCACTTCCTTTTCCGAGCCTCTGACGGACAACGGTTCACCGCAATCAACCTGAACAGTCAACAACAACTTCTTCATAAAATTCTAGCAAAGCCCGTCAAAAATAGCTCTTATGCCGTTGTTGAATTCCTCGGTTGATTTCCGCAGATCGTGCAGGCATGAGTTGTCGTTCAGCGTTCCGATTACAGCCTTCATCTCAACCTTGGAACGGTACACCATCCGGCGGTAATAATCCGTGTAATCCTTTTCGCGGGACTTGATTGAAGCGGAATAAATCTCACAGGAAAAAAACGTGACATCCGAAATCACGTCACGGAACAAATCAACTCCGAATTTCTCAATCGGACGTGAATAAAGCAGCTCCAGCAGATAAATCGAATAACGTGCCTTATAATCCTCGTACATCTCCTGGCAGGCGGCGTAAAAATCATGAACCTGCCGCCATTCCGTTATCTCGCGGGAACGGATTTTCTCAAAAAGCTCATTCACCTTTGCAAGCGGCATCACCTGTCCGCCGACATTTTCCCATTCCGTAAACAACGGAATTCCGCGGATTTTTTCCAGAAGCGGCAACGACAACGCGTCAACTCCGGACTTACGGCAGAATTCAAGAAGCGTTCTGACCGCAAAATATTTCGCAACCTTGCGGTACATTTTGTAGGCCTTAACCGGCTTGAATATTACGGCTCCGTACTTTTTCTGACAGGACTCGTCGTACAAAGTAAAATCGGCGTCGGGATTCTGGTGAAGATAATCCTTTGCCGCCTGCCAGCGTTTTTCCTGAGAATCCACGGTTTCGGCAAATTCGGGTGAAATTTTATCCAGAAAAAGTGATGTCAGGGTGATTATCCGCCTTATGGCAAAAACTATCTCCTGCATCGTGTCGGGAGCAAAAGGATCGGTCTCAATCTGCTGAATTTTTACAACACGCTTGTCACGCTTCTGGAATTTCGCGTTGTTCCTTGTGACGGCGAACATATCATACATGAACCACCATGCGGGAATTATATGAACCGCCTGATCTCCGTTCTGACCGGGCGCAACCAGCGAGAACGGATACGGAATGTCAAGCTCATTCTGATAGGAACCTTTTGCCGCAAGCACGAACGAGGCAAAACGGCTGTTGTGCTTAAAGTCGCTGCAAAGTCCGGGCCAGAATCCGCGGCGTGCGAAAATTTCTCCGTCCGGACTGCGCGAATTGTGGTTGCTTCCGATTGTAGCTCCGGCGGCAATGTTCGACTGCCCCATGATTGTAGTCGCAATAAGAAATGACGAGTTGTGATGCTGTTCATGAAAAGGAAAAATCAGATTGTTCAGAATCTCGCAGCATGATACGGTTGAATTGTCGCCAAGAATCGAATTCAGAAGGCGCGCGCCGTATTTTACCTGGCAGTTACGTCCGATTACAAAACGGGCGGCAGTCGCCTGATAGAACACGCGGCTTCCGTAGCCGAGAATTCCGTTCACCATAATAACGCCTTCACCTATCTGAGACGGCTCCTCCTGCGAAGAAAGAACGGTTATGTTCTTGAGCTTGAATGCGCCTTTGATGTAAGCGTGGGCACCGATTTTTGCGTCCTTTATGATGCCTGAATTTTTTATTACAACATCGTCGGCAACCTGTCCGAATGTATCCAACGCGGCAGAATTTCCGGCTTCAGTCATCTCCACAAAACGGTCAAGAAGAACAGGGTCATCACGGAAATGCGACCAGATGTATGCGTCTGCGGCAATCATATCCTCAAACGGAAGCACGCGCCGGCCGTCGTTCTCATTTGCGACACCAATCCATATCCGGTTCGACTCCGGCTCGCCCTGCTTGAGAATTCCGTTTCCGAATTTAGAATGGTTCGTGCAGCACATTTCCTGCACATTAAAAAGAATCACCCGGTTTCCGAGGCGGTAATTGCTTAGATATGCGACATTTCTGATCACATTCTCGTCACCGGTGACCACGTTCTCAAGTCTTGAACGCCAGATTCCCGTCTCAAGAAACAAATCATGATATGACACGACGGCTCTTTTTAACCGACCGAGAACAATAAATCCCGAAAAAAATGAGCTTGAAATCAGTTCCGGATCAAAATTGCCCGGTTCCGCATCAACATAAAAATTGCTCCAGGAGGAATCCTCATTGTGGTTCAGATTTCTCCTCAATATTTTTATCTCTTCCGCCGTAAGTCTGCGCTTGCCTGCAATAAGTTCCTGCGGTACGGCGAAAGTTCTTCCGGCGGAAGACAGAAATTCAACGTCAGCCATTCGTCAGATTCTATAGACAGAACCCTGTTTTGTCAAACCGACATCCGCGAAACCTGCATCGCAAGGCGTTTTCTGCGGACATCCTCAAGCAGATTTTCAAGCGCGGAGAAATTCTCTTCCTTTATATAGGTCTCCATCTCATCAAGATGACTGCGGAACGTGTCGATATGGGCAACAAGTTTTTCGCGGTTGCTCAGAAAAAGTTCCGTCCAGAGAGGAGCGTTTATCATCGCAATCCGCGTAAAATCATCAAAACTGCCGCCAGCAAAAACCGTTATCTGCTCGTCCTCCGCGCTCTCCACAAGCGCCGAAGCCACGACATGACACAGCTGCGACGTAAAGCCGATTTTATTGTCGTGGGTCTCGCTGTCGGTTTCGGTGATTCTGGAAAAACCCATCGCCGTAATCAGGGAACGCATAAGCCGGAGATTTTCTTCCTTATTATAGGATTTCGGAATCAGAATATAATTGTGGTTCACGAAAAATCCTGCCGCAGAATTTGAATAGCCTTCCTTCTCGCCGCCTGCCATCGGATGACCAAGAATGAAATCCGCGTTTTCCGGGAGAATCTGCGGAATCCGGCTTTCAAGCAGACTTTTTACTCCGCTTATGTCCGTCACAATCGCCCCCGGACGGAACGAATTCCTGTTTGATTCAAGAAATTCAACCGTCGCATGGGGATAAAGACAAATGAAGACAAAATCGCACAGAGAAAGCATTTCGGCGACGCAGTCGGAGGAAAAGCCCGCATCGATTATGCCGCCGTCCTGCGCCTGAACAAGCGACGAGCGGTTTTTGTCACAGGCAAAAATTTTTCCGGATGAATCGGATTCACCCAGAACTCCGCCACGGATTGCCTTTGCGATTGAGCCGCCCATTATTCCAAGCCCGACGATTCCGTAGTTCAGTTTTTTAAGTTCCTTCATCTGCGCGTCCTCCAAAAATCAGATATGTTTTCCTTCAATTTCGGCGATTTTCGGAAGAACCTTCATAAGCTCGGAGAATTCGGATGGGCGAAGCGACTGCTCTCCGTCACAAAGCGCCTTTTCCGGATTGTTGTGGACTTCGATTATAAGCCCGTCGGTTCCGCAGGCCACAGCCGCCTTTGCAAGCGTGGGAACCATCCACCGCAGACCGCAGGCATGGCTCGGATCCACAATCACAGGAAGATGTGTCACCTTGTGCAGATATGGAACAATGCTGAGGTCAAGGCAGTTGCGCGTGTAATTGTCGAAAGTGCGGATTCCGCGCTCACAGAGAATCACGTTCTCGTTTCCGCTTGCCATTATATATTCCGCGGACATGAGAAATTCCTTCACCGTAGCCGACATTCCGCGCTTGAGGAGAATCGGTTTTCCGGCTTTTCCCATTTCTTTGAGAAGGTCAAAATTCTGCATATTGCGCGCTCCAATCTGAATCACGTCCACATCATCAAAATATTTGAGCTGGCGGATGTCCATAAGTTCCGTGACGACAGGAAGTCCTGTCTCCTTTGAAGCTGTCTTAAGGAATTCAAGGCCTTTTGCACCAAGTCCCTGAAAGCTGTAAGGCGAAGTGCGCGGCTTGAACGCGCCGCCACGGAGAAAAGCGGCTCCTGCTTTTTTTACCTCGCGCGCAATCTCCACAACCTGCTCCTCGGTTTCTACTGAGCACGGCCCCGCGATTACACCGACCGAACCGCCGCCAATAACGGAATTCCCAACCTTTACAACCGTATCTTCCGGATGGAACGAACGGCTTGCCATCTTGTACGGAGCGGTGACACGCTGGACAGTATCGACAATCGGATTTGCGCTGACCTGTTCCGCATCAAGCGAAGTGGTGTCTCCAAGAAGCCCCAGCACCGTAATATTCGCGCCCTTTGAAACATGGACGCCGAATCCCTTCGACTTCCATCCGTTAATAAAATCCTTCATCTGCTGCTCTGTGGCATTCTGTTTAAGTGTGATAATCATAAAAACTCCAAAAATCTGCCGGAACAAGCTCCGGCCTCACGAATAAATTCCAAGGAAAATCAAATTTTCCAGGAACCGGCTTCAATCCGCCGCGGACAGTACGGAAAATTGTCCCGGGTTCCGAGACTTCCCGACGGAAAGAATTTTCTCCAGGCATAAAAAAAGGGAACTCCTTTGCAGAGTTCCCTTCGGGTTTACCTGGTGATTAAACACAAGCGGCTCTATCTATGCGCCACCACTCTGCGACAGGTCCGAGAAAAATAAAAATAATAAAAGTACTGATACTCAAAAAATGAGCGCAGGCTTTTGAGAATTTCTGATTTTTCTGAAACTGCAACGCAGCTATCGTGTTTCATGGCAAAGAATCTACCGCTTAGCAAAATTATTGTCAATAAGAACCGAGAATTTTCGTCAGATTGTCCCTTCCGATTATCTTCATGAAACTTGCGATTCTCGGCCCCTGATCCTTTCCGATAAGCGCCTGATAAAGCACTCTGAACATCGCCTTCGGCTCAATCTCCGCGGCGGTCGCCACATCGTAGACAGCCTGGGCAAGCGCCTTCTCGTCAAGTCCGTCCATTTTCGGAAGCACGTCAGAAGCAATTTTCCTGACAAGCTCCGTCTCCTGTTCCGTAAGCACCGCCTTTGAGCCGTCAGTTCTGAGAGAAAAGCGGAATTCCTCCGGAGCACATTCCGTCACCCAGTACCAGGCACATTCGGCGCGCTGACGCAGCGTCTCCTCCTGCTCCGGTCTGACATCTCCAAGATATTTTATCACATCATCGATATTGCCGGAATGAATCTGAAGAAGCGTCGTCAGGAATCTGAACGGAATCTGATACGGTCTGACTTCCGGAATCTTGTTGTCAATCTGAGAAAGCATATAAATGCGTTTCTCCTTGTTCAGCACATCATCATTCTTTGCCTTGTCAATTCCATAGACGATACGCTCGGTCTTGTCGTAATCCTCGTAAATTTTCAGAACGTCAAGATCAAAACTGATTGCGAATTCCGTATTCGGTCTTGTTCCGGCAAAAATATAGCGCAGAAGCTGGGGCTGATAAACCTTGAGGGCATCCGGCAGAGCAACGACATTTCCTTTTGAGGAAGCCATTTTTCCCGGAACACCTTTGAGATTCACAAAATCGTAGCGCATGGTGACCGGAGCGTCCCAACCGTAAATTTTCTTCGAGACAAGTTTTGCGGTGTCATAGCTTCCGCCCGGAGAAATATGATCCTTTCCGCCCGGCTCAAATACGACTTTTTCCTCGTTCCATCTCATCGGCCAGTCAACGCGCCATCCCAACTTGAAGCCGCTGAATTTGCGGATGTCCGCCGTCTCGCAGTTTCCGCACTCACATTTGTAGGATATATTCCATTCGCCGTCGTATCCGGTGATTTCCGTCGTGTCGCGATTGCATTTTCCGCAGAAAACGGCGACCGGCCAGTAGACATCATCCTTCTTCATCTTGTGCTCTTCATCGCGGTATTCGTTCAGGCAATCCTTTATCAGCTCGCGGTTCTGCATCGCCTTTTTCATTCCCTCGGAATAACGGTGCGCCCTGTAGCGTGAGGCCTGATACAGAAATTCCGGATGAATTCCCACGCGCGGAAGCTCCTGCTCCACGTCCACCTCGTGATGACGCGCATAGTTCTCGTTACGGCCAGTCGTATCAGGAACCATCGTTATCGGATAACGCAGATATTTCTCAAGAATCTCCGGGTTCGGCATATTTTTCGGAACTTTGCGGAAAACATCATAATCATCCCACGAATAAATAAAGCGTACATTCTTGCCGCGGTCACAGAGCGCCCTCACAACCAAATCAACAGTTATAATCTCGCGGAAATTTCCGATATGAACCGTTCCAGACGGAGTGATTCCGGAGGCGCAGGTGTAACTGTCCAGATTGCCGCGCTCACGGATAATTTTGTCCGCCATCACATCTGCCCAATGGCAGAAAAGCGGATTCTTGTCGTTTTCGTTACTCATAGCCGGATATTATAGTAAAACAAGAGGAAATCAACAAGTGCGGGAATGACAAAAAGCCAGATTGAGGATTTGCAGAAAGCCGCAGACGAAACCAAGAAAATTCTCCCGGAACGTAAGCAGAATTTTTCCCATATATCAAATAGGCGCACACAAAATTTACACCTTTTAAAAACTCCAATGGTATACCATTGGAGCAGGTTGACTAATCTGCTCCAAACGCAAAAACACTGCTACGCACGTTTTTGCGTTTGGAAAGAACAACCAAATCGAAAATTTAAATTTTCACATCAGTTTTTTTACAGGAGAA
>DBIW01000028.1:4812-6014 GCA_002296965.1 Treponema sp. UBA792 | reverse complement strand
TTTTTACAGGAGAAAAAATGGGAAAAACAACTGTAACACCGGGAAATCCGTACTACGGAGAAGGCGGAAGAATGCCTTCTACAACTGGAAATCCTAGCGGCGGACAAAGAGGAAACAATCCTCCGAGCAGTGGAAGTTCAAGCGGCAGCAAAGGCTCAAGCAGCGGAACTAGAAAATAAGTAGATGGGCAACCCATAAAGCAGGACACTATTTGTGTTTGCGGCTTTATAGGTTGCCTTATTTTTTACACCACAAATTAATCTAAAACAGACATTATCAAATGGGAGAAATCAAATGAAAACAATAAAAAAAGCAATCCTAATTTTGGCATCGGTTATTTCCTTGTCAGTTATATGCGGCTGCAAACAGGAACCAGATTTTGTAAGTACTTATACACCTACTACTAGAGAATACACGAATAAGTGCTATCCTATAGAAAGTTTTAAAGTGGAAGACGCTGGAACTAATAAGTATCATATAATTGCAGATGAATACGAGCCTATCTCCAACGGAACCACTTACATATATTACAACACGACTGACGATTTAAAATCCGCCAGCGAAGCTAAATACGATTATAATAATAATAATAATCGTGCTTTGTTGGAATTATCCGCAGAAACCCAGAATATTGGCACATATTATTTTTGGGGATACATTGCGGACTACAATCCGGAAACAAATAGCAATTTATACAAGGACCCAAGAAAAAGCGGTATAACACCCAAAACCTTTTCATACAAATTCGAAAATGAAATTCCGTATCCGGAAAATTTGAAAGTCAAATATTCAAAAGAAATATTGAACAAAATTGTGGTAACTTGGGATCCTGTTAAATTTTATAATTCCTCTAGCTATAATAAATATTATCTTTACACCAACACGGAGAATGATATTTCCTCTGCAAAAAAAGTAAAGCATAAAAAATATACATATTCTTCTGACGAACAAGACTATTTTGATTCAGATGAAGTAATATATGAACAGATTCTTTTGGAAGACAAACCTCTTTATTTTTGGATAAAAGTTTATAACGACGGCTACATCAGTGATTTCAGCGAACCTGTTTTTTTAGACTTCAAACATAAAAAGCCTGATGCTCCTACAGGATTTACCGTAACTAAACCATTCCTTTCAAATACAACTGTAACATTGAAAGAAGTATTCCCTAAACCAGAATACTATAAAATTTATTATGCAAA
>DBIW01000028.1:1137-4725 GCA_002296965.1 Treponema sp. UBA792 | reverse complement strand
AATATACAGATGAAGAAGAACTTGGACGTTACGTATTTCTTAAAAATTTTGAATCTAACAAGACATATTATTTTTGGATAAAGGCTGCTGACACACCTGATGAAGATGCAAATCCTGAAACTGAAAGTGAGCTTGTAGGACCTGTTTCTGTAACATTCTAGGTAAATCTTTTCATCACCAGAATGGTAACTGCATTCCCCCGGCTTGCCTGGGGATGTTTCTTTCAGAAACCCGGTTGAGGACTCTCTTAACAGATTCCCGTGTCGTGGCACGGGAATGACATGGAATAAGTACGGAATGACAAGCGGATTGCTGTCATTGCCGGGCATAGTCCCGGCAATCTATTCCCAGGCTGCGACTTGCGATTTTTGTAAAACTAAGTCGGTCAGAAAACCTCGGCAATTCTATTTATTCTCCGTCCATCGTTTCAGCTCTTTGTTTACACACGTTTTAGCTTCAAGTGCGATTTTTTCTGCCAAAGAATGTTTTATGTCATTTTTTTCTGCTACAGCAAGAATATCTTTTAATGTCGGATTTTTTCCTTCTCCGTTAATTGTGGTTGCGTGCTCTCCTCCAATCGAATTGCTGTACGTCAAATCGTAAGCCGGCGAAAATTTCCATTCACGGTTTTCTTCATCATAAAGCCATGAAAAATTTTTTGAATGGTCATCGCGGTTGTGGGCAAAAACGTTAAAGCACATAAGGCGAAAAATCTTTTCTACGTCTGCTTTATTTTTTGTAAGCTGAAGAGAAAGCAGCATCAGTGTGTTGTAGTCAAGATTCGGAATTCTGTGGCTTGTTTCCAATAATGCGGATGCGCTTGCCATAAGAATTTTTTTGCGGCCAAAGTCAGATCTGTCAAATCTTTTTGTTCCAAAATATCCGGAACATCTTTTTGATGGAAACAATTCACATTCACTTGTTTCTATGCCACATTTTTCAGCGCATTTATTGTATTCATATTCCTGAAGCCCGATTTCTTTTAAGTCAACGCTTGAAGGGAATTTTATAATCCAGCCGTTTCCGTTGATTTTTGCAAAAACTTTTGGTCTTGCTCCGCCTGATGAGCCTCCTGCAAAAAAAAGTTGGTCTAAATTTTCCTTGTCAGATTCAGATTGAGAAAAGTCTGAATTTAAAATCCGCTCACATTCTTCGCAAAGCTCATCATAATCCGCACTAATTGAACTTTCTTCTGATAAAAACTGTTCCGGCTCGTAAGTGAGTGCCCCCATTCCGTTTTTTCCGACTATTGCAAGCCTGTCCAAAACAGAAAGTTCTTCCGGCTGTACATTCAATTTCAGAAGCATACGGTCAACCAAAAGCCGTCCCCAGCCATCAGGAAGACTGTCGTTGAAAATTCCATGAACGCCGCCAAACGGTTCCCATTCAGGAATAAAAACTTTTTTTTCAAGCGGAAGGGAAAAAGGCGAAATGGAAAAACCGGTTTTAAGCCATTCATCGCTATAGGCAAATGCCGCATAACGTTCCTTGTACAAAGCCAATGTTCCAACGAGCCGTTTTGTTGTGCCGTTGTCAAAAAATACGGAAAGTCTATCTATTTTTTTCATCTGCAATAAGCTCCTCAATGCTCAAAAACTGTTTTTTTGAAAAAAGAGAATCAAATTCATTTTCCAAATTCAAGGCGATTGCGATTTTTATCAACGAGCCAAACGAAATTTCATGTTTTTGTTCAAACCGCTTGTATGAGGCAAAAGAAATTCCCGCCCTTGCAGCTAGTTCCGCCTGCGTAAAATGAAGTTCCTTCCTGCGTTTTGCAATTCTTTCTGAAATTTCTTTGGCAATCTGCGACGCTGTTTTTTGTTCTAATTGAATCATTGCTAATATATTAGTAATTTTGCTTGATTTTGTCTATTTTAGCTAACATATTAGCAGTTTTACATCGTGATTATCCAGCATGGCATTTAGAACTTATCAGGTTTAATTTCGAGTTTTGTAAATTTACTGCCATTGCCGGGCATAGTCCCGGCAATCTTGCTAAAAAATGCAAGAGGTTATCAACCGAGTTTGCCTCGCAAACGTCGCGGGTCAAGCCAGATAATGACAAATTATTTCAACTCAAGGCCGATGCTGAACGCTTTTCCTGCAAAGTCGCCCAGCTTAAGATAATGCTGGTTCACCGGGTCGTAGGAAATCGGATTCAGTTTTTTGACATCTACTTTTCCGTTTGAATCAAGAACTGAATCGTCAATGCTCACGTTCACGATTTGGCCGAACAGGTGGCTTGTTTTTTCATCGTAGCTTATGAGATTGCACTCAAGCGCAAACGGAAGCTCCCTGACTAGCGGCGCGTCAACAAATTCCGACTTTTCCGCATGGAATCCCGCCTTTGTGAATTTATCCGGCGTATTGTTTGCCGAAACCAGTCCGACGTAATCGCATTCCTTTGCGAATTCCGCGGTTCCCACGCTGACCGTAAACGCCTTGCGCTCAAGGATATTTTTTACAGTTTTATGCGACGCGCTCAGGCAAAGTCCTATTTCCTTTTCATCGCTGATTGCGCCCCAAGCCGCATTCATTGCGTCCGGAGTTCCGTCCTTGTCGTAAGATGCCACGATAAGCACAGGCATCGGATAAAGCCATTCTTTCGCACCAAAATTCTTTCTCATAATTCCTCCAATAGTTTTATATCAGGTTTTACGTTCATTACCAAGTTTTCCTTGCGTAGAACTTGCACATATTACTTCTCAACCTCTATACATTTCAAGTGCAGCACATCCAACTGCTTGAGGACTGCACCGCTCCCATGCTTTATCAAAAAGAGCCAAAAACTGAAAAAAAGGATAAGGCTTGCGCAATATCTGCACGAGAAGATTATACTAAACGAGTACAGGAAGGAAACTATTATGACAAAGACTATGAGTACATTTGACCGAATGATGGAAAATCCAGAATGGAAATCCAGCTTTGAAAAATCCTATGAAGAATTCCTTATCTCAGAATTTATGTGCGAGCAGATGAAAAACGCCGATTTAAGCGTCCGCGAACTTGCGGAGCGTGCCGGCGTTTCCCCTACAACAATCCAGCATCTTCGCACAGGCAAAGCAGAAAATGTAAAGGTAAAAACGCTTATGTCGGTTTTGCATGAATTAGGATTCAGTTTGAAGCCGGTTGCAACGCTGCATTGAAGATTGAATCGTGAATCACAAACGGAAGTCTTGCAAGCTATTGCAAGTTTGTTACATTCCGCCCAAACAAAAAGCGGAGCTTTTACGCTCCGCTTTTTTATCGCATTTTATTTTTCCGGGTCGGAAATCGTGATATGCAAATGTCGCAATCCGCTTTGCGTCTTGCTTACCGAGTTTTCCTTGCGGAAAACTCGCACATATTACTTTTCGACTTCTGTGCACTTCAAGTGCAACTCATCCAACTGCTTATCTTCTACTGCTGAAGGACACTCATCCATAGGTGATGCTGCCAGATTGTTCTTCGGGAAGGCGATTACTTCGTGGATGCTTTCCTCGTGACACATCAGCATGATAAGGCGGTCGAGCCCTGGGGCGATTCCTCCGTGCGGCGGCGCGCCGAACTTGAATGCCTGTACCAAAAAGCCGAACGCTTTTTCTGCGC
>DBIW01000028.1:0-950 GCA_002296965.1 Treponema sp. UBA792 | reverse complement strand
GTCCCAGTATTTTTTCTGCGGAAGAGTGAACATGTGGTGCTCTGTCTCCCACTTGTTTTCTTCCTCGTTCCATGCAAAATACGGAAAGTCGATAATCCAGGCAAAGTGGAACTCGTCTTTCGGATTGTAAAGGTTCAGGTCCTTTCCAAGCTGCTTGCGGACTGCTCCGAGCGCGACGCACGCTGTCTGCCATTTTTCGTCGCTCACAAACAGAAGAAGGTCGTTCTTTTCAGCACCAAGCTTTGAGCAGATTTCCGCTTCTTTTCCGGCAAAGAACTTAGAGATTCCGCCTTCAAATTTTCCTTCCGCGTCAACTTTCATCCAGGCAAGGCCTTTCGCGTGGTTGATTTTTGCGACCGCTTCAAGCGCTTCAATGTGCTTTCTTGAATATTTGTCCGCCGCGTTCTTTACAACAAGAGCTTTCAGTCCGCTTCTCTTGTGGCGTTCGATGTTCTTGTCTGCGTTTGCGGCTCCTGCCTTGAATGCGTTGAAGTCGCTCAAATCCGCCATAAACGCCGCATCCTGCATCTTCATGTCAAAACGCAAGTCCGGCTTGTCGCTTCCGTAAAGGTCAAAAGCGTCGTCCCAGCTGATTCTGTCAAAATGAACCGGAAGCTCGTAGTTCAGAGTTTTCTTGAAGATATGGCGCATAAGCTCTTCGGTTGTCTCAAGAACTTCCTCGCGGTTTGTGAATGACATTTCCATATCAATCTGGGTGAATTCCGGCTGGCGGTCTCCGCGCGCGTCTTCATCGCGGTAGCAGCGTGCAATCTGGAAATACTTGTCGAATCCCGAAACCATCAGAAGCTGCTTGTAAAGCTGAGGCGACTGCGGCAAGGAATAGAATTTTCCCGGGTGAACACGGCTTGGAACAAGGTAGTCTCGCGCGCCTTCCGGAGTGGACTTTATGAATGTAGGAGTTTCAATTTCCAAAAATCCTTTTGAAGTCA
>DBIW01000005.1 GCA_002296965.1 Treponema sp. UBA792 | reverse complement strand
TTTTCTGCCGTAACCGCGTGTTTCCGAATAGGGAACTGTCTCCAGAAAAATGTCCGCCGGCATATTTTTTTTGCGTCCGAATCCTGATGTGGAGCTTTGGAGCCAGCGGCGGACTCTTGTGATTCCTGCGTTGTAGGAGAAGAATGCCAGCATCACGGAGCCGTCGCATCTTTTAATCAGGTCGGCAAGATAAAATGTTCCGAACCAGATGTTTGTTTCCGGATCAGTCAGGGAATAATTCTCGATTCTGAGCCTGCGCGCAATGTCTCCGCCTGTCAGTTCCATCAGTTGCGTCAGTCCGGTTGCTCCTGCATGGCTTACGGCATCCGGATCAAAAAAACTTTCGCTTCTGATCAGGGAAAAAATCACGGAATCAGTAATATCATATTTTCGGGAATATGTATCTACAAATTCCTGATAATTTTTAGGATAAAGCAGCTTCATCTCCCTGTCCGTCATGTTTCCCGAATAGAAAAACGGAGTCCGGCTGATAATCCGGAGGCTTCTGGTCATGTAGTCATCATTTCCGGATGATATTTTGTTC
Source organism: Treponema sp. UBA792 (assembly GCA_002296965.1). Classification (GTDB taxonomy): domain Bacteria; phylum Spirochaetota; class Spirochaetia; order Treponematales; family Treponemataceae; genus Treponema_D. The sequence continues at coordinate 79,481 of DBIW01000005.1, read as the reverse complement.
AGAAAAGCGGAAAGGGAAGCGGCTGTTTCCTGCGGAATTCCTTTTCTGTAAAGATTCTGCCATTCTTCAAAAATCAGCTCCGGAAAACCGAAATGTGAATATCCGGAAAGCAGTTTCTCTGCCGCCGCGTCATATTCATCATTTTCTCCCGGAAAAGCTCCGGAGCAGGCGGAAAGCACGTTCCCAAGTTCCGCTCCGGCAAGGTTCAGGTGATAGGCCGCAAGAATTCTGTAATACGGCTCGGAGCCGCTTCTGCAGGCGCGGCGGAAAAGCTCTTCCTGGAGACTCTGGCTTTCCTGTATGGTGACGGTTCCAGTCTGGAGCAGCCGGGCGTAAATATACGCGAACTGCGCCGATGTCCGGTCGGACGCATAACCTTCCGTAGCGCGCAGGACTTTAAGTATGTCGCTCCATTTTCCGTTCTCAATCAGATATGACAGCAGCGAGTCAAAGAAGTCGTCAAAATATTCCGGATCCGTCCATGTTTTTGCAACGGACTCTATTTCCGCGACGGTTTTTCCCGGCGCATATTCAAGCCTGTTGTCAAGAAGATACCAGAGCGCGTTGTCCTTTGTCTTTGCGTCCGGGGCTGTTTCCGCCGCGCCGTAAAAGCACTGTTCCGCCTGAATATAATGAACCGAAGTTTTTGAGAAAAGCCGCCCGGCATAGAATCTGAAGTAAAATTCCGTCGGCTGCCCGGAGAATTCGTCCGCAAGCGAAAGCATCATCTGCGCATTCTCCGAAAATTCCGATGAGCCGTACAAGAACGCCTTTCCCAGATCGGAGGCAATCTGCGGAACTGCGAATTCTGAATGTTCCCTCAGCAGAGGAATTATGTCTCCGGCGAATTCGGCTGTGAACGTGTAGTTTCTTCTGTATGATTCGAGTCTGAAAGATATGATTCTTTCAAGTTCGTGACCGACTCCTCCGCCTTCCGTCACGCTGAAATCCCGGAAGAATTCATAATGTTCGGATGAGAGCGGCCGTCCAAGAACCCATTCCGCAATTGAATTTTCAGGAACGGCTCCGCCCTGCTTCAAAATGGATTTGAACCTGAGGAGAACCAGTCTGTTCGGGGAGTCTGCCGTACTGATTTCAGATGTTGCCGTTATTAGCCTGCCGAATTCTCCAGCCGGAAAATAAACTTCCGCGGCTTTAAGAAGCGCGTCTCCGTCTCTGTAGCTTTGGACCAGCGAGTCCGCGGCATGAAGCTTCTGCTCCAAGGTCCCGAATTCTGTCAGTTTTTCGGCGCTTCTGCGGGCGCAGTAGTATGTCCCTTCCTTCGCGCATTTTATAAAATGAGTACGTGCCTCGTTCTTTCTGCCATCTTCCAGTTTTCTCAGTCCGGCAAAGTATTCACCGTCACGGCCGAATTCTCCGGCTGAACCCGCGCCGCACGAAACCGTCACGTTGAAGAATATGAGAAAAATCAGCAGCAGCGGGGCGTGTTTTGCGCGTGCGGAATTCAATTCGCTTTATTCCGCCGGGATATTTATTGTGGTTCCCGAAATGATGTAGTCGGGATCCTTTATGTTGTTGTAACGCGCGATTCTGTGGTAACGCCATGGATTTTTGTAGTAGGTGTCCGCAATATCCCAGAGCGTGTCGCCCCATTTTATCTTGTAGACAATATCCTTGGTTTCCTCAGGAATTACAACCGGTTTTTCCGGAGCGACATCTTCGGCTTCCTCGATGACAATGACTTCATCTTCTTTTGCCTTGGGAACAGGCTCCGGTTCAGGAATTTCGGCCGGCTTTTCCGGAACGGGTTTGCTTTCTGCGATTTCAGTTTCCGTCTTGCCGCGTGACTTTGATGAAATCAGGTTGTATTTTGACGGAATGATGAAAAGCACAAGAAGCGTCGCGATTATGCAGATTATCGCGCAGATTACGCAGATTATCACCGGAGTTTTTGTCTTTTTCTTTATATTTTCGGAATCCGACGAGTCGCCCATTTCGGTCTCTTTGTCGTAAAGTCCTGTAAAACTTATTCCTCCGGCGGAAGAATTTGCGGCCGGGGCGGAATCTGTATTTGTGTCGTCGAAATTGAAGAAATTATCGCTGTAGCTCAAGTCCGCGGAATTGTCCGGCTGCACGTCCTCGGATTTGTCTTCCGGCAGGCTTATGTCGTCCAGCTCGAGACCTTCCGTGGTGAATTCCGTGTCGTCAAAGTCCGGAAGTCCATCGTCCTCAGCTGCTTCCGGCTCCGCGGCCGTATGTTGTTCCTGTGACACGATTGTGCTGTCGTCAAAATCGGGAAGAGCGAATGTTTCGTCCTGAGCAGATTTCTCTTCTGGGGCGTCACCGGCCGCGCTCTCATCAATGGAATTCTGTGGCTCTCCGTCCGGAACCGAGAATTCGTTGTCGTCAAAATCGGGCAGGTCGTCAGGAAGAAGAGCTTCGTCCTCAGGAACTGATGTCTCGCCGGCAAAGTCGTCCGGAATTTCATCCGTGACGGAAACTGAAAAATCGTCCGCTGCGCCGTCCGTAGGCTCGTCCCCGGCAAGGACATCCGCCGGAGCGTCAAAGCCGGGCAGGCTGTCCGCGGCAAGCGTCTCATCTGATGCCGGAGTCTCCTGCGGAACGTTGTTTCCGAGGCTCATCGCCGCCGCAAGAAGACCTCCGCTTTTTTTGGGAGGAACTGAATTCTCGTCCTGAGCAGATTTCTCTTCCGGGGCGTCACCGGCTGCGCTCTCATCAATGGAATTCTGTGGCTCTCCGTCCGGAACCGAGAATTCGTTGTCGTCAAAATCGGGCAGGTCGTCTGGAAGAAGGGCTTCGTCCTCAGGAACTGATGTCTCGCCGGAGAAGTCGTCCGGAATTTCATCCGTGACGGGAACTGAAAAATCGTCCGCTGCGCCGTCCGTAGGCTCGTCCCCGGCAAGAACATCCGCCGGAGCGTCAAAGCCGGGCAGACTGTCCGCGGCAAGCGTCTCATCTGAGGCCGGAGTTTCCTGCGGAACGTTGTTTCCGAGGCTCATCGCCGCCGCAAGAAGTCCTCCGCTTTTTTTGGGAGGAACTTCGGGGGAGTCCGCTTCGGATATTTTATATGAATCAGGGACAAGCCGTTCTTCAAGGGTTCTGGAGACCAGCGTTATCGAGGACTTGCTCTGCGCGCCTGTTTCCGTATCTACTATTTTGGCTGAAAGTTTGTTGTCCTTGTCCAGGGAGACCGTAAAAGTTATGTCCGGCTCGCCGTTCGGATGCTCCAGAAGATTGTCAATCTGCAGGGTATCGACATATTCTGCATCATCTATTTTTCCTGTGTCTGACCGGTATAAATCGACCATAATCCGTGTCTGGTTGTTATGGGCGGTCGTCAGATCCAGCGTCTTCTCCTGAACTGCGCCTTCTTCCAGCACGGGATAGAAAGAGCCGTCGGCAAGCTTTATACCAATCGTTTTCATAGGCGTTTCCTGTTTCCTCTTTTAAATAAGGTATCGGTCTTGTTGTTTCGTGTCAACGCGCGGAATACGGTTGCGCATAAAAAATCCGCGGTGAACGCAGACTTATTATCGGCAGTTCCGCGGATTTGATTATGAACATCTTTTAAAACCGGTGTTTCCGGGCGAAGGAAATTTATTTTCCAGTAATATGGCCGGCCGAGGCAATCCGACTTTATGATTTGAATTCTGTTCCTGTGTCCCTGCATAGCAGTTGGACTGCCTGGCGTCCGGTGTAGACTGCAATCGGAAGTCCGCCCGGCATGAGAATTCTCTGTCCGGCAAAGTATGTTCCTTTTATTCCTTTTGCGGTCTGCGGATAGTTCAGCTGCGCGCCGCCCTTTCCCCAGACGCTCATCCAGGAACCTTCGTGTGAGCCGCAGTATCTTTCATAAGTGCATGGTGTCGCCACGTCAATCACCTCAAGACATTCCTTTATCTGCGGAATGAATTCCGAGGCGGTCTCCACAAAAAGCCGTCCCAGCTCGTCCTTTTTCTGACGGTATGTTCCGTCTTCCTTAGCCTTTTTCCAGAAATCATAGCTTGCTCCGAGCAGAAGGCAGGTCAGTGACGTTCCGCCTTCCGGAGCATGATTGCTGTATGCCGCATAGTTGTTTATTCTAAGCTCTGTCCAGGAATTTCCGGCGAATTCAAACGGTTTTTTGAGCGGAAAAATCATCGAGCAGGGAAGGTGGGAAAGGTCGGCCCTGACTCCTGCGGAAATAAAGATGTTCTGTTCCGTCACCGCCTTGGAGCGCATTTTCCGTGCCCAGCGGACATTGACTGGAGCGTCAAAAAGCGTGTCGATGGCGCGCCGTGTGTCCTGTGTGACTATAACCGCATCTGCCGGAATTATTCCGTCCTTTGTCTTTACGCCTCTGGTGATTCCGTTTTCCGTTATGACTTTTTCGGCCTTTGTCCTGTAGAGAATTTTTCCTCCGCAGGAGATGAATGTGTCGAGCATATTCTGCGCCATTCTGACTGAACCGCCGGCCGGATAGCCGCAGTCTCCACTTGCGAATGAGCCGAGCGTGTATATCAGCGAGGTTGCGTTGTATCTGTAGCCGATTGCGCTTTTCAGAAGATGCCGTATATTTTTGTTTTTGAACCGGTCTACGTATTCCATATAGGAGACATTTGTCAGCTCAAGGCAGCGGATGCCGGCAGGAATCATTTTTATAAGTTCCGGGAGCGAAGGATGCGTATGGTGTTTTGTTTTTAGTCCGGGAATGTCGTTCACCGGAAGATGTATGTAGGTGAACAGCTTTATGTCGCGGCAGAGGCGCCTTATCATTTTTTTGTCCTCCGGCGCATATTCCGTAAGGTGGCGGCGCAATTTGTCAACATCGCGGTACATATACAGCCTGTCGTCTCCGTCAATCAGCGTATAGTACGGATCCCGGTTCTCTATCGGATTGTTTTCCTTTAGAGCGCCGGTTTCCCTCCACACCCTGTTCAGCACGAGCTTGGGCGACGAGCCGGTGAGCCAGTGCATTCCGCCTTCAAAAAAGTAACCTTTCCTGCTCCATCCGGTGGAAAGCCCGCCGAAAGTTGAATGTTGTTCAAGAATTGTAACATCAAAACCGCTTTTTGCGGCATAAACACCGGCGGAAAGACCGGAAATTCCGCCGCCGATAATCAGAACCTTTTTATTTTCATCTGTCATTGTCCGTCTATTCTATCATAAAAGGACGGACTTCGCATTAGAATTTTCCTTTTCCGAGGTCAAAAAGAATTTTCACCGCGGTGACCGGCCTGTCTCCGTCGGTCCAGGTGATGTAAGGCCCCATGCTGACAGAAAATTCGTCAATCGGTGAATATTTCAGCATTGCGGAGGCTGTTCCGCTCGTGCTGTCAAAATTCATCATGGCAAAGACGGTAGCCGAAAGGTCCGAGGTGAATATTTTTCCGAACGATGCGCTTGCCGCAAGGTTGCTTCCGCGTGTGGCCTTGATTTCTGTCAGCAGGCCGTCCGCGGCGGAAATATATGTCTCCTGTCCGTTGTAGTAATACTGTGCCGCAAGCGTGATTTTGGGATTTTTCCAGTAGCGCATGAATCCGGCTGTCGCCTGAAAAACCATCTCCCTTGTTCCGCCGTAAGATTCCGCCCACTGGTCGTCCTTCGCATTGTCCTTGCCGAATGCCGCCACTCCTTCCGCAAAAATTCCGATGTTGCGGAATATTGTTCCTGTCGCAGTGAGCATAAGCCTGGGCGATTTCTTGTATTTATACCATCCGCCAAGCCCGAATTCCCATCCGCCAAGAACTATGTCTCCCTTGAGCGCAAGCGCCGTGTTCCTGATGTATGAACCGACTCCGTATTCCGTAAAATTGAAGCTGTTGTCCGGAATTATATACGCCCAGACTGCATTTTGCGTGCCTGGAAAGACGAACTGCGCGCGCAGCGCGAGCGGACCTTCAACCTGTTCCGCGGGATTTTCCGGATCTATCGCCGTAAGGTTTATTACATCCGCCGGGCTGAAGAAATATCCGGTTCCCCAGGTCACCGTCTGTTTTCCGAATCTGAACGCGGCGTAGTCTCCGGCGTTGAAATCTGAAAAAAGCTCCTTTATATAGAACAGATTCTGAAATTCAAATTCTGACGGCGAGATTACGACATTTGCTCCGGAATCCTTGGCCGAGATGAGCATTGCGGTGCTCTGAGTCGTATACGGATAGTGGATTCCGCTCTTCATGTACAGTCGCAGGTTCTCCGACGGACGCGCGTCAACCGTAAGCTGGGCATCCGCCTTGGGAACAAGGAGCGTGTCATGCAGGGAGTCTCCGAACGTCTTTCCGTCCCTGAACGGGGTGACAGAGGCAAGCGAAAGGTCAAAGTTTCCCCCGATTTTTACGGAGCCTGTTCTGAACAGAATTCCTTGACCAAGCTCATCCTCCGGAGTTCCGGAAGTCTCTTCCGCGGAAGACTCAAGCTCCACGATTCCGTCATCGGTAAAAAAATCACCGTCCGCCGCTCCGAACAGCTCGTCATCGCTTTGGGCCGAAATCAGCGCCGGCACAAAAAGCGCGATAATAAGTGCCGCTGTAGTTTTTCTCATAAAATCAGTTCAATCCCTCAAGATATGCTTTTGTGAAAATTCTGTCCGGAAGAGGATCGAATTTCAGGTCGGATACAATCTGAGTCGTCTGCTCGCCGGGATTCAGGTCGTCTCTCATTATGCTCTGATAGCCGACATATCCTTTTTCGGTTTTCGCGTATTTCGGAATAAGGATTGTGCGCATCAGTCTGCCCGAAGCCGAATAGTCGCAGCGTTTCAGGAGCAGAGGAATGTCCTTCCTTATAAAAAGCTCGGATATTTCATAAGATGGGGAATTTGTCGTCGCTTCTATCTTTACCGCCCAGACCTGATATTTTCCGAGAGTCTCCTCCCTGAATTCGGTGACCTTGTAGTTGCGTCGCCAGTGGTTGTCCTCGTTGCTCATGTCGTCAACTTTCATGTCCGAGTCGCCGAGCGCGTCCTTGAGCGACGAGTGTGAGAATTTTCTGCTTATCGGGTCGTATGACCAGATGTTGTCGCCGTCCCTCATGTAGCCGACTCCTTTGTCCGCCTCCGGAAAAATCTGCACCATGGTAAAGATATTCTTTCCAATCCGCTCGAACATCTTGTACTGCAGGTTCTCCTTGGGTTTTCCGGGCTTTTCTACAATCAGCGAGACCGTACATGAATAGTCCCCTTTGTATGCGAGCTGGTCATCGGCGGCTTCAATTATTCCGAATGCCCTGTCCGCCTCCGGCTCCGTAACCTGCGCGCATAGCGCCGAGCATAGTATGGCTACGGCCGCCGTAAAAATGATTCTTCTCGTGATGTTCATAGAATTCTCCCATAAAAATTCAATTTTGATGTCATTATTTTGTGCTTCTCAACGCTTCCGCCGGCTGTAGTCTTGCCGCGCCTTTTGCGGTTCCCCTTACGGCAAGCACAGTCAGCAGAATCATTATGAGATATTTGCTGATTACCGAACCGGCCGACATGATGAACGTAAGATGTCCCTTGCTCAGAAAGAATGAGATTATGTCGTTGTGGATTTCGGGAAGTGTGGCCGCTGTCATTGCGAGCAGAGCAAGAATGAATCCTGCGCAGGCTCCGATCAGCGACAGGATGACCGCCTCGGCGGTGAACATCCGTCCGGAATTCCGTCCTGTCATTCCAAGGGCGCGCATTGTTCCGATTTCCTTTATCCTTTCCATAAGAATCATTCTGTATGTGTTCGCGATTCCTACCATGACAATCAGAAGGATTACAAGCAGAATCACCGTTGTGATTGAGTGGACGATTGCGGTTACCTGCTGAATCTGCGGAACTGCGTCGTTCAGCGAGAATGCCGTGTACATTACGCCCGGAACAAGATTGTTCGTAAGCTGTTTGCGCAGCTGTCCGCTCGGATTGTTCGGATCCTTTCTGTATGCCTCCGCCCTGTCCGAGACATTGTTGCCGTCGGCGCGGATGATGTCCTCAATTTTTTGTGCCGCCTCGTTCTGCCGGCGTTTGTCCTTCATGTAGACGGTAAAGTTGTTGTAGCCGCCTTCCGGAAGTTCAATCAGGGAATTCACCGTCGCAATCGGTGCGTATACCATAAGCGAGCCCATCAGCGAGACTTCTTTTGTTATCAGGGCGACCGTGAATTCTCCTACGTTGCGCTGTCCGTTCACGGTTGTTGTCGAGATAAGAACCTTGTCGCCGATTTTTACGTTGAGCGCATCCGCATTCTTGCGTGTTATGACAAGCGCGTCCGGGGCGGACACGTTGGACAGTTCTCCCTCTTCGACGACAAGTGAATTCAGAAGGTGATTTTCCGCCGAAAAATCGCATCCGTATAAGTTGGCCGCAATTTTTTTGTTGTTGAACAGGATTGTTCCGTCGCAGCCTGTGCGCTGCGCATAATATTCATAGCTGATTCCGCTTTTTTCCAGGACTTTGGCGATATAGTCCGGATCGCGGATTATGCTGTTCAGTTTTTTTGAAACAGCTCCGTCCGGTCCGATTTCGTGCTCCACGCCCTGAACAAAGACATTTCCTCCGTTCAGCTGCGTTATCTGCTCCTCAAGACAGTTGACTGCGCCGGTGGCGAGTCCGTCGATTGCGGTCACCACAAAAAAGCCGAATGCGATTGCCGCGGCAAGCATCGCGCTGCGCCGTTTCTGTCTTGTCAGATTTCTGAGCGCAAGATATATGGTAGTTTTCATTGTCATTCATCTCCTTTTGACAGCGCCTTGAGCGGTGTTATCTTTAGCGCGGCAGAAACCGGATAGATATTCGCAAGAATGCTTCCTGTCAGGATTATCAGCGTTGTGCCGAGATAATTTCCGGCCGTCGGAATGAATTTTATCGAACCGCCGCCGAGAATCATCTTGGCTATGTCGTTGCTCACCGTTATTCCGCACAGATTAAGGATAAGCATCAGCAGAAGCGACAGGACGGAGCCGGCGGCCGCCGAGACCAGCGTTATGGTGACCGATTCGCAGAAAAACAGCTTGCGGACGTAGTTTTTCTCCGCGCCGAGCGCGCGCATCGTTCCGATTTCGCCTGTCCTCTCAATCACCGAAATCGTCATCGTGTTCATTATTATGATGAACACGACCACCGCAAGAATTATGACCATTGCCGTGAACAGGACCGAAATTCCCTCCACGCTTGAAGTGAACGTTCCGGATGCTTCGTGCCAGTCGCAGGCCCGTGCAAGAATTCCTTCATCCTTGAATCTGCCGTTCAGGAATTCAACGGTTTTTTTCGCATCGGAAGGTTTTGCGGTTCTCAGCAGAATAAAATGCCATGCTCCGTCGTCAGTCCGGTTCAGCTGGTCGCGGAGCGTCGTGTCTCCAAGAATTCCGTCAAAATCGTTGTCTTCGGAGGTGGTTATGCTCAGGTCTCCGGAAAAGATGTCCTCATCGCCGCCGAAAAGGTCGTCCTCGGAAAGCTCCGAGACAGATGTGTCGATTCCCTCAGGAATTTCGTTCGGCATTGCGGAGCCGTATGTCAGGTCGGCGAACGAGCGCGCAAGCGACGGATCGCAGTAGACAATCGGGTACATACAGGAATTCTCGTCCGGCTGGCGGTAGAATCCCGTGACTTTCGCGCTGCGCACAACCATGTTCATGTTTGCGCCGACAAGAATCACGTCGCGTTCCAGAAAGAGCTCTTCCTTATAAAACTCGGAGAATTTCGTTTTCAGGCGCTCGTCCACAAGAATCTCGTTCGTTCCGGGAGCAGGAAGCCGGCCTTCGGTGATTTTCTGGCCTGGAAACATTTTGAAGTATGTGTCAGGTTCTCCGGCAAAAAGATAGAACGTCGGGATGTTCATCATGCTCTGGTCTTCCATCTGAAAGTCCGCATATTCTCCGTTCATCATCAGCGCCTTTGCCGAAATCATCTTTGTCTCGGCGGTCACGTTCTCGGTTTCTGAGATGATTCCGTCAACGGCGTTTATGTCCGCTATCGCCGGAATCTGCTGGACTTCCGTAAGATTCATGCTTGAAATTCCGAACAGATCCATCATGCAGCCTTCAGGAACCGGAGCCGAGACCATCACGTCGCCGGTGTAGTGCGCCCTGAAGTCCTTTTCCATTCCTCTGTTCACCGACTCAAGGAATCCGTTTCCCAGTTCCACAACCGCAAGTCCGACCGCTATGAACAGTCCGATTATTATCGTCTTTGATTTGTGTTCCCGCAGATTGCGCAGGGACATACTGAAAATGACGCCCATCAGCGCGCCTCCGTCAGTTCGTACACATCGGAACCGGTTTTGTATTCGTCGTTCCGGATTTTTCCGTCAAATATATGGACTACGTGATCGCACATTTTTACAATCCTGTCGTCGTGCGTGGAGAATATGAATGTAGTCGTAAGTTCAGGATCCTTGTTCAGATCCTTCATCAGTGAGAGAATTTGCGCGCTGTTAGTCGAGTCGAGGTTTGCCGTCGGTTCGTCCGCAAGAATCACCGGAGCTTTTGTGACGAGCGCGCGTGCGATTGCGACCCTCTGCCTCTGGCCGCCCGAAAGTTCCGAAGGCTTATGTTTTTCCCAGTCCGTAAGTCCGACTTTCTCCATTAGAAAATGAATCCATTCGGTGCGTTCCTTTTTGGAGAAACTGTCCACCGGACATTCTGAAATTTCACCCTTCCTGCCGAGCAGCAGCGGGAATTCAATGTTCTCGTATACGTTCAGCACAGGAATAAGATTGAACGTCTGGAAAATGAATCCCAGATGTGAGCGGCGCAGTCCTGTTATCCTGCGGTCAAGCTTTGACGGAAGCGTTTTCTTCTTTTTGTCCGAGCCGTAGTTGTTCAGCCGTCCCGAAGAGTCTGTTCCTGTTTTCTCAAGATTTATTCCGGCATAGACATCGGTTCCGTCAATGTTTATGGTTCCGCCTGTAGGCAGGTCTATCAGCCCGATCATATTTAGTATTGTTGATTTGCCGGAGCCGGACGGTCCTGACACGGCGGCGAATTCTCCCTTCTCAATCTTGAACGAAACGCCTTTTACGGCCTCCACTTCCTGTTTTCCAAGCGGATACACTTTCCGCACGTTCTGCAAGCTGACAACAGCCATCCTTTCCTCCTAATAAAAACTATTGTTCTGAATTGAATCCTACATGATTATGCCCCGGATTGCGTATTTTTTTGTAGCAATTCCGCTTGGAAAATCCGCAACTGCCGGTTGCACCGGGTGAATTTCCCCCAAATGAATCTCTTCCGCCTGTTCGTTTGCTTTTTTATCATGCCTCCCATAAAAAGACTTCCGGAAATATAGCCTACCGAATGATAGGCTGTCAAGCGAACAGAATTTGAGAACTGGAAAAACTGATTTTCAACCGTCCGCTCCATATTAAACAAAAAATTTGATGCCGTCTGAGGCAGATTTTTTGAGTTTCCAGGTGATATTAATTTTTCACAATATTATACAATATATAATATTGTGTCAATAAATAAAGGCTGACGCGTAAGGAACAAAACAGGAAGAAAATAGGACAATATTTGCCCGGGGGGGGGTATAACAAATGCTTGTTTCTTTGTGGCTTTTTAGTTTATAGTGGCAGCATGATTCTTTTCATCGGATTGTCATTTATTTTGTCGCTTATATCAATGCCACTGATAATAAAATTCTGTAAACACTACAGCCTGTACGACTCGCACAATGCGCGGAAAATTCATTCCGGTGACATTCCGAGAATCGGCGGTGTAGGAATTGCATTTTCCTTTCTTGTTTCCGCAATACTCTATCTTGTTTTCTCGGACGGCGTGCGGGATTTTTCCAGTGTTCCGGTTCTTGTCGCGGGATTCATAATTTTTCTGTTCGGTCTGCTTGATGACATTCTGGAGCTTCCTGCCGTCGCGAAGCTTATGGTTCAGCTGGTCGCGGTTTCGGTCGTAACGTTCAGCGGCTACAGATTCACTCAGATATGCGGATGGCGGATTCCTACGGTGCTGAGTTTTGTCCTTACGTTCGGATGGATTCTCGGTGTGATAAACGCATACAACCTTATAGATGGGCTTGACGGTCTGTGCGGCTCGCTGTCGTTTTCCGGATTTGTGACCCTAGGAATTCTCTATATGCTTGCCGGAAGCGGAGAAGCCGGACTCTGTTTTATCCTCGCCGCGTCTGTTCTCGGATTTCTGTGCTTCAACTGGCCGCCTGCAAAGCTTTTTATGGGCGATGACGGAAGCCAGTTTCTCGGATTCATGATAGCCGTTGCTCCTCTTTATACAACGGCTCCTGCGCTCGAATACAACAAATTCCTTATAATGATACTGCTGACATCATTTCCTGTTTTTGACACAATCGCCGCAATCTGGCGCCGTCTGCGCGACAGGAAGCCTGTTATGTCTCCGGACCGTTCCCATCTGCATCATAAGCTGCTGAATATGGGCTACACCAAGAAGACCGCGCTTTATCTGATTGTGTTCATCCAGATTCTGATTTGCGGTGTCGCCGTCCTCTCGTTTTATTTCAAGGGAAAGAAAGGCGCGCTTCTTCTTGCCGAAGCGATTGTCTTTATGGTGATTTTTTTCAGCGTGATTCATTACACGAACCGTGCGGTTATAAAAAAGAACAGCGCCGGCGGCAATCTGCCTGGGCAGAACTGAACTGCGCGGAGCCTTCCGTGCTCCGCCTGGCGTTCATCCGAGGAGAATTTTCTCCAGATTTTCCACTGTTCCGGCGATAAAATCCGCGCCTGCCGACTCAAGTTCCTGCCGTCCGCCGTATCCGTACAGGACTCCGCATGAATACAATCCGTTCTTTTTGGCTCCGATGATGTCGTGCTTTCTGTCTCCTATCATCATTACACCGGAATTTCCGTTGATTCCCTCCGACTCAAGCGCATATTTTATCACTTCGGCCTTGTCGCTGCGGCTTTCGTCCATAAGGCTTCCGCAGATTCTGTCAAAATAATCCGCAATTCCGAAATGCTCAAGAATTCTCACCGAAAACTCCTCAGGCTTTGATGTCGCCACGACAAGAATTCTTCCCTCGCCGCGGAGTTTTTTCAGCAGAGCCGGAATTCCGTCGTAAAGCCTGTTCTCGAACAGTCCTTTTTCCGCAAAATATTCACGGTATTTTGCCACAGCGACATCCGTCTGTTCCTCCGGAAATCCGAATGTTTCGCGGAATGTAGTTCTGAGCGGCGGTCCGATGAATGAGCACAAAGTCCTGTAGTCCGGAATCTCAAGCCCGAAGAATTCAAGCGCGTGCACAAATGAATTTGTTATTCCCTCCGCGGGATCCGTAAGTGTTCCGTCGAGGTCAAAAAAGCAGAATCTGTTGTTCATGATAACTGACTATATCCGAAAATTTCGTCTCTGTGTATTGTTCCCAGCTGATTCAATGCCTGCCCGGTTGTAAGCTGCGGATTTTCCGTCCGGAATTCCTTCAGGTCTATCGAGAATCTGTTCATCGAAAAATGCTGGAAGACAAGGACGTTTTTCCATGCGCCGCTGCTTCCGTAAGTTTTCCGGAATTCGTCCCTGTAGGGTGAGAAAAATCCCCTGGGCTTGAGCTCCGAATATCCCACAAGCCAAAGTTCCGGGGCGTTTCCGTTCTCCGCGGCTTCGCACAGGTTCCTGTGGAGTTCCGCCGTTTTCCGCGCCGACCAGAGCTGCGATTTTCTAATGAGCGAGGAGACCGGGTCTCCGCCTTCCGCCATCATTTTTCTGAGCATGGCGGTCTTTGCGCTGTGGACCGGAGTCTTGTTCAGGATGATTACATTTTTTCTGAAGTCGGTGTCAAGTTCCGGATTTTTCCTGAAAAAATTCTCCGCAAGCTTGCCGGCCTGTCCGACAAGATAACGCCGGTTCACCGCAAGCTGCTCGTCCTTGCCCGGATTGTCCCCGATTACAATCAGCTTTATCCTGTCATCCGGCGATATTCCGTCGAGCGAGGTGTTGTATACGACCGGAGTCTCAACGGGATAGTCAGGAATTCCCGCCTGTTCTGCCGCTTTCCGCGCCATCTTTGCAAGATGCGGGCATTCCTCCGCCCATTTCTCCGTCATTTCCCTGAATTCATCTCTGAATCCGCTGAAGGCTTTCCATTGTGATTCCGTCATTTTTCCTCCGTCCGTCTTTCGGAAATTTCAGCTTCCTGCCTGAATGTGCGTAACACCCGGCTTACGGCAGTCTGCATAAGTCTGTTTGATTTTGTGCCCGAAATTTCCGCCTTTCTGATAAAGCCCACATCGTACCATCCCAGAGAATTTGCCGCCGCATGGATTACAAAATCATCTCTGTACATTCCGCTTTCGAGCACGATTTTTGGAACAAGTCCGATTCCCAGTCCGAGCTGTGCGATTGCCAGAATCGCCTCGTTTCCCTCGGTCTCGGCGGCAATCACGGGTTTTACATTGCGGAGGCGGATCCACCTGTCAAAGCGTGTGCGCGCAAGACCGGTTTTCGGGAGTATGAGCGGAACCGACGATATTATGTCCTGAGGCGAGCCTTCGAGGTCCGTGTAAGGACCGCCTTTTGCCGCGGCGTATACAAGGGGCGTCCTCAGAACGCTGACCGTCTCCATCGTGGAAAGTCCGCTTTCCGGAATGGCGGCTACGGCAATTGCCGCGCGGTTCTCCTTTACGGCACGGATTGCTCCGGCCGGATCTCCGGTTTCTATCGAAAGCTTTATGTTGGGATAATATTCCGCAAGGCGTCTTATGAAATTCGGAAGGACGGTGTAGCAGGCTGTGACGGACGCATACAGATGAAGGATTCCTGACGGTTCGCCTGATGTCCCCGCAAGAATTTCCATGGTTTCCGCCTGCTTTTCCAGGGACTCGGCGGCGAATTTCAGGAAAGTCCTTCCTTCCGGAGACAGTACGGCCTGCCTGTTGGTCCTGTCGAGCAGAGATGAATGAGTCTCATCCTCCAGGCGCGAGATTATTCTGCTTAGCGCGGACGGACTCATGTTCAGCTTCTCGGCCGCACGGCCAAAATGCAGTTCCTCCGCCAGCACGGTGAAGGCGTGCAGCTCATAAAAATTCATCTAAAATTCCTTAATCATGCCGTTTTTATTTCCGATGATTGAGTTATATTATATTTAAAACGCCGGCATAAGTCTTTGATTTTTCGGCGGATATTTGCAAAAACAGTTCAGGCAGTTTTGTTTCAGGAGGAATTGCACAATGAAAAAATTGATGGCGGCGGTGCTTGCGGCAGACATGGGATTTTGTGTCTTCGGAATGGATATTTTTTCCTATGTTCCGGCAGGCGGCGGAGCAAAGAATTATACTCAGACTGACTATACAATCACCTCGAAATTCGGAAATTACTTCAGGACTCCCAGCGAGAAGTCCGTTCACATTCTGAATTCATCAGGCGAGGAGACGCTTGTCTCGACTTATACGGCACGTGATGTCCTTACCGGAAAAATCGTCAAGAACTACAACGCTTCCGGTAAACTTTACGAGCAGATTTCCTATGACGCGGCGGACGAGGTGCTCTGGCGCACGTCTGTGACATTCAACAACGGTGTGAAATCCGATGTTTCGGAATTCGGAAAGGACGGATCGCTCAAGGCGAAGACGATATTCACTTATACAGACGGAAAACTTGTTGACGAGACAGGCTACGACGGTGACGGCGCGCTTGTCTGGAAAATCGTATACAAATATAATCCTGACGGAACTGTCGCATCCCAGTCACAGTATTCTGCGGACGGCGCTCTTGATGAGGAACGCACATACACATACATGGATGACGGAAGAATAGACACGGTTAGCTATCTTGACGGATACATGAATTCTTCTGTTCAGGAAGTGTTCCGCTACACGGACGGAAAGCTCACCGAAATAACAACTTACGGCAGCGGAAACAAAATTTCCGGCAGACTGCTTGTAAAATATGATGCCGCGGGAAATGTGACAAAACTTTCCGACTATTCTGTCGCGGAGAAATTCGGAACCACGGTGAATGAGCTGGTCTCGATGACAGATTTTGTCTTTGAATACTAGCCCGGAGGATTTATGGCACATTGTGTTGTTCCGGAAGCCGAAGCCGTCCTGGACAAGGAGTTTTCCGTCCTGGACAAGGGTTTTGTCCGGCTTGTGGACTATATGGGCGGAGACCAGCGGATAGTTCAGGCCGCCCGTGTCTCCTACGGAGCGGGGACCAAGACCGTCTCCCAGGACGGCGCGCTTATAGATTATCTTCTGCGCCATCAGCACACGTCTCCGTTTGAGCAGGTTGTCCTGACATTTCACCTGAAAATGCCGATTTTTGTGGCGCGCCAGTGGGTCCGTCACAGAACCGGCCGGATGAACGAGGTTTCCGGAAGATATTCGCTTATGAAAGACGAATTCTATGTTCCTGCCGGAGACAAAATTCAGCCGCAGAGCACGGACAACAAGCAGGGACGTTCCGACGAGCCTTTTCCGCCTGAAAAATCGGCCGAAATAATCGCATCGCTTGAATCCGGCCAGCAGTCAGCGTTTGAGAATTATTCAAAGCTGATTGATTGCGGACTGGCGCGCGAGGTTGCACGCATAAATCTTCCGCTTTCGCTTTACACGGAATTTTACTGGGAGATGGATCTGCACAACCTGTTCCATTTTCTGAAGCTCCGCCTCGACAGCCATGCGCAGTATGAAATCCGTGTCTATGCGCAGGTGATTCTTGAGCTTTGCCGCAGGGTGGCGCCGATGGCCACCGCATCTTTTGAGAACCACCAGAATGCGGGCGTGAATTTCTCCGGCGAGGAGATGGATGCGCTCAGAAAAGTTCTTTCCGGCGCGGAGAATCCTCTTTCCGGAAAAAAACTGGAGCGGTTCAACGAGAAGATAAATTCAGGAAAGCAGCTTTAGTTATGTTTTGGAAGATGTGCGCTTCTATTCAAGAAATATGTAATCGGTGAAATAGACTTTATTTATTTTTCCGAGCGTAAGCCGGCTGTTTATCGAATCAAGCAGCTCGGCTTTTATTTTGTCCTCGGATTCGGCAAGAAGTTCCTGTTTTGTTCTGGACGAAAAATAATCCGTGAAAATTCCCGTTATTACAAGGCGTTTGCGCATAAGCTCCTCAAAAAAAACAGCGTCACCTTCGGGGTATGCAAGCCAGGGAGTGATTACAATGGAGATTCCGTTCTCTCCGTTTTTCGCGGATCTTGTGACGGCTCTTATAGTTCCAAGCTCCGTGTAGGCCGCCATGGTTCCGCCGCCGTGATTCAGTTTTACGGCTTCTCCGGGAGCAGGATCCGCGGCGCGCAGGTCTTTTCCTGGTTCGGCTTTTTTCAGGAGAAATGCGGCGGCAGTTCCCGATATTATTGTCACTGCAAGGACTGCAATCACCGCCGACAGAATTTTGTTCACCGTCAGCTTCATTTTATTCCGTCGTCTCCGTTCTGTACGGGGAGAGCAGGGCGAGAAGCCTTCCTGTTGCCCTTGCCGTTATATGCACGCCGTCATCCATCCATGACTCCGACTGGATGCAGCCGGCTTTTCTGAGTTCGGTAATCAGAATGTTCTGGCTGGCCGGAACAATATAGTCCGATATGTCGCCGAAAATCGTTTCGTAGATTTTTTCCTTTAAATCCTCGAATCCTTTCTGTTCTTTTGCGCTTATGCAGACCGCATCTGGAAATCTGGCGCGCAATGCGGTTATGCTTCCTGTCTCGTCTGCGATGTCGGTTTTGTTCAGCAGGATAATCCGCGGATTTTTGTCGGCGCCAATATCCTCAAGTACGGAGCAGACGGTCCCGTATTGGGAAAGCGCGTTGGAGTCTGAAGCGTCCAGAACAATCAGCAGCAGATCCGCCTGTACCGCCTCCTCCAGCGTGGATTTGAATGCGTCAATCAGGCTGTGCGGAAGGTTGCTGATGAATCCTACTGTATCCGTGATGAGTACGCCTGCGCTTTCGTTCAGCGGAAGTTTTCTTGTCAACGGATCCAGCGTGGCGAAAAGCTTGTTCTCCACAAATGCGTCCGCTCCAGTGAGCGCGTTCAGAAGACTTGATTTTCCGGCATTCGTGTAGCCGACAAGCGCGCATGACGGAATTTTTCCGCGCTGTTTGCGCTGCGTCATCCGGTTCAACTCGATTTCCGCAAGTTCATGTTTTGTCTGCGCTATGCGTTCTCTTATGCGCCGCTGGTCAAGCTCAAGCTGGGTTTCGCCCGAACCTTTTGCGCCGTAGCTTCCGCCGCGCTGCCGCGAAAAGTCGTTGTTCATGTGCGCCAGCCTTGGAAGTGAATATGTAAGCCGCGCAAGTTCCACTTGAAGAACCGCCTCCCTGGTCTGGGCGCGCTGCGCGAAAATTCTTATTATCACTTCCTGCCGGTCAAAAACAGAAATTCCGGTCAGCTTTTCCCAGTTTCTCTGTTTTGTCGGTTCTATGTTAAAATCGAATATTATGCAGTCCGCCTCAATCTCGTGAGCAAGGTCGCTGATTTCCTGCGCCTTTCCTTTGCCCATCCCGTAGGCCGGATGAATTTCGAGCCTGCTGAGCGTGAGACGCTGAATCACATCAAGTCCGAGCGTGTGGACAAGCCCCTTCAGTTCCTGAAGGTCATTTCCCGGTTCGCCGACAAGCAGGGCGCGCGGAATTTTCTGCATTTCTTTTTCAACTTCAACCATATCAGATACTATAACTGAACGGAACGCAAACCGCAAGGAAATTCGGGCCGCAGAAGGGATATGCGTCAGCCGGAGAGGGAATCCGCCGCGATTTCCGTGTTCTGCCGCCGGGAACTGAAAAAAAATTCAAAAATTCTGAAAAAAAAATTGACAGCACGAAAAACACGATGTATCATAATGCTTAGTTGGAAACGTTTCCAGTAACGTTATCAGAAACGTTTCCGAAAATCAAAACTAATTTTCAGAATTTTTTCATCAGGAGGAAAAAATGAAAAAAATTATTTTGGGCACATGCTTTATGCTGGCGGCCGTGACTTCAATGTTCGCGGCGAAAAAGGGTCAGGTCCGTTACCTGAATTTCAAGCCGGAAGTTGCTTCCATCTATCAGGAGCTGGCTGCGGCTTACGAGAAAGAGACCGGAGTCAAGGTGATTGTCGAGACGGCCGCGAACAACGCCTACGAGTCGACGCTTACTTCAAAGATGGCTACAAAGCAGGCTCCGACGCTTTTCCAGATTAACGGTCCGCGTGGATATGCCAACTGGAAGAACTACTGCGCCGATCTTTCCGGAACGGAGCTTTACAAACATCTTTCGGACAAATCGCTTGCCGTTACGTCCGGCG
This sequence comes from Treponema sp. UBA792, assembly GCA_002296965.1. Taxonomy (GTDB): domain Bacteria; phylum Spirochaetota; class Spirochaetia; order Treponematales; family Treponemataceae; genus Treponema_D. The sequence continues at coordinate 60,342 of DBIW01000005.1, read as the reverse complement.
GAAAAGTCTACGGAATTCCTTATGTCGTGGAAGGCTACGGAATCATCTACAACAAGGCGATTACAGACAAGTATTTCGCGCTTCCGAACAAGGCCGTAAAATACAGCAGCATGGACGAGGTGAAGAATTTCGCCGCGCTCAAGGAAGTTGCCGATGATATGCAGAAAAATGCGGAGGCTCTTGGAATCAAGGGTGTTTTCGCCTCGACCTCTCTGAAGGCGGGCGAGGACTGGAGATGGCAGACCCATCTTGCGAATCTTCCGGTTTACTATGAATTCAAGAACAACAAGGTTGACCTTGCCTCTGATGCCACAAAGAAAATCACGTTCCGGTACGACAAGGAATTCAAGAACATCTTTGACCTTTATCTGAATGATTCCGTGATTCCTGCGAAGAACGTCGGTGTAAAGACCGTTGACAATTCAATGGCGGAATTCGCTCTTGAGGAGTGCGCCATGGTTCAGAACGGAAACTGGGCATGGGGACAGATTTCCGGAGTTTCAGGCAACAAGGTTAAGGCTGAGAACGTAAAATATCTTCCGATTTATACAGGAGTTGATGGCGAGGAGTCTCAGGGACTCTGCATCGGAACGGAGAATTTCTACTGCATCAACAAAAAGGCCAAAAAGGCTGACCAGCAGGCTACCGCCGACTTCATCTACTGGCTGTATTCGTCAAAGACTGGAAAGGATTATGTCACCAACAAGCTCGGATTCATCGCTCCGTTCGACACATTCTCCGCCGACGAGAGACCGACAGATCCGCTTGCCGTTGAGATTTCCAACTGGATGTCAAAGCCGGGAATCACTTCCGTCGCATGGAACTTCACCCTGTTCCCGTCACAGACTTTCAAGGACAACTTCGGAGCTTCCCTGCTCCGCTACGCTCAGGGCTCAAAGAGTTGGGACGAGGTCAAGGCCGGTGTGGTCTCCGACTGGGCAAAGGAAAGCGAGATGTAGCCGCGTGATTCCGGACGGCGTGTTTCTCCGGAATATGCGCCTCTGGATTCTGTGAAATGTGTCTGAAAGGACGGTTCTGCGGTGTATGTGACTGCGTGTTCTGCCTGAAATCCGCGGAATCCGTCCTTTTTCGTAAGATTTTGTACTATTGCTGGAGGAAAAGCATGAAAACAAAGGATAACAATCCAATAAAAAAGTATTTTCCGATATTCGTTCTGCCGACACTCGTCTGTTTCATTTTGTTTTTTGCGGTTCCCTTTCTTATGGGAATCGGGCTGTCGTTCACGAAATTCACAACCGTAACAGATATTACTGACTTTGTCGGATTCAGCAATTATGTCAAGGCATTCACTGTGGACAACGAATTTCTTCATGCCTTGGGATTCACATCGCTTTTTACGGTAGTATCAATCGTGACCGTGAATGTGTTTGCGTTTGCGCTGGCGCTGCTTCTGACAAAGGGAATTCACGGCACGAATTTCTTCCGCTCCGTTTTCTTCATGCCGAATCTTATCGGAGGAATCGTCCTTGGCTACATCTGGAATCTTCTGATTAACGGTGTTCTGCTGCGCGCCGTCGGAGCTGACATCTCGTTCAAGACGCAGTACGGTTTCTGGGGACTGGTGATTCTTACAAACTGGCAGCTGATAGGTTATATGATGGTGATTTACATCGCCGGGCTTCAGAATATTCCCAGTGACCTTATCGAGGCCGCCCAGATAGACGGAGCTTCTCCGCTTGGAATTCTCTTCAAGATTAAGATTCCGATGGTCATGCCGTCAATCACAATCTGTATGTTCCTTACGCTTTCAAATTCGTTCAAGATGTTCGACCAGAACCTCGCGCTTACTGCCGGCGCTCCGGAAAAGACGACGGAGATGCTCGCATTGAACATTTACCAGACTTTCTACAACAGGAACGCCAACTGGCACGGTGTCGCCCAGGCAAAGGCCGTTGTTTTCTTCATTATTGTGGCCGTTCTCGCGTTCATCCAGCTGAAGGCTACCGGCAAAAAGGAGATTGAACAATGAAAACTAGACAGGAAAAAACTGTAGGAAATATCGTCACGTTCGGAATTCTTGTTGTTCTGACCGTTGTTTTCATCTTCCCGATTCTTCTGGTTCTGATGAATTCGTTCAAGTCGCGTCTGTATGTCTCCGTGAATCCGTTCGCCTGGCCTGCAGGAGATATGTTCGTCGGATTCGAGAACTACGTGAACGGACTTACCACTTCCGGCTTCTTTATGGCGTTTCTGCGCTCGGCCTTTATCAGCGTATTCTCCGTGCTTCTGATTATAGTCTGCACATCGATGACGGCCTGGTATCTTGTCCGCGTAAAAAACAGACTAACAAAGGTGCTGTATTATGTCTTTGTTTTCAGTATGATAGTTCCGTTCCAGATGGTCATGTACACGATGACTTTTATGGTCACTTCGCTTTACTTTGACAATGTTTTTGGAATCGTGCTTGTGTATCTTGGATTCGGAGCAGGACTTTCGGTGTTCATGTTCTCAGGTTTCGTGAAAGGAGTGCCGGTTGAAGTCGAGGAGGCCGCCACAATTGACGGCTGTACTCCGCTTCAGACTTTCTTTATGATTGTTCTGCCGATGCTCAAGCCGACGGCGATTACGGTCGCGATTCTGAATGCGATGTGGGTCTGGAACGACTATCTTCTGCCTTATCTGATTCTCGGCTCCGACCACAAGACTGTTCCTGTCGCGATTCAACTTGCGATGCAGGGAGCTTACGGCTCAACGGATTACGGCGGATTCATGGCGATGCTGGTTCTCTCAATTATTCCGATTGTGATTTTCTACATCAGCTCGCAGAAATATATCATCAAGGGTGTTATAGCCGGAGCGGTGAAGGGCTAGAACGGCGGACACAGGATTTCGGGTGGAATATGACAATTAAGGACATTGCTAAGGAATGCGGATGCGCAATCGGGACTGTTTCGAGGGTTCTGAACAACCATCCCGATGTGAGCGAGAAGACACGTGCAAAAGTCATGGCGGTGGTGGAGAAGCATGGTTTTGTGCTGAACACGAATGCAAGGCAGCTCAAGGCGCAGGAGCGCAGGAATCTTGTGATTATCGTAAAAGGAACTTCGAGCACGCTTCTTAACAGTCTTCTGGAGAAAATCCAGAAAAAACTGGAGCCGCTTCCTTACAATGCCAATGTCGTTATTCTTGACGAGAACGACAACGAAGGAGCGAACGCCACAAGAATTTATTTTGAGCAGAAGCCTCTCGGAATCATTTTTCTGGGAGGATGCTCCGACAGGCTTTCGGGCGAATTCGAGAAAGTTCATGTTCCGAGCGTGCTGATTTCGAATCAGGCGGAGCCTTCGGTGAACCGGTTCCTTTCGAGCGTCAGTATCGACAACTTTGAGGCGGCGTATTTTTCGGCAAGGCATCTGATTCAGAACGGCCACAGAAAAATCGGCGTTATCGGAGGAGGAATGACATCAGACCTTTCTGTCATCCGGTACAACGGTTTCCGCAAGGCGATGGACGAGGCGGGAATTCCGTTCGATTTTGATTCGGCGTATCAGATTTCAAAATATTCTTTTGACGGAGGCGCCGAGGCGGCGGAAATTCTTCTTGAGAGGAATCCGGAGCTTACCGCCGTTTTTACCATGTCCGACGCCATGGCAATCGGCGCGTGCCGCTGGATTCAGGATTCTGGCCGCAGAATTCCCGATGACATTTCGATTGTCGGATTTGACGGACTTTCCATAGCCGGATATTTCTGCCCGCGCATTACGACCATAAAGCAGGATGAGGAGCAGCTTGCCTCCGAAGGGCTTGCGGTGCTTCTCGGCAGCATAGAAAAAAACAGCCCTCCGGAGCATAAGCTGATTCCTTTCGGTTTTGTTTCCGGAGAGAGCGTCAGGAATCTGAATAAAATTTGAACTGATTTTGGAGTCTCTTATGTCTTTACTTGATAAACGGGCGGGCGGAGTTCTTATGCACATCTCATCTCTGCCCGGAAAAACAGGAATCGGAACAATGGGCCGTCATGCTTATTCCTTTGTGGATTTTCTGAAAAACGCCGCCCAGACTTATTGGCAGATTCTTCCGATCGGACCGACAAGCTATGGTGATTCTCCGTATCAGAGTTTCTCCACTTTTGCAGGAAATCCATATTTCATTGATTTTGAGCTTCTCGAAAGTGACGGACTTATATCGGAGTCCGATTACGCAAATGTCCGCTGGGGCGGTTCGGATGCTTATGTAGATTACGGAATTCTTTATACGGGGCGCAGCCGGATTTTTGAGAAGATTTTCGGGAATTTCAGGAAAAACATTCCGTCCGGATTCGCAGAATTCTGTGCGGAGAATGCCTTCTGGCTGGACGATTATTCGCTCTTTATGGCGGTGAAGGATGCCCACGGCGGAGTCTCTTTTGACCGCTGGGAGGACGGAATCCGGCGGCGTGTTCCGGATGCGATGGAATTCTGGAGGCAAAAATGCGCTGACCGGATTGAATATCACAAGATGCTTCAGTTCCTGTTTTTCAGGCAGTACGGCGCGCTCAAAAAATATGCCAACGAAAACGGAATAAAAATCATCGGCGACATTCCGATTTATGTGGCTGCCGACAGCGCGGACGTATGGTCAAATCCCGACCAGTTCTGCCTGGACGAAAACTACAGACCCGTCGAGGTTGCGGGCTGTCCTCCGGACGGATTCTCCGCGGATGGTCAGCTTTGGGGAAATCCCGTCTACAACTGGGAATTCATGAAAAAAGACGGTTACGCCTGGTGGAAGAAACGCCTTGAGATGAGCCTTAAAAACTACGATGTCCTGCGGATTGACCATTTCCGTGGCTTCGATTCGTATTACTGTATTCCTGCGGGTTTTCATGACGCAAAGAACGGACTCTGGCGGAAGGGTCCGGGAACCGCACTTTTTGACGAGATAAAGAGGACTTACGGTGAGCTTCCGATTATCGCCGAGGATCTGGGATTTCTGACCGACAGTGTCCGCAGGCTTCTTTCGGATGTCGGTTTTCCGGGAATGAAGGTGCTTCAGTTCGCATTTGACTCAAGGGATCCTGCGACCGGGTATCTTCCGTACTGCTACACAAGAAACTGCGTGGTCTACACGGGAACGCATGACAACACGACGCTTCTGGGCTGGATGGGTGACTGTTCCGCCGCCGATCTTGAATTTGCGGAATCCTATCTTCGGACGGACAGAAAACATCTTCCCCAGGAGATGATGCTGACGGCAATGGAGTCCGTGGCGAACACCTGCATTCTGACCATGCAGGATCTTCTTGGACTTGGGGCTGAGGCGCGAATGAACACGCCGTCAACGCTTGGAGACAACTGGAAGTGGCGCGCCGTGGAAGGTCAGATTGACGGCAGAACCGGAGAATTTCTGCGCTCGAATACAGTTCTTTATGGGCGTGAGGCCTGAAATTCCGGCAGAATACTTCTTTTATAGAACAAAACAGAAAATTTATATATAATCGCGGCAGTTGTTTTTCCGGAGTTCTGACATTTTGTATAAAAAATGTCAGAACTTGTTCCGAAAATCATATCAAACAGAAATTCAGGAGATATGCAGAATGAGAAAAATTATTGCCGCGGTTGCGGTGTCTTTTTTGGTATTCTCTGCGGTTAGCGCCTATAATCCGCCGGTTGACGGAGAAGGTTTCTTTGAGCTTTCCAGCCCCAAGTCGCTTACCGCCGCCTCATCCGTCGCCGGAGGAGGAATTTTTTCCGCAGGACCGGATTCGATTGTGGTGAATCCCGCCCTTACAGCCGGAGAGCAGCGTGTTGTGCTTAATGCCGCATATACAGCGATGTTCTCGGTGAACGAGCAGAATATTCTCCGTTACGGCAACGCCTTTCAGACAGGAATTCTGATTCCGTCAAAATGGTACATATTCAGCGGATATGTGAACGGTACGATGGTTCCTTTCCTGGAGATGAATCTTGGAAACAGCATCAACATAAAGGCCGGGCTTTCAAAGGAAATTTCGGAACGGCTTGATGTCGGACTCGGACTGAACGCCGGACTTTTCTGGGGTGCCGGAGTTGACTGGGGAATTTCGGGAAATGTGGGCTTTGTCTACAAACTTGGCGAGCTGGGAATTCTCAAGGATTTCCGTGTGGCCGCCTCTGTCCTGAACCTCGGAAAGAACTACAATAACATAAGCCTTTACGGAGTTGACGGCTCTTCCGCCGCCAGTGAATTCCCTACAATCGCGACGATTAGAATCGGTGCCGCGGCGCTTCTTTACAGGAATGACATCATGAAGCTCGGATTTTCGTTCGATCTTTCTACGCCGTGTTTCCAGAATCTGATTCTGGATGCCGGACTTCAGTTTTCCCTGAAGGATATGCTTGTCCTGAGCGTCGCCGAAAAAATCAACATAAGCGAGGCCTGCTGGGGACACGCGAATTATATTCCGTCCGTCGGCCTCAGCTTCAAATTCGCATTTGACGTAAAGAACAACGCCTACCTTGCCCAGAATGACTGGAGCGAGAGCGAGATGACAGTTTCCGCCGCCTACAAAAACATATACTCCACGGTGAATGCTATTTCGGCCGGTGTTGACATCAATCTTGGAATGCAGGACACAACGCCTCCTGACATTAAAATTCTTTTTGACGATGAGGAATAGAAATGAAGAGAAGTGTGATTTTTGGCGCCGGTCTGATTCTGGCGCTGATTCCGTCATTCGTGTCGGCAAAACCGAAATACATATCTCCGAACAGCGACGGTGTCAATGATGAGCTTGTGATTCCGCTCAATATTTCTGAGAAAAGATATGTCCAGGCGTGGAAGCTTGTCGTGATGGATTCGGATAAGAATGTCGTCCGCGAGATAGGAAACAAGGTAGCCCAGCCTGAGAAAATAGGCTTCATATCGTTTTTCAAGCAGCTTGTGACTCCCAAAAGGGGAATTCAGATTCCTGATGCGATAACCTGGAACGGAGCAATGAACAACGGCGAGACCGCTCCCGACGGAAGTTACTACTATTATATAACCGCCACCGATGACAATGGAAATGTCGGCAAGACAAAGGAATATGAGGTCATAGTGGACACCGTCGCTCCGGAGATTGAGCTTGCCCAGCCTTCCGACAGGATTTTCGGTGAGGGCGCAAAATCGGCGTTCAGGGTGAGACAGTCAGGTTCTGTCGAGGATGAATGGACTGGAGTCTTCAGGAACGCCGAGGGGACTGCGGTAAAAACATACAAGTGGACAAACGCCGAGCCTGCGGAATTCAGCTGGTACGGAACTGACGATACGGATGCGCAGGTCCAGGACGGAGTCTACACGTACGAGGTAACGGCGACAGACCGCGCCGGAAACGTGGCTCCAAAGTCTGTCATATCAAACATAATCTATTCTGCTGACAAACCGTCCACTAACATTTATGTGGACGGAACACGCTATTTCTCTCCGCGGACAGCAAGTAAAAACGGAAGGGTCACATTCAACCTGAGCATTCCTGTTCCGGACGCAAGGAGCGGAAACCGGCTTACCGAATGGAATGTCGATATTACGGATTCTTCAGGAAAGACTGTAAGAACATTCCGTGGCGGTGATAATGGCTCGCTTCCGCCGTCATCGCTTGTCTTTGACGGAACGGATGATTCGGGAAATCCGCTTGCCGACGGTGAGTACAAGGCTTCCGTCCATGCTAAATATCTGAACGGTTACGAGCCTGCGGTAATCTCTTCTCCGGTTGTCGTGCTTGATACAAAGAAACCGGAAGCCCAGATACGTGTGTCAGACAAGGTTTTTGGCGCCGGCTCAAAGAATTCTGTTGAATTCTCCCTTATGGTCGCGCCTTCCGCGGGAACTCCGGTAAACGACTGGTCCGCCGTCATAATGACTTCCGACAGAAAGCAGGTTGTAAAGACTTATGAGCTTGGTGAATATCCTCCGCAGACGCTTTCCTGGAACGGAATCTGCGATGACGGAACGGTTGCGCAGAAAGGCGATTATATTTTTGTCATGAACGGAACCGACCTTGCGGGAAATGCGGGCGGCGGAGAATCAAACACCCTGTTCACATTCGATACGACGGAAGCCCAGCTTCTGCTGGCGGTTTCGGATACGGCGTTCTCGCCCGACGGAAACGGAGTCAAGGATACCTTGACGTTCTCTCCTGTAACTCAGACACAGGATGTGGTCAGCTATGTGTTCAATATCAGCGACGGAACCGGAAAGACAGTCTACACGGAAAAGGCAGACCGCAAGCTTCCGCTGAATTTTGTCTGGAACGGAAAGGACGGCGACGGAATTCTGTGTGCTGATGGTATTTACACCGCTTCGCTTTCTGTTACCGCCGCAAACGGTTCTTCGGCTTCTGCGACTTCGGCCTCATTCGAGGTGGACACAGTTCCTCCGAGCGCCGGTGTTTCTGTCCCCTGGACGGCATTCTCGCCTGACGGAGACGGAAATCAGGATGTGATTCATCTGGATGTTGCGGACTGCACATCAGAGAAGCTTTGGACTGCGGAAGTCAGAAATGCATCCGACAAGGCTGTCAGGAAATATTCCTGGACTGGAAAAATCCAGAGTCTGACTGGAAAACCGGAATTTGAATGGGACGGAACGGATGAGTCCGGCAACAAGGCTCCTGACGGAAAATACAGTATCGTCGTCCATTCTACGGATGACGCTGGAAATTCGTTCTTTACGGAGATTGCCGGACTTGTTCTGGACAGCCGCGAGACGAAAATTTACGTTACGGCCGAGTATGACGGAATTTCTCCGAACGGCGACGGGGTTCTTGATGCGCAGAAGTTTACGGTCAGACCGTCCGTAACTGATGGAATTCTCAGCTGGAATTTTGACATCAGGAAAGAGGACGGAACTTCTGTTTACGGATGGTCGGACAAGGACAGTGCGGATCTTCCGGCTAATGTGACCTGGAACGGAACTGACCGTGACGGAAAACCATGCGAAGGAACATTCACCGGAACGCTGAACGTCGTTTACAGCAAAGGAAACCGTGTGAGCGCGGTGTCATCGCCGTTCGTATGTACGGCTACTCCTCCGCAGCTGAAGGTTCAGACTGCGCCGGAATATTTCAGTCCCGACAATGATGGTGTCGATGATGATCTGTTCATAAAGCTTTCCGGAACTACAAAGGCTTCGGTAAAGAACTGGTCATTTGTCATAAATGATCCTAAGGGCAAGCCGTTCTGGAGAACTTCCGGAAAATCTCAGATAACGGAAAGGATTGTCTGGGACGGATTGAGCAATGTCCAGAAAGATTCCCGCGGAAACGCCGAGCGCGTTCAGTCCGCAATGGACTATCCGTATAAGTTCACGGTCACGGATACCCTTGGAATGACTTCTTCTGTGGAAGGCGTGATTCCGGTGGATGTGCTTGTCATCCGTGACGGAAATGTCCTAAAAATGGCAGTTCCTTCCATTATATTCCTCTCCAACGAGGCTGAATTCCAGAAGGCAGCCGGAAATCTTACTCAGGATCAGGTTGACAAGAATATCCAGATTCTTAACAGGATCGCCGAGATTCTCAAGAAATTCAAGGATTACAAGGTTACGGTTGTCGGTCACGCCAACAGGCTTTCGGACAATGTCGACGAGGAGACCGTTGACAATCCAAGGGAATGGGGCCGCGCCCTTATGCCGCTTTCCAAGGAGCGTGCCGATGCGATTAAGGCTTACCTTGTCAAACGCGGTGTAAACGCTTCAAACCTTACGGCCGACGGCCGCGGAGGAACTCAGCCGGTTGTGAATCCGAAAGACCGCGACAACAACTGGAAGAACCGCCGCGTCGAGTTCATACTCCAGAAGTAGAGCGGATTTCAGATTATATCTGAATTAAGAAATGAGGCTGTCCGTCATAAGGCGGGCGGCCTCGTTTTTTATGACCGTGCTTTTACCGGGATGTTTTTGCGGCAATATCCCTTTTCCGACAACTCGACTCTGATTGACAAACATCAGTTCTATTGTATAATGCTTACTACAACGTTTTCGTTGTAAAATTCAACTCTTCCGACAGGAGATAAAATTGAAATTCGGACATTTTGATGATTCAGCCCGCGAATACGTGATTGACACACCGCGCACTCCGTATCCGTGGATTAACTATTTGGGAAGCGAGAAATTCTTCTCCCTGATTTCTAATACAACCGGCGGATATTCGTTCTACACCGACGCGCGCCTGCGCCGTCTGACGCGATACCGCTACAACGATATGCCGCTTGACAACAACGGCCACTATTTCTTCATAAAAGACGGAGACACAATCTGGAATCCGGGTTGGCAGCCGACTCAGACCGAGCTTGACTCCTACGAATGTCGCCACGGTTTCGGCTATTCAAAATTCATCTCCAAAAAGAATGACGTAAAGGCCGAGGCTCTCTACATGGTTCCGAACGGCGAGAACTGCGAAGTGGAGATGCTGACGCTGAAAAACGAGGGAAAGGGCGAGAAGAAGATCAGTCTTGTCTCCTTTGTTGAATGGTGCCTTTACAACGCTTCCGACGACTGCCAGAATTTCCAGAGGAATTTCTCCACCGGCGAGGTTGAGATTGAGGGCAGCGCAATCTATCATAAAACCGAATACCGCGAGCGCCGCAACCACTTTGCATTCTACTGGTGCAACGAGAAGATTGACGGATTCGACACCGACCGTGAGACTTTCCTCGGACTCTACAATCCGATTTCCGCGCCGAAGACCGTTGTCGAGGGAAAATCCGGAAACTCCGTCGCAGACGGCTGGTCTCCGATTGCGTCCCACCGACTGAACATCACGCTCAAGGCGGGCGAGGAGAAGACGCTGATTTTCGTGCTCGGCTATATCGAGAATGAAAACGACAGGAAATTCCTTCCGGAAGCCGAGAAGGAGAAGGCCCTCAAGGCGGGGCTTCTGCGGACAAACACCGCTTCCGGCGTAATCAACAAGGAGAAGGCTTATGCCCTCCAGCAGAAATTCGACACGAAGGAAAAGGTGATGAAGGCGTTTGACGAGCTTCATGCCTTCTGGGACGAGACGCTCTCTCACTTTGTGATTAAAACCGGCGACGACAAGCTTGACAGGATGGCCGTATGGAACCAGTACCAGTGCGTCGTCACATACAACTTCGCGCGCTCCGCCTCATATTTTGAGTCGGGAATCGGCCGCGGGCTCGGCTTCCGCGACACATCACAGGATATGCTCGGCGCGGCGCACCAGCTTCCGTCCGCCAGAATCCGCGAGCGTCTTTACGATGTCGCCGCCACGCAGTTTGAGGACGGCTCGGCCTACCATCAGTTCCAGCCGCTGACGAAACGCGGAAACGCCGACATCGGCTCAAATTTCAACGACGATCCGCTCTGGCTTGTTCTGGGAGTAGGCAACTACATCCGCGAGACCGGAGACAAGGACTTCCTCTCTGTTGATGTTCCTTTTGACAACTCCGAGACGAACAAAGCGACTATGTTCGAGCATCTGCGCCGTTCATACAACTACATTCCGAATCATATCGGACCGCACGGACTTCCGCTTATCGGCCGCGCCGACTGGAACGACTGCCTGAACCTGAACTGTTTCTCCATGAATCCGAACGATTCTTTCCAGACCTGCACAAACAAGGAGGGCAAGAACGCCGAGTCAGTCATGATTGCCCAGATGTTCGTTTTCGTCACGCCTGATTACGTCCAGATGTGCCGCCTTATGGGAGACGAGGAAGAGGCAAAGAAAGCTGAGGTCGCCTGCAGAAAAATGGAGGAGGCAATCTGCACCGCCGGATGGGACGGAGAATGGTACGTCCGCGCCTATGACGATGCCGGAAACAAAATCGGCTCAAAGGAATGTGAGGACGGAAAGATTTTCATCGAGACTCAGGGATTCGGAACAATGGCCAAGGTCGGAAAGGACAAAGGCTATCCGGAAAAATCGCTTGACAGCGTGAAGAAATATCTTGACTCAAAATACGGAATCGTGATTCTTTCTCCTGCTTACCAGAACTATCACGTGGAGCTCGGCGAGGTTTCCTCATATCCGCCGGGATACAAGGAGAACGGCGGAATTTTCTGCCACAACAATCCTTGGGTAATCATCGGTGAGGTTGTGAACGGCCGTCCTGACGATGCCTGGGAGCACTACACGAAAATCGCTCCGGCCTGGGTCGAGGAGAAATGGTCCGACATCCACCGCACGGAACCTTATGTGTACTCCCAGATGGTGGCCGGAAAGGAGGCGCGCCGCGAAGGCGAGGCTAAGAACTCCTGGCTTACAGGAACCGCCGCCTGGAACTTCGTCGCTCTCTCTCAGTACATCTGCGGACTTCGCCCTCAGCACGCCGGTCTTGAAATTGAGCCGCGTCTGCCGGAACACGTGAAGAATGCCGAATTCACACGTAAATTCCGCGGAGTCACATATCACATCACCGTCGAGAACAAAAAGAACACCGGAAAAGTGTCTCTTGAGGTCAAGAACGGAACTGCGGACGGACTTGTGGTGAAAGCCGACGGCGGAGCGGCGGACGTCTTTGTAAAGGCGGTTGTGGCTTAAAACTGATTCCTTCGTTCATTTAAAATTCATTGTGAATATTTGGGACGGATTAAACTCCGGCGGCGGGCTGCGGTTCACCGCCGGAGTTTTTTGTGTTTATGGAAATTTGCCGTCAAATAGGATAAACTTCGTGACGGAGCAAAAAATGAAAAATCATATTCCTGTAATTTTGGGCGCAGCCCTTATTGTTTTTTCCGGCTGTCAGAAAAAGACCGCGGAAAACTATTTTGAGTCGATGAATACTTTTATGAAAGTCCGCTGCTACGGAGAAAATTCCGAGGAGGCCAATTCCGCGGCGCAGAAATACATCGGCGAGCTTGAGGCTCTGATTTCGGTGACAAAACCTGCAAGCGACATTTACAGGGTGAATCATGCGGCTTCATATCCGGTTGAGGTTTCTCCGGTTACCGCGGAGCTGCTGGAATTCACTCTCGGAATGTCCGAAAAGACCGGCGGTGTCCTGAATCCCTGCCTTTATCCTGTGACTTCCGCCTGGGGCTTCACCAAAAAGCAGTACAGAATTCCGTCTGATGACGAGATAAGGGAACTGCTCCGGCTTACCGATTTCAGAAAGGCCAGAATTGACGGAAACAATGTCACGTTGGAGCCCGGAATGATGTTCGATTTGGGCGCTGTAGGAAAAGGTTTTGCCGGAGACGAGGCCGCAAAGATGATGCGCTCTTACGGAATCACATCCGCGCTGCTTGATCTCGGTGGAAATATCCAGCTGATCGGCTCGCGTCCGGACGGCTCCGATTGGACAATCGGAATCAGAAATCCGTTCGGCGAAGGTCAGATCGGAACGCTCAGGGTTTCTGACTGCGCGGTAATAACGAGCGGCGGCTACGAAAGATATTTCATCGGCGAGGACGGAAAAAAATACATCCATATTTTTGACGGAACTACAGGCCGTCCCGTTGAGAACAACATCGTCTCGGCTACGGCTGTCGCACCGGGAGGAACTTACTGCGACGCGCTCTCGACCACGCTTTTTATAATGGGAGTTGACCGCTCAATAGAATTCTGGCGTAAAAGCAGGGATTTTGATTTTATGCTTATTACTGACGACAGGAAAATTTACATCACGAAACCTCTTGCCCGGAAATTCTCGCTGAATCGGGAAATTTCCGGCACGGAGATAATGACAATTAAAAAATAAAATTGATAAAAACCGCTTCAACATAAACTGGCAGAATTTTCCGTTCGCATAAACTGGAAAATTCTGTCAGTTTTATTTTTTATCTGCCGAACATTATATTATGTCTTCCAACAGTTATGAAAAGCCTGATTTCTGGTCGCGTAAAGCTTTTTCAGAAGGTTATCCGGCGCGTTCCGTGTATAAGCTCCAGGAAATCGACGCGAAATTCGGAATGATAAAAAAGAACTATTCCGTGCTTGATTTGGGGGCCGCGCCCGGCAGTTGGACGGTTTTTCTGCTGCGGAAACTTGAGGGAAACGGAAAAGTTGTTTCCTGCGACCTGAATCCTCTCGCAAAATCCGTGAAGGGCGACAACCTCGTTTTTATCCAGGGAGATCTGAATGAGCCGGACATCCGTGAGAAAATAAAAGCGGAGGGGCCGTACGATCTTGTCGTCTGTGATGCCGCGCCCAAAACTACCGGAAACCGGACTGTGGACACGGCGCGTTCCGAGCAGCTTGTCGAGATGGCGGTCTGGTATGCGCAGACAATGCTCAAAAAGGGCGGGAATTTTGCGGTGAAAATTTTCCAGAACGGCGGACAGCAGTCGGCGCTGAAGCTGATGCGCGAGGTGTTCACTTCCGCAAAGGGATTCAAGCCGGAAGCCTGCCGTTCCGAATCTTTTGAGACATATCTTGTTGGAATTTCAAAAAAATGAATTTGCAGGAGAAACTTGTGTTTACTGATGATTTGAACAGAAAGAGTGTTTTTTCCGCGGAGAACGGTCACCGTAAAATATTGATTACGCGTATTTTCCATAGTATAATCAGCGGAATCAAGAATTTTTTTGTTATGATGTTCAGTTCAAGGGCGTTGAAAGTTGTTGTTTTCTCTGTCGCAGGGTTCGGTTTCGGAGTGCTGATCGCGCTTGCCGGATTCACTGCCACCGAGCGTATCAGCGTGCATGACGGAATGGGCGGATTTGAGACGGCGTCGCTCCCTGAATTCAACAGCGAATATGCGGACCTTTTTGACTCGGTCGCTCAGGACTCCTCCGGAGCGGATGAAGTTGCGGACGATGACGCAGGCCAGGAGCAGGCTTTTTCTCCGCTCACATATCAGACTTACCGTGTGCGCCAGGGTGATATGATTGGATTTATCGCGGACAAATATAATGTCACTCAGGACACGATTATCAGTGTGAACAATATCCGTCAGTCAAGGCTTATCCAGGTCGGGCAGTATCTGAAAATTCCTTCGATGCCGGGAATCCTTTATACGGTGAGGACGGACGGCGAGACTCCCTTGTCAATCGCGGAAAAATACGAATCGGATGCGGACAAATGCGCGCTCGTTAATATGATGGCTCCGGACACCAGTCTGTCCGCCGGAACCACGGTTTTTGTTCCGGATGCGGAGCTTGACTGGGTGACACGCCAGGAGATAAACGGAGATTTGTTCCACAAGCCGCTTCACGGCAGATATTGGCTTTCGTCAAACTACGGCTGGAGAAGTTCTCCTTTCTCCGGCAAACGGTCGTTCCATGGCGGTGTGGACATGGCCGTAAATGCGGGAACAAGCATTTACGCGGCTCTGGACGGAAGGGTTACGGCCGCCGGATATAATTCCACATACGGAAATTATGTGATAATCACACATCATTCCGGCTACAAGACGCTTTATGCCCACATGAGCGAAATTCTTTGCGTCCGGAACCAATGGGTTTCTTCCGGAACAAGAATAGGCCGTGTCGGAAGTACCGGTCTGAGTACGGGACCGCATCTTCATTTTACTGTCTACAAGAACGGAAAAACAGTAAATCCTTTGTCGCTCATAAACTGATGTCAGGAGTTTCCGGATGAATTCAAAATCAGTCTCACTGCTTTCCGGGGCGGGCCTGCTTCTTGCGGCCTGCATCTGGGGATTTGCGTTTGTTGTCGTAAAGGACAGCCTTGATTATGTAGGCGCGATTTATATGATGGCGTTCAGGTTTTCCGTTGCGGCCATCGGGCTTGCGCTTATTTTCTGCGGAAAGCTCCGGCTTCTTGACAGAAAATATCTGCTGAACGGAGCGGTCACCGGGCTTTTCCTTTTTGCCGCTTATGCCTTTCAGACGGTCGGCTGCGGCTACACGACCGCCGGAAAAAACGCATTTCTCACGACTGTATATGTGATTCTTGTGCCGCTTTTTTCATGGCCGTTTTACCGGAAACGTCCGGGATGGTATGTTTTTGCCGCGGCGCTGATGTCGGTTGCTGGAATCGGGCTGCTTGCGCTTGGAAACGATTCCGAAAATGTTTTTTCGGTGAATCTCGGAGACATTCTTACCATTATATGCGGTTTTTTTTATGCCTTTCATATCCTCTGGACTGAAAAATGCGGAAGGGACGGCAATGATCCGATTCTTATCACGGTTCTTCAGTTCTTTTTTGCGGCCGTCTTTTCCTGGATTCTTGCGCCGTTTTTTGACGGAGGATTTCCGATTGAGGCTGTACGGAATCCGCATGTCGTCGTCTCAATGCTCTATCTTGGAATTTTCAGCACGATGATTGCGTTCAGTCTCCAGAATATCGGACTGAAATATGTCCAGTCCTCGCTGGCAAGCCTTCTGCTTTCGTTCGAGTCGGTTTTCGGTGTCCTTTTCAGCACTCTTTTTCTGCATGAGCGGATTACGCCGAGAATGACGGCCGGATGCGTTCTGATTTTCTTCGCCGTGATTCTTGCCGAGACAAAATTCAGCTTCAGAAAAAAATAGGGCGGATAGATTCAAATCTTTTCTTGCATTTCTGTATGCGGAACGGTAACTTATAGGCATGGAAAATTCAAATTCTTTGCCAAAATCAGAGCTGATTGCCTCTGAGAAACAGAAATTTATCGCCCGTGTCTACGGATGGATGACGGTGGCGCTCCTTCTGAGCGGCGCCGCCGCATGGTTCACCGCATCCAGCGAGACGCTCCTGAGGCTTCTGTTCGGAAACGGATTCGGTTTTATGATTCTTGCGGTTGCCGAGATAGCGCTTGTCTGGTGGCTTTCCGCCTCAATCAGAAAAATATCATCCGGAGCGGCAGTCGCCGCCTTTCTGGTTTATTCTCTGATAAACGGAGTCACGCTGGCATCCGTTTTCCTGGTTTATACAGGTGATTCGCTGGTGAGCATGTTCGGCATAACCGCGCTGATGTTCGGCGTGATGAGTGTTTTCGGACTTTTCACTAAATCTGATTTGAATTCCGCGGGACGCTATCTGATGATGGCTCTTGTCGGAATTCTTATTGCGTCTCTTGTGAATTTCCTGCTCCGTTCCTCAAGGCTTGACTGGATTATATCGGTTGTCTCTGTTGTGGTGTTCACCGGCCTTGCGGCCTATGACTCGCAGAAAATCGCCAGGGCGGCGGTCTATGCTGACGGTTCCGAGGTGTTCCACAAGGCGGCCGTAATCGGGGCGCTTGAGCTCTATCTTGATTTTATAAATATTTTCCTTTCGCTTCTGAGGCTTTTCGGCAAAAGAAAGAATTAAGGCGGAAGGGTATCCGTGCGTTTTCATGAAATTCCCCGGACTGAAAGGGGAATTTCATGATTACATCATGTCTTTTTTCCAGGCGTCGATGAATTCAAGCATGAACTGCTGTATGTCGCCGAACCATTTTTTCTGGAAACCGCACGCTGTCTTTCCGATGTAGCGGAAATGCCAACATTCCCACATATATCCGGTCACATCCTCATATCCCTGGGGAAAACTGAGAGACCATCCGTATTCCGCGGCATGGCTGTACATCCATTTTCCGGCGGGCGTATCGGCAAAATCATCGGATATTGAGCCGAAGTCTATCGCCGCGCCGAGCTGGTGCTGGCTTGTTCCGGGTCTTGCCGAATATCTGTCCGCAAGCTCCTGTCCGTCTATCGAAACCCATCTGTTGTAGACCTGCCGCTGATATTCATAGGAACGGTATGTCGAGCTGACAAGAAGCGTAATTCCGTCTGATTTCGCGGCCTGCGCCATTTTTCTTAGATGAGGCTCCACATCCGCACGCAGATACAGATTGTTCCTGTTCAGATTGTAGAATTCATTCTTTGTGAGCAGGACAAGATTTTCCGGTTCGTAGCTGCTGTCCAGATGATTTTTCTTGTCTGTCAGGTGATAGAGGCTCAGGTCATCCTGCGGAAAATTCTTCTCCTCATCAAGAACGGCATGCAGGTCTGCAAGAAATTCCTCCGGACTTCCGTTCGGAATGACGGCTTTCGCCCTTTCGCTCATGGAATAAAGAACCCTGTTCAGTCTTGAAATTTCCGGATTCATCTGCCTTGCTGGGTCTTCGGAAACGGCTTGATTCCGGACCTCGTTGTTTTCCGCCGTCTTTCTGTCCTCGCAGGATGCGAAGCCCAGAACCGCGGCGGAAACCATGAGAAACAGTGTTTTCCTCATGTCAGGCCTGAAGCGCTGTGACGGCGACAGTCGCGATTATGTCATCGACATTGCATCCGCGGGACAGATCGTTCAGCGGTTTTGCGAATCCCTGGCATACAGGACCAATCGCCATCCATCCGCCCATGCGCTGGCAGATTTTGTAGCCGATGTTTCCCGCGTTGATGTTCGGGAACACGAACACGTTCGCATGTCCGGCGACTTTTGAACCCGGCGCTTTAAGTTCTCCGACCTCCGGGGCAACGGCTGCGTCAAACTGGAATTCACCGTCAAGCGCAAGCTCCGGATGTGCCGCTTTTGCGATTTCTGTAGCCTTCTGCATTTTGGGAACGGATTTGAAGAATTTGTCGTCATTTCCGCTGCCTTTTGTCGAGAATGAGAGCATTGCGACTCTCGGCTCGATTCCGGCTATTTTTACGGCCGTATCTGCGGTTGCCGCCGCGATGTCAGCAAGCTGATTCTCATCAGGCTCGATGTTGATTGCGCAGTCCGCAAAAAGAGCCACGCCTTCGGGAATATATCTGTTTCCTCCTTCCGGAGCGACCATTATAAAGCTTGAGGAGACAGTTGAGATTCCCGGTGCGGTCTTGATTACCTGAAGTCCCGGACGCAGAGTGTTCGCCGTTGAGTGGCATGCTCCGGAGACGAATCCGTCCGCATCTCCGGCTTTAAGAATCAGCGCGCCGAACATCGTCCTGTCCTTCAGAATATAGGCTTTTGCCGCCGCAACATCAGCATACTCAGGCTGATTTGTCTTTTTGTTGATTTTTCCCTTGCGCGCCTCGAAAAGAATCTCCGCATATCTGTCCGTGTCAGGGCTTTCCGCAGGATCCACGATTTTTACGCCGGAAAGGTCAGTTCCTGGTGCGGCTTTCTCACATTCCGCTCTGTTTCCGACCAGAATGATTTTTGCAATTCCGTCACTCACTATTTTTGAGGCGGCTTCGACAACGCGTCTGTCCTCGCCTTCGCAGAGAACGATTGTTTTTCCGGCGGCTGCCGCTTTTTTCTTGAGTTCATCGACAAATGTCATATTAATCCGTCCTTTTATTTTGTCCGGCTTCGGCCTGAATCTCCGTGCGCCGGCGTTATGTTTTGGATCTGCCGGCAGAATTCCGGCGCAACAAGAATACAACTATAAAAGTCTAAATTCAATAGCGGGCGAATCAGGGAGAATCCGGTTTTCACGCTGATTTCTGACTGAGGCGAGGAATTCCGTGTTTATTTTGACATATTGACAAATTTTGTCAAACTTATGTAGAATAATGTGCTTTTGCAACAAAGCCGATTATGGTATAATTTCTTTCTATAAAATTAATCATAAATCTATTGTTTTGAGGTGTTCATGTCACGAAGACGGGTTGTTATTACAGGACTTGGAGCTGTAACTCCGGTCGGAAATTCCGTTGAGTCTTCCTGGAAATCCGTGAAGGAGGGAAGGTGCGGAGCCGGTCCGATCACACTTTTTGACGCATCAGGATTTCAGGTGAGAATCGCCGCCGAGGTGAAGGATTTTTCGCTTGATGATTACGGTGTGGATCACAAGCTTTCGCGCAAAATGTCACGGTTCGCAAAATTTCTTCTGGGAGCGGGAATTCAGGCTGTTACGGATGCAGGTTACACGAAGGAGAATTTTGCGGCCGAAAACGCCGGTATCGTCTCCGGAGTCGGAATAGGAATTTCGGATGTGGTGGAGACCGGTTACAGGAAATATCTGGATCCCTCCGCCGGAGTGAACAGGCTTCCGCCGCTTACCGCTCCGATGGCGCTTAACAATGAGGCTGCGGCGAATGTCGCGATGTATTACGGAATTCACGGTCCCGCCTGGACTCTTTCCACGGCCTGTGCGTCCGGAACCGATTCCGTCGGTCTTGCCGGCGACATGATA
Organism: Treponema sp. UBA792; assembly: GCA_002296965.1. Taxonomy (GTDB): domain Bacteria; phylum Spirochaetota; class Spirochaetia; order Treponematales; family Treponemataceae; genus Treponema_D. The sequence goes on along the minus strand of DBIW01000005.1, from coordinate 40,435 downwards.
AGGTCAGGACGTGTCGATGTCTGTCTTGCCGGCGGAACCGATGCGGACATCACCGGATTCAACATCGGCTGCTATCAGGCTCTGTCCGCGCTCACCTCAAAATTCAACGACTGTCCGCAGAAAGCGAGCCGTCCTTTTGACAGGGACAGAAGCGGTTTTGTGATGGGAGAAGGAGCCGGAATTCTTGTTCTTGAGGAGCTTGAACATGCAAAGGCCCGCGGCGCAAGAATTTACGCCGAGCTTGCCGGATTCGGAACATCCAGCGATGCCTACCATATAACCGCGCCGCTTGAGGATGGAGCGGGCGGTGCGCTTGCCATGCGCCGTGCGTTCGAGGATGCGGGAATGAGTCCGGACGAAATTCAGTATTACAATGCCCATGGAACATCAACTGTCGCCAACGATTCCGCGGAATCCGCAATGCTTAAGACGGTTTTTGGAGATTACGCATACAGACTTAAAATTTCATCCACGAAAAGCGTGACCGGACATCTTGTGGGCGCCGCCGGCGCGGTTGAGGCTATTTTCTGTGTAAAGGCGATTCAGGACGGATTTGTTCCTCCGACGGTAAATCTTGACAATCCCGATGTCGAGCATGGCTGCGATTTGGACTATGTTCCGAATATAGGAATAGAGATGCCGGTGGAGGCCGCCGCATCATGCTCGCTCGGTTTCGGCGGGCACAACGGATGCATCATAATCCGCAAATATCAATAGAATTCAATAAAAACAGAGGTGACAAATGATTGTAAAACCGATGGTCAGAAGCAATATCTGTATCAATGCGCATCCTGTCGGCTGTGCACGGGAGACTGAGCGGCAGATTGCGTATGTAAAGTCAAAAAAAGCTGCGCGCTCCATAAAAACCGCAGGCGAGGGAGGGAAAGGTCCTTCCCTGGTTCTGGTTCTTGGCTGTTCAACCGGGTATGGACTTGCAAGCCGTATCGCCGCAGCCTTTGAATACGGGGCGGACACAATCGGCGTGTCTTTTGAGAAAGCGCCTTCCGCGACAAAAGGAGGAACTCCTGGCTGGTACAACAACATGGCGTTTGACCGCGCCGCGAAAAAGGACGGACTTTATTCGCTTTCGATAAACGCAGATGCCTTTGCGGACGAGACGCGCAGCCTTGTCATTGATGAAATCAGGAAGACAGGAAAAAAAGTTGACCTTGTGATTTACAGTCTTGCAAGCCCTGTACGTACCGATCCTGTGACAAAGGTTCTGTATAAGTCGGTGATAAAGCCGAAGGACAAGCCGTACAGCGGAAATGCGATTGACATAATGACTGGAACGCTGAAATCATCTAGCGCCGAGCCTGCCACCGGACAGGAAATCGCCGATACGGTAAAGGTCATGGGCGGCGAGGACTGGCGTCTTTGGATGGACGCGCTGCTTGATGCCGGTGTCCTTGCCGAAGGTTGCCGCACTCTTGCGTATTCCTATATCGGACCTGAACTGAGCCATGCAATCTACCGCAACGGAACAATCGGCGAGGCGAAAAAGGATCTTGAGGCCGCCGCGCATGATATAAATGCCGAGCTGTCCGGAAAAATCGGCGGCGGAGCCTATGTTTCGGTGAACAAGGGACTTGTCACAAGGTCAAGCGCGGTGATTCCGATTATATCGCTTTATCTTTCCGTTCTGTTCAAGGTGATGAAGGCAAAGGGAACCCATGAAGGCTGCATTGAGCAGATGGAGCGGCTTTTTGCCGAAAGGCTTTACACCGGCGCGGATAACGGAGCCGGAAAAGTTCCCGTCGATTCGGAGGGAAGGATCCGCATGGACGATCTTGAGATGCAGAATGATGTCCAGAAGGAAGTGGACAGATACATGGCTATGGTGAATGACGGGAATCTCAAGGACTGCTGTGACCTTGAAGGATACAGGCATGATTTCTATGCGACCAACGGCTTTGACATCGAGGGCGTTGACTACACAAAGGAGCTTTCATCTATGGACTGCATAGACTGAGCTGTTCTATCTGAATAAAAAAGAAAACCCCGGAACGGAAGCAGGCGGTTGCCGTCTGACCGTGCCGGGGCTTTTTTATTCGGTGAAAATCATTTCTGCGGATTTATTCTCAGAAGAAGCGGAATTCAAGGCCGAGTCCGCCGTAAAGCGCGCGGCGTGTGAATTCAAATGCGTCTGTAGTCGTGGAGAAAAAGGTGTTCTTATAGGTGTACTGGACTTTTGTCGGAGAAAAATCAAGCATATAGTTCACGTCCGCCGTGAGCGCAAGATTCTTTATTATGTAGAATTTCAGATCCGCGCCGAATACAAGACCGGTCTTTATGCCGTTTGTGGATATGTTTTCCTGTGTTATCGATGAGCCAAGGGTGTACTGCGGGTTCAGTATGAACGAGAAATTCAGTCCTGCTCCGGCACCGATGCTCAGATTGCCGATTGGAAGTGCCAGGTGAAGCATGAGAGGAACATCGACCATTGTAGTGTCGAGTTTCTGAACCTGCGAGCCTGATGATGAGCTTTTCGCCGTAACTGTGCTGTTCACGAAATTCAGTCCGCCGCGCACTCCGAGCGTTCCGAAAAGTCCTACGTCGGCCGTTATTCCGAATCCTCCGGAGAAAGTCGGATCGTTTTCGAGATTCGTCTTTGTCTCCTCGATGGAAGTTCCGATGTTGGTTCCGATTATTCCCTTTGCTCCGACGGAAAGTCCGAGCGCCGATGCGGAGAATGTGATTCCCGCAAGAACAATTCCTGTGATGATGAATTTTTTCATAGTTGCCTCACTTGTTTTGCTGTATATTATGCAATCACCTTTTTGATTGCATCCAAAAGCTCGCTGTACTCGGTGAATGCCGGATACTGCGGATAATCCCTGATTATTTTTTCCGTTGACCTGAAAAGGAAACCTGCCTTTGAAGCCTGAATCATTCCAAGGTCATTGAAGCTGTCACCTGATGCGATTGTCTCGTAGCCGATGGACTGAAGAGCCTTTACCGTGGTGAGCTTGCTGTTCTCGACGCGCATACGGTAGCCGGTTATCTCACCAGACGGAGCAACCTCAAGCGTGTTGCAGAAGATTGTCGGGTAGCCGAGTTTCGCCATAAGCGGACTTGCAAACTGATTGAATGTGTCGCTCAGTATGATTACTTGGGTCAGAGTTCTCAGCTCGTCAAGGAATTTTTTTGCTCCGGGCATCGGGTCGATTTTTCTTATTGTGTCCTGAATTTCTTTCAGTCCGAGTCCGTGCTCCTTCAGAATGCCGATTCTGTACTTCATGAGCTTGTCGTAATCCGGTTCATCTCTTGTGGTTCTGCGCAGTTCCGGAATTCCGGTCGCATCGGCAAAGGCAATCCAGATTTCCGGGACAAGTACGCCCTCAAGGTCAAGGCAGGTAATAAACATAGTAAAATTCCTTATGATTTTCTTGTGTGTCAGGTCGAAACTCGACATTGTGTATTAAATTATATCATTTGTATGAATATGTCAAAGCGGGAGGCGGGTTTGTTTTCTCAGTCCGTCTGCTGATTTGTACGGAGTGCGCATATCAGGAGGACCGGGACGCTGTCATTTCTTTTTACCTGAACAAAATTTTTCTGTAGGTGAATTTTCCGATTTACAGGCCGTTTTTGCGGTGGTAGACTGAATCAGTTTTGATTAAACGATTAACTTAATCATACGGAGTTTTATATGAAGAAGGCGTTTGTTGTTGTTGATGCGGCGCATGACGGTCCGGTGATAAGCCGCGACATTTACGGTCATTTTTCTGAGCATCTGGGACGGTGCATATACGGCGGTTTCTGGGTCGGAAAAGATTCTCCTGTACCAAACATAAACGGCTACAGAAAGGATGTTGTCGAGGCTTTCAGAAAAATTGGAATTCCTAATCTCAGGTGGCCGGGCGGCTGCTTTGCGGATGAGTATCACTGGAAGGACGGAATCGGTCCGAACGAAACACGCAAACGCATGGTGAACACGCATTGGGGCGGTGTCGTAGAGGACAACAGCTTCGGAACTCATGAATTTCTGGGACTTTGCGAGCTGCTCGGATGCAAGCCCTATATAAACGGAAATGTCGGCAGCGGAAGCGTCTGGGAGATGTCCGAATGGGTTGAATATATGACATTCAGCGGCGAGTCTCCGATGTCACGTCTCCGCGGGGAAAACGGCCGCAAGGATGCCTGGAAAGTTCCGTTTTTTGGTGTCGGAAACGAAAGCTGGGGCTGCGGCGGAAACATGAAGCCGGAATATTATGCGGAGCTCTACCGCCGCTATCAGACTTATGTGCGTCAGTATGGGCCGGACAAAATTTTCAAGATTGCGTGCGGGCCTAACGGAAACGACTGGAACTGGACTGAAGTGGTTATGCGCGAGGCCGGTCAGTATATGGACGGACTTTCTCTTCACTATTATACGGTCGATCCCGACTGGAATTCTCGCCCGACAGCGGCTGAATTTTCGGAGAAGGGATGGTACGGAGGAATCGCGAAGGCTTCCTATATGGAGGAGCTGGTTCGCCGTCATGATGAGATTATGACAAAATACGATTCCGCAAAACGTGTGGCGCTTGTCGTGGACGAGTGGGGAATGTGGCACAAAGTGGAGGAAGGCACAAATCCAGGCTTCCTGTATCAGCAGAACACCGTGCGCGACGCTCTCGTCGCCGGAATAACGCTGAACATATTCAACAACCACAGCGACCGTGTCCGCATTGCCAATATCGCACAGGCCGTGAATGTTCTCCAGTCTCCGGTTCTGACGGAAGGCGACAGGATGATTCTTACACCGACCTGGTATGTTTTCAGTATGTACATGGCGCATCAGGACGCGGTTCTGCTCAGAAGCAGCGTCGCCTGCGACAGGGTGGGAACAGATTCCGACATCGTGAATTCCGTTACGACTTCCGCTTCCCGCAGGGACGGAGTCTACACGGTCACGCTTACAAATGCGGATCTGGATGATTCCCGTGATATTACGGTGGAATTTGCCGGCATGACCGGAAAAATATCATCGGTCGAGGCTTATGCCCTGACCGGAGAAAAAATGAACAGCATGAACACTTTTGCCGAGCCGGACAACGTGAGGACAGAAAAAACTTCGTCCGGAATTTCCTCCACGGCCGCGGTCTCAGTCTCCGTTCCGGCAAAGTCTGTCGTTCAGCTTACAGTAAAAGCGTGACGGATTCCGTGCCTCAGCGGATTCCGTGTCCGCAGTGCGAAAGCCGGTGGGTGGCAATGGATATGACTCCGGAACTTGCGGAGGAAATGTCCGCCGCCCAGCCGGTTACCGCCGACACCGCGCCCGAAAGCCTTTATCTGGAGCGGATGAGAATCTGCGGTTCATGTCCATCGCTTGCCGGCGGAATGACCTGCGGATTCTGCGGATGTTTTGTCGCGTTCCGTGCAAGACGGATTTCCGCTTTCTGTCCTGGACTTCCGCGGCGCTGGTGAGATTCGTCCGCCATTCATGATTTGTCAGATGGATTTGTTGATTGTAACATAATGCGAAAAATGATAGTATAGACCATATTCCCAACATAAGAGGTCTTGAAAATGCCTTATTCCGAACCAACAAGTCTTGCGATTGTTGCGTGTCCAGGTGGCGAAGCTTTCGCCGATGAAGTCATAACGCACCTCAAACACATGTATAAACACCGCTTCACCTTGAAGAACGATGTTATATCAAAGCGTTATGAGCTTACAAAAGAAGATCTTGTGAACAGAATCAATCTGAAGAATGATCTCCAGACTTCCGATCTGTGCATAAGAGGGGCTACAGATAAGTACCGGCCGCCTGTATTCAAGGTGAATGCCAGGTTCACTTATTTTGCCAACGGTGAATTCAAGACGGAGCTTCTTGATACAGTCCGCGGCAAGGATGTGTTCATCTTTCAGGATGTCGAGAACCACGAGGTGCTTCCGCTGAACGGAGGCGCGAACAAGGTATCGCTTTCGGTAAATGATCATGTGATGTCGCTGCTGGTTACAATCGATGCGGTCCGCCAGGCCGGAGCCGCGCAGATTACGCTTGTCGTTCCGGCGTATCCGTACAGCCGCCAGCATAAAAAGAAGGGCCGCGAGGGACTTACTGCAAGTATGCTGGGGCACATCTACGAGATGCTCGGTGTCGCAAGAATCATAACGCTTGACATTCATTCCCGCGAGATTGTGAACGCATTCTCCAGAGTCAATCTTGACAACCTTCATGCCAGCTATCAGATTATCCGCGAGCTTGGTAAAATTGTTGATCTTACCGGACAAAAAGATGATCTTGTGATTGTCTCGCCGGACACAGGAGCGATTGACAGGAACAAATTCTACGCATCCGGGCTCAAACTTCCGCTTGCGATGATTTACAAGGAGCGCGACTATTCGATTGTCACGCAGAACGCTACGAACACCAATATAAAATCCGTAAAACTTCTCGGTGATGTCCGTGGAAAGGTCGCCTTTCTTGCGGATGATATGCTCGGAACTGGCGGAACTCTGCTGAAGGCGATGGGATTTCTGAAGGAACAGGGAGCCACAAAGGTCATTGCGGCGATAAGTCTTCCGTTCTTTACCGGAAACGCAATCGAGCAGTTTGACGAAGCATACAAAAAAGGCTATTTCTACAGGATAATAGGAACAAATGCCGTATACCACGAGGATCTTCTGAACCGGGAATGGTATATCAGCACGAATGTCAGCGGTCTTTTTGCGAATGTAATCACCAGAATTCATTATAACCAGTCACTGAGCGATCTACTTGACAATCGTACCATAATCGAGAAGCTCGTGAAAATTCATAACAGCAGCCCAGAAAACAGCTGATGACCGACGCAGTTCTTGCTGTGGACATAGGAACGACTTCGCTTAAAGCCGGAATTTTTTCGGCTGATGGTGGAGCCGTGTCTTTTTGCTCTCAGACTTTTCCCGAACTGGACGGCGCCTTTGCCGCGCTTCAATGGTATCCGGCGCTCAGAACTGCGGTTTCCGCGCTTCTTGATGATTCGCCCGGAGTAAAAATCGCTGCGGCCGGGATTTCCGGAAACGGTCCGACTCTTGTCGCCGGAAACGGAAGGACGTTGCTGTGGAACAGGAAAATTCCGGATATGACGCAAAAATATCCTGATGCCGGAGGTTCGCTCTTTGTTCCGCGGATTCTGGCGTTCAGGGATTTTTTTCCTGATGATTTCAGCTCATCCGGATTTGTTTTTTCCGGTCCGGAATATCTGATTTTTCTGCTTACCGGCAATCCGGTGACGGTTCTTCCGGAAAAGCGATTTGAATCCGCCTACTGGAATTCATCCGTCTTGAAATCCTGCGGAATTCCCGCCGAAAAGCTTCCTCCCTTTGTCGGAATCGGTGATTGCTGCGGAAAACTCACGGAATCAGCCGCCGCCGGACTCGGTCTGACGGCCGGAATTCCCGTTTTTTCCGCCGGACCTGATTTTGTGGCAGCAATGATAGGAACCGGAACCCTTTCTCCCGGAAAACTGTGCGACTGCGCCGGCTCAAGCGAGGGGCTGAATCTCTGCGTGACGCGTCCGTTCTCTGCGGAAGGGGTCAGGACGCTGCCCTCCGTCGTTCCGGGGCTCTGGAACATGGCGGTGTTGAGTCAGGAAAGCGGCCGTATGTTTGTTGACTGCCTTGTCCGGACTGAGAAAAAGCTCGGAAGAAGAATTTCCTACGGAGAATTTTTTTCTGATTCGGTGAGCGGGCGTAATCCGGAGGGGCGGCAAATCCTTGAGCTTATAATGGAGCATCTGCGGGACGGAATTTCCGTTCTGAGGAGGAATTCTGCTGCTGCCGGAGAGAAATTTCCTGAGCGGATGACAGTGGCCGGCGGTCAGGCGAAGAATCCTGAGTGGATGCAGATGCGCGCCGACCTGCTTGGAATGGAGATTTCCGTGTGCAACTGCGCTGACTCCGAGCTTACCGGCAATCTGTGCGCGTGTCTTGCCGGATTTGGGCTGTATCCGTCGGTTTTTGACGCTGCCTCCCGGATTGTCCGTCCGTACGCCGTATATTATCCTCCGGTGAAAAGATGAAGATTTACAGAATTCCTGAGAGAACAAGAACAATAATTTTTGACATAGACTCCACTCTCTATACGGACAGCGTCTATGCCTTTGAGCAGGTTGACTGCCAGGTGAGATATTTCGCGGAGCTGCGCGGAATTCCGGCGGAGGAGGCCAGAAAGATGGTTGCCGCTTACAGGAAGAAATGGGCGGAACTTCACGGCGGCCAGAAAATCAGCCTTGGAAACACGCTCGCCGCATTCGGAATTCCGATAGAGACAAGCGTTGAATGGCGGAAAAAACTTCTTGAACCGAAGAATTTTCTTTCATATAACGGAAAACTTGTCTCCGCGCTTCAGGCTTTGGCCGGAAGGTTCAGACTGATCTGCGTGACGAACAATCCCGTTCTTCCGGCACGCAAGACGCTTGATGTTATTGGAGTTTCCGCCCTGATTCCGGATATTATCGGCCTTGACACCTGCTTCAAGTCGAAGCCTGCGGCGGAACCGTTCTTGCTTGCCGCTGAGAAAACATCCGCCCATCCCGATGAATGTCTTGCCGTCGGCGACAGGTACGATCTTGATGTCGCTCTGCCGCTGGAGCTCGGAATGGGCGGAATCCTTGTTTCGGGTGTGGAGGATGTCTACACCCTGAATTCAGTTATCTGACAAGGAACACACGGCATGAATGGGGATTCATGGTGAATTCCGTTTTCTCGCCGAGATCGGAGTGTTCCCACAAATCCCTGATGACGCTTTTTTGTGAATCGGTGTCGGGAAGGGCGTTCATTCTGATAGTCTGGTTCTCCTCGCTTACGTTGAAATATGCGTAGTAGATTCCTCCGCCTTCCGCTTCAGCCGCCCAGACAATCACGTTTCCGCCGCACGACGGCGAAATCATATATGCGCGGTTCGGGTTTCTGTCCATCGCAAGAATCTCATCGTTCGTTAACATGCCGAGACTGGTTTCGTCAAGCTGCGTAAGGTCTGTTCCAATCATCAGCGGCGAGCGGAATATGCACCACAGAGAAATCATCGTCCGGGTCTCGTCCTCCGTGAATTTTGAATGCCACTTTCCGTGTCCCCATCCTTCTCCCAGAACATTAATCGGAAGCATGTCGCAGTCGGGCCAGTTTCCGGCTCCCGTATGTTTCTGCCAGACTTCGCACCGCTCAAACATATTCTTGAGCAGCTTCCAGTCGTCCCAGAAGTCATCAGTTATGCGCCACATATTCGCGTACTGCTCTAGGTGATGGGCTTTTTCGATTACCGCAGGTCCTGGCGACAGGCTTAGAACCATCGGGCGTCCGCTTTTTTCGATTGCGTGTGCAATCATTTCTATCTCTTTTTCGGCGGAGTACGGATTGCCCGGATACATATTGGTGTTGCAGATGTCGTCCACCTTGACAAAATCGACTCCCCATTGCGCATAAAGCTCAAACACGGAGTCATAGTAATCCTGCGCGCCGTTTTTTCTGAAATCAACTCCGTACATATCCGGATTCCATCTGCTGACCGAATACGGATCCGCAATCATGTCAGCCGTAACTGTTGAGCCGCCGGTCTTTATCGGAAGATGATCGTGCGCCGCGAAACGCGGAATTCCGCGCATTATGTGGATTCCGAATTTCAGTCCCAGAGAATGGATGTATTCGGCAAGCGGTCCGAAGCCTTTTCCTCCGGCGGAAGACGGAAATCTGTTCGGAGCGGGAATCTGTCTTGAGAATTCATCGACGCAGAATCTGCTGAATGGAATGTATTGGATGTTCTCGCTGTTTCTGTTTCCGGCATCGGGATCCGACCATTGGATGTCAATAACGACATATTCCCATCCGAATTTCCTGAGGTTCTTTGCCATGAATTCGGCGTTCGCCCTGACTTGGGCTTCGTTCACCATGGTGTTGTAGTAGTCGTAGCTGTTCCAGCCCATCGGCGGAACCGGAGCTACAGAATTTTTGTCGTACATTATTCCTCCTGTGTTGAATACATAAACTGCCGCAACGATAAACAGAACTGCCTGGTTTCACTTAAGGTTGCGGCTGATTTTTATATGACGGTCACTGTGCCTGTCAGGGGCTTTGCCGCGCCGAGCTTTAGCGAAAGTTCCGACGGCGAGCTGTCCGCGGCGGTAACGGTGTATGTTCCCGGAACAAGGACGCTTTCACCGTCATCATTGACGGACTCGAAATCTGAATCTGTCAGCTCAAAACGGACAGTTTTCCGCTCTCCCGGCTCAAGGCTGATTTTCGCGAAATTCCTCAGCGCGCACAGGGCCTCATCTTTCTTACGTGCATTTTTTGTCACATAAATCTGAACGGTCTCCTCGGCGGCGTATTCTCCTGTGTTTTCGACCTCAACATCGACGGAAACGGCAGTCCTTCCGCCTCTGCGGATTTCGGCGGCGGAAATTTCCATCCTGTTGAACCTGAATGTCGTATAGCTCAGACCGAATCCGAACGGAAAAAGCGGTTCCTTTTCAATAAACTTATACGTCCGGCCTTTCATGCTGTAGTCCTCAAAATCCGGAAGATCTTCCGTCGACTTGGGGAATGTCACCGGAAGATGGCCTGACGGCACTGCGTCTCCGAAAATAATGTCGGCCACGGCGTTTCCGCCTTCCTCGCCGGGATACCAGGCAAAGAGTATCGCGTCCGCCACGTCCGGAGGAAAAGCCACCGGTCCGCCTCCTGTCAGCACAAGGACGACGGGTGTTCCGCGGTCATGAACGGCCTTGAGGTAGTCCAGCTGCCACGGCGGAAGCTCGATGTATTCCCTGTCTCCTTTTTTTGTCTCGACGGATTCCCCTTCCTCGCCTTCCATCGCATTGTCCAGTCCGAAGCAGGCGATTACGACATCTGCGTTCTGCGCAAGTCCGACCGTCCATCCGCGCTGGCGGCTTTCTCCGTACATTCCGCAGCCCTGGGCGTAATCTATCGTCATGCCGCCGATGGATTCGGTTTTACCGACAATTCCCTCAAGAATCGTGACGAGCCTGGAATTCAGGCCGTAGTAATTCGCAATCAGGGAATTTATGTTGGCGGCCACCGGTCCCATCACCATGATTTTTTTTACGTCGCTTTTAAGCGGCAGCAGCCCGTTCTTGTTTTTGAGCAGCACGACTGATTTCTGCGCGACCTTTCTTGCCAGCGTCCTGTGTTTTTCTGAACCGACGGTTTCGCGGCCGAGATGTCCCCATTTTGATTTTTCGGGACTGTCCATAAGTCCCAGCTTGAACCTTGTCGCAAGAAGCCGCTCCACCGACTCGTCGATTTTTTTCTCCGGAAGAATTCCGCTGCGGACGGCTTCTATGGCCGCATGATATGTGCAGCCGCAGTTGAGGTCGCAGGTGTTGTTTATTGCAAGAGCCGCGCTTTGTGCCGGTGTCGATGTCACTTTGTGGTTCTCGTGGAAATCCCGGACGGCCCAGCAGTCGCTGACGACGTGTCCCTTGAATCCCCATTTTTTGCGCAGAATATCCACCAGCAGGAATTTGCTTCCGCAACACGGTTCTCCGTAAAGCCGCTGGTATGCGCCCATAACCGACTCAACGCCTGCATCGACAAGAGCCTTGAACGCCGGGAGATAGGTTTCCCATAAATCCTTTTTCGTGGGCTTTACGTCAAATTCGTGGCGGTTGCTTTCCGGTCCTGAATGAACCGCAAAATGTTTTGCGCAGGCGGCTGTCTTCATGTTGTCAGGATCGTCGCCCTGAAGTCCCTTCACCACTGCGGTGCCCATTCTTGCCGTAAGGTACGGATCTTCTCCGAACGTCTCCTGTCCGCGGCCCCATCTCGGATCCCGGTATATGTTTATGTTCGGAGTCCAGAACGTCAGTCCCCGGTACTGCCCGCGGTCGCCGGCTTTTACGGCGATATTGTATTTTGCGCGCGCCTCGTCCGAAATCGCAGCCGCCTCCTCCTCGGCCAGAGCCGGATCAAACGTGGCCGCAAGACCTATCGCCTGGGGAAAAACAGTCGCGTATCCCGCCCTTGCGACTCCGTGAAGACATTCGTTCCACCAGTTGTATTCAGGAATTCCAAGCCGCGGAACGGCCATGCTCTCGTGAAGCATGAGAGACACTTTCTCCTCAAGGGTCATGCTGTCCGTCATGTTTCTGATTTCTTCTGAAATTTCTTTTCTCATTTTTGATCCTCGTTCCATTTTTTTTCAGTCATTCGGAATCTGGTCTGTATAATGTGACAGTCCTGGAAAATTATAAAACTGGCCGGAAATTTTGCAATCGTATATTTCTCTTAGGAATGAGTTTTCCGGAATCGCTGTATTTGACATGGATAACTCCAATGTTTTATAATATTACCTTGAAATTATAGTTTTTGCGGGGAAAATATGGATACGAACAATTCATTGGTTTCCGGGTTTGATGATGACCGTGACGACAGCCTTTCTGTCACGCTGAAAAAGGCGGACGACATTGCGAACGGAATATTCATATATCTTAACGGTTATATAGACACTTATAATTCCAGTTTTTTTCAGAAGCAGGTTTCAAAGATTGTCGAGGCAGGTTTTCTGAATCTGGTGTTCAACTGTTCCGCGCTGAGCTATGTTTCTTCCACAGGAATCGGATCTTTCACCGTGTTCCTGAAGCAGGTCAAGCCTAAGGGCGGAGATATTGTACTTGTTGAAATTCAGCCGAAGGTTTATGAGGTTTTTCAGCTTCTGGGGTTCTCGCAGTTTTTCAACATCAAGGAATCAACCGAAGCCGCCATCCAGTTTTTCAACAGCACGGACGGTTCGGAAGTTTCAATTTTTCCCAAGATTATCAGCTGTCCCGTGTGCGGAAAAAAGCTCCGCGCTGTAAAGGCAGGCCGGTTCCGCTGCTCCGGCTGCAAGTCGATTATCGCGATAAACGAAAGCGCCGATGTCGCGCTTGCCTGATAAAATTCTCAAAAAAGCAGCTCAAGTTCATCGCCGCCCAGTTTTCTGTAGCCGCCGGGCGGCAGTTTTTTGTCCAGCTCAAGTTTTCCGATTGAAATCCTTTTCAGATAGATGACCCTGTTTCCGGCAGCGGCGAACATTCTTTTCACCTGGTGATATTTTCCTTCATATATTGTCAGCAGCGCCGGCGTTCCGGATATTTCCTGATTCCATGATGTGTTCAGCAGGAATTCAGCGGCATCCGCGGTGTCTGGCCATGATACTTCCGCTGGCCCGCATACAAACGGAGGATCATTGTCATCGGCGGCAACGGAAATTCCTTTCCTGAAAATTTCCGCAATCTCGTTTTTCCGTTGTGCGCGCTCTTCTTTTTCCAGAAGCACAAAATAAGTTTTTGCGACGTGGGATTTTGGCGATATTAACCTGTGCGTCAGTGTTCCGTCTGTCGTCAGAAGCAGAAGCCCTTCCGTGTCCATGTCAAGCCGGCCGACAAGATGGAGCTTTTCCTGAAGATAGGGAGTCCGCATTGTGCCGTCAAGCAGGTCAAACACCGTGCGGTGCATTCCGTCCCTGCTTGAGGAGACAGTGTGCATTATCTTGTTCATCATTATCGTGATGTCACCGCGGAATTCCACTGTTTCTCCGCCTATCATGATTATGTCCGAACTGATGTCCGCTCCTGTTCCGGGATCAAAAATCCGTTTTCCGTTGAGCGTCACATCGGCTGTCCTGAGCAGCTTTTTTATGTCCTTTCTGCTTCCGAATCCCTCGTGCGACAGAAGCTTGTCTATGCGTTCCTTCGGCATCTGTCCGGACTATTTCCTGTCCTTAAGTGGAATGAACGGCCGTTCCTCGGAGACATTCTTGTATGCCGGGCGGTAAATTCTTCCTCCTGACACAAGCTCCTCTATGCGGTGGGCCGACCATCCTGCGATACGTGATATTGCGAAAATCGGAGTGTAAAGCTCGCGCGGAATATTCAGCATTGTATAGACGAATCCGGAATAGAAATCGACGTTCGCGCAGACCTTCTTGTCGGAGTGGTGGACCTCGGCGATTATTTCCGGAGAAATTCTTTCTATTATATTGTAAAGATTGAATTCGGCCATGCAGTCCTTGGCCTTCGCAAGTTCCTCCGCCTTTTTCTTGAGAAGAACCTCGCGCGGATCGCTTATCGTGTAGACCGCGTGTCCCATTCCGTAAATCAGTCCGGTGTGGTCGAACGCCTGTTTTGACGCGATTTTTGTAAGATATGCGCGGATTTCGTCCTCGTCCGTCCAGTCCTTTATGTTCGCCTTGATGTCGTCCATCATCTCGACCACGCGGATATTGGCGCCTCCGTGCCTTCTTCCTTTTAGCGAGCCTACTGCGGCCGCCATTGCGGAATATGTGTCCGTGTCGGCTGACGAGACCACGTGGACGGTAAGCGAAGAATTGTTTCCGCCTCCGTGCTCGGCGTGCAGAATCAGCGCAAGATCAAGGGTCTCCGCCTCAAGGCGCGTGTATTCCGTGTCGGAGCGTATGAGCCTGAGGAAATTTTCGGCTGTGGAGAGGGAAGGGACCGGATTGTGAATGAACATGCTTTTTCCGTCGTAGTAACGGCGCTTGGCCTGATAGCCGTATGCGGCAAGCGTGGAGAATCTCGCAATCAGTTCTATGCACTGGCGGACTATGTTCGCGACGGAACGGTCCTCCGGATTCGGGTCATAGGAATAGCTGGCAAGGACACCGCGGGCAATCTTGTTCATGATGTCGTTGGACGGAGCCTTCATTATCATGTCCTCTGTGAAATTTGCCGGAAGAATGCGGCTTTCTCCAAGATATTTCGAGAAGTCCGCAAGTTTCTGCTGGTTCGGCAGCTCACCGAACAGAAGAAGATATGCGCACTGCTCGTAGCCGAACTGGGCGTTGTTCTCCGCATCCGTGATAAGGTCCGTAACGTCATAGCCCCTGTAGATGAGTCTTCCCGGAATGGGAATTTTCTGTCCGTCCTCAATCTTGTATCCCACGACATCACCGATTCGGGTAAGTCCTACAAGAACGCCGGTTCCGTTCGCGTTGCGCAGTCCGCGTTTCACGTCATATTTTGTATAAAGATCAGGATTTATGGGGTCGTTGTGGTTCGCAAGTACTGCAAGTTTTTTTAAAATAGCGTCAGCGGATGATTTCTCTTTCATTTTGCCCCCTTGATTATCTGTTTGGATTTAAAATGTATATGCTCTGCATATTTATACAGACAACGAATAGTATAGATTATAATTATACGGATTTTCAGGTTTGATTCAAGCGTTATAACTCAGCGTGTAATCCGGAGCAAGTTGTATATTTAAAAAGTTATATGAACGGAAGGGGCTCACGTTCATTCTGAGGATTCTGCCGCTTCTCCTGTTCTGAGCCACAGAAAAGCCGGAATTTTTCTTGCCGCCGGCGCGCTGAATGTCCCCTTTCCCTTTATGCAGATGACGGAAGAACGTCCGCCGTCAAACTGAATCGCATCTTCCGCTCCGAGAGAACGCATTATCTGTGCACATTCCATATATGTAAGGCCTTTTCTGTCGAGAATTCCGCCTGAAACCGCCGAAAAAATGAACAGAATTCTTCCTCCGTCTGAAAGTCCTGCCGCCGAGCGCGAGCGCCTGGATTCGGCGAATTTTTCAGGAATTCCGTCCTTCAGTATCACGAAAAATCCTCCGCATTCCGTCGGGGCTGTGTTTCCATGCTGGCTTCTGTATATTTCCGCCCTGAGTTTTCCGTCCTGATTCCGCCTGAATCCGAGGGAGGCGTATCTGTCCGCCGCCGCTGAAATTTCATTTCCATCTGAGCGTATGATTCCGACCGGAATGGGCAGCTTTTTTCCGCCGGTTTTTCTGATTTCAAAAGGATTCGTATTCAGCGCCACGGAAAAATTCCTCCTGCGGGCTTCCGCCTCAAGCTGCCGCGGAGAGAACGTCCTGAAAGCCGGTTCTTTTATGTCAGGAATGCAGCCGGCTTGTGTTCCGGGCGTGTCAAGATCGAGCCTTACGCATCTGCATACAGCGCCACGTCCTGCTACCGTGAATTCCGTGTAGCTGAATCCCTGCCCAAGCTCTTCCCATGCTATGTCCGCCGCGATGGAATCTCCGCTGAAACAGGAGAATGTGCGCCGTGCGTCCGGTGATGACGCGCAGGAGGAGAGAAAAATAAAGACTGCCGCCGCAAAAAAAATAACCCCCGGAAAAGCTACCGGGGGAATTCTTCCGCAGCATTTATCAGTATGCTGATTTGGAATCATGTGATTTGCGTGTTTTTTTCATCAGCTTGCGCTGAAGGGTTTTGTTCTTGCGGTTGAGGATTGTGGACGGTTTCTCATAATACTCGCGCTTCTTGTATTCGCGGATAATGCCTTCCTTCTCGACCATTCTCTTGAATCTTTTGATCGCCTTCTCAAGATTCTCGTTGTCATCTACATAAATACTTGCCATAATTTTCACCTCCTTCTTTCGGAGTTCCGTGTAAGTTCAAGGAATATACCATTACCCGCCAAAAAATTCAATACCTCAGTAAGAATGGTATTCAGCGGCGTAGAAAACGCTGGGCCGGTGTCACAATCCAGATGACTTCAAGCGGTTCAGTCCCGGAATTTTCAAGCAGATGCGGAACTTCCGCCGAAAAAGACACGCTGTCTCCTTCTTCGAGCTCGTATTCCCGGTTCTCGTATTTTAGCGTGGCTTTTCCGTGGATTACAATTCCGAGTTCACGGCCCATGTGTCCGTAGGAGCCGCGGTGAGTGTGCGATCCGGCGGGAATTTTTATCACATAGGACTCAAATGAATTCGGCTTGTCGGACTCGTCGGGCTTTGCAAGCTCCTCGTATTTTATGTCGTCCTCCTCAAGAGTCGCGCGTTCGTATGAGCGTATAATCTGAACCGGCCTGTCCTTTCTGTATTCCTCGAAAAGGAATTCCAGGTTTATGTCAAGAACATCAGCAAGAGAAAGGAGCGTATCGATTGCCGGCGAGACATGGTTTCTTTCTATCTGAGATACAAGGCTTTCGCTTACGCCTGCGCGCTGGGCCACAACTTTCAGCGTATATCCCTTGTGCTCGCGGACTTTCCTGAGCTTCTCGCCGAAATGATACGGAATGCGTTTCGTCTTCTGTCCCTTTGATGATTCATCGTCCGTTGCGTTCATGTCAGCTCCTTGCGAATGTGTCATTGTTCTGCTTTTCCTTGTTCTTCTTGGTGACAAACTGGATAAAGTAGTCTTCCAGCGTTTTGTGTGGACCGTTCAGTTTCAGCCTGAGCCTTGAGCGCGCGTTGTCGCGGCGTACCGTGTACATTGAATAGAAATCGCGGTAATCGAGACCTGCGTCTGATTTCACATGCTCGCCGAGGAATTTCGACACCTCGTCGCGGCCGATTGCGGGAATTCCCTTTGTCTTCAATATAGTTCTGAGCGACTGGATCTGCTCAAATGATATTCCGAACAGGAATTCCTCCATCGCCTGTGAAACGCCGTTGTCACCGAGTTCCGTCTTTATAAAGCTGATCCACTGGTCGTCCATCTGCATCGAAATCAGAAGCAGCTCGCTTGTTCCCATCATCGTTCCGAATGCCGGCGCAAGCTTTCTTCTGGCCGTCCACACGGACTGGAGAACCGGCGCCACGTTTTCTATCGTCTGGTCGTTCCAATGTTCCCACAGAAGAAGAAGAGACAGCGCCCATTCCCGCCTGAATTCAAGCGGCTGGTTCGCATCGCGTATCAGGTTCAGGTAGACATCCTCCGCAAGCAGCGAGAACATGGATGAGACTGTCTCTGATTCAAGCTGGCGCGCAGTCTTGTCCTGATTCTCAAGATGTTTCGCATATTTTGAGAGGCTCGAAAGCGTGTGCATTTTTGCGACCAGAAGCCCCTTGCCGAGAATCGCCTTGGACGGCAGCTGAAGCGTCGAGTCTCCTTCGTCCTGATGTTTTATCAGCGAATCTATCAGCGAGGTCGGAGTGCGCGTTCCGCCGGTAAGCTCGTGCCGTTCAAGAAGAGACGGAAACCGCGCCATCGCCTTTGCAAGAATCTCAAGATCCTTCAGCCTGTTCTGGAAAATTTCGGCGCGTTCCTTGTCGGATGCTTTTATGACAGGCATTATCTGATCAATAAGCTGTTTCTGTTTTTCCGTGAGCAGCTCCACCTTCTCGTCGTTTGCGGTGGTGATTGCACCGTTGTCGAAAAATGAATTTATGTCAACCTGCTCGAATTCTGTGCTGTCCTGCATAATATCTGCGTTCTGCCCATTTTGTCTTAAAATTGAGTACATATTATAAATCAAAATACCGCTTTCTCCAAGAAAAACTTCAGTATTTTTAAAGAAAATAATATGTAAGGCTAATTCAAAAATGCGGTGAATATCGGGGTGTCGCATACCGGCAGTTCTGTTTTATTCTTCATTGCTTATTTCCAGCAGTTTTTCTGCTACCGCCGATTCGCTGATGTTTTCCTTTGTGTATTTTATGACTCTGCCGTCCTCTTCAAACACCAGATATTCACTTGAAATTTTCAGTAAATCAGATATGTTGTGGGAGATGAACAGGACAAGATGTTCTGGCCTTACATATTCACCCAAAATCTGCAGACATTTCTTTTTTGATATTAAATCCATATTGGCAAAAGGCTCGTCAAGTATGGCTATTCTGTTGTAGTTCAGTGAGTATAGGAACCTTGCAAAGGCGACTTTCTGTTTTTCTCCGCCTGAAAGACTGCCGCCGTTGATTCCCACATTTTCTTCTCGCTGCGCAAGAGTATTTATGTCCAGATCATTCACAATTCTGTTGTATAAAGTCTCATCGAATTTATAGCCCATGATTATGTTCATTCTGACGGTGTCATTTAATACGGAGCTTTCCTGATTCTGTATGCTTATAATCTGATTGAAGTCATAAGCGTCGGAGTCATGGCTGTTCACCGTTATTGTGCCGGAGATGCCTGATTTGTCGCCTAAAATCGCATTCAGCAGGGAAGTTTTTCCTGTTCCCGACAGACCGATTATTCCGTAGACTTTGCCGTCTGTCAGCTTCAAATTTTCTATGACCTTTGACGAATATTCCAGCCGGCAGTCTGAAATTTCCAGCGAGACAGGAGAATTTTCTTTTATTGTCATGGATTTTCTGCTTTTAATTTTGGAGAACATTTCTGTAATTCTTATTACATTTGCCTTTACCATTGAAAATGTGTTTGAAAAGGAGCTGAGGGTTCCGTACTGCATTGTCACCGACGCATAATAGCTCGTAATTACAGAAAAAAGTCCTATGGTGATTTTATCATAAACAACAAGATAGATTGACATTAAATAAATAACTATATGCAGGACAAAAGAGACGGATGATTGTGTTGTTCGAAAGGCTTTCACTGATAAAGCTTAGAATTTCTCCCAGCTTGTTGTCGATTTCCTTGTTGTCGTCGTAAGTTTCGTTCTGAGCTTTGTAAGACAGAATAAATGAAAACACAAAAAGGATGACGAATGGAACAAGCAGAAAAACGGATATCCGGGCGACAATGACAAAAATAACCAGACTGCGGATTATCTGGAAAACGGCAACGTATAAGTCCGGCCGGAACATATTCATCATAGCCGCGACATCTTCATTTATGATGCGGGCATAATATACATCGCTCTTCCTTTTTATTTCTGATTGGGGCAGTTTCATAAAAGAATCAAACAGACTTACCCTGTAGACAATAGAGATGTTCAGTTCCGTCCGTTCATATAAATACAGACCGATGACAGGTACAGGATATATTTCATTTTTCATGTACGTCAGGGATATTGAATTCAAACATATCAGAAAACAGCTCTTCTTGCTCGCTGATTCCGACCATTCCTGCCTCCGATGCTGAAGTTCTCGTCAAAATTGTACATTTGAATTATCGGAAAGTAAATGATTTTTTTCCGTCAGATACATAAACTTTCCCCGGCTCAAAAACCGGTTCGCTGCTTTGAATTTTCTTGTCCGGACAGGCAATATTCCGCCGTTTTTTTCCGATAATAAATGCATGGGTTTTCGCGGAAGATTTGGATTTATTGGCGTTCTGCTGGTTCTGGCTTGTGGCGATGTTTTCTGTCAGGAAGGGCAGCAGAGAAGGGTTTATACGCCGGCGCAGGAAAAGCTGCGTATTACGGCGCAGATGATAAGGCTTGTTCCGGAGGGAGAAGGCGGTTTTACGGCCGGAAAGGGCTATCACCTTTACATAAAAAAGATTCCAGGAGTGAATTCCGTTCTGCTTACCGAGACGACAAAGGATCCGGAAGGACTTGCGGACAATTACGCTTACCGCGCGGAGGAGTATAATCCTGTGAACGGTGACGAGATCCGCTATCTTGACGGAAAGCAGCTTGTCTCCGACGGGGCAAAATTCAGCCTTATTGATTCTACGCCCGAACCGGATCCGGAATTCGGACAGGCTTTTCATATTTACATTCCGCACAGAATTGTTTACGGCTACAGCTGGACAAGAAACGGAGCTGTCGAAATAGGAAAAGGAACTTTTATAAATATAAGAGCTTTTTCAGAGCCTTATGCCGATTACGGCGGCGAATTTATGGACAATCCGTTCATGTTCGATCTTGAGCCGAGAAAAATCCGGCCGCGCAGAAAAAATCCTTCTAAGACTCCGCCCGAACCAACTGCGGCTTCGTCCGTTCCGGAAAGTTCCGCCGCCGTTCCGCAGAAACATAAGCCGCTTCCCGCTCTTGAGGAGCCTGATGTCTCTAAGGTAGAGATTGCGCCGGTTCCGGAGAAATCTCCGGAAAATCCGGTTTCCGCTCCTAAGGAGACCGCCGTTCTTACAGACCGCTACAATTCCGCCGCCGCCGAGAAATTCGGCGAGATTTCGGGCGGTTCGATTGTATATTCAAAGGGACCGGAAACGATTGTTGCCGACATAGCCGGAATAACCTCCAGAGTTGAGCGCGGAAAGAATCTTGATGTTGTCTTTGCGGTTGATGCCACGGGCAGCATGAAAAATGACATAGAGACACTGAAAAAAAGCCTGATTCCCGCGCTGACCGAAAGTTTCCGCGGTCTTAAACGCGTCAGGGTCGGACTGCTGTTCTACCGCGATTATGGAGATTCGTTCAATTATTACGGACTTCCCGTCAGGGTTTTCGGTTTTACGGAGAACACGGATTCATTCTCCAAAAATCTGAATTCAATACGAATTTATGGAAGCGAGGGCGGAGATATTCCGGAGGCTGTATACGAGGCGCTTTATGCATCCATCCGGTATTACAGCTGGGACTCCTCCGACAGGACGGAACGCCGGATAATTCTGATCGGCGATGCGGAGCCTCATCCCAAGCCGCGGGGCAGCGGAAAGTATTCCAAGGAATTCGTGCTTTCCGCCGCCGCAGAAAAAAATGTGAAAATCACGCCGATTATCCTGCCTGACGACAGATGATTTTCCGGCCGCGGAATTTATTCGCTCTGCGCGTCAGCGGTGTTTACGTCTGACTGCACGTTTTCCTGTCCGCCTCTGAATTCCTCAAGTTTTTTTTCGGGAATCTTATCCATTCCAATCTGCGCAAGTTTTCTGTAGGCTGGAGGAAGGTCGCCGATTGCGGCGTAGCTGTAAATCTCAAGAATCTCGTCGAATGCCTGATACGCCTTCTGATAGTTTTTTGTCTTGATGTAAAGATGGCCAAGTTCGTATTTTGCTTCTATATACGTGGCGGTGTTGTTTCCGTAGCGCTGAATCACCGTCTCATAATATTTTTCGGCGAGAGAATAATTTGAGCTGCTGTAAGCGTTCTGTCCCTGCTGAATCAGCTGGGCTGATGTAAGATCCGCCGGAATCTCCTTTACGCTTGCGCAGGAGATTGCGAGCAGCGGAACCGCGACAGAAACGGCGGAAATAATCATGGATTTAAGTCTTCTCATATTCCGGAAGTTTATAGATATGGATGAAAAAAAACAAGTCTGATAATTTTTGGCTTGCCTATTTACATATTATTTTTCCGTTATTATTATGGGGCATGATAAAAATTTGCCGGAATAAGGATGGTGCGGACGTGAGAAATAAAATTGTTTTTTCTTCTGCTTTGGCGGCCGGAATCTCGGTTTTTATGGGATGTGTTTCAGCTCCTGCCGCCGCCGATGATGTTTCTTCCGCCGCTCTGGAACAGAATTCCGCTTTGTCCGTTCAGGTTGAGGCGGCCGAGCCTGAGCCTTTTGACGACTGGAAACACCGGGGCTTCGGTGCGGAACTGCCCGGCTGGATAGAGCCTGCGGTTTCTGGTGACGTCGCGTCCGTGCGGAAATTCTTTCCAGAATCAGAGGGAAAACATCTGGCCATCGTGACCGCAGCCGGAGTCAATCCTGATCAGGCGGGACACAGGATGAGCGGCGGTGATTTTTCCGGGGCTGAGGTTTTTTCCGACTGCCCGGATGCGGAATTCAGGGCTGGACATGATAAATTCACGGAGATTGAGAATTTCTGGGTCAGGCGCAACCGCGAAATTTATGACGGAGATGAAATTTACGTCTCGGTGAAAATATTTATAGGAGAATAGGAGAAGCAGAATGAAAGTTTTAGTTATCGGTGGTGCCGGATACATCGGCAGTCATGTTGTCAAGGAGCTTATGGCTTTTGGTCACAAGGTTACCGTTTTTGACAATCTTTCTTCCGGTCTAAGAATGAATCTTTTTCCGGAGAATGATTTTATCCACGGCGATATTCTTATTCAGGCGGAAATTGAGGCCGCATTTGCCCGCGGTTTTGACGCATTCATTCACCTTGCGGCGTTCAAGGCTGCCGGAGAGTCGATGGTTGAGCCGGAGAAATATTCGGTGAACAACATCAGCGGAACTTTGAACATACTGAACGCCGCCGTAAAATTCGGCTGTAAAAAAATGGCATTCTCCTCGTCCGCCGCGGTTTTCGGCTCACCTGAATATCTTCCTATTGATGAGAAGCATCCGAAAAATCCGGAGAACTATTACGGATTCACGAAACTTGAGATAGAGCGTTTTCTTGACTGGTACGACAGGCTTCGCGGTCTGCGTTATGCGGCGCTCCGTTATTTCAATGCGGCGGGCTACGATCCGGAAGGCATTGTCCATGGACTTGAGCAGAATCCGGCGAATCTGCTGCCGCGGATTATGGAGGTTGCGGCTGGTCATAAACCTGATATAAAAATTTTCGGAACTGACTACGACACGCGCGACGGAACCTGCATCCGTGATTATGTGCACGTGACTGATCTTGCGCGCGCCCATGTTCTTGCGCTTGAGTACATAGAAAAAAATGACCGCAGTCTTACTGTGAATCTCGGAACGGAAAAAGGAACCACCGTTCTTGAGCTGCTTGATGCGGCGCGCCGGATAACCGGAAAACCGATTCCTTCCGAAAACGCTCCGCGCCGTCCCGGAGATCCCGCCTGTCTTTATGCCGCAAGCGGATATGCGAAAAAACTGCTTGGCTGGGAACCGAAATTTTCTGATGTCGATACGCTGGTCTCAAGCACCTGGAAGGCATATCAGAAATAGGAGCTTTGCTGACAATGGACAGAATTCACCGGTTTATGGAAGACTGCTCCGGCGAGATGACCGGACTTCAGAAAATTCTCACCGCGGCGGTGGCTATGGCTCCCGAAAACGGCGGTGACGGAGAAAGCGGAAAATGTGCGGTTCTTGAGGAATGGCTCAGACGCAACGGTTTTTCCGACATCCGGCGCTACGAGGCTCCTGATCCGCGCGTTGCATCAAAAGTCCGGCCGAGTCTTGTCGTGACATTGCCGGGAAAGTCCGACAAAAAACGCGTGTGGATAATGTCGCATCTTGATGTCGTTCCGCCGGGAGATCTGTCGCTTTGGAATTCGGATCCATGGACGGTGGTGGAGAAGGACGGAATTCTTGTGGGGCGCGGAGTCGAGGACAATCAGCAGGGGCTTGTGTCATCCGTTTTTGCCGCGCTTTATTTTGTCCGCAACGGAATTGTTCCTGAGAATACGGTCAAGCTTCTCTTTGCCGCGGACGAGGAATGTGGCAGCGAATACGGTTTGTGCTGGCTTGTCAAAAACACGGATCTGTTCAGAAAGGAGGATCTTATCCTTATTCCGGACGGCGGAGATCCTGACGGAAAACAGATTGAAATCGCGGAGAAAAATCTCCTGTGGCTCAGATTCCATGTGTCCGGAAAACAGACCCACGGTTCACGGCCGGACAGCGGCATAAACGCCTGTCTTGCGGCTGATGACCTTGCGCTGAGAATTCATGCGCTTGAGAATGAATTTGACCGGCGAGATCCGCTTTTTCAGCCTGACCGCTCGACGTTTCAGCCGACCATGCGTGCAAAGAATGTCGACTGTGTGAACATAATACCCGGCGATGACGTTTTCTATATGGACTGCCGGATTCTTCCGTGCTATACGCTTGATTCCGTGATGGAGCGTGTCGATTCCGTGTGCCGCGGAGTTGAGGCGGACTATGGCGTGAAAATTCAGGTTGATGTTCCGCAGAAATCAGAATCTCCAGCCACATCAGCCGGTTCGGAGGTTGTGAAGGCCCTTGCGGCGGCGATAAAAAAGGCGCACGGAACTGATGCCGTATGCGTCGGTGTCGGCGGAGGAACTGTCGGTGCGGAACTTAGGCGCGCGGGTTTTGACGCCGCCGTCTGGAGCACTCTTGATGACATGGCTCATCAGCCGAACGAATATTGCCGCATAAGCAGCATGATTGCGGATGCGGAGACCATGGTGGAGCTTTTCGGAACGGGCAGCGCAGATGAATCTTGACAACATCGTTGTGGTTCTTGACCATCCGGACGAAAGTCGCAATGTCGGTTCGGTCTGCAGGGCGATGGCCAACTGCGGAATTTCCGAACTGAGGATTGTCGGAAAACTTTCAGATTATGATGCGGATAAAGTCCATGTTCTTGCGGTTCATGCGGCGGAAATTTTTGACAGGGCGGTTTTCTTTGATTCGATAAATTCCGCTACGGAGGACTGCGTGATTTCCGCAGGAACAACGCGCCGCCGCGGAAAAAAGCGCAAGGAGAAACTGTTTCTTCCTGAAGAATTTGCGCTGCAGGCCGCTTCTGTCACCGGAACGGCGGAAATTCCGGGCGGAAAAGCTGCCGTGGTTTTTGGAAACGAGCGCACTGGCCTTACCGACGGACAGCTGAAGGAATGTACGGTCGGAGTGACAATTCCTTCCAGCGCTGAATTCGGGTCGCTGAACCTTTCCCATGCCGTGCAGATAATCTGCTATCATCTTTTCCGGGAGAACGGCGGAAAAATAACCGGCTACACCCCGATTCCGCTTGGACGGATTGACAGGACGGTAGATGTGATTGCCGACAGCCTGCAGAAAGTCGGATTTTTCACTCTTGCCGGCCGCGGAGACATGGAGCTTTTCTGGAGAAGCCTTCTTTCCCGCTCCTCAATGTCCGAAAGCGAGGCGCAATATATAGAAAAAATGTTCACAAAAATGGCGAATCTTGCCACAAAATGAGCCGGCCGCAGAATTTTGTGTCCGGGGATTCGCCTTTTACCGGAAACTGAATTTTCCTTCCGGAATTCATTCGCCCGCCGTGAGCGTTTGGATTGCCCTCGGCGGACAGAAGAACGTCTTTTTCTCTGTTCCCGTATCAAGAATGTAAACCATGTCGGCCTCAGTTCTGTTTGATATGACGACTGCCGTGCTTCCGTCCTTGTTGCGGAATGCACATGCTTCCATCATGTTTCCCATTTTTCCGTCGGGTGTGGCGGGCGTCATGAACGTGTCCATTTCCAGCCCGATTCTGACCGCGCCCGGCCTGATGAATCGGCTGAAATGCCCGATGTAATAATATGAGCTCTGGAAATGAATTTCGTTCTTCGTGACATCCGCAAGCACCGGCGCGTCGCAGTAATTTCCAGCGTGATTCGGACCTCCGTTCATGTCAAGGACAAGATTCCAGTCAATCCATGCGGTACAGCCGCTGTTCAGGTCGTTTATTATATTGTGGGCGTACCTTTCGCCCGAATACCATGCGCCGGGTCTTGCGCCTCCCTCTATGCAGCCTTCGGAGAAGACCAGCTGTTTTTCCGGGAATTTCTCCGCGCATTTCCGCACGTTTCCGTACTGATCCCCGGAGTACCAGTGATACGCCGCGCCCGCAATATATTTTTCTGCGCCCGGAACCGACATCGACGCGGAGAAGCGTTCCTCAAGAAGGTCACGGTTGTGGTCCCACACAAGAATTCCTGTTTTTCCGAATCCGGCTTTTCCGAATGTCGGCCCAAGATACTCCGCGGCGAAAATTCCCTCTTCCTCCGCGCTCCAGGTGCATGAGTCCCATCGTTGCACGGCGGCCGGCTCGTTCTGGATGCTTATGATATCCGTGTCCAGTCCGCGTTTTTTCAGTTCCGTCAGGAATTTCGTTATGTAGTCCGCCCACAGCTGCCTGTATTCCGGCTTGAGTTTTCCTCCGTTGTTCATATCGTTGTTGTCTTTCATCCAGGCCGGTGGCGACCACGGCGTCACCATCAGTCTGAAATTGTCGCGGCCGGCTTTCTCCTGTACGTCCAGAAGAACGGGCGTAAGATATTTGTCCGTGCGCTCCATCGAGAATGTGCCGAGCGATTCGTCTTTCTGAGGAACGCAGGCCCAGTTTTCGAGCGAGAAATCAGATGAATTCAGGTGCGTTCTGGCATATACATAGCCGTTTCCTGCTGCGGTTCCGTAGTATGCGTCAATGATTTTTGCGCGTTTTTCGGGCGAAAGCCAGGACATGATGTAGCCGGCTGATTCCGTGACCGCGCCTCCGAATCCGTTGAATTTCCTTCCGTCCGCGGTTTTTCCGAGAGTTATTCTGCAGGATTCTCCGCCGTTTGCCGTCCATATCCGTCCGTTCACCGGAACGGAGCTGATTCTCCTGTCGGTGTCCTTTGCCGTCTCAAAGATTTTCTGAATTCTCATATTTTGTCATGCCTCCTGTAATGATTTTGCAATGCAGTTTCTGCAGCTTTCAGTTTTTGCCGAGACCGACCGTTATGCGCTTGATTTTTCCGCTTCTGGCAAGAAGCAGCTGCGTGTCCGTCAGATCAAGCGTATTGCCCGGAATCTCCTTTTCCGTTCCGTCTGCGGATTCTATTTTCAGGGACTTTCCGTCCGCTCCGGAATTTTTTGCGTAGACAATCCGCGTCCCGCACCAGGTGAATTCCAGGGTTCCGTCCGCCATGAATTCGCTGTCAGAAAGAATCACGGGGCTGAATTCCGCTTTTCCGCCTGAAATCCGGATTCCAAGTTCGCCCCAGCGTGTCAGAATCTCTTCCTTTACCTGACCGGTCATTCCCGGCTGCTTTGCGCCCTGTCCGGCAGGCGTGTGCGAGTACGGGTCCGCAGGGAATGCGCCGTATCCGGCCGGTGTCTTGTTGTATCCGATTCCGCCCCTTACGTCGTAATATATTTCCGCAAGTTTTTTCTGTTCAACTCCTGATGAGCGCAGAGTGTTTTCCTGAACGGCCAGCAGAAGTTTTGCGACCATGTGCCAGTAAATGCTTCCGAGACCTTCGTATGCGTAGAATGTCCCGGAACGTCCTGTGAAATTCTGGTGAAGGAAGGTCTTTTCGTACAGCTCAAGAATTTTTTCTGTCTCGTCAGAGCCGGGGGCGGAATTTTCGGGCATCGAGGAGATGAATTCCTTTAGAACGCCCGCATTGCGGAAGTCCGCATTGAAGTGGAAAATTCCGTTGCAGTCGCGGCGTATTATTTTTCCGCCGTATTTTTTTTCGGTTTGAGCCGCAAATTCTGCGTCCGTCTCGGCGATGCAGTTCTTCCGGCAGAAATGCGGAAGCTCCTTGTCTGGGTAGAGCATGTAAGAATTCCGTGTCCTGTCGTAAAGCGGACTGGATTTCAGGTTATGCAGGAGACTGATGCTTTCTTCCGGAGAAAGAATTCCCGAAGACAGAACCGCTACCTGGCCTTCAAGCATGACTTGCAGCTCCGAGATTTTCATCTCCCTGTCCGTGATTCTGACCGTGTTGTATGAATGGAAAAGTCCGTCCTTGCGCCGGTTCATTTTTATGCTTTCAGCCAGATGTCTTCTTATGTGACCGAGACTTTCGGCTATTTCCGCACCTGAAAATTCTTTTTCCGTACCTGAGAATCCGCTGCGGTACAGGGCTTCCCGTTCCTTCTCAAATATTTTTCCCGCCCTGTCCGCAAATTCCCGCCTTGCAGAATCAGAGCCGGCCGCGTCCTGCGGACTGACGGAGGCGAAAATTTTTCCAAGCCCGGCGAAACATTCCGAAATTTCCACAGGAACAGGAAAAACCGATTTTCCGGCTCCGGCATAAATTCTCTCAAGAAAGCACAGAAACCGGTGAAGGTAACAGAGAGTCACGACCGAAAGTCCGTAGCCGGCCAGAGCGTTGTTTGCGTCGTTCCATTCCGGACGCTGCGTGTTCATCCATATTCCGCCGCCCGGAATAAAATTCGCGGCCTTTGCGTTTATAATCTGGAGAATTTTTGCTGTCGCGGACGAAAGATGAGGCAGCCCGTCTTTTCCGGAGACAAGTTTTCCGTCCGTTCCGTTCTCTTCTGACGCGTTTTTAAGCCTGTCGCTCAGTTTTCTGTCGAATACGATTGAATTCCGCGGATCGGCGAGAATTTCGCTGTAGCTTTTGAGCCTGTACGGAACGTCCGCCGTGGAGCATATTTTTGCGCCGAGCATGGATACAAGTCCGTCCGAATCCGTCATGTCGAGGAATTCCAGCAGTTTTGCAAGATAAATCACCTGATGATCGCCCCAGTAGCCTATCTGAGCCCAGGGATTGTCCGGATCCGGTTCCTCCCATTCTATTCCGTTCCGTGTTATCCTGTACGGATTGAATCCGTCTGGAGTTATGGCGCTCAGGAATTTCATGCAGAAATTTTTTGCGAATACAGGATATGACCAGGCGAGCGCCTCCCAGTTCTGGAAGATGTCGCGCCAGTTTCCCTCGTAGTTCAGAACCGGGCTTCCGTCAGAATTCCTGAGCTTTATGCTGAATCTGTTCCATGGCCGGCTTGGGTCTCCGTGTCTGCGCGAGAATGTAAGAGGAACGTATTCGTAGGCAAGGCGCGCAAGCTGCGGATTTTTTGCGGCTCCGACAGAGGCCATGAAAAGTTCAGGTTCTGTCTTATCGCCGAATTCTGCGCATAGATTCTTGGCTTCGGCTGCGAGCTTCCTGTTCCTTGTCTTTACAAAATCAATAAAATCATTTTTGTCTATCAGTCCGCCGTCCGCAGGAATTCCGCCGCGCATTATGTTGAACATGACGTTCGCCTCGTGATGGAGCGCGGTCATTTTGTCCGCCGTGCGCTGAATTCCGTCCGCCGCGGAGATGAGGCTCCGCATCCGCTCCTCTCCGTCCGAAATGTCCTTTAAGGTCTCAGCGCAGAGTCCTTTTCTGTCGTCCAGTCTGCGCGCGATGTCGGCAACGCCGGACGCATCTTTCTCCGTGTCGAAAATCTGCATCCAGCTGTCGGAACTGCCGTCCGCTCCGGCCGGATTCAGAGTGATTGTTCTGCATATAAAATAGGACGGTCTTGCGCCTTTCACTGTGTCCGGACAGGGCATTTTCTGTTGAACGGAGCGGATTCCGTCCTGTACGGCAAGCGCGAATTTTTCGGGGGCGTCCGGTGACAGAATCAGCCTGTCGTCCGTGGAGAACCAGCCGATGTTCGCATAAAGTCCCTCATTCGGCTCTGCCTTGTCCGTTACGATTGACGATACGGAGAAGAGCGCGAGATTCACGTCCCGAATCATCTCCGTTTTTTTGTATGCGTCGAGAAGGATGCTGTTCGCATTCTGAAAATCGGATGTGACGCACGCCGGAAGAATATTTCTGCAGCCGTCAAGCACTGCCGCCGTTACCGGCGTGTCCGAATCGTTCTGAATCCAGACGCAGCGCACGATTCCGAATTTTTCGGAACTTGTCCATCCGTATCTGAATGTAAGTCCCAGCTCAAGGTTTTTCTCCTCGAACCAGACTTTTGTCCCCGTCGAATTCTTGTATATGTTCCTTTCTGTTGATTTTCTGCGGTTCGCGCTCTGTGCCGGCCCCGGATCCGAAAACGGTTCCCAGATTTCCGTTCCGTTCCGCTGTCCGGCTTTTTCCGCGCTGACGGCGATGGCAGTGTACGGACCTGTGCAGAATTTTGCGTCCGAGATTTTGTCCGCAGTGTAATATGGAAATACAGCGTGATTGCTGTCTTTTCTTCCGGCTGAAATTCCTCCCTTTGACCAGCAGAAATTCCATATATCGGAGGAACTTGTTATGGTCATGAAAAAATCATCCATCCGGTCGTAATTTTCTATTTTGTAAAATTCCTCGCCGTCAAGCTCCGTAAAACTTCCTCTGCATTGTTTCTCCATAAAATTCCTCCAATCGGTTTGTTCTGTTTCCGCCGCGAATTTCAGTCCGACGCATCCGCGGCTGTCCTGCGGATAACATAAAAGAACCTGTTTTTGCTGTCAATCAAGGTTTTAAGTCGGGACGGCCTAATCCGAAAAAATGACACTTTTATGAAATTTCTCATTCTGGTGCTCGTTTCCGGCCGCTGATATACTGCTGCCATGAACTGAGGAGCAGCGCAGAGTTTCCCGGTTCTGATGAAGTGCCGGTCCGGATTGCATGGTTCTTGCCGTCCGGACTTAATTCAGGGTTTGTCCAAAACATAAAAACGCTTGTGTAAAGTCCTTTGGCGTAATCGGGCTTTGCGCGGATGCGTTCTGGAGGAAATAGAATGAGAGAAAAAGAATCAAAGTGCGACGTCACTGTTTTGAACAAAAAGACGTTTATGCAGAGACTGAAGGAGGAGAAATATCTTCAG
Organism: Treponema sp. UBA792; assembly: GCA_002296965.1. GTDB lineage: Bacteria > Spirochaetota > Spirochaetia > Treponematales > Treponemataceae > Treponema_D. The sequence goes on along the minus strand of DBIW01000005.1, from coordinate 9,745 downwards.
TTCATGGCGCTCTGCGGCGTTGTATGGATGCTCATATTCAATTATGCGCCTATGTACGGAATTCTGATTGCCTTCAAGAAGAACTATCGTATAACTGTTCCGCTTTTCAGCAGACAGTTCCTGAAATCCGACTGGGCCGGAAGTTTCGGTTTCCAGCATTTCATCAACTTTTTTAAGGACGAGGAATTTCTTCCTGTCATGGTGAATACGCTCGGAATCAGTATTCTCAAGCTGCTGATAAATTTTCCGCTGCCGATTATATTCGCGCTTTTTCTGAACGAAATACGCAGCGCGCGTTTCAAGAAGATTGTCCAGACAATCTCATATCTGCCGCACTTTCTTTCCTGGGTTGTCCTGGGAGGAATTCTCTCCACCTGGCTCGGCGAGACCGGACTGCTGAATGAGCTTCTTGTGAAGATGGGATTTATCGAAAAAGGAATAACATTCCTTGCCTATCCCAAATATTTCTGGCCGATTGTCGTCATATCAGATTTGTGGAAGGAGCTCGGATGGTCGGCAATCATCTATCTTGCGGCTATTTCCGGAATTGATCAGGAGATGTATGAGGCCGCCCGTGTTGACGGAGCCGGACGCTTCCGCCAGATATTTTCGATAACGTTGCCTTCAATCAAGGGAACGATAACGATTTTGTTCATACTTGCTGTAGGCGGACTTCTGAACTCGAATTTCGATCAGATTTTTGTCCTGTGGAATCCGCTCAATGCGGAGCGCAGCAATGTGATTGACATCTACACGTACAATACGGCCATGAGGAGTATGCGTTATTCCTATGCGTCGGCGATAGGTCTGTTCAAGTCGGTGGTTGCGTTCATCCTGCTGTTCATTGCGAACAAGACGACCAAAAAACTTAATGACACCGCGCTTTTCTAGGAGATTTATGATGGAAAAAACAAACGTCAAACTCAACGGAGCTACAATCGGAGACAATGTGATTGTCCTGTTCATGCTGATTCTGTGTTTTGTGACACTTTATCCGGTCTGGTACACGATAGTCATTTCGTTCAACGATTCGTCTGATGCGCTCCGCGGCGGAATCTACTGGTTTCCGAGAAAATTCTCGCTGGAGAGCTACCGGACGGTCTTTATGGACAAGTCCATAATCCGCGCTTTTGGAGTTACAGTCGCCCGCACCGTAATAGGAACGGTCACAAGCGTCCTTTTTACCGCGATGGTCGGCTATGCTTTCTCCAAAAAGCATATAATGGGCAACAAAATTTATATGCTGCTCGGAACTGTCACTATGTTTTTCGGCGGCGGACTGATTCCGTATTTTATCCTGCTTAAAAACATCGGGCTTTACGACAACTTCTGGGTCTACATAATTCCGAGCCTGTTCAACTTTTACAACATGATAATATTCATGTCGTTTTTCAGGGAGCTCCCTGCCGGACTTGAGGAATCCGCAAAGCTCGACGGGGCGAATGACCTTGTGGTCTTTATAAGAATAATCGTGCCGCTGTCGATGCCGGTAATAGCGACAATCGCGCTGTTCAACGGTGTCTGGCACTGGAACGACTACTTTTCGGGCGTCATGTACACGAACAACGCAGACCTTCAGCCGATTCAGACTTTCCTTTACAGGATTGTCGCAAGCGCAAGCGCTTCAAAGGCTGTGGTCTCGCTTCCTGCGGGAGTTTCGGCTCAGCAGGTGAGCAGTCAGTCGGTAAGGCTCGCGACAATGGTCGTGACCACCGCTCCGATTATCTGCGTGTATCCTTTTATGCAGAAATATTTTGTAAAGGGAATGATGATCGGTTCAATCAAGGGCTAATGTTTTTCATTGCAAGCAATACATAGGAGGAAAAAATGAAAAAGACAGTATCTGCTGCGCTGGTGGCCTGCGCAATGGCGGCAACACTTGTGCTTTCGGGCTGCGGAAAAGGCAAGGACGCCGCATCGAACGGAACAAAGGCTGGAACGGAAAAGACTCCGGGCTGGAAGGTGAATGCCTCGAATCCGGTAAAATTTGACTGGTACATCAACTTCAGCTGGTTTGCACGCCATTGGGGTGATTCCAAGGTTTCAAAATACATAACCGAGAAAACAGGCGTCGACGTGAATTTCATAGTTCCGGCCGGAAACGAGGCGGAAAAACTGAACGCGATGATTGCCGGCGACGCGCTTCCGGATCTGATTACGCTCGGATGGTACGAGGGGCAGGTTCCAATGATGATTGATTCGGGGCTTGTGTATCCGCTGGATGAGCTTGCCGAAAAATATGATCCGTATTTCTTCAACGTGGCGAGCGCTGAGAAGCTCGGCTGGTACCGTCAGGCGGACGGTCACGTCTACGGTTATCCGAATGCTTCATATACTCCTGAGGACTACAAAAAATATCAGGGAAAACTCACATCCAACGAGACATTCCTTGTAAGAAAGGATATGTACGAGGCAATCGGCAGTCCTGACATGAGCACTCCGGAAGGATTCCTGAATGCGCTCCGTGCCGCAAAAGCGAAATTTCCGAATGTGAACGGTCAGCCGCTTATTCCGTTCGCGTCAAACGAATTCAACGATGTGGGATGTGACAGAATTCAGGACACACTGCCGCATTTCCTTGCGATTTCTCCTGAGGAGAACGGAAAATTCGTGGATTCCAAGCTTGGCCTTACGGAGAACAAGGAATATGTCCGCTGGCTCAAGACATTCCGCAAGGCGCATGAGGAAGGCCTTATCACAACGGATATGTTTGTGGACAAGCGTTCTCAGATTGAGGAGAAGGTCGCCCAGGGACGTTATTTCTGCCTTCTTTACTTCAACTGGGATATGCAGGCCGCTCAGAATGCGCTTTATGCTTCCGATCCGAATTCCGTCTACATCGCGGTGAACGGACCCAGAAATTCACGTGGCGACGACTACAAGCTCGGCGGCGCCGGAATCGCCGGATGGACAATCACTCTTGTGTCAAAGAACTGCAAGGATCCTGCAAGGGCGCTCCAGTTCCTCACCTATCTGATAAGCGAGGAAGGCCAGATGGATACGAACTTCGGAATCAAGGACGAGACATATTTTATCAACAGCAGCGGAATGCCTGAGCTTACCGCGGATGTCAAATATCTTGACCAGAACGACAAGAACAAGCAGGAGACCGAGATTGGTGTTCAGTATACCTACTGGATGCTTATGGATACGGCCTGGCAGGAGCAGTGGGGCAAGGAATACGCTCCGTCTCTGGCTCAGCCGCAGCTCTGGACGCGTCCTTATGTCGTGTCTTATGCGGCTTACGACGGGCTTACGCTTCCTGTCGGTTCCGACGAGGCTCTGGTGTACGAGGAAATCCAGCGCAGGTGGGGAAAAGTTCTTCCTTCGCTTCTCCGTGCGCAGTCTGATGCCGAATTTGACAGAATCATCGGTGAATACAATGAATTCAAGAAGTCAAAGGGTCTGGACAAGATTGTCGCGATTCAGACGGAGCTGATGAACGCGAACAAGAAGAAGCTCGGAGTAAAATAAGCTGATTTTCCGCCGGGGGAACGGATGTGAGTGCAGGAGAAGAGGCCTGCGCCGCATCCTTTGTTCCGGCGGATTTTTTATTTTCATTTTTATTTGCGTAGGGTTGTTGATTTTTCCGCCGTTTCTTATACTGTGACAATGTCCTTTCCCAAAAAGCTGGTTTTTATTTATACCTGTATCGTTGTAATCCCCGTGATGGTGATTTTTTTCTGCATATCGCTTGCGTCCGGAGAACGTTATTCCCAGGAGCAGAAGAACGCCGCACTGAGAAAGGTTCTGGATAATTCGGAGCAGATAAACAGGAAAATCGACAGTTTCGCGCGCCTTGAAAGTGTCGTATGCGCCGATGAGGAATTCATGTTCGCATTGGCAAAACCGGAGACGTTTTCGGAGGAGGAGCTTGTCTCCGCTCTTGTCGAGGAGAATGTGCTTCTTACCCGCCTTACATCGGTCGCGCCGGACATCTATGCGCTCAGAATTTTTGCCGACAATCCAGAGGTCCCGGAGCGGTGGCCGTATATTCTCCGCTCGGACAGAACGGAGCTTGCGACTCTTGGCCGCTGGGAATTCAATTATTCCGCCGGATATATGGGCAATCAGGGAAATCTCAAGCTTCCGTCCCTCTGCATGACAAAACCAATTGTCCGAAAACGGCGGGAGCTGGGTTACATTCAGATTGCCGTAAAGATGGCTGATTTTTTTCCGTTCCTGTACAGAAAGGATTCTTCGTGGCAGTCGGACGGAATTTTCATTCTCGGCGGTTCCTCGCTTGTTCCTGTCGTGGCGGCGGATTCCATAAACGTCACCGAATTTTCAGCCGCCGAACTTGATTCCCTGTTCGCCGCCGTCATGGAGGACACGCGGACTTTTGTGGGAATGCACGAGATGAACGGCAAGATGATGGCATGGCACAGAATCCCGCGGATGAACATGGTCGTAGTTCATGTGAATTCGACTTTGCTCATGCACCGCCGCCGTATTCTGCTTGCGGTCGTATCGCTTTCCGGAATGTTGGCGGCGGTCGTAATCCTTTTTCTGGTGGTCAGGACAACATCCGCCCGTCTTATGGCAAGGGTCTATTCGGTTCTGTCCGGAATGATTCAGGTTAGGAACGGAAATCTTTCGGCGGTTGTCGAGGTGAACGGTTCCGATGAGATTACGGAGACTCAGCTTGCCTTTAACCAGATGGTCGCCCGGATTGCCGGACAGATTGAGCAGATAAAAAAGGAGCAGCAGCTTGTAGCCGAGACGGAGATAAAGGCGATGCAGAACCAGATAAATGCGCATTTTCTGTACAATGTGCTTGAGACGATAAACATGCAGGCTGTTCTTGCCGGTCAGGATGATATTTCGGAGAGCATAACGGTTTTGAGCCGCATGATGCGCTACTGTCTGCGCTGGCGTAATCCGTGCGTGTCCGTCTCGGAGGAGCTTGAATACATCCGTTCCTATATATACATACTGAACATAAGAAACGACTATTCGATTTCTCTTGAGATAGACATTCCTCCTGAAGCGATGGAATTCTCTATTCCCAAAATGGTTCTTCAGCCGTTGGTGGAGAATGCGTTCTTCTATGCGGTTGAGCCGGCCGGAGCGGATGCATCGATTGCCGTCTACGCTGAGGATAGCGGTGAAAAGGACAGAATTTACATCTGCGTAAAGGATTTTGGACCGGGAATTCCTGATGAAAAACTGAAGCTCCTGAACGAATATCTTGCGCCGGATGTTCCGGAACACGCGTCCGACGGAGGAATAGGATTCAAGAATATTCAGACAAGGCTCACGACGTTCTACGGAATCTCGTTCAGAATGAAGATTGAATCCGGAGTCGGCCGGGGAACCGTCGTTAAAATTCCGGTGAAAAGACAGAGACAGGAGCATAAGACAGATGATTACGGTCATTGTTGCTGATGATGAGAAATTGATAAGGGCGGGAATCCATAAAATTCTTATGGATTCGGTTTCAGTTCCTCTGAACATACTTGAAGCCAAAAACGGAAAGGAGGCGCTGGAACTGTGCAGAAACGACAGTCCCCAGCTTCTGATAACGGATATAAGAATGCCCGTTATGGACGGAATCACCCTTATGCGCGAAGTCTCCGCGCTTAATATCCGGCCCGCGGTGATAGTTCTCAGCGGCTACGATGATTTTTATTATGCAAAGGAGGCAATCTCGAACGGCGCAATATCGTACATCCTTAAGCCGGTGGACAAAAACGAGCTTGTGTCCTCGGTGACATCCGCAATCATGCGCCATGCGGAGGAGGAAAGGCGGCACGATGAGCAGGTGCTGAAGTCGGTCGCCGACCATGGAGTTCTTCCCGGTGATGACACAAGAAACCGGCTCAGTTTTGACGGAAATTATGTCTGCATTGCCGCAAAGGGAAATTCAGCGTCCGGCATCATGGAAAAATGCCTGGCATCCGAAACATATTATATTGTAGAAAACAGAAAAAACTGGTGCCTCATCGTGACTCCTTCCGGAAGTTTTTCTGCTGATGATGACGGACACAGAAAATTTCTTGAGGAAAGCGGAATTTCAGTGGGCGTCAGTTTACCCGGAAGTGACATATCATCGCTTCCGCTGCTGCGCCGTCAGGCCTGCTCCTCCCTGATGCAGAGTTTTTTCGGCGGAGAAAGAGATTCCTCAAATGACGGAAATAACGCCGTTCTGACCGGAGGAATTTCCGTATTCACGGAATCTGACTGTCCGTCCGACTTTTCGGAATTTGATTCCCGCTACGAAAAATGCATCGGAAGACTGGAAATCTCGTCTCCGGAAGAAGCCGTTGCCGGAATAGACACAATGCTCGATTTTTCCGGAGTTCCTGTCTGTCAGCGCGGAGCGATTCTCTTCTATATTTATACAAAAATCACAAACAATCTGTTCAAGCGTTTTCCCGGATATACAGATAGGGACGTGTATCTTTATCTCAAGGGCATTATGATAGAAAATATATGGCAGTACGGAACATTTGAGGAATGGAAGCAGGATGTCGGCGCTTATGCGGTCTACCTTGCCGCCCTGATTCAGAAGGACACCGTGGAATATCCGTTCATAACCGAGGCTTTGTCCTATATAAAAAGCCATTTTACAAAAAACATCAACATGGCGATGTGCGCGAACCATGTTGATGTGAACTACACGTATTTTTCCGAAAAATTCAAGGAGCACACGGGCGTAAATTTCAACGAATATCTGAAGCAGCTCAGAATAGGAGAGGCGAAACGCCTTCTTTCCGCCGGTTATTACAAGGTTTACGAAGTTGCGGAACATTCCGGATTCAGCGATGTAAAATACTTTATGAAGGTCTTCAAGGAAGAGACGGGAATGTCTCCGGGCGAATACAGAAAACTTCATCCGGCGGACGAATGATTTTACAATGGGTTTTCCTGCTGTCTTTCAAAAAGCCTTTCAGTCTCTTTTATTCTTGAATCCAGTGTTCTGCGCAAAATTTCCGCGCGCTCCGGCTCGATGTACGGATTTTTTGATATGAGCTTTCCGAAGAATTCTGGAATTCCATACAGTTTCTCAAAGTCCAAATCTGCGCAGTATTCCTTGAACGGAATCTTTTTCATCTGTTCTTTCTGGTTTGGGGCGAACGGCTTTGCCTTTATTTTTGAGGATTCTCGCAAGTATGGATTTCGCAATGAGAACACGCTTTCGCTATGGAAAAATGAAGTTCCGCTGTCGAACACCGGAGCAAGTCCGAGCCATTCAAGAGTATCTGGATTCCTTAAAAATCCGAAGTTGTTGTAGTGCCTGTCGGTGTTGGCGATTATAAAGTCAACCGTGAGCATATTGCAGATTCCCTGCTTCAGTTTTTCTGTATCCTTGAATCCGAGCTCCCCGCAGCAGTTTATAAGATGGCTGAAATTTGAAGTGTTGTTGTCCTTTTTTAAGGTGTTCACAATGTGCCATACCGGAACAAGCTCAGTCTGCGGCGACACAAAGTCAGGACATGACGAGTAGAAAGTTCCATCGTTTTTTATGATTTTGTATTCAACGTGCTCTATTCCGAGCCTGCCGCAAATTTCAGAAGTCAGGACTTCGTTGAACGGCTCCTGATAATACGGCGCGCTTCCGGCTTTTAGAAGAATTCTCTCGCCGTTGTTTGTAATCCATTTTTTCTTGAGCCAGCCGTCGGATGTGTTGTCCGGCGATACAAGATTCAGCTTGTCCGTGCTGTCTGAATTCAAAACTCCGAAGAGGGCTTTTCCAACGTCATCTGAAAAACTGTTCTGAAAGAAATTCACGTCTTTCCAGGAGAGGCTGCTTGCCAAAGGCTTTGCCCAGTAGTGGTCAGAAAGGCTAAGTCCGTAGCTTTTTTCTATAAGATAATCCGTCGTGACATTTCCGAGCTGCTCAAGGGCAGTGTCAAGATTCTGGCGGCTTGCAGGAATTGAGCGGCTTTTCCACCAGGAGCGGAACTGGCTTTTCAGCGTTTTTCCTTTTTCATTGTCCGGCGATATTCCGACAGGAAGATGCTCCCTGCATAAAATTTCAGAGACTTCGGAGATTTCCTCATCCTCGGTTGAGAATCTTAGAACTGGAATATCTTTGTGGCAAAGAGTGTAGTTCATTACTCCTCCACAATCTTCCATTCGGCAAGGTTCCGTTCCTTTGTTGAGAAGCTCGCGCCGATTTTTACAATCCGCTTGCCGCTTGCCTTGTACGGCTCGGTGTATCCAGCTTCCTCAATCTGCCGCAATGCCTCGTCCGCGCTCTTGTCCCTCTTGAACTCAAAGATGAATACATTGTTTCCGTTCAAAAGCACGCAGTCCGCGCGCCCGAATGACGATGTCTCCTCGACAGACGACCACTGGCCTAGCAGCGTGAACACAAGATAGAACACGTTCTGGAAATTCTGTTCGATTATGGAATCTCTCTTTTCCTTCCTTGCTGTCGTGTAGGGAAGTGTTGAAAAAAGAGACTTGAACCGGTTCATCACGCTTTCTATGTCGCCTTTCTTTATGTCGCGCGCGAACGACACAACGTCAAGCCCTGTGGAGCGGTTGTTGTTCAGGATTGCCGGTGCAAGGGAGTTTATGAACGCGTACTTCACCTCGTTGTTCGGGTATTTTAAAAGGTACACGCCGAATTCCTTGTCGTAGCCCTTTATTGTAAGGTAGCCTGTCTGGTAGAAGAGCGGAATAGGGTTGGGGTTGTCGTTTCTGTAGTCCTGGAGCTCCTGCGCGGTGGCCTCCACGCCGTTTGAAAGATCCATGTAGTTCATCGTGCTTTCCTGGAGTTTCTTTATGAGGAAAGTGGGCGTTCCGGTCGCAAACCAGTAAAGGAAGAAATCCTGTTTTTTCAGCGCATTCAGAAGGCTGAAAGGATTGTACACAGCCTCGCTGTTCTCATAGAAATGATAGCCGTCATACATCTTTTCAAGCTGGTTTATGCATTCCTCTTTTGAAAGCTTGTTCTGCGTTGCAAACTCAATGACTTCTTGTTCCAGGTTTTCGAGCATTTCTTTTTCTGTGATTCCGCAGACTATAGCGTACTGGCTTGAAAGAGAGATGTCTTCAAGCTGGTTCAGGTCGCTGAATATGCTCACCTTGCTGAACTTTGTTACGCCCGTCAAAAACACAAATTTAAGGTCCTCGTCCAGGGCTTTCAGCGTTACATAAAGCCCGCGCAGCGTCTCGCGGTTCTCGTTCACAAGAGTTTCGTTGCTTTGCGCGTCAAGAAGCGGCTTGTCGTACTCGTCAATCAGGACGGCGGCCGGAAGCCCGGTCTTTTTCCGCGCGGTCTGCACAATGTTTATGAATCGGCCGGCAAAGCGGCTGCCTATTTCTGTAATGCCGTATTCTTTCTCATATTTTTTCAGCTGCAGATTTATGCAGTCCTCAAGCGGACCTCTGGAAGAAAAACTGTCCTGCGCAAAATTCAGATGAATAACCGGATATTTTTTCCATGCGTCGGGATTGTCCTTCTCAAGCTGCTCAATTTTCAGTCCCTTGAAAAGTTCCTTCTTGCCTTCAAAATATGCCTTCAGCGTCGAGAGAAAAAGACTTTTTCCAAAACGTCGTGGGCGGCTGAGAAAGTAAACCTTTCCTGAGTGGACAAGACTGTATGCAAATTCCGTCTTGTCTATATAGATATAATTGTCTCTGCGGAGACTCTCAAAGCTCTGGATGCCAATCGGCAGTTTTCTGATATTTTGCATAGAACAATGATAGCATGGAAGAGGGGAAAAATAAATTGCCGTCAGAAAATTAAGAAGCAGTGGCTGAGATTTGCCGGAGGAAATCTCACGGCGGC
>DBIW01000031.1 GCA_002296965.1 Treponema sp. UBA792 | reverse complement strand
CTTTTTTATCATGCCTCCATAATGAAACGGCAAATTTACGGAAACAGCTGTATCATCTTGTTCCGGGAACAAGATTCACAAGATCACGGCCGTCCTCAAAGTCCTTTATGTTCTGCAGTGTTGTCCCGGCAATCGCCGAAAGCGCATCGGAAGTGAGGAATGCCTGGTGACTTGTTATGATGACATTCGGAAAAGTCAGAAGGCGGGCAAGAACATCGTCACGGATCACGTCAACGGACCAGTCGGTGAAGAAATAGCGGCTTTCCTCCTCGTAGACATCCAGCGCCGCTCCGCCGATTTTCCTGCGCTTCAGCGCGTTGACCAGAGCGTGCGTATCTATAAGCGCTCCGCGTCCGGTATTTATTATCACGGCATCATGTTTCATCAGCTCAAGAGACTTGTCATTTATTATATGCTTCGTCTCATCCGTAAGCGGACAGTGGAGACTCAGCACATCGCTCTGCCTGAAAAAATCTATCAGCGGAAGATATTTATAGCCCTTCTGCTCCGCCCAGGCCTTGTCAGGATAGACATCATAGAGAATCACGTTCATTCCGAATCCGGCAAGAATATCGGCCATAACCTTTCCTATTTTTCCCGTTCCGAGAACGCCGCCTGTAAGACCGCAGAGATCACGGCCGGTAAGACCGTCAAGCGTGAAATTTCCGGATTTCGTGCGCACATAAGCCTGCGGAATTCTTCTTGTCAGAGCCATAAGAAGGGCGACCGCGTGTTCAGCAACGGAATGCGGAGAATAGGCCGGAACGCGGACAACCGTAATTCCGGCTTCCCTTACGGCGTCAATATCAACGTTGTTGAATCCGGCGCACCTCATAGCGATTATTTTCACTCCGCACTCGCCCAGCTTCGCGATCACCTTTTTGTTCAATGAATCGTTCACGAAAACACATACGGCATCATAGCCTTTTGCGGTCAGAGCGGTTTTCTCGTTCAGATGAAAATCGAAAAAATCAATCTCGTAGAGGAAATTCCGGTTCTGTTCCGTAAAAGCCTCCCGGTCGTATGATCTTGTGTCATAAAATGCAATTCTCATAAATTCACCTCACTTTGAATATAATCAGACATCACCGTATTTTGAAGAACAATCCGAGCATCGCGCAGGTTATCAGCAGCTGAATTATGATGAATTTTATCAGAACCTGCGTGGGCGACCAGCCGTGGTTCTTCCGGAAATGGTCATGGAGAGGGAATCGTATTTTCTCGAACACCTTTATCCTGAAAAAACGCAGCAGGAACACCTTGATAAGCCCCATTCCGCCGTTTATGAATATTATTGACGAAGTTGCAAGGATTATGAACGGATTTCCGGTAGCCATGACGCAGACTCCTATGAAAAAACCAAGAGCGCGGCTTCCGGCATCGCCCATCAGACAACGGCTCGGAAACGCGTTGTGCCACAGATAGCCCATCACGACTCCGGCCATGGCGAAAAGCATCACAGCCCAGTTTGCGCCTGGAGCAAAATGCGGCACAAGGAGATAGAACGCGATGTCCTTATGTCCAAGCACAAAATAGAACACCGCGCCCAATGTTATCAGCGCGACAAGAACAAGCGCAGCGGAAAGTCCGTCCACTCCGTCAGTACAGTTCGTCGTGTTTATAGAAGCCCACAGCATCACCGTACAGACAGCCACGTAAACCGCAGGATTCACGCATACAAGGTGGGACACAAACGGCATCCAGAAATACACGTTTCCGTCCGGAGAAAGATTTTTAATCCCGAAATAAAGCACGAGCGAGGCGGCGACGCTTATAATCAGATCAAGAAGCCCCTTCCTGTATTCGCCCCAACTTGTGACGCTGCGGTCGTCAAGAAAACCGGTGAGCATTGTCAGCCAGGTAAGAAGAATAATCAGCGCGCGGCAGACAGACATCGGCATAAGCAGAAGACATATCAGAACAAAAATCGTTATGAATATGAATCCGGTTCCGGTAGGCTTGCCTTTCGCGGCCTCCGCAGTCAGCGTGAATTCACGGCCCCTGTCATGCGGCATGAAACGGAAGAATTTCGGAATCAGCTTTACGGCAAGAAAAAATCCGAGATAAAGCGCGAGCGTTATCAGAACCGCATAGGACTGAAGCAGGCGCGCCGGTCCAAAAAATGACTGAAAGTATTGTCCAAGATAAAAAAGCATTCCTTAGTCCTCCGTTAATATGCGATGTGGGTCATTCCTGTAAAAATCATGACGACACCGCGCTCGTCGCAGTATTTTATGAATTCCATGTCATCAGGCGTTCCGCCGGTCTGGATAATAGCCTTCACCCCGCGGTCTATAAGCGTGCGGACGGAAAGGCAGAAAGGAATCGCCGTGTCGGAGACCAGAACCTCCGCAAGGATGCCGTCCTGATTCTGCCCCGGATTGCGCTCCGCATTTTCCACAGCCTCCGAAAGCACGCCGTCAACCGACTTCAGGGGAGATGTGCAGGCCTGGGAGATTCCGACTATCGCATTGCCCTTCATCAGTATGCAGGAGTAGGAGCGCGGCCCCATGACAAGCAGCATTCCTATGGCCATCTCGTCGCTCAGGAACTGGGACGGCCTGTTTTTGGTCCTGACATTCCACTGTCCGAAAAGCACATGATCCTTTGACTGCACAAGAAGTCCGCCGTTGACAAGCTGTATGTCAAAAAGCTGAAGCGACACCTTTGCCGTCGGAATAAGCCTTATGTTCCGGTTGGCGGAAAGAATTTCCTTCGCCTCGGAAGTGAAGCCCGGCGCTATTATCGCGGCGAAATCGGTCTTCACCATCTCAAGCGCGGCCTTGCTGTCGATGACGGCGCTGCATCCGATTGTCACATCACCTATATTCTGAGAATCGTAGGTGAACGTCTTCAGGAACGAGTCAAGAACATTGGTCGAAAGAGCGCCTCCTACAATAGAACGCCTTTTTACCGCCACGGTGAACACAGTTCCCGTACACGGAGTGAACTGCGTGGTGAATTCGTAGCCGTCGCTGTTCACGCTTTTTACCGTAAGCTGATTTTTGAGGCACGCATAGAGCGAGCTTATCTGATCCCATGCGAGCGAAAGGTCGCATATAACATTGTAGTTCAGTTCCGGACCGTGAAGCTTCCGAAATCCGGAGGCCGCACCCATCGAGCGCGTCATGCTGTAGAGGCATGACTTCTGATGGGGATTCACTCCGCCATGAAAAACCATCTCCTTCGCAAACGGAAATGTCAGATAGTTCATGAACGGATCATCGTCTGCGCTGTCCTTGAGAATTCCAAGCGCGACGGCTCCGTCAAAGGCGGAAATCATGTTCATGGCCTTTCCTGCAAGATACCGCCTGAATTCAGGAGTAACGCTGTCGGTTCTGAGCTGAATCATCGCCTCCTTGTAGTCGCCCGGATCCGTCAGCATAAGGATGTTTCCGTAATTCGCGAATGAGCTTCTTACAAGCGATGTGACCGGAAGATTCGGGATTCCGTGCGACCCCTCCGCAAGAGGTCCGGCGAACGCCGGCGGCTGGACATTGACGCAGAGAATCTGAATGTTGTTCTCCCGGAAAGTGTCGTCCTGGGATGAGGAGCCGGCATCATCAATTCTTGTTGACATCACCTTCTTTATAAGCATGAACGTGTCGGCATTTATGTCGGGGGATTCGGCTATCCCCTTCTCATACTGGAACGGAATCCGCTCCTTTCTGAGGAATTCTCCGGTTTTTCCAGCCGAAAGAATCGTCCAGCCGGCGGAGACAAGATAACCGGCGAATTCAACAAGATTCTTTGTGTCCTCGACACATATAACAGCCCTTTTAGTCATATACTGATTTTAACGCTCCTCCTTCTCTTTCAGGACGGCAAGGAACGCCGACTGGGGAAGCTCCACATCCCCGATCATCTTCATACGCTTCTTTCCTTCCTTCTGTTTTTCAAGGAGCTTGCGCTTTCTTGTTATGTCGCCGCCGTAGCATTTGGCCAGAACATCCTTTCTTACGGGGCTTACGGTCTCGCGCGCTATAATCTGGCTTCCGATCGCACCCTGAATCGCAATCTTGAACTGCTGGCGGGAAATCTCATCCTTGAGCCGCTCGCAGACTTTCCGCGCGCGCTCAACGGCATTCGCCTTGAACGTCAGGAGAGACAGCGCGTCAACAATCTTTCCGTTCAGAAGAATGTCAACCTTGACAAGCTCCGTCGGCCTGTAACCGATCACCTCATAATCAAAGGACGCATAGCCGCGGCTGTAGCTTTTGAGCCTGTCGTAAAAATCAAACAGAACCTCGGAAAGCGGCATCTCGTAATTCAGCTCGACGCGCTTCTCGTCAAGATAGGTCATATTGGTCTGAATTCCGCGTTTTTCGGTACAGAGCGACATTATTGAACCAAGGTATTCCGCCGGAGTTATGACCGAAGCCTTTATGTACGGCTCCTCCGCATCACGGATTCTTCCTTGCGGATATTCGGACGGATTGTCGATGAAAGATTCAGTTCCGTTGGTAAGATGAATTCTGTATCTGACTGACGGAGCCGTGAATATGACCGACTGGTCAAAGTCGCGCTCAAGGCGCTCCTGAATTATCTCAAGATGGAGAAGTCCCAGAAAACCGCAGCGGAATCCGTTGCCAAGCGCAAGCGAATTGTCCTTCTCGTAGACAAGGCTGGCATCATTGAGCTTGAGCTTCTCCATGCTGCTCTTGAGCTCCTCATAGTCATTGGAGTCCATAGGATAAATCGACGAATATACGACGGGCTTAACCTCCTTGAATCCCGGAAGCGGAGAGCCGGCCGGATCGGAAGCTGAGGTGATTGTGTCTCCGACACGGACATCGCTTACAGTTTTTATTCCGGCAATAACATAGCCGACGTCGCCGGCCTCAAGAATTCCGGTATCGACATATTCAATCTTGAAGATTCCGCACTGCTCCACCTTGTATTCCGCGCCCGTGCTCATCATCCTTATCGTGTCGCCGGATTTTATCCTTCCTTCCATGACGCGCACATGAACTATGACTCCGCGGTAGGCGTCGTAATGGCAGTCGAATATCAAAGCCGCCGTCTTTCCGTCAGGACTGCCGGAAGGCGGAGGAAATTTCGTCACCACGGCCTCCATAAGCGCGTCTATGCCCTCGCCGGTTTTTGCCGAAACGCAGATCGCATCGTCCGGGTCAAGCCCAAGCTCCTGCTCTATCTGTTTCTTTACGGCTGGAATATCGGCGGAGGCAAGGTCTATCTTGTTGATTACAGGAACAATCGTCAGGTCCTGCTCAAGTGCCATGTACATATTGCTTACGGTCTGACTCTCGACACCCTGCGTAGCATCAATAAGAAGCAGCGCCCCCTCGCAGGAGGCTATCGCCCTGGAAACCTCATAGGAAAAATCAACGTGACCCGGCGTATCGACAAAATTCAGCTCATAGTCGTTTCCATCGGCCGCCCTGTATGGAATTGTAACCGCCTGGCTTTTTATTGTTATTCCCCGCTCACGTTCTATGTCCATATTGTCAAGAATCTGATTCATCATCTTGCGCTCATCAACAATCTTGGCCTTCTGAATAAGCCTGTCGGCCAAAGTGGACTTTCCGTGGTCGATGTGCGCCACAATACAGAAATTTCTCTTGTGCTTCATGTCTGTCATAAATCTGTGCTCCAAACGGCAAAAACATTCCAGAAAAGGAACGCGCGCCGAAAAATTTTCTAAAGGTAGTAAGGGCCGTCAAGCGGAGAAGCCAGAATCATGATTATGTCAAGGAATCCCTTCTTTCTGCGCTTTGTATAGACCTGTGCGAAAATATATCCGCTGTCCCTGTCAAATTTCACGTCCTCGACGGAAATCTGATCGTTCTCCGAAAAACCGGACTCGTCGGCCGCACTTCCCCTGATGATTCTGTCTATAGTATATGATTTGCGGCTCAATGTCGATGAGCGGACAAGCCCCATTCCGAAAATGGGAACAAACGAGCCGGACACAAAATCGGATGAGAATATCTCCTCCGCGGGATAAAGCGGCCGCTTCTTAAGATAGACAGGAATTTCCGACTTTTTGCCGCCGGCGGAAAGAACATCCATTCTGGCTATCGTTCCCGGCTGAAGGCTCATCATCTTGAAATGAAAATCCTCAAGCGATTTGATTTCCGCGCCCTGAATTCCGGTTATTATGTCGCCGTCTCCCATGCCCGCCATAAAAGCGGTTCCGCCTGGCATCACATATTGAACCACGGCTCCGCCCTTTTCAGGGCCATCCCTGTACGTCCGCCCGGACGCTCCGATCCAGGCATGGGCCGTTTCGCCGCCCGCATAAAGGAACGGCAGTATCTGCTTCAGGTATTCTACAGGAACGGCGAAATTCAGTCCCTGATAGCGCGGAATTCCGGCAAAAACTACAGCCTGAACCTTCATGCTGGAATCAATCAGAGGACCGCCGGAATTTCCCGAATTCACAGCCGCGTCAATCTGGAACACATTGCCGAGAGTCAGGAGCTTTCTGTCTACGGATGATATGATTCCGGATGTCAGTGTCCCGTCCAGTCCGAGCGGAGTTCCTATGGCGGAAACATGATCTCCGACCGAAAGTTCCGCGCTGGATCCCAGCTGAAGAACAAATTCCGGCTCGACCTCGACTTTCAGAAGCGCAAGGTCAAGAACCGGATCATAGCCTGTGACCTTAGCAGGAATTCTTGTGTCAGGATCCGAGGCAAGCTTGACATAAAGCCTTGCGAATCCCTCATACTCCGGATCGACAAGGTCTGTTATGACATGATTGTTTGTTATTATGTAGCCGCGGCTGTCGATGAAAAATCCTGAGCCTATGATCCGGTCAGCATAACCGGCGCCGTTCTTTACAGCGATGCCGCGGTCAACCCACACCGTGACCGTCGCGTCAATGCAGTTTCTGACGGACTTCGGAGTCTTACTGGCATCAGCAGGCCTGAAGCCCGGAACATCCGATTCTCCCTGCGGAGCCTCATTCTCCCGGACGAACGGAATTCCGACCGCCACAAGGGAAGCCGAATAGCGTTCCGCCTCCAGAAAATTTTTCTCCTCCGCAGCCTCTTTCATTTTCAGGCGCACGATTTCCGCACATTCATCTGTTTTTCCGCCGTCTCCAAGCAGAACCGCACGCCACAGAGCCTCGACAGGCTCGGACTGCATCAGTCTGTCTATACGCTCAATCTCGTTTCTGACCACGACATCATCGCTGTAATCCAGCTGAGCCGTAATTTCCGCAGGCTGCTTCACGGAACGGCATGAAAAACACACAAGCGGAAGGACGACGCAAAACAGCAGCCTGAGTTTACGGTGAATTCCACAAGACATTACGGTCG
This sequence comes from Treponema sp. UBA792, assembly GCA_002296965.1. Taxonomy (GTDB): domain Bacteria; phylum Spirochaetota; class Spirochaetia; order Treponematales; family Treponemataceae; genus Treponema_D. Next base: position 105,282 of record DBIW01000031.1, on the reverse strand, counting down.
CTGCTCCTGAATATCCGCTGCGCTTCCGGATTCACCCCGGATCTCCGAAATCTCCATGGATTCCGCAGCTGTCTCCGGCGTTCCGGCCGGAACAAAACGGCAGAAATATGAGTCTCCGGCTCTTACGGCAATAATTCTGCCGCCGTCGGCCGTAAAAACACAGGGAACTCCCTGCTCCGGAACGGATGCGCCGGATAATCCGGCAAGGAATTCGAGATTCTCAGGCTCAGGAACCTCACCAAGCCAGAACACATTGCCGGCGCCGCCTTTTATCACAGCTTCGGTTTTTCCTCCGGTCTCCACGGAAACAGGCTGCCCGCCGGAAAAAAGCACGCTCACAGGCGGCTCCGAAGCGGACAGACGGAAAACGGATTTTTCCTCAGAAGGCTCACCGTTTTTTCCGCTGCGGACTATATGGGTGAATTCCTGAATTCCGTCCCCGTCAGTATCCCAGAACGAGACGGTCTCTCCGTCGCCATACTCCTCCGTGAATTCCGGAACGGAATCTCCGTCCCTGTCAATCTGAATCTTGTGGAGACAAAATCCCATGTCCGCCGCGAATTTTCCGAACACTGACTCCGCATATAAATCCGGCGCCTTTGAGCCGGATTCGGCGGCTCCCCTGTCTGTTCCGTAGAATTCCTCCGTCTCCATATAACCGTCGCCGTCGGTGTCCAGACGGCGCACAAATTCTCCGGAGGCTGTCAACGACGCGGCGGCGTAGAGCTTCTGTCCGTCATAAAATGAGACGGAGACAATATCACCGCCGTAAAGCGCATATTCCGCAGCCGAATTTTCCCGTTCGGATGTGGGGCAGGAGACCGAAGAGCAGGCGGAGACAAGCTTTTCATCAGAAAGGGCGGAAAGACCGGAATTCAGAGAAGGAACGAAAAATTCGATTCCGGCCGCGGAAAATACGGCTGGAACAGCCATGTCAACAGGAGCGAAAAGCATATCACCGTTCACGAATTCAAATGACGTGCCGGCAGGAAAAATTCCGCCGCCGTTTTTCAGTCTGACCGAAGCCACGGACGGATAGACGGAATACTCAATCTCCGTTCCTGTTCCGGCGGAAACAAGACGCACCGGCGTGCCGAAATCGCATTCGATATAAGGGACGGAATCAGTCTCGTCGTTCCCGTAGAAACAGACGGATGCCGGACGGCCGCGCTCATATCTGACGGAACTCTCATACTCCAGATCCGCATCGGAATCCACACGGACAGTTCCGCCGTAGGAAACAAGGAATTCCTCTAGAAGGGCAGGCATTTCCGATCCGGCAAACCTGGAAACAAAATATTCGAGTTCCTCCAGCGCGACGGAATTTCCGGCTGAACGGCAGAAAGTCTCTGCCGCCTCATCCGCGGAAATTATTCCTCCGTCGAACGCGGCGGCGGCAAAAAGCGGGGATGAGAAATTTCTCGCATGGATTGACCTTAGAAGCCTGTCCCTTGAATCACCGGAAACAAAGAATGACGCCATGGTCTCAAGCTGCATATCTCCGGCCGAGTAGTCGGGAAAAGCCGACATATAGGACGAAGCTATCATCGAGACTTCGGATGGAATATCGTATTGTCCGGAGACAGCCGCCCTGATGGCGAACGCACATTCATAGGAGAAAAAGGCGCGGACAAAGCGTCCGTCCGCCGGATAAATTCTACGCGCGGAATTTATCCGCCGTCGGGCCTCGGCAAGCGACTCAGAGGTTCCTGTCCTGTAGTAATTCTTTATACGGATTAATTCCGCATCCGCAGAATATACAAGCGGCTCCGCATCAAGAATTCCAAGAGAGCCTGAATAATCTCCTGTATCACAGAGAAGGTCGGCAAGAAGAATCCGCGCGGGCATCCGGTTGTAGCCGAGCCAGTCGCCGCCAAGAAATGCCGTCCTTACAGTCTCAAGGACATCTCCGCGCGGAGCCGAAAGGTTTCTCATGGCGGCGGCCTTTATATAATAAAGATCGGCGACTGTCGGATCATAGGAGAGCCCCAGCTCCGCCTGTCTTACGGCATTGGCGAAATCGCATGAAATAAGCTGCGACTCCGCGATTCTGAGGCACCTGACCGCCGTATTTCTTCCGGTTCCTGACGATGAACCTGCCGCGAAGGAGACACCAACACAAAAAAAACTCAAAACGGCAAAAAAAATTCTTTTCATAAAACCCCGCTGTCTAAACAGACTTTACGGTCCAGTCGCTGAATCCGGCGGCTGAGCCAAGAATGCTTATTATATTCTGTTCCGGAGACGACAGCTCCTGAACAAGAGGAATCATCGGCCGCATTTCCGGAGGAATGTGCCAGTCCGCGAAAATATCCGCAATCCGCCGCATTTTTCCGTCGGCCGCAAGAATTCTGTCATCGGTACGGAAATTCCTTATCCTGAATGGAAAATCCGTCCGTACCACGGCAGTCTTTTCTCCGCAGGTGATCTCAACTGACGTTCCGCCGGGAACTCCGTCAACGCAAATCTCACAGCCCGGAAACCCGTAGACGCCGGATTCCCTTATTATAGCAGAAAAACACAAATCAGTTAGCCGCTCTGAATATTTTCTTACATAAAGATTTCCATTTCTAAGGGAAATTCTGACTTTTCCCGCATATTTGTCAAAACCGCGGGTCTTATTTCCGGCCGAGCAGACGACATCCGACACAAACGCATCAGAAATTCTCTGGTCAGATGAGACCCGGTTGCAGGCCTTCAAGAGAAGCCGCCGCGCTACCGGAAAATCAAGCGCCGAGAAAGAATCCGCATCAAGAACCACAGAACCGTCTGGCTGAACCGGCGGAAGCTCAGGAACAAGAGCGTTCAGAAAATCCGAATCCGCACGCAGCTTTTCAGCCCCGTTGACAACCGAAGTCCGCCATCCGGGAAAAGACGAATCAAGGAAAGGAACAAGCTCATGCCTTATTCTGTTGCGGAGATAAGAGGTGTCGGAATTGGTGCTGTCCGTCCGCCACGGAATTCCCTTGATGTTGAGATAACGTTCTATGTCGCTTCTCTGAATCCAGATAAGAGGGCGGACGAAAATTCCCCTCCGCAGCCTTATTCCGGATGCGCCGTCCAATGATGCCCCCTGAAGGAAACGCATCAGGATTGTCTCAAGCTGATCGCCGGAATTGTGGGCGGTGGCAAGAAATGGCAATCCGTTCTCCTCGGCAAAACGCGAGAACTCCCTATAGCGAAGAAACCGTGCGGCCTCCTCCACCCCATGTCCACGTCCGGCGGCTTCCGCGGAGACCTCGCCGCGGCCGAGATTCCGGACCGAGCAGAGGACATCGAAACCGGCGGCACTGAGTCTGCCGCAAAGTCCGCTCACGAATTCAGCGTCCGTGACAGTCTCATCGTCAGGGCGTATAAAATGATTTACGGTTATTACATAAAGCCGGAAGCCGTATCTGAGTGAAAGCGCAGCCATCGACATAAGAAGGGAGACCGAATCCGCCCCGCCTGACACCGCGACACCGCATGACTGAATTCCGCCGGAAAGATCCACTCCGCATTTTCTCAGACCGCATTCGACGCGCCGCTCAAATTCAACCGAAAAACCGGAGTCCACAGACACAGGCATACAAGATGCCGTCCGTTCCGGTGAGGTATTGAAATCAGATTCCACATCTTTTCTTGGCGGAAAAGTCCGGGACTGCCGCTTTCCGCACAAATCGGTTTCTGCCATCGGATTCCTTTAAAACAAGAACGGGCTGCCAGAACGACAGCCCGTGTGTTGTTCCGAACCTGACTAGCGGGCCGGAGAGACGCTTACGACAGGAAGATTCTCATCTGTAAGGATTGTCACGCCCTCACCGAGAGAAAGATCCTTCACGCAGATTGACTCGCCGATGTTAACCTTTGAAATGTCAACCACGACACGCGCAGGAAGAGCGGAAGGAACAGCCTGAACCTTCACGTCAGGAATATGTTTCAGCAGGAATCCGCCCTTAAGAACTCCGGCCGGAGTACCTGAATACTGAATCTTCATTACGGCAGTAAGTTTCTCGTCAGCGGCAGGCTCAAAGAAATCCGCATGAAGAACCTTGTCTGTACGGATATTGTATTCTGTGTCCTTGATCAGCGCATCTTTGGCATCTTTTCCGTCAACTTTGAGTGTAATCATGGTCGTCGGAGTGATTGTACGCCAAACCTTGTTGAATTCGACCTCATCCACATCAAGCATCGTGGCCTCGCCCTTTGAATTGTATACGACAGCAGGAATTCTGCCTGACGCGCGAAGTCTCTTGGCAACTGTCTTGCCTGATTCGGTACGGGTCTTTCCGTTAATAACCAGCTTATCCATCTTAAAAGCTCCTTTATTTACTTTACAATATCAAATTTATATTTTCTGGGACGACAGGATTCGAACCTGTGGAATACCGGCACCAAAAGCCGGGGGCTTACCGCTTGCCGACGTCCCAATTATAAGCCGTTTCACCGTAGGTCAATTGTAACTGACGCCGGTCAAAATCTGCCCTGAATTATATTCACCCAAAATCCTTCCCTGCAATTCATTTCTGAATTCCGGACTTATCGGATGAACAATGTCCTTGAATTCACCGTCAGCTGTCTTCCGGCTGGGCATTGCTATAAAAAGACCGTTTTTGCCCTCAATGATTTTCACATTGTGCACGACAAAACAATCGTCAAAAGTGACCGTCACATAGGCACGCAACTTCGCCTCGGAATCCACTTTTCTGATCCGCAACTCGGTAATCTGCATAAGATATCCTCCGCTCTTATTTTTGGCGCGGACTAGACAGTCCGCACAAGCTTACAGTCCCAGATACCGGAAAGGAATTCGCATCCCCTTACCGCAAGTTGCATATCATCGTACACACCGTATACCGTCGAGCCTGAACCCGACATATCGACAAAAACAGCTCCTGCCTTTCTCAAATCGATCAACGCATCTCCGATCCGCGGATAAAGTTTCGAGACGACATCCGTAAATGTGTTCACGAAATTCCATTCAGCCGCAGCTTTATGATACACAATCTCCATCTCTTCCAATTCAGATCCCAGCAGTGCTTCTCCGGCATCCGCCGCCCGGTCAACCGCAGCATAAGCTTCCCTTGTGGAGGAATTTATACCCGGAAATATCAGAACAAGAAACAAGTCCTGTCTGCCCGGAATGTCTTTGACCTTCTCGCCGCGCCCGGAAACAGCAGAACATCCCCTGCCTCCAGCACCGCAGTTTAAAAAGAAAAAAACATCGCTACCTGTATTCGCCGCTATATAATCCAGCTGCTCCTTTTCGAGGGTGATTCCGCAAAGGCGTTCCGCGGCACGGACAAAAGCCGCCGCATCGGAAGAGCCGCCTCCAAGACCACCGCCGGCAGGAATTCCTTTTCTGAGCGTCACATCGAAGCCCGGAACAGGAATACCGGCAATCTCACGGAATGCGCGGTATGCAGCCGTCAAGGTATTTTCTTCGGGAAGAGACAAACCGGAACATCCGACTCTGCATCGGCCGTCGCCGGACACACGGACATCAAGTTCATCTGACAAATCCACCGTCTGAAAAATACTTTCTATATTATGGAATCCGTCGTCCCGTGCAGGCAAAACATTCAGTCCGAAATTTACTTTTGCATACGCTTTGACACGGATTTCAGTCGGCATTTGACTCTCCATTATACAAATTTTGCGCTTTATGTCAAATACGGCAAAAGAATCCGCTTCTGACCGGTCTCACATTTTTCATATTTTATCCAAAAAGCAGTTGACAATAATATTACGCTGATTTACATTTTTATCCGCCGGGAGTTTCGTCACTTAACGCAGCATTTCTGTAATTCTGAGCAAAGAATTCAAGGAGTTTTTAATGTCCGCAGCCCTGCTTGATGATTCTTCACTTCAGCTGTCTTTCAGTTACGATGATGAATACGATGATTTTGACGACGTCGACGAAGACGATGACTTCGGCTATGACGATGACGACACGTTGGACAGTTTTGATGACGACGTGGATCTGTACGACGACGTATTCAAGGAGGAGGACGATCCGGACGAGCCTTATGACGATGTCGAGGCGGAGGACGGCTATTATCAGATGCATTCCGAAGGTGAGGAACTGATAGACGAGGACGAGGACTTTGACGAGAATTTCGACGACTGACACACCAGTGCAGACGAAAACACAACAGACATGAAAAAAAAGACCGCATTTTGCGGTCTTTTTTTTGTCAGACTTCCGGAGAAGAATTCTCTATATCTATTGTCTTTCCCGCATGCCACAGTTTCTCAAGGTCATAGAAACCGCGTGCGCTCTCAGACATAAGGTGAACCACTATGGGCCCCAAATCTATCAGATTCCAGTCATCGCCGTCCGGACTCCGCCGCTTTGTCGCATGAATCTCCAGGTCATTGTCCTTTATATAATCCCTGACCTGCCTGTAAAGCCCCTGCCAGTGCGCGGAACTGTTCACCGTGACGATGACAAAAAAATCCGTCCAGCTGTTAAGCCCGGAAACATCTATCACCGTAACATCACGTCCCTTGCCGTCCGCCATCAGCCGGGCAATCTCCTTCGCCTTTTCCTCAATGCTTTTCATTTTTATCTCGGATTACGTCTGACAACATAACGCCCGTTAAAATCCTTTCCGAGTATTATCGTAAAGTCAACACGCGCATCGTCAGATGAAATTCCTGCCTCCGTCTCAGAATCTGCCTGCCTTATGTTGGTGCAGTGGATGAATCCGCCGACCATCTTAGCTATATCCTCATTTCCGATATGATCAATTATAACCGTCTCCTCATAATCATTTGAATCGGCGTTAACCGCGCTCAGAACATCGTAGCTGGCGTTCTGAAACAGGATCGACGTGTTGCGCGCCAGCCCCTGAACGGTTGTTCCGTTCTGAATTTCAAGCACATAGGTTCTGCTCGGAACCGTTCCGTCCGTGGACACCAGCATTCCGGTAGTCTGCTTCACCGCCTCCTTCACGAATTCTCCGTTGTTCAGAGGAAAAAGGAGCTGCTGTCCGTCGACATTACGGATTGAGCCAGTGATTGTCTGTCTTATCACGGACTCAGTGTCAACCTGCGACAGGACGGAAAAAAGCGTCCTGAGCTCCGAATCAGAAACATTACACGACATGCATTCTGCATATTTACGGAAATTGCCGCCCCTAAAAATGATGAAATTCCGGTCATGCAGTCCTGTCAGAAATGCAGTCATGACATTCTGGTACCTGTCCTGAACATCTGACGATGTCTCCTCGGAATCACGGTACTTCAGATATGTCAGAATTTTATCACCGTCAAGATCCACCGCTCCTGAAGGAAGAAGCCATCTTGTTCCGTCATCGGCGCGGCAGTCCACCGGAGCCGGTATGAACACCCTGAGACCTCCGAGCATGTCCGTCAGCTTTACAAAACAGTCAAGATTAATGACGACATAGAACGGAACGCCAAGTCCGAGCATCCGCTCCACCTCAGTGCGGTAGCTGTCTATCCCCTTCTCCTGGTAAACCCTGTCAATCCTGTCAACACGGCCGAGGCTCCTGTATATAGCGCCTGTATTTCCCGGAATATTTATCACGGCGGCCTTGTTGAACACCGGATAGTTTGCGATGACATCAGAGAAAAGAACGGAACCGTCATCGTCCTCCACAACAAAAAGGACTTTCAGGAGGCTGTCACTTTTGACAACCTCCTCGACCGCATCAGTTCTAAGGGAGAACATGAAAATTCCTACCACAACCGCAACTATGAGCAGGATAATGACTATAAAAATGGCACCTTTCTGTTCGTCCCTGAATTTCCGCATAGGCTACACCCCGAAATGCTCAAGCAGTTTCCGTGTCTCAGGAAAAAGGGCATATCCCTTTCCCTTTGATTTCACATATCCGACAGTATCGGCAAGAACCGTCCTGAACATATCATCAAGCGTATGCTCAAAAAGGCTGTTGCGGTAGGAGTCGGTTATATATTTGCGGCCAGGCTCTATCTTGTCGGCCACATAGAGCGCTTCTGTCAAAGCTCCCATCCCGACCTTTCCGGAAGTGTGGAAAGCCACAGCCTCCAGCAGCTCATCATCATCCACAGAAAATTTCCGCCTGAGAAGGACGGCGGCCGCCCTGCCGTGAAGAAGCGACGGCTTTTCCCTCTCAATGCCAATGACCGGCATTCCGTCCTCCGACGCAAGCTCCAGAAGCCGTTCCGGAGAATCCTCCTTGCACATATCGTGGGCGATGCCGGCCAGATACCCCTTTCCATCATCAAGAGCATAATGACGGCATATCCGCGCGCACATACCCGCAGTCCTCAGGGAATGTCCGTATCTGGATTCCGAAAGTCTTCCGCTTATATATTCTCTGATTTTCTCTGTCAGTTCCAGATAATCCATAAAATTTCCACAGTCCGAGCCTCAGCCGGCGTTTTCCGGCATCGGAATATGTCCTACTCCGCAGAAACCGGCCGGCCCGCATACAGTTTTTCCGATACAATATACTCAAAAACAGCGCCGGGAACAAGATACCTGAAACTTTTTCCCGATGCGGCCCGCGCCCGTATCTCAGTGGAAGAGACAGGAAGAACGGGATTCTCAAGGAAACGGAATTTCCATCTGAAGTTCTCCGGTGAAAATTCCGTTCCGAAATCTCCAGCATAGTCACCGGAAGGAGAATTCCTGAATCCGGACGAATCGACATTGTTCAGCTCCGGATGGCGGCGTGCGACAAGAAGCTCCGCATGGTCCGCCACATAATCCGCGCGGTGCCATTTTCCGAATTCCGCGGCCACTTCCTCCCCCAGTATGAATGCCGGCTTTCCGTCAAGCCGCGGTCCGTACTTCTCAAGGATGAACGCAAGCGTATCCGAGGTATACGAGACTCCTCCGCGGACAATCTCGCAGTCCTCGGCGGCAAAAATTCCTCCGCCCTCAGCGGCGCAGAACCGCCGTACAAGCTCAAGCCGCTGCGACGGAGAGACATCTCCGTTCAATGACTTGTGGGGAGGAATGAACGTCGGCACGAACAGGACCCGGTCAAAACCGAGCTCCGTGACGGCGGTGTCGGCCAGCATCGCATGTCCTATATGGAGCGGATTGAAACTGCCGCCGATAATGGCGATTCTCACTGCTCGCTTCCCGGATACTGGACAGGCTCATCATCAACAAAAGCGCGGGAATTCATGAAACTGGATTCCGGAGACTCAGGCGCCTTTCCAGGCTCGGACAGGGCACGGTTTTCAAGCCTGTTCACAAGATTTATGATTTCCCTTCTGGCATTATCAAGGCCGCGCCCCGTCATGGCGGAAACAGGAATGACAGGAATTTCAGGCGCGGCGGAGCGGATTTTCTCTATAATCTCAAGGGCACGGTCAAAAGCGCCATCGACATCCGTCTTGTTGCAGAGAACTATCCGCGGTTTCTCCATAAGCGCAGGCGAATACGAGGAAAGCTCATCACAAAGAGTATCATACGCCGTAGCATAGTTGTCATCAGAACAGTCAATCATAAAAATCAGACAGGCGGTCCGGGTTATATGCTTCAGGAACTGGTCTCCAAGACCAGCGCCTTCAGACGCGCCCTCAATGATTCCGGGAATATCCGCTATCACAATGTCGCTCTCGTCATCCACACGCAGAACTCCGAGATTCGGGATTTTTGTGGTGAACGGATATGGCGCTATTTTAGGGCGCGCGTTTGTGAACGCCGTAAGAAGCGACGACTTTCCGGCATTCGGAAATCCGACAAGCCCCACATCAGCCATTATGCTGAGCTCTATCCGGAGCATCCTTGTCTCGCCGGGAGTTCCCGGATGCGCATAGCGCGGAGCCTGATTGGTCGATGTCTTGAAATGGACATTTCCCCATCCGCCTTTTCCGCCCTTCAGAAACGTGAACTGCTCCTCCCCGGAAGAGGCCGCAAAATCATATATAAGCTCGCCGGTATCCGCATCCCTTATTGTAGTTCCCGGCGGAACCGGTATCACGACATCCTCGCCGTCCTTTCCGAAGCGGTTCCACCCCTGACCGTCTCCGCCGTTCTTCGCCTTGAAACAGTGACGGTGGCGCAGCTTTCCGAGAGTCCGGAGATTACGCCTCACGCAGAAAATGACATCTCCGCCTTTTCCTCCGTCGCCGCCGTTCGGTCCGCCATGGGGAATATATTTCTCACGCCTGAATGATATGCAACCGTTTCCTCCGTTTCCGGAACGGACTTCTATCAGCGCCTCGTCTGCAAACTGAACCATATTTCTTCCATAAAATAAAATGCACGGATCACCGTCCGAAACGAAAACCGTCAGGATGATGGCTTCCACGCACGAACAAAAAAAATACCCGGCACAGAAAAAATCCTGTCCGGGTAATCATCAGCCTGGAATATCGCGGCAAAACCTATGCTTCCGCCGGAGCGACAGAAACAACCTTTCTGTTCATGCGCTCACCGTAAACAACTTTTCCGTCAGCAGTGGCAAACAGACTGTCATCCCCGGCCCTTTTCACATTGTCACCGGGATAGAATTTTGTTCCGCGCTGTTTAAGGATGATTGATCCGGCAGTAACAAATTCTCCGCTGTATTTCTTTATACCCAAATTCTTCGGATTTGAATCACGGCCGTTCTTCGCACCGCTTCCGCCTCTAGTTCTTCCCATAATATTCTCCTAATTTATGCAAGAGTTATATCTTCGACACGGACATTAGTATAATGCTGTCTATGACCGATTGTACGGTGATAATCTTTCTTTGATTTATATTTGAATACGATAACTTTCTTGTCCCTGAAAGAATCCTCAACGACAAGCTGAACTTTCGCACCGTTCACATAAGGCGAACCGACACTGATTTTATCACCGTCGCTTACCAGAAGAACTGTATCGACATCAATCTTTGAACCTTTCTCCGCATCAACTTTATCTACTGTAAGGACAGCTCCCTTCTCGGCTTTATACTGCTTGCCCTTAAATTCAATAGTCGCGTACATATAATACCTCTATTTTTAGAATTCTGATCTGTGCGTCCGGCACGGCGGAATCAAAGGAAACGGCAATCCCAACCGCACGGGCTGATGCATGGAGCACTGATGCATAAAACGGGGATTAGATACAACAGTCAAAAACAGCCATACACGTACCGAAGATATTATCAAATAAAAGCACAAAATGCAAGTGAAATTCAGACATGGCGGCGTATGCCGTCAAATTTTATCTTATACAGGAAGAGCCCTTCCGGAGGAGCGGTAATTCCGGCCTTCCGTCTGTCGCAGGCGGCGATTATCTCCCTGATGTCAGAAACATCACCGCCTTTTCTGTCCAGACCGACGAGAGTTCCTGTTACGGTACGGACCATTTTCCACAAAAACGCATTCGCCTCTATCTGGAACACAAGCACATCCGCCCCGAACATATCCTTTCCCACGAAAAATTCAGCGCCGTCAATGTAACGGAAGGTCGAGATGCTTCCGTCACCGCCGGCCGAAAATGACGCGCAGTCCATCTCGCCCCGCAGGCAGGACGCCATCCTGTTCAGACGTTCAACATCCGGCTCATATTTTCCAGGACTCCACACGAATCTGGCGGCCGCGGCGGAAACTGCCGGTGTCATTGAGATGAAATACCTGTAAACACGGCTTGTGGCGCTGAATCTGGCGTTGAAATCCGGAGGAACCTCTTCCGCCGCCATGACGCGGACATCTCCGGGCAGAAAAGCATTCAGCGCGCGCACATAATTTGCCGCCGGAATTCCGTCATTAGGAGAGAAAAAATTGGCCGCCTGACCGAGCGCATGAACACCGCTGTCCGTCCGTCCGGATCCGTACAGGCTGACGGGCTGACCGTGAAGACGCCTCAACGCCTTCTCAAGCTCCCCCTGAACGGTACGCCCGGCCTCGCCTCCGTCCGGATTGTCCTGACGCTGCCATCCGCAGAAATCCGTCCCGTCATAAGAAACAGTAAGCAGTATATTTCTCATCGTCTCAGAATTCGTCGTCGCTGACAACCTTTGACAGCTTGTCATAAAGGTTTCTTGCGTGCTCCAGAAGCGGTCCTGGTTTGTTCTTTGACGATTTTCCGAGGCCGAATATCCTTGCAATCGCCGTCTTTGACTCGCTTAGCTTTTTAAGACGGAGCTGCATATCAGTCTGCTGACCGTATTTGTACTCAAGCAGCCCGCAAAGATAAATAACCCCGTCCCATCCGTAGTTCTTGTCCATATCCGGACCGAAATTGCTCAGGGTGGAACTTTTCTCCGTGCGGTTCATCTCATTCAGAACGGCCTGCTCATAAAGGAACAACGCTTTCCGGTAAAAAACCTGGGCCACATAATCATAATTATGTTCCGGACACCTGACATCAAGCTCGCCGCAAAGCCAGGCGAGACGCAGAGAGATTATCGCCATCTTCATTGTGGGAATCATCTCGACACCTACGGAACCGTAACTAAGAAGCGCGAGATAATACATCGCCGCCCCGTCAAAAAGAGTCCGCTCCTTGCTCAGATTGAAATACGGAAATACGGTTTCCACCGCCGTTTTCCGCGCGTTCATATCATCATAAAGCTTGTCAAGAACCGCGGTATTCTTAATTTCCTTGAAGTCTGACCAGAAAAAGGCCGAATAGCAGTGGGGACAGGCGCCGATGTCATATATAAGCGGATACACCCTTCCGAATTTCGCGGAAGGCTCGAAAATTCTATGCAGCTCGTCGGTAAGACCGCCGGCAATCATGCGTCCGTTTCCGCTCAGCATTATCTCACGCTGGAAATTCTTCTTGCATACAGGACACAGGCATTTTTCCTTTGACCAGTAGGATATTGAGGGTTTCTTGCCGCCTGACTCTTTTTTTACACCTGAAACCATAACGCCTCCCTGACTACTAATAGGAAGAATTCAGTCCGCCGGCCTTAACCTGAAAGTGGCTGAATTCCATACTGAAAGAAGCCCGTCCCTGTGTGGCTGAACGGAGATTCGTGCTGAATCCGAACATCTTCGCCATGGGAGCCTGGGCATGGATTATCTCTCCGGAAGCCTTGCTGTCCTGCCCCATTATGTTTCCGCCGCGCTGCGTCAGCTGACTGCTCGCGGGACCTACAAATTCCTTGGGACATGAAATATCGACATTCATCACCGGCTCAAGAATCTGCGGACCGGCCTCGGAACACACCTTGTCAAAAGCCTGAGCCGCGCAGGCCTCGAATGCGAACGGTGTAGATGTGAGCTCATTGTAATCTATCGCAGTAACTGTGACTGCTATATCAGTGCATGGATAGCCGAAACGGATTCCCGAGTCAAGGGAATTCCTGAAACTGTTCTCCACGGCCTCAAAAATCGCGTCGGGAATATCACCATGTCTGACAGTACAGGTGTAGGAATTTCCGCTGCCCTTCTCGCACGGCGCAACCTTCACCGTAAGTCCGGCGGTGTTCTCCTTTCCGGCAAGGACACGGCTGAATTCGCAGGATGTCTCAGCCTCATTTGATATTGACTCGCGGTAAGTCACCTGAGGAGCGCCGACATTGCACTTCACGCCGAAATCATCCCTCATTCTGGTCACAAGAACATCAAGATGCAGCTCGCCCATTCCGCTTATGATAAGCTGGCCGGTCTCCGCATCCTCGTGATATGTGAAAGTCGGATCCTCGCGGGAAAGAAGGGCAAGGGTCTCGTTCATCTTGTCACGCTCGGACATGCTTTCCGGCTCCAACGCGACGGAAATCACAGGCTGAGGGAAGACAGGTTCCTCCAGGAGCACGGTGAAAGCCTCGGTTCCTACGGAATCACCTGTCTGAGCCAGCTTCATTCCGATAAAAACCGCTATATCTCCGGCGGAGACGCTGTCCATCGGCTCGCTTTTGTCCGCATGCATTCTGAGAATTCTGTTCACGCGTTCCCGCTTTCTCTTGTTTATGTTGTACACCTGCGTCCCGGACGAGATTTTTCCCGAATACATTCTGACGTAGCAGAGCGGTCCCATCTCGCGGTCATACTGAATCTTGAACACGAGTCCCAGCGCCATCTTTGAGGGATCACACGGCACGGTGACCGGCTCCTCTCTGTCCTTTTTCACGTGAATTCCGGCGGCAGGAGGAACCTCGTCCGGAGCGGGAAGATAATCTATGACCGCGTCTATCAGCGGCTGAACACCCTGATTATGTCTTGCGGAGCCCATGACGAAAGGAACGAACCTTCTCTTTATCGTCCCTTCCCTTATCGATGCCTTAAGCTGTGCGGACGTTATCTCACCGCCCTCAAGATAAATCTCTCCCAGCGCATCATCGTAGGACGCGACCTGATCGACAAGCTTTTCACGCCATTTGTCCGCCTCGTCCCGCCTTGAAGCATCAATGTCCGAACAGGTGAACGTCTCGCCCTCGTCATCGGCGTTCCAGCGGATTTCCTTCATCTCAAGAAGATCAATGACACCCTCAAAATCAGGCCCCTGCCCGATTGGAATCTGCAGCGCAAGACATTCCGCTCCGAATTTTTCGTGGACATCAGCCATCGAGCCGAAGAAATCAGCACCGACACGATCCATCTTGTTCATAAAGCACAGACGCGGCACATTGAATTCATCCGCCTGCTTCCATACGGTTTCCGTCTGCGGCTGGACACCGTCAACAGCGCAGATTACCGCCACCGCCCCGTCGAGAACACGGAGTGAACGCTCCACCTCCGCGGTAAAATCAACGTGTCCGGGCGTGTCTATGATATTTATCTGGTAGTTTTTCCAATAAGTGGTTGTGGCGGCGGAGCAAATCGTGATTCCCCTTTCCTGCTCCTGAGCCATCCAGTCCATGGTGGCCTGCCCGTCGTCAATCTCCCCGATTTTATGGATTTTTTTTGTATAATACAGAATCCGTTCCGTGGTCGTGGTCTTTCCGGCGTCGATATGCGCCATAATCCCGATGTTTCTCATTTTATCAAGTGACATAAAACCTCTGATAATATTCCGGCAGAAATATTTCCGCCCATTATACCGGTTTATGCCCTTTTTAACAATACAAGGAACATCGGGAGACACGGCGCCCGTAAAACGGAATTTATTTTTTCCCGGTCACGATGATTCCGGTGATGTTGGCGGGCTTACCCTCGCGGCTTTTTGACGCGCGGCGCGACACCACCACATGAAGGGTGTATTTCTCCGGCCCGGCGCCGCTGACTATCTCCTTATAGGCCCAGCCGAGGTAGCCCCTTCTGTTCGCCTGGAAGCAGTTCAGTATGACCTTCGGAGATTCGGTCCCGTCCGGCAATGTGACCCAGGCCTGCGCGTCCCTGAACTGGTCGCTCTCGCAGTAGGTTATTCCCACGGAAGTTCCCTCAAGCTCAAAAGTCATCTCAGCGCCGGCCTCAGCCGACTGCCACCCCTGTCTGGCCTGACCATGCGAAACCCATTCCGTGTGGACAGGACTTCCCGCCGTCCAGCCGGAATTTGAAACCGGCGAGATGTTGTCCCGGTGATAATACCGGGGGAATTCAAAGCCGTCATCGGTAAGCGGCACAGGAAGCTCCCTGACCGGAGACGGAATTCCGGAGTCAGGCGGAAGATTTCTCCATGTATTTTCAAGCCATTCCGTAATGAACGAGGCTATCGAGGCGTGTCCCGCATTGTTCGGGTGCACAGACTCCTCGCCGTCAAAAAATTCATCAAAGTCAGCATTCGGATTGGCGGAGAAAACGCAGTCCTTCCAGCTGACATACGGAATATGGTAATACTCACAGATTGGCTGCTGTTCATACTGCTGGCCTGAATAAGGAGGCTTGCGCTCGTTCACGAAAAGCGCCAGAACCGCGGTATCCGTTCCGTTCATCATCTGCCGGATCACACCCTCGTAGGTACGGCGGCGGACTTTCGGATCAAGCCACTGGTCATTCATGGCGAATTCAAGAATAACCATGTCCGCGCCGATTGCCTTTATATGATCCCCAACTCTGACCGACGCGAACGCCGAGTCCGTTCCGCTTACGCCCTCATTCGCGAACGTGAGCTCGCACCCGCTTTCCGCGGCCTTGCTTCTGAACCATCCGGCGGTCCGGGCGGCCCAGCTGTTTGCATTTATGGGATTGGAATTATAGCCCGTGGTGATTGAGCCTCCGAGCGCGGCGATTTTCACGCGTTCGCCGCGGCGGAGCTTCGCCATCACATTCTGAATTCTGACTTCAGCGTTTTCTTCCATAAAATTGTCTCCAGACGCGCACAGGGGCAGAACCGCGACGGAAAATGCCGCCAGCGCGCACAAAAAAAATCTTCTCATCCGGCACCTCATCTGAATGACGGAAGCTCGTCACGGGTTATCAGA
The DNA here is from genome assembly GCA_002296965.1 of Treponema sp. UBA792. Taxonomy (GTDB): domain Bacteria; phylum Spirochaetota; class Spirochaetia; order Treponematales; family Treponemataceae; genus Treponema_D. Next base: position 89,051 of record DBIW01000031.1, on the reverse strand, counting down.
TAATCGTTCTCATAGAATTTCTTGAACGTGTCTATGTCCGTGAATTTTCCGCTGTACCCGTTCTTTGACGTCCGCACAAAATCACCGTTCCAGGTACAGAACCAGGACCAGGGACTTTTCTCCCGCCGCAAGGCCTCTATGTCGGGAAGCGCGCCGTTTTCCGATACAGCGACAAGTTTCGGCTGAGCGGTAGCCGCCTGAATCAGAACCAGCTCATCATGGAGCGGTTTGTAATTGCGTTCTCCCGGATAACTGTCATAGGAGATGACATCCGCATACTCATCTCCGGGATACCAGTCAGGATTCTGTCCGTTCCATACCCAGATAAGGTTGTTCAGTTTATGATAATTCACCAGACGGTCAAAAAGCATACGGTAAAGCTCGATATAGCTGTCCTTTCCGTGCGCGCCCCACCAGAACCATCCGCCGCTTGCCTCGTGAAGCGGACGCCACAGAACAGGAATGTCCGCATCCTGAAGACTTTTCAGCTGGACGGCGATCTCATCAATATCGCGCAGCATAAGGCGGTATTCCTCGCTGTCATGGTTTCTAAGCCCGTTCACAAAATTGAACGTTGTGGCTCCTGTCCTGAATCCGTCATACCAGCGCTTGCCCTCCACATCCTGATTCACAAGATCCTTGGGCGCGTTCCAGTGCCAGCAGCAGGTGATTATACCGCCTGCGTCCCACCATCTCTTAGCCTCGCGGACGACCGAGCTTCTTGTTCCGTGCTCAACGCGCGACGGAGAGAAGTCAATCAGATCAATTCCGAGAACAGCCGGATATTTTCCTGTCGTCTGATTTATTACCTTTATCTCCGGCGTGCCCGCATAAATCTGCTGGCCGGAAAGGATTCCCTTTCCGCGCATTCCCACAAGATATTTATAGAGCGTGGCGGCCTGCCGGGACGGATTTTTGGTGACAAGTTCCGCCGGAGGAGAAATTTTCCTGCTTATCGCGGACGTAAGCGGCTTAATCTCTACGGAATCAAGCTGCCATTCTCCGGTAAGCCCGGTTATATAAAGGGTATGTCCGCCCTCATCAAGAAAGACCCCGCTGTTCACATAAATCTGTGAGAATTTCTGCGAATACGGCAGCCTCTGGGCGCATACGAACCCGTCATCATCATATTCAACTTTTAAACTGACGCGTCTGTCCTCGTTAGGATTCCGCGCATTCAGCACGACCGCATAATCACCGGACTTTGCGACATCGACGTTCACTCCGACGCAGCTCTGGTCATAGGAAATGAACTGCACATATCCAGAACCGGAAAATCCCTTCACTTCAGAAGCCTTCGTAACACCATATAAATCGCCGTCCTCGGCCTCAAATTTCTGCGCGGCGGCAGGAAAAACAAGGCATAGTCCCAAAACGGCAGGAATCATTTTTTTCAGCATAATCTCCACCAGCCGGACACCTCCGCATATCGGACAATCCGGACAAAAAAAATCTGCCGGAAAGGAAAAATTCCTTCTCCGGCAGAACAAGAATTCTGTTATCTTTCCGTAATCACAAGATTGTCAATCACGAAATCCTTCATGTTGTGGCCGCCGAACTGGAGCGGGATTTTTCCGTTCTGGAGGACATCAAGAACAGTCGCCGACACATGGACGACTTCTCCTGCAGATGAAACATCCTTCTTTGTCCATCCGTATTTGTTCAGCTCATCCTGATACGCCTGAACCCAGACGTAAGCGCCCTCGCCCGGAGCCTTGAGCGCCTTGACATCAAATTCAATCACATACTCACGCCAGCCGACAATTGCAAGCTTATCGGCATCAGTAATCGCACCGGTAATATCAGCGCCGTCCTTCTCGTAATCCATGGAAATCTTGAGCGAACCTTTGTCAATCGCCTCGGCGCCGTCAACCCAGGAGACCGCGACGGAACTGTAGTCTGTTCCCGGCATCATGCGGAACGCCTCGGCCTGCTTCTTCTTCTTGAAGTCCATTTCTATCTTCTTGAACGGAAGCTTCTCAAGTTTGCCCATCGGCTTGTTCGCATCGGCGACAAGGGCGACAGCTTTCGGAGTCCAGGCGGCTATTGCGGACGCAGGAGAATTTCCCGACCACACAATCTCGCCGAGGAAGCTGTTAATTATCGACTCAATCGGAGACTCGGTATATCCGGGATACCAGGCATCCTTCTCCATTGTATCGCCGAGCGTGAAAATCTCCTCCGGCCATGTTTTCGCGCGGTTGGCCTTGTCGTCGGCAGTCCATTCCTCCAGACAGATGTTGATGAATTTTCCGGCATAAGTCGGACTGTCAGAACCGGCACCGATGGCGTATCCGTCACATTCAAAGATGTTCTTCTTTTCCTTGTTGCTCGGTCCGAACGGAACAGGAACATAGCAGAGCTCGTCACGTGTGTTCGCAAGAAGCGATGACGGATAATACTCGCGCTCCATCATCATCGCGACGGTTCTGTTAGGAATTCCGTCCTTGGCGATGTTGTTGTCCTGAAGATACCATCCGTCCTTCTTCGCCTGCTCAAGGAAAGAGAGAGCCTCGGTCACACGCTGGTCCTCGAAATTCAGGGTTATGTTCGCATTCGAGTCTATATTTGTAAGAGTCGCGCCGTTCGCATAGATAAGTCCAGCGGTATACCAGTTGGCGAATCCCCAGCGGTCAATTGTTCCCGAACCGGTAGTATCCTTTGTAAGTTTCTGCGCAAGGGAACGCAGATGGTTCCAGTCCCACTCGCCTCTCTGCCACAGGGCATAAGGCTGATCCTTCTCGGCGATTCCTTCCTCTTCCATGAGCGTCTTGTTGTAAATGACGATCCAGTAGTGGTTTGACAGTTTGTGCGATGCGGCATAATAATGCCCGTCATATTTGAACGATGCGTCCATACCGGGTATGTTCATATAATCAGTCTTGAGATTGACATATCCGTCAATCGGCTCAAGATAACCCTTGGTGTAGAATTTCGGGAAATCCGCGCTTCTTGCGAACGTCACGTCTATCGGGTTTCCGGCTGCCATATAAGTAAGAATCTTTGACTGCCAGTTGCCCCAGTCGGACAGCACGAACGTGACCTTTCCTCCGGTCTCCTTCTCGTAGCGGGTCTTGGCCTTGACCATGACATCCTTCTTGTTGCGCGGATTCACCGCCGGGCGGAATACGGTAATATCCGCGCTCTCCTTTGCAGACAGAGCGGAAACCGCAAGCGCGAGCATGAGAGCCGCAATTCTTGTTTTCTTCATTTTTTCCTCCTGATAAAAATGACTCCGGAAATTCCAGGCGGAATTCCCGGTAAAATATAAAGATTCCTTAATAAATTCCCTGCGCCGGGCCCGTCAGCCTACAAGTCCGGTTCTTGTAATACTTTCCGTAAAATACTTCTGGGCAAAGATATACATTACAAGGAGCGGCATTATGACGACGAAACAGGCCGCCTCAAGGATTGATGCCTCGCTGAGCGCGACATCCGCGGCGTTCATGTGCTCCGCAAGGAGCTGAAGCCTGTCCTGAAGAACCGTAACTCCGACCGACAGCGGATAGTTGTCCACATAGAACATGACCGAAAGATAATAGTCGTTCCAGTGCCAGACGATTGAGAAAAGCACGATAACAATCACTATGCTTCCCACGTTCGGAACCATTATCCTGATGAACGTGGAGAAAGGATTGCAGCCGTCCACGTAAGCCGCCTCCTCCAGCTCCTTTGGCATACCGGAGAAGAACTGCCTTATCATGTAGATATAAAGTCCGCTTCTGATTCCGACTCCTGTTACGGACATCAAATAGAACGGCCAGTCGGTATTCAGAAGATTCACTGTGACCGCCTCGCCGCCATTGAAGGGACGGAGCAGCTGTCCAAGACCGAAAAAATCAAAGAAATGGAACTGGACATAAAGAGGAATTATTATCGTCGATGCCGGAACAATTATCGTGAACAGCAGGCACGTGAACAGAATGTCCCGGCCCTTGAATTTGAACCTTGAGAAGCCATAGGCGACCATCAGACACACGAACACCTGCAGCACGACGGACGGAACAAGCATTGTCAGGGTTTTTATTATCGAATCCTTGAATCCAATAAGATCATCCGCAAGGACAAAGTTGTTCAGCGTAAGCGTTTTCGGAATCCAGATGATTGTCGGATCCAGCCGGTCCACAGGATCCCGGAATGCGTTTGAAAGCAGGAAAAGCACGGGATAAAGCAGGACATAAGCCATTCCGACAAGAAACAGCGTCCGGAAAATTCCCGTCACAACAGAAAGCGACTTGTCCGCCGCGGTCTTATTCTTGAATTTAAATCCTTTTGTCATCACGCTACCCTCAGTTCAGAACCTTGTTGACACGCTTTGTCAGGAATTTGTCAACCAGCATTATAAGAAGAAGCACAATCACAAAATATATTATTGATATTGTCGTGCTGTACTCATACCGTCCCTGGTTCACATAAGTGACAATCATGCGCATTATCTTGTTTGAATAGTCCGTGAAATAGTCAATTATCGAATAGATTACGGTCATCACAATAGTAGGGGAAATCATCACAAAGGTGATTTTCCAGAATGTCTCCCATTCGGTCGCGCCTTCGATTCTTGCGGCCTCGTACATGCTGTCGGGAATACTATGCAGGGCAGAAAGAAGAAGAAGAATCTGTACTCCGCTGCGCCAGGTAAGATCCAGAATCGAGCCGACTGTGTTCGTGATAATCTGGACAACCTGGAAATTCATGCCTGACTTTACAAGAACCTCGTTTATTATTCCCGTCTGAAAGAGCGTGGCCGCCTGTCCGGTTCCGGTCGCAAGCACATTCTCCTTGAGGATTGTGATTACAACTCCGGAAGAAATTATGACCGGAAGGAAGAAGATTGAACGCATAAGCGTGCGACCACGGAAATTGTTGCGAAGAATCAGAGCTATGAACAGACTGAAAAACACGATTATCGGGACCTGATACACGATGTTCAGCGTGGAACTTACAATCGCACGGGAAAAATCCGGATCAACCGTAAACGCCTGGATATAGTTGTCAAGTCCGACAAAATCCATCTTAAGGCCGGAACTTGATATGGACATCTTGCTGAATGTGTATGTCAGCGCTTTGAGCAGCGGCACCGCGAAAAAGTAAATGAAGCCCAGAAGCCACGGAGCGATGAAAACCCAGCCCCATCTTGACTGTTTCTCTATAAGGCCCGCGCCTTTGCGTCCGGGCTTTTTCGTTTTGGTCTTTTCCATATTATCTGTCCTCGCTCACCGCCCAGGAATACGGTCCGGCCGTCATTCCTCCGGCAGTTATGGTCTTGTCTGAATAATTCGTAAGAATCCTGACTCCGTTGTCATAAACGGTGATGCGTCCGCCGTTACCGTAAACCTCATGGGATTTTATTGTCCTGCCCGAAATTCTGTCGGCCACCGGCTTTATCTCGGTATAAATCGCCGCAGCCTCGTCAAGCCAGTCCTCGGCATAAACCGACATATATGACTGAAGCCTTGAATCGCGCAGCTCCTCCTGATTCCTTGTGATCCACAGATACGAAATGTCGGAGCCTGTCTCCAGAAGCTGAAGCTTGTACACCTTTGTGTCCACGGCACGGTTCGCAGGAAAATTGGCGAACGGAATATAGCCGCGCAGCAGAATCTGATAAAAAGGAACGCTATAGTCTTCTATATCATAGCTGCTTGAGACAGCCGGAACATCCGTTATATAAGACACATTTTTCAGCGCATAGTCAAACGGACGGCTCAGCAGAACCGGATGCGACGACTGGACATCATCAAGGAGGAGGGAGAAACCGTCCGCAGTCGCGTCACGTGAATTTCCGTTCTTTCCGAAATCAGAGCCGACAATATTTCCAAGAGAATCGGGAGCAAGTCCGATTTCCGGATATTTCTTGTCCGCCCCGGCAAGAAATTTCGCAACGCCCTTCTTTACAGACGACAGCCTCAGAATCCAGTTCGGATAAGTGTCGCTTCCGGTCTTCTCGTCAAAAGTGGACATTCTGAAATCAGGAACCTTAACAGGAGATTTGTTTATCTCCCTGTTCGCATTCAGTTCCTTTATATGCCCCAAATCCGAACGGTACAGATTGACAAAATCGGCGCCGCCGTAAAAATCGATTCCGTTCTCATCAAGATATCCGAGCAGCCTGTTGAATCCGCGCTTTCCGCCGAGCTTAGGCTCCGGCGATGGAGATGCCGGATATTTTCCGAAAATTCCGCCGTCAATCCATCCGTCATATTTCACGACAAAATCACCGACTCCGCGCTCCTTCAGCGACTCAATCACCGTCTCAACGTCATCAAAAGGCGTGTACGGAATTTCCACCGACTTAGGAATTCCCAGAACGGCCTTCTTCTTTGAGCCGGAGCCGATGAAATTCAGAGCCATTGAAAAGCTGCGGTCTGTCTTTTCCTGTGGAAAAAGTGATTTCTCCTGAAGATATTTTCTGTAGGCCCCGGCCATTCCTGTATAGGAATTCTCGCTTCCGTCCAGAAAAATATAACGGACTGAATATGTCTCCCCGCTTTCGGGAAGATTCCGTGTCTGAAAAATCCTTATGTCACGCGGAGTTCCCGTGCGCTCGCGGAAGGTGAACGTGTCAAGGTCACGCACTATGCACCGGGAAGCTATGTTGTTGTAGGTTGTCACCTGGCCGGCAGTCTGCGCCTCTATGACGGCATTGGAACGGTTGTCCTCAATCACAGCGACAAATCCGGCCTCCCCGCGGCTCATTCCGAACACCGGAAGATAGATGTCCTCCGTAACGGTCTTTTTCATTGACGGAATGATTGACTCGTCCCTGCCGTAGACATAAGCCGAATATCCGGAAGAACCGCGTGTGTTGTCAAATTTTATCACCGCGCCGGTTCCGTCAGGAACAAACATATATCCGTCCTCTCCGGCAGGAGCCGCACCGAAATACGGAAGAAGCGTAAAATCAAGCAGCCGGAGCGAACCGAGCGTGCTGTCAGGATCCTCCTCCTCTTCCTCGATCTCATTGAAATTCACGCTGACCACAAGGGAATTCCCCTCCACGGTCACATGAAGAGGAATGAAGATTCCGTCACGCACGAAATTGTGGTTCAACGTGAAGCCTCCGTCCTCGCGCTCAACTTTGAATCCCTTGCGTTTTACGGCATTCACATAGCTGTTCGCCGGAAAAAATGATCCGGCCTTGTCCTTCGTGTTTATCTGGAGCATGGACGGCATCGCATTCTTGTTGTAGCCGGACGCATGGTCATCTTCTTCCCAGTCCAGCGGAGAAGAATACCATACATATCCGGAATAAATTTTCCTCACTGCAAACACAGCCCTGTTCCTGTCCAGATAGAGCTCCAGCTCCTTTGTCCTTGAATAAAGCGTGAAGCCCTCGGATTCAAGCCTGTCCGGACTCCAGTGCGCGCTGTCGGGAACAACGGCAAAAAGAGCCTCAGCCAACAGGATGGAAAGAAGGGCCGCCGCAATTCTCCTGAAAAAATTCATCTTGTTCTCCATAATTACGTCTTCCCCCTACATCCTCATCATGATTTCCTGCGCGACGGTCGAAACAAAAGACCAGAGCTGCGCGAAAAGAGACACAAAAAGCATACCGATAATCACAATAAGCGCGATTCCCAGAAGCGTGAGCAGCATGGACACGACAGTCTTCTTCATCGTGTACTGATGCGCCGACTTTGTAGCAAGAACCAGCTGAAGAATTCCGTAGATGCTTATCACGTTCATTATGACAGAAAGGAAGAATGACTCATCCGCCGTCATCACATTGCTGAGTATAATGACAGGAATCACGGTCACGACATAAGTAAGCCTTGTATACGCAAAACTTATCCAGATTTCCCGGAACGTTCCCTTTCCGTCCTGAAGCGTACAGAGTCCCCAGTTGGCGACGCTCCAGAGAAGCGCTGCTCCCCAGGTTGATGCTATCAGTATGAATATGTTCATATTGTCCAGCCTGTTCCTATTGAACACAAAACCTGTAAGCTGATACGAGAGAATCTCTGCGACAAGCCATGCGGCAAGAATTATATTCGCAAAAAGCACGGAGCCTTTTTTGTCCCGCTTGAATTCCTCCCAGCCCTTGAACGGATGGAGCATAAGATAGAACGGATAGTAGCTGCGGCTTATCGTATATACGTGGCGGATCTCCTTTTTCTTTCCGTATTTTTTCCGGAGAAGCGGCACCACGAAAATCGCGGCCACGACCAGAACAAGAACCATCATCACAAGAGGAAAATACTTTCTGAGCGCGGCGGTTCTATACTCATGGAATGCGTCGGAATATGCGCCGTGATACTCGGCCTGTCTGTAATAATCCATGGCAAGGTCATAGCGGCGCAGACGCTCATAGGCACGTCCTATTCCGCGGAGAACAAGATAATTATTTCTGTCAAGCCTGAGCGCCTCGAACCAGGGATCAAGCGCGTCCTCAAAATAACCTTCCTCGTACAGGACAGTCGCCTCACGGAGGGCTTTTCCGAACCTCGTAGGCTGAAAACTTGTCACCGAACCGCGCACATTGTCAAGAACATAGAGATTTCCGGCCGAACTGACAATATCAGCCGCATTTCTGAACGAGCCTTCCTGTGTTCCCGTGCCTCCGAAGATCGTAAGAAGATTGCACGACTGGTCATACTGGAAGACACGGCCGCGCTCAAAGTCCAGAACGCTTATAAAATTGTCTTTGTCAACATCGACGGCTACAAGCGTGGATTTTTCGACACGGTTCGTGTATGTCGTCTCAGGATCACCGAAAAAGGCAAGCTCCGGCTTCTTTCCGTAAAAAAGTATATTCTGAGACAGAGGATTCAGTTTTCTGACCTGGCCTTTCTGCTCATTGTCGCCATAGTTCGAGACCGTATAAATGAATCCGTCCCGGTCAATCGCAAAATTCACATATTCGATAGGAACATAGCGGTACATACGCTCGCGCTGCTCCTTCGTGGCGAATTTTCTCCATATCCTGTCAGAAAGCAGACGCTGAGTCACGCTGACCTTGTTCGAGCCGAAAAAGCCCAGAAAATCACCGTTCTCATCGAATGTGTATGCGCCCTCGTAGCACCCGAACGAAATCACATAGACAACACCAAGGTGATCGACAAGAACCTTGTCCGGCAGGAATTCCGTCTTCTCGTCAATCAGATCCGTAACAGGTTTCACAATCGAACGCAGGTATTTTCCGTCGGCGGCAAAAATGAAAACCTGACGGGCGCCGCGGTCCGCGACATAAATCTGGCCGTCGGAGTCAACATACATTCCCCGCGGATCCGAAAGGCTTACCGGATTTCCGTAAAAATCAACCTCGCGGACAAGCTCAAGATCCGGACTCATCTCAAGAACCCGTCTGTTTCCGCTGTCAAGCACATATATGTTTCCGTCCGAATCCGTGCAGAGGTCTCTGGGAGATTTCAACGCACCGGCGCCAAGGTCGTCACCTGTAACATAACCGCGGACTTCATAGGCGGGCTGAGCAGGAATGCTCGTATCCCAGACCCCATAGTTATAGGAAAGCCACGGAACCGGCGCCGGCTCCGGACTTGTCGCGCACAGCGGAGAGACTCCCAGCACAAAGGCGGCCGATGCAAAAATAACCGAAAGTTTTTTCATGTTCATCTCCTAATCCTTTATTCCTGAAGTCGCCATCGTCTCTATTACAGATTTCTGACAGAGCTGGAACAGTATCAGCGGCGGAAGCATAAGCACAAGCATGACCGCCGAGGTGACGTTCGCACGGGCAAGGCCGCCGGACTGAAGCTGCGTTATAATGGAAGGAAGCACCTTCATGTTCTCCTTGTATATAAAGAGGTTTCCGTTCTGCTGCCAGATGTTCTGGAACGCAAGTATCATCAGCGTGAGCCATGCCGGTTTTACGGTTGGCATGACGATTTTCCACCATATCGTGATTTCCTTAGCTCCGTCGATACGCGCGGCCTCCAGCAGAGAGACAGGAAGCTGCCCCATGAACTGACGCATAAGGAACGTTCCGAGCGTCATCTGCACCACAGGAAGAATCAGAGCCAGATAATTGTTTATAAGTCCAAGCCTCGCGATGATAATATACTGCGGTATGTAAAGAATCTGCGGCGTGAAGAGAAGAGCCTCGACAATAATCTCATCTATCACCTTCTTTCCCTTGAAGTTGTGCATCGCAAGAGGATACGCCGCCATGCTCGACACGATTATGTTTCCGAACGTCGCACATACAGTAACGACGATGGAATTGAACAGATACCTTGAGAACGGAACCCAGAGGTTTGAGAGAACCTGCGTAAGCTCCACAAAATTCATAAGAGTCGGATGACGCACAAAAAGGCGCGGCGGAAAAATGAACAGCTCCTCCACCGGCTTGAATGCGTTCACGACCGCATATATGACAGGAAGCATCATGAAACAGGCCAGAAGTCCCAGCACAAGAAAAAGCAGGAAATCCATTCCGCGGGATCTTGTGGCTTTGGCGGCGCCCCTATATCTGAACAGCTTGATTTTTTTCACAGTCTGCAGAATTACATTCAGTTTCTCATTCATCTGCAGCCCCCTTGAGAAGTTTTGTTATTATTTTATTCGTTATCAGCATTATGAGGAACAGCACCACCGAAAGCGTACAGGCATAGCCCATCTCAAAGCGGACAGTTCCGTAGTCGATTATATAAGTTCCTATCGTATCGGCCTCGTAGCCTCGGGACGGAAAACCGGCTACCGATTTTATGACCTCGCTGACTCCGAATGACGACGCTATCTGCATAACAGCACCAAAAAGAAGCTGCGGCTTCATGGATGGAATCGTTATATACCAAAGCTCCTGCCATCTGTTGCGGATTCCGTCAATTCTTCCCGCCTCATAAAGGCTTTTGTCAATTCCCTGAAGACCGGCAATAAACGAAAGAAAGCCCGCACCGAAACTCAGCCATATCTGCACAAGCAGCACAACCTTCAGGACATAGTCCGTATTGCCGATCCAGTCGATCGGTTCCTTTATAAAACCGAACTGCATCAGCTTTGCGTTTATGATTCCGTAGTAGTCGCCGGAAAAAAGGAATGTCCAGATGTAGAATATGTTTCCCGCAATTGAAGGCGCATAAAAAATAAGAGTCCAGATTGAGCGCGCGGTCGGCTTGTATTCGTTTATCATCCAGGCAAGCAGGAATGACATCACGTAGCTCAGAGGTCCGGTCACAAAGGCGAAAACCATCGTGTTCTTGAGGACTTTCAGAAAAATCTTGTCGTCAAGCATCAGGCGGACATAATTGCTCAGTCCTACGAATTTCGGCGACTGAAGCATATCAAAGCTGGTGAAGCTGAGAAATATCGCGCCGATTATCGGAAGAATTGTAAAAATCGTAAAAAGAACCAGAAAAGGAGCCATCATCATGTATGCGGATCTTGTCTCCCAGTTTTTACGGTCATTGAGTTTTTTGATTTGGGTATTCTCAGTCAATTCCAAGCTCCTTTCTCTTGCGTTCTATCTCCTCGTTTATCATGTCGCAGTATTTGTTGAGCGTAGCGCGGGGATTCTCGTTGTTATAATAGACTTCTGTGAATGCGGTATCCAGCATACGGATCGTGTAATATCCTCCCGGAACCTCCTGAATTTCCTGAACCTCCTTCCACTGCTCGCGCAGAATCTCCTGCTCCGACACAGACCACGGCATTCTGGAGAATGTCTCAAGGTTCGCGGTGTTGAGACGTGCGGCAGTTCCGAGGATAGTCTCAAGACGTGTGGCGTACTGCAGCTGAACATCCGGACTCATCCACCACTTCATGAATTCCCAGCCCGCCTCAGGATTCTTAATCTTCTTGAACATTATGACGGCGGAACCGGATGCGGCCTCGGAACGGTCGATCGTGCCGTCCGGCTTTCTTGTTCCCGGAATGACCGTCATCTTCCATTCATTGCGGATTTCGGGAGCCGCGACAGAAAGCATGTTGTACATTCCGTACGATGTTATTCCCAACGGCATTTCTCCGGAGCGGAAACGTGTATTGAAGTCGAATTTCAGCGAGAAACCATAGGACGCATAGAAATCCACCCACTGCTTGAACGCCTTGTAGGCTTCAGGATCGGAAAGTCCGGTCTCGTGGTTGCCGTTCTTGTAGAATGAGCCGCCGTTCTGAGAAAGCAGCGTCGGGAAAAGGTTTCTTGAACCCATTCCGGCATCTATCAGATCAATCGCATCGACACCCTGATAAGGAAGTCCGACCTGCATATTGTTGCGCTGAAGTATAGGAATAATCCTGTAAAGATCCTCCCAAGTCTGCGGCGGCTCAAGTCCCAGCTCCTCGAAAATATCGGTGCGGTAGAACATCATGTGGAAGTCCTGTGTCATCGGAACCGCATAGACTCCATTCTGGAATTCGTACGGAACGAATGCCGACGGACTGAACCATCCGCGGACCGAATCAAAGTCGCTGAACGTGGAAAGATCATAGAGGGCATTGCGGCTGGCAAGGTTCACCGGCTGACCCCGTGACACATTTATCGCGATTTCAGGACCGCGTCCGGCCATCGTAGCCTCGATTATGCTGCCCTGGACAAGGCTCAAGTTCACCTTTATGCCTGTGTTCGGAGTAAAATCATTTATTATAAGCTCGCGCAGAATCGACGCCTGATCACGTCCGCTCTGAATCCATACATCAACCGCATCCGCCTCTTTTTTACCGATGCTGTCGTAATCCTCAAAGAATGAGCAGAAGAACGAGCGGATTCCCATCCATCTCTGCCTGAAGAATCCGGCGGAAGCCTTCTGCGGTCTGACGTCGGGGGTCGAAAGCGTTATGTAGTCAACCTCGACAGGAAGCTCCTTGCGGTAGAGAATCCATGACGCGAGATTTGCGATATTGTCGCGGAATGAGCTCTGCTTTGCAGGAATGTAATGCGGATCCTTCGCGAAGCTTGCAAGCTGATCCACCATTATTCTGAGCGTGGCAGCCTCGCTTCCGCTCTGTCCGGTAATCCGCTCAAAATCATCGGCGGCAAGCCTGAATCTGTGGGAAAGATCCTTCAGCTTGTCGGTAAGACCGGGGATTTCCTTGTCAAGCTGATAATCCCTGTAAAGGTCGGGCTCGCTTCCCATTATCATTATAAAACGACGGCGCAGCGTGTTCAGTTCGTAAGTAAGATCATCGACGGCGGTAAGAATCGGCGTCAGACGGCCGAGCGTAGCCTCCATCCTGATTACGTGGGAGCCCTTCTCAAGATAGACCGGACACCTTTTTCCGCCGACATCAGTCGGAGTTATCTGGTTCCATCTGAGCGAATAAGGGAATTCCACGTTCTCGTACTCACGGCACGGAATTTTTCCGTCGATATAAATTTTTCTTGTGGCCGCCATACCGCGCTGGCTGTTCTGCCGGCCTTTTATGAACAGATTGTAGACTCCGCTTTCAGGAACATCGACAGTCCATTCTATCCACTGGCCTGGCAGCTTCCAGGTCCAGTTTCCGCCGATTGTGTTCAGCCGGATTTTTGACGGGCTTGCAGGTTCAGTCGCGGCATCGGTACGGTCAGAAGTCGGGATGAGCGTTGACGCGGATTTTCTTGACGACTTCTCGCCCTGAACTTTCACCACCTGCTTCTTGACATTTTCTTCTATATTATATCTTGCGGCAAGCGATTCATAGGAAGGAAGTTCCGGCTCATTGTATATGCGGACGGCATCAAGAACCAGCGCCTCCCTTTTCAGCACAAGCGTAATCTCGTGGCTGCCGCTCTCAAGATAGACAGGAAGGCTTTTATTGTAGAATCCCTGGGTGTCAAGGAAATCCGCAGAAATCCACTCGAAGACCTCGCTCTGATTCGGAACAAGGTCATTTCCGTTCTCATCACGCCGGATTTCGTACGAGTCCTTCCAAATCCTTGAAAAACGGACGCTCATAAAATCATTGTAAGGACAGGATCCGTCAACAAGAACGGAGAATTCTATATCCATTCCCTTATAGGGAAGCGCGATGTAATCAAGCGCGATATGATAGAATCCGCTCTTATCCACATCGAATCTCCAGCTGACGCTTCCGCGCTCGCCAGTCCACATCAGCACATTGTCCCTGCCGCGGTAGGAGTCGAGCACCTTTATGTCGGCGCTGTCGCTGCCGGAATAGGAGACCGCATCTATCCTTATCTCCGTCTGAGGATACACGGCCGGACCTTTCTGAGACAGGTATTCATTTATGGAATCTCCCCTTGACCATCTGACCGCCTGTTTCTCCACGCCGGAGCCACCGTCCGGATACATGGAGAGAACAGGAACACAGAATGTCAGCGCGGCCAGAAGTCCGGAAGCGACCTTTTTCTTTCTGATTAAATTTAGTTTACAAAACATTCCTATCCATCCCTATTCTGACAGAATATATCCATATTCTTATTTTTGCAAGAAAAAGTTCAATTAATTTAACATAATTTTTTAAGTGATTATTTCTTAAAAAGTAAGTTAATTTACCGGAAAAATTTCTTACAAATTTATTTGCGTTTTTCCGCAAGTATGCTATACTGAACGCAACTTTTTTAGGAGGATTTTGTGATGAAAAAGTTACTTACAGTACTGTCCGCAGCAGCTCTTATCTTCGCGGCGGCAGGATGCGCTTCCACAGGCGCAGCTACAAAAGAAGCCGAGGAGACAAAAGCTCCGGCAGCGCCCACGGATGACATAGCCACGACTGAGCTTCCGGCCGGAGAAGTGATCGAGCTTGACAACTTTGAAGACGGAAACTACTGGGAAGCCATCAGGGACTCCTGGGGCGACAACGACAAGTCTCTTACGGCCGACCTTTCCGCCGACTGGGGAACAGCGGGCGAGAATTCACTCAAATGCTCTTTTGCCGCCATTGCTGACGGCGAGAAAGCAGGATTTGTCTGCAACGCTCCGCTTGAGACGGACTGGACCGGCGCAAAATATATCGTTCTTGATGTATACAACCCGAATTCATACGATCTCAACATGATGGCCGTCGTACAGTCAGGAGACAGCTGGACATGGAACCAGACAGAAGCCGTTCCTGTCGCGCCCGGAAAACACGTGGTGACATTCGACATCTCGAATTTCCAGAACCTTGAGATTGTCCAGAGAATGGTTATTTATGAGGCATTCACACCTGTTGATGCCGGAGCATTCTACTTCGACAACTACCGCATCATCAAATAGGACAGACTGTCACTGAATCATGAATCCGCCGCGGGGAATTCTCCGCGGCGTTTTTTTTCATTATATATGATCACGGAGAAAGGCCGTTATTTTTTCCGCCGCCCGGCGGTGCGTCTCCGGCCCCGGATGGCCGCGCGAGCCTCGGTCTCCGTCACTTTTCTCGCACTCGGACATCGGATCAAGCCGCATGGCGAAAACGTTGCCGTCTCCGCTCTCAGAAATATAGGAACCTATTCCCCTTCTGATGAATTCCTCCGCCGTAGGAATATCAATCATTCCCCAGACCCAAAGAATAAGCGCATCAGGATTGAATTTCCTGACGGCACGAAGAAAATCCGCCACCCCTACAGAAAGGCGCTCACCGTCAAGACTGCAGCGGACACCGTTCTCAGGATCAGTCCAGGCCGGAGACGACATGGCGCTGCTGTCATTTGTGCCAAGGTTCACCACAACGGCATCGGCCTTCCATGATGAAAAATCATAATCCCTGTGGGCGCCGAGCCTTTCCTGAAATTCACCGGGCATAACACCGCAGACCTGACCGTAATATGGAGGAATCACGGTGTGCGGATTATTGTCCCATCCTGCGGAAACACCCCAGCCGCACTGGGAGAAAATCCGGTGCTCCGCTCCCAGCGACGCAGCAATCCGGGCGGCATACGTCGAATTCGCCGAAATCCAGGTGCTTATCCAGTCCCATTCACCGACAGCGCCGGCCAGCCCCTCGCCGGAAGTTATGCTGTCACCGACAAATTCAATCCGCAGCCCTGGCTCCACGGAGGGAAGAAATTCCGCGTCACGGTTTACGGCGATTCCGCTGACGGCAAGAAACTGCGCCGGATCGGAGGGCATCGGCTGCGTCTCCCTCAAGAATTCAACGTAATGCGGTGTCTTCCCGTCAAATCCCCTTGCCGCGCAAACCCAGTCCGTCCCCTTCCTCACCATGAACCTCGAAACCTGCCGTCCGTCAACTTTGACGCAGACCCAGACCTCATAAACCGAAAAATCACATTCGGTCCTGACCCACAGCTCGCCGCCGCGGAATGTGACACCGAATCCTGATGCGCCCCAGAAAAGCACTGCGCTTCCGTCCTTTCTGTACGGATCTCCTGTTCCGCGCCCGAAAAATCTTAGTTCCGGAACCTCATCCGTCCTGTATTCCTTAATGTTCTTGTTTTCCATGGCATCGGATTATGTGACAAAATCACGCGGCAGGCAATACCGGAACACAAAAACATACGCCGGCACGGACGGACAGCCTGTTAATTTACTTAAATTTCTATTTAACTGAAAAGTAATTTTCTCAGAAAGAACCAGGCTGGCTTCATAAAAACATAAACCCGGCAAAAATGTTTAAGTTATTTTTTACTTCATTTTGTCTCATTTTTTAACTAAATTTTCCTTGACATCTGAAAAATTACGGAGTAACATTACCGCAGAGCATAGCCTCTTACACCAAAAAATGGAGCATTGAACAATGAGCAAGATTCTTGGAGACAACCTGCCGAACATCCCGTGGCAGGACAAGCCCGCAGGATGGCATCTTCCGATCTGGAGATACACAAACAACCCGGTAATCGACCGCAATCCGTTCCCCGGAATGGGACGCATTTTTAACAGCGCGGTTGTTCCATACAAAGGAGCTTTCAAGGGAGTTTTCCGCGGAGAGACGACAAGCGGCCGTCCATTCCTTTACCTCGGAGACAGCAAGGACGGAATCAGCTGGGAATACCAGACAGAAAAAATCCACATGAAGGATCCGGACGGAACTCCGCATGATCCGTATTATGCGTACGACCCGCGCTGCATAAAAATCGAGGATGAATATTACATCTGCTGGTGCGGCGACTTTGACGGAGCTGCCATCGGAATGGCAAAGACAAAGGACTTCACCGAATTCACACGCCTGGAGAATCCGTTCCTTCCGTTCAACAGAAACGGAGTACTCTTTCCGCGCAAGGTGAACGGAAAATACCTTCTGCTCTCACGCCCAAGCGACTCAGGTCATACCCCATTCGGCGACATTCTGCTCAGCCAGTCCCCGGACATGAAATACTGGGGCGAGCACAGGCTTGTCATGCAGAGAGGCGGACAGGGCTGGTGGCAGGGAGTAAAAATCGGCTGCGGTCCGGCTCCGATAGAAATCGACGAGGGATGGCTCATTTTCTACCACGGTGTATCAAGCACATGCAGCGGACTTGTATACTCATTCAGCGCGGCGATTCTTGACCGTGACTGTCCGTCAAAAGTGCTCTACCGCTGCGGAGACTACATGCTCACTCCGGAAGCGCTTTACGAGACAACGGGATTCGTTCCGAACGTCACGTTCCCGGTGGCCGCGCTTACAGATGCCGCGACAGGACGCATCGCAATCTACTACGGATGCGCCGATACGGTTGTCGGACTCTGCTTCACCACCGTTGATGAAGTCGTCAAATTCACAAAGGAGCACAACGAGGTGCTCGCCATGGATGCCGACGAGGGAAGATTCTAAAAACCAGGCGCACGCCGCCCGGTAACAGCATGGATAAAGCGCGCTCAGGCTGTCAGGGCTTAATCTCTGGCAGCCTGATTTTTTTCCGGCGGACAGGAAACCGGCAGGCTTCCAGATGAAGCTGAGGCGGCGAAGTTTATCCTTTTAAATTGGGGGAACAATGATAAAATTTGACGATAAGACCGGCACATTCAGACTTGAGACACCTGAATCCGTTTACTGCATAAAAATAGCGGACGGATATGTGGGCCACGCATATTACGGAAAGAAAATCGGAGACGATGACCTTACGCCATTCATCAGGACAGACGAGCCTCCGTTTGTCCCGTCAAGAAACATGCGCGAGATGCATTCCTTTCTTGACTGCTTTCCGCAGGAAATGCCCACCGACGGGCTTGGAGACTTCAGGAAAAGCGCTCTTGCCGTAAGCTCATCCGGCGGAAACAACGGAATCAGGCTGAGATACGTATCCCACAGCATAAGCGGAGGAGCCGTGAAGCTGGACGGACTTCCATCAGTTTTCGCTGACAGCGATGACTGCGACACGCTGAAAATCCTCACGGAAGACGAGATTCTCGGTGTCGAGGTCACGCTCGTTTACACCGTATTCACAAAAATAAACGCCATAACAAGAAGCTCCGAAATCAGAAATTCCGGAAGCTCCGCGGTCCGTCTGAACAAGGCGATGTCAGCCTCATTCGATATGGACAATGAGAATTTCGACATGCTGACGCTCCACGGCTCCTGGGCAAGAGAACGCCACATAAGCCGCCACGCCATAGACCACGGACTGCACGAAGTGCTTTCGATGCGCGGAGAGACCAGCCATCAGGAACATCCTTTTGTGGCGGTGCTTGATCACAACGCGGACGAAAATTCGGGCCGTGTCTGGGGAATGAATTTTATATATTCGGGAAATTTCTCGGCCTGTGTCCAGCTGAGCCAGTTCAACTCTATAAGAATCATGATGGGAATAAATCCGGAGAATTTCACCTGGAAACTTGCTCCTGGCGAATCGTTCACGACTCCGCAGGCGGTGCTCGTATTCTCGGACAGCGGACTGAACGGCATGAGCCGCGCCTTCCATGACCTCTACAGAAACCATCTTATCAGAAGCCCCTATAAGGACAAGATGAGGCCGGTCCTCATAAACAACTGGGAGGCCACCTACTTCAACTTCGACTCGGACAAACTTGTGGACATCGCGCGCGAAGCCGCAAAGGACGGAATCGAAATGCTAGTGATGGACGACGGCTGGTTCGGCAAGAGGAACAGCGACAACTGCTCTCTCGGCGACTGGACGGTGAACGAGCAGAAGCTCAAGGGCGGACTTAAAGGGCTTGTGGAACGGGTGAACGCGCTCGGACTGAAATTCGGAATATGGTTTGAGCCGGAGATGATTTCTCCGGACAGCGACCTTTTCCGTGCGCATCCCGACTGGGCAATCCAGATTCCCGGCCGCGTTCCGGGAATGTCACGGGAACAGTATGTGCTGGACATCACCCGCCAGGAAGTCGCGGATTACGCCTACGGCTGCGTCTCAAAAATCCTCCGTTCCGCGAACATTGAATACGTAAAATGGGACATGAACAGGCAGCTTTCAGACATAGGAAGCCTGGCTCTTCCATCAGACAGAACCGGAGAATTCTATCACAGATACGTCCTCGCTCTCTACGGAATGCAGGAACGGCTGGTTACGGATTTTCCGTCGCTTCTGCTTGAGAACTGTTCAGGCGGAGGAGCACGTTTCGATCCGGGTATGCTGTATTACAGTCCGCAGATATGGTGCTCCGATGATACGGACGCGATTGAGCGCCTCGCCATCCAGGAGGGAACAGCCCTGATCTATCCGCTCTCATGCATGGGAGCCCACGTGAGCACATGCCCCAACCATGCCTGCGGAAGGGTGACTCCGTTCAGGACAAGAGGATACACCGCGCTTTCCGGCACATTCGGCTACGAGCTTGACATAACACGGATTCCGGCCGAGGAGCGCACGCAGATTCCTGGACAGATCGCGCTCTACAAAAGATTCAGCGGACTGATAAGGAACGGCGACTACTACAGGATCGCCTCTTTCTCCGCGAACATGGAATTTGACTGCTGGGAGTCGGTGGCAAAGGACAGGAGCGAGGCGCTGGTGACATTCATCCAGGTGCTGAACCATCCGAACTGCAAAAGCCGCTTCATAAGAATTCCAGGCCTGGCTCCTGAGATGAACTACAGGGTGTCGTATCCCGACGAGAATCAGGAGGAATTTCCGCCGGAAATTCTGAGCGGACTCACGATAATGAACGCCGGAATACGCATCAAACGTATGTGGGGAGACTTCCAGGGAAAACTGATTCATCTGAAGGCAGAGAACAAAATCTGAAAATAAAAGCCGGAAAAGACGGAGCGGATTCCGGCCGAATTTACGGCGGCCGGGATTTCCGTCCTGACTAGAAAAGCGCCGACTGCCCCTCTCCGCCGCCACGCCGGTCAAGGCCGAGATGGGCGTATGCCTTTTCGGTGACCATGCGGCCGCGTGGCGTACGCTGAATCAGTCCACACTGAATCAGATACGGCTCGTAATAATCCTCAAGCGTATCAAGACTTTCGCCGATTGAGATGGCAAGAGTCTCGGCGCCGACCGGACCTCCGCCGAAATTGTTTATTATAGAAAGAAGAATCTCGCGGTCATATTTCTCAAGTCCCATCCCGTCAATCTCCAGGCGGTCAAGTCCTCTCTCCACAACCTGAACGTTTATCCGGCCGACACCAGAGACCTGGGCAAAGTCGCGCATTCTCCGCAGTACACGGTTCGCGACACGCGGAGTTCCACGGGAACATCTCGCCATAAGAAGCGCGGCGTCATCGTCCACGGCAAAGTCAAGGATTGCGGCCGACCGTTTTATTATCGCGGAAAGCTCCTCCGGTGAGTAGAATTCAAAGCGCGGAATTATCCCGAACCGGCTCCTGAGCGGACTTGATATGCTGCCGGCTTTTGTCGTCGCTCCGACAAGAGTGAATTCAGGAATGGGAATTCTTACGGTTCTTGCCGCGGCTCCCTGTCCTATCACCCAGTCAAGCTCAAAATCCTCCATGGCGATGTAAAGCATCTCCTCTATGGCAGGCTTGAGCCTGTGAATCTCATCTATAAAAAAAACGGTGCGCGGAGTTATAGTCGAAAGAATTCCGGCAAGATCCTTGGGCTTCTCAAGCGCGGGGGCGCTGGTCACCTTAAAATCGACACCAAGCTCATGCGCCGTTATCTGCGCCACAGTGGTTTTTCCAAGACCCGGAGGTCCGATCAGAAGCAGGTGGTCAAGCGGCTCTCCGCGGCTCCTTGCGGCCTCGATGAATGTGGACAGGTTCTCCTTCACCTTCGACTGCCCCAGAAAATCACGCAGCATCCGCGGTCTGAGCCCGTTATCCTGAACATCCGCCGCATTCTCTATGTCCGCACGGACAATCGCGGAAAAGTCTTCCGTATCCGCAGAATTTCTTTCCATAATATAATCACAGCCTCACAGGAATTCCGGCCGCCGCGAGCTCGGACTTTATGGATCCGACAGTATATGCGCCTGAATGAACCATTGACGCGATCAGCGCGGCATCCGCCTTTCCTCCGTCAAGGACATCGGCAAGATGAGCGGGAATTCCGCCGCCGCCGGACGCGATTACAGGAACACCGACATTTTCCGCCACCATTCTTGTGAGCGGAATCTCGTAGCCGTTCTTTGTTCCGTCGGCATAAATCGAATTCAGAACTATCTCTCCGGCGCCGAGCGACACTGCCTTCTTTGCCCATTCAAGCGCATCAAGATCCGTTCTTGTCCTTCCGCCGTTTATAAAGACACGGTAACCGCTCGGCATCGCCTGATCACGGGCGGCATCCATTCCCAGCACAATGCACTGGTTTCCGAAAATTCTGGCGCCGCCGCTTATCAGATCAGGATTCTTCACCGCCTGGGAATTCAGGCTCACCTTCTCCGCGCCGGCAAGAATCGTGGAGCGGATGTCACCTACATCTCCGATTCCGCCGCCGACACAAAACGGAATAAACACCTGGTCGGCCACCCGCGCGATAAGATCCAGAATAGGTCCGCGTCCTCTTGCAGAGGCTATTATATCGTAGAAAACAAGCTCATCCACGCCCTGACGGTAATATTCCGCGGCCATTTCGACAGGATCTCCAATATCAACGTTGTCAAGAAATTTCACGCCTTTCGTAGTGCGCCCGTCCTTGACATCAAGACAGACTATAATTCTTTTCTTTATCACAAAAACCTCCGCACGTTCAGCGGCAGAAATTCTCCAGAATCCGGAGCCCCTTCTCTCCTGACTTTTCCGGATGGAACTGGCAGGCAAATATATTTCCGCATTGGATTACGGCAGGAACCGCGACTCCATATTCAGCCGCGGCCCTTACCACAGACGGATCGTCAGGACAGATGACGTATGAGTGGACAAAATAAAAGTCGGAGCCGTCGGGAATTCCCTCAAGAAGCGGAGTTCCGCCGTTGAGCCGGTGAATGTCGTTCCATCCTATATGAGGAATTTTCAGTTCCTGGGCATGATTTGAATTCCGTGAGGCGCAGGCATCATCCGGTGCCGGAGTATGTTTCAGGAATCCCGCGCATGAGTCGAAGCGGCGGATCTTACCGCCTAGAAGTCCCAGGCATCTTACATTTCCTTCCTCGGACCAGTCGAATATAATCTGCGAGCCTAGGCATATTCCAAGAAGCGGCCTTCCGGCGGAAGCCCATTCCCTAAGAAAACCATCAAGCCCCGAATAACGGAGCTGCTCCATCGCATAGGAGGCTTCACCGACGCCAGGAAAAATCAGCCTGTCGCATCCGCCAAGCTCCGCCGCGCTGCCCGAAAGCAGAAAATCCGTTCCAAGCCTTCTGAGCGCGTGCTCGACGCTCGTTATGTTGCCGGCATTGTAATCGACGATTCCAACCATAATGATAAAAATTAATGTATTACGCGATGTGTTTCAAGTGATATTCCTGATTAATCTGCCGATAAAGTAATTATGAAAATTTCCGGCTACATCCCGATAATCCTGGCCGTACTCACGGACTTCCGCGTGATTGCGACCGTCGTCGCGATGCTCATCGTGATAAAATTCACATACTTCGTCGTGAACTACAAAAAGCGGCCGCCACGGATAAAAATCAAGAAAAAAGCGGCTCCGGCACCGGCAAAAAAAACTGAGGAGACGGAAAAAAAGGACGGGAATGAAGACGGGGCTGACGACTGAGTCTCCGCGCCCGCTCAGATTATATTTACGGCCGGCGTCTTCTGCCTTGCAAGCGCGTCCAGAATTCTTCCGGTCATGACAAAAGCCTCCGGATCAAGTGAATCCACGTCGTCCCCGGAAGTGTGAATCAGCCGCCATGTCCTGGGAATGTCGGTCCCGTCTCCCCGCACAATAGAATTCAAATACGTTTCAGCCTCCGCCGCAGGAAGCATCGTGAACGCCACGGCAGGAATTCCGTTGGCCAGAAAGCCGGCGTTGTCGCTCATGGACGACGGCAGCTTAAGCCACCTTCCCGGCGAGGCTTCGGACAGAATTTTCTCCGCGCGCCGTTCGAGAAAGGCGTAGTCCCGCCTGAATTTTGCTCCGGCATTGCGCGGAATCCTCACGTCGCAGATTACAGGAACAGTTCCGCGTCCCATGCAGTCAAACACGAAGACATCATCATTCACTATTCCGAGC
This sequence comes from Treponema sp. UBA792, assembly GCA_002296965.1. Taxonomy (GTDB): domain Bacteria; phylum Spirochaetota; class Spirochaetia; order Treponematales; family Treponemataceae; genus Treponema_D. The sequence goes on along the minus strand of DBIW01000031.1, from coordinate 65,752 downwards.
TTACGGAAAAGGACGGCGAGATTGTACGAGCCCTGCGAGGAGACTCCGTTCTCAGAAAGCTCCTCCCCGTCGGTGAACAGAAGCCTGACATTATGGAAATCGCTTCCGGACGCAAGCTCCGCAGCCCATTGCATCATCCGGAAAACCGCGGCGCTGTTGTCGTTCGCGCCTGGACTTCCCGAAACCCTGTCGTAATGGGCTATCACAGTCTTTATCCTGAACATAGGATTGTATCCGCCGGACGGAAATTTCACGTAAATGTGATTTCTGCCCTCAACCGGCATCGTAAAAGATTCGATTCCCCTTCCGTCAAAAAACCTTCCTATAAAGGCCGCCCGGTCACAGCCTGATTCCGTGAATTCCCTGAAGTCTTCGTCAAAATGGCTCATGAAAACTGACGCTATTACAAAAAAAGGGGGGTGTCAAGCCGGCGACTTCAGCATTTTGCTTGAATTTCAGTATAGTTTAAGTTAATATACGGAAAACTGTATTTATTTCTTGGAGGATAGAATGTCCACACCTTTGGAAAATTATCTTGCTTCTTGCGGAGGAAAACCGAATGCCGCAATGACAGCATACGTCGCCAATCTTGAGAAAACTGCGGAAGTCTGCCCGGAAATCGCGGCTGACGCCGTAAAGGAACTTGAGACACAGCGCGCGCATCTGAAACTCGTCGCGAGCGAAAACTACTGCTCGCTTAATGTCCAGGCGGCAATGGGGAACCTCCTCACCGATAAATACGCCGAAGGCTATCCGGAACACAGATATTACGGCGGCTGCGTCAATGTCGATGCCGTTGAGATGACGGCGGCGGAAGAGGCGAAAAAACTCTTCGGCGCGGAACATGCATACGTCCAGCCCCACGCCGGATGCGATGCGAACGTGGTCGCATACTGGGCAGTTCTGAACGCGAAAATAGAGCTTCCGGCGCTTCAGGAGCTTGGTCTGAAAAGCCTGACCGACATGACCGAGGAGCAGTGGACTGCGCTGCGCGCGAGACTCGGAAACCAGAAGCTTATGGGACTTGACTACTATTCCGGCGGTCATCTTACACACGGCTACAGAATGAACGTGTCCGCGAAAATGTTCGAGAGCCATCCGTATACAGTTGACCGCGAGACAGGTCTTCTTGATTACGACGCAATAGAAAAACAAGCGATGGAAGTAAAGCCACTTATCCTGCTTGCCGGATTCTCCGCCTATCCGAGAAAAATCGACTTCCGCCGGTTCAGGGCGATAGCCGACAAATGCGGAGCCGTTCTTATGGTCGATATGGCGCATTTCGCCGGACTTGTGGCGGGAAAGGTTCTCACAGGAGACTATGATCCCGTAAAATGGGCGGATATTGTCACCACGACGACGCACAAGACTCTGCGCGGTCCGCGCGGCGCAATAGTTCTCTGCCGTGAATGGCTTGCGGACAGCGTGAACAAAGGCTGCCCGATGGTGCTTGGAGGTCCGCTTCCTCATATAATGGCGGCAAAAGCGGTCGCATTCAGAGAGGCAGGAACACAGGCCTACCGTGACTATGCCAGAAATGTCGCCGACAACGCAAAGGCTCTGGCTGACGAATGTATCAGACTCGGAATGAGACTCCAGACCGGCGGAACCGACAATCACCTTATGCTCATAGACACATCGACTTTCGGGCTTACAGGAAAACAGGCTGAGGCCGCGATGTTCCAGTGCGGAGTCACACTGAACGCCAACGCGCTTCCGTTCGACAAGAACGGCCCCTGGTGGACAAGCGGAATCAGGGTCGGAACTCCGGCCGTCACCACGCTCGGAATGGACAAAAACGACATGAAGGAAATCGCCGCTATAATCGACCTAGTGCTGAAGGGAACAAAACCGGGAATCACAAAGGACGGAAAGCCGGCAAAGGGAAAATTCGTGATTGACTCGGAGGCCGAGGCTGAGGGAAAAAGACGTGTCCAGGCGCTGCTCGCGAGACACGTGCTCTACCCGGAGCTTGACCTTGCGTTCCTCAAAAAGGAATTCGTAAAATAAAATGAGGCTGATATTTATCCGGCACGGCGATCCGGACTACAAGGCCGACAACCTTACCGAAAAAGGCAGAAGGGAGGCGGAACTGCTTGCCGGGCGCGTCGCGAGATGGAGCATAACAAAAATTTTCTGCTCACCGCTTGGACGCGCGCAGGCCACAGCAAGACCGTCGCTGGAAAGGCTTGGCATGACGGCGGACACGCGTGATTGGCTCCAGGAATTCTACTATTATGCCGCGGACGGAAAGCACAGAGTCTGCTGGGATCTTCTGCCGGAATTCTACACGGCGGAAAAAGGCTTCTTCGACAAAGACAGATGGACGGAGACTCCGTACATGAAAGCCGGAAACGTCGGAGAGAATTACGAAAAGGTGTGCCGCGGAATCGACGGACTTCTTGCAGAATTCGGATACAAACGTGATGGAATGTTGTACAGGACCGACGGGAAAAAGGACAACCCGAATTTCACGCAGGAGCGCTATCAGCTTGTTCCGGAAAAGAATCTGGACGAGGACTGCACGCTGGTGTTCTTCTGCCACCTTGGAGTAATGTTCACGATTATCGCGCATCTTACAGGACTGTCACCGGTTCAGCTGTGGCAGGGCTTTTTCGTGGCTCCCGCTTCCGTCACCGTGCTTAATTCCGAGGAACGGATCCGCGGAAAGGCGTTTTTCAGGGTGGAAAGACTGGGCGACACGGGGCATTTGCGTGAAGGCGGCGAGCCGGTGTCGTCAAGCGGATATTTCTGCGACGTGCTGCAGGAAACATAGGAATTACTGAAGGAAACCGCATGACGCAGGACGCCGGGAAATTTTCCGGCATCCTGCGTTTTGTCCGGAACTAGCCTTTTATACCGCCCCTTGAGACTCCGCTGATTATGTATTTTCTTGCGGCCAGAAACAGGATTATCATGGGCAGAACAATAACGGTGGAGGCAGCCATCAGAAGCTCCTGCATGGAGCCGGCTTCCGTCGTAAACACCTGAAGTCCGTAGGGCAATGTCCTTGAGCGCTGGTCGGATGTTATATAGAGCGGCCAGATAAATGAATTCCACGATGAGAGCGCGTCAAGCAGTATGATGGTGAAGACAGACGGCTTCGCAAGCGGAAACATTATCCGCCACAGATACATCCAGTTCGACGCGCCGTCAATCCTTGCCGAATAATACAGGCTGTCAGGAACCGTATCAAAGAAATTCTTAAGAATATATGTGTAGAAAATGCTGCTGACAAAAGGGAGCACCAGCGCCGGAAGCGTATTGTAAAGTCCCAGCCTCACGACGGTCGTATAGTTCGTTATTATCAGCATCTCAAACGGAATCATCATCAGGCTGAGCAGCACGGAGAAAATGAGGCTCCGGCCCGGAAAATTCAGTCTGGAAAAGGCGAACGCGCCAAGCACGGTCGTAAAAGTCGTGCAGGTGACGGAAATCGCCATGACAAGAACAGAATTCAGAAAGTATCTTCCGAAAGGAGCCATTCCGAATGCCTTCCTGTAGTTCTCAAATGAAAAATGCGACGGCAGCAGTTTCGGCGGAAACGCTATCGCCTCCTGAAACGTCTTGAATGAGCCGAGAACCATCCATACGAAAGGAAAAACCATCACCGCGGCGCCGAACGTCAGGACAATATAAACAGGAATTTCGGATATTATCTTTCTTCCTGACATATCACAACCCCCTGCGCCGCATTCTTCTGCGCAGCGCGAGCTGAAACAGCGTAAAAATCATTATGCAGACAAAAAGGACAACCGCGGCGGCGGCGGCATAGCCGTACTTTCTTTTTTCCATCATCGCATACCGGATATAATAGACCACCGTGTAAAGGTTGTAATACGGACCGGGCTTTCCGTTGAACAGAGGATAAAGCTCGCTGAAAACCTTGAAGCACGAGATTGTGTTCATTATGAGGACAAGAAAAATCGTCGGCGAGAGAAGCGGCACCGTTATCCTGAAGAAAATCCTGGATTTCCCCGCCCCGTCAACTTTCGCGGCCGTGTAATACATCCTGTCGATGTTCTGAAGTCCGGACAGCATCAGGATTATGGTGAACGGAAGGATGTTCCAGATTCCGAAAATGACCAGAGCAGGAAGTGACCACCGTGAATCGACAAGCCAGCCTATCTTTCCAGCCCCGAATTTTGAGAGCAGAAAATTTATCACCCCATACTGCTGGTTGAACATGAAACGCCAGATAAGTCCGACGGCAGTTATAGATGTCACCATCGGCATGAAGAATGCGGTCTGAAAAATTCCTATTCCCCGGATTTTTGAATTCAGAAGACAGGCCGCGGTGACGGCAACCGCAGTGCTCGCCGGAACGACGCAGATGACGTACACAACCGTGTTCACCATAGCTGAACGGAATTTCGGGTCGGAAAGAACAGCCCTGTAATTCTCAAGGCTCCAGCCGTCATAAGCGCCGCGCAGCGCGCTGTAGTTCTGTTTGAACGAAAGGAGAAAGACATTTATCACCGGATATACAGTAAAGACTGCTATGAACAGAAGGAACGGAGCCAGATAAAGCCATGGCTCCGCACAAGAGAAAATTCTTCGCCATCTTCCGTCCGTCTCGGCTCCGCTCATAAAATCCTTTCTCCGGTTCCGGAATCGAACAGGAATACACCATTTCTCCTCAGTCCGAATTTTACGGAATCCCCTGCCCGCAGCGGATTCTCGCCGTCATTCTGGAGCACCGCCCTAAAAAAGACCTGGCCGCAATGAACTCCGACAATCCGGTCCTTTCCCATAACCGAGACAGATGCCACCTCCGCCGGAAATCCGTCAGCAGAGCAGAAAAATGACTCCGGACGTATGGAAAGGGTAACGCCGCGCTCCGGCGGAACAGAGGACGCAACCCTGAATCCAAGCGGAATTTCAAGACCGTCTGTACAGAACAGATCCGTCTCTCCGCCACGGAGAATTTTTCCTCCGGAAATTTTATTTACAGGAGGATTTCCGAGAAAGTCGGCGACAAAAGCGGAGTTCGGATTGTCGTAAAGCTCCTGGCAAAGTCCGCCTTGAACAAACGAACCGTCCCTCATCAATATTATGCTGTCCGAAACCGCCATCGCCTCCTCCTGATCATGCGTGACAAAGACGGCTGTAACTCCGGTCTCCTGCTGGATCCGCCTTATCTCCTCGCGCATCTCAAGCCGCAGACGGGCGTCAAGATTGGACAGCGGCTCGTCCATCAGGAGAAGGCTCGGTTCCTTTACAAGGGCGCGCGCTATGGCGACACGCTGCTGCTGGCCGCCGGACAGCTCGCCCGGAAAACGCCCCAAAAGCATGTCGACATGAACAAGAGCCGCGATTTTCTCCGCGCGGCTTATACGTTCCTTCCGGGGAATTCCGCGCACCTCAAGGGGAAACGTTATGTTCTCCAAAACGGAAAGATGCGGATAAAGCGCGTAATTCTGGAAAACCATTCCGATATTGCGCCTGTCAGGAGGCATGGCAGTTACATCACGGCCGTCAAACAGAATCCGCCCGGAAGTCACATCCGTAATTCCGCAGAGCATATTAAGAACTGTGGATTTTCCGCAGCCGGACGGTCCGAGCAGACAGATGAGATGTCCGTCGGGAAGCTCCGCCGAAAAATCATTCACGGCGGTTGTCTTCCCGAATATTTTTGTCACCTTGTCAAGCGTTACTTTCATTCTATTCGGCAAGAGCCGCGTTGCAGTCGCGCTCAACTCCGGCCACGGCCTCCTGAGCGGTCATCTTTCCGTCAACGACGTTGTTCAGATACTCAACAAGTATGTTGCGCACAAGCGAGCCGCCGTGCACATTCGGAAACGAGCCAGAAACCGCGAGGTTCGCCTGAACGCACGGCAAGGCTGATGTCTCGGGAAGATTCTTTATGTATGACTGATACGCATCCGTCTTCTGCGTCGTGCCGTAAGGTGAAAGCGCCGAATTTGCGGAAGCCCAGGCGCAGTTGTTCTCCGGTGACAGGAAGAATTTCACGAATTCATAGGCGCCGCGGTCCGCATTGACATTCCTCTTCAGAAAAATCGGCCCGCGGTTCCATGCGGTGTAGAACGAGCGTCCGCCCGATGATGAAATCCATGGAGCCATTCCGAGCTCGGCGCCGTCCATCTTTATATACTGGTCATTGACGCAGGAACCGGAGAAAGATGCGATCGCGCCGGTGACAAGATCCTCGGAGGCATATTTTCCGACCGTGTTGAACTCAAACCATCCTTTTCGGCAGCAGTCCGCATACCACTGATAGATTTCGGCAAGCTTCTCACCGGCAAAGAGAACCTTTCTGCTCGATGCATCAATATATCCGAGTCCGCTCTGCATTATCATCGACTGGATGTTGTCAACAAGTCCGTCAGAATGGAATCCGGCGATTCCCTTCTTCTCATAGACAGTCCTCGCGACATCCTCAAGCTCCTTCCAGTCCTTCGGAGGATTCAGTCCAAGCTCGTCAAAAAGCGTCTTGTTGTAGAAATAAACAGGTCCTGTCGTGCAGCCCGGAAGATAATAAATTCCGCCGCCCTCGAATCCCTTCACATCCGCCTGCATCGCCCGCGGAAGCGAATCAATTATTCCGCGCATCACCGTGTCTCCCTTCTTTTCGTCCTCGGCGATAAAGGCTGAAATATCGACAGCAAGACCTTCCTTCGCATAGTCCACGGCGGTGGAACCGTAATTGAAAATTATGCTGGGTCCGACACCGTTGGCAACTGCGTTGTAGACGGTATCGGCGAAGCCTGAATAATCCTGGGAAAGAACCTTGACCTCATATTCAGACTGCGACGCGTTGAAATCGGCCGCAATCTTGCTCAGAGCGTCCTGCTGGGTTCCGTTGTAAGTGTGCCAGATTTCCACGGAAACCGGCCCTGATGATTTTTTTGAGCAGCCGGAAAAAACACAGACGGCCGCCACTGCAGAAAGGATGACAGATGAAATTCTCTTCATTTCGTCCTCGATTGAATGAATCCGCGTTGCCGCCCTGCGGCAATTAAAATGATGTGGTGTTCATCACTGCGTTTATTGCGGAAGTCTAACACTAATATGGAAAAAAAATCAACATATTCAGCCGGGGCATCCTTCCGCCCGCGCCCGGCATTTACAGCATCAGAAGAACAGTGCTATAATGGGGTATCCTAAAATCAGATATTGGAGCGCATAATGAAACAGGAAATTGTTTTCAGCGGGCAGGCAGACGCGGAAAGTGCTGCGCAGGAGTTGGTCAGGAAGCTGAAAAATCCGCCGGAAAGATACAACGCGGTGCTTTTCTTCGCATCGTCGGACTATGACTTTGAAATTCTTTCAACCTTGCTGCACGAGAAATTCAGCGGAGCGCAGGTTATAGGAACAACAACTTCAGGTGAAATTTCAAAGCAGGGATTCACGAGCCGTTCGATAGTTCTGACCGCACTCTCATGCGACAGGACAAAATTTTCGGGCGTTGTGTTCGACGGAGTTGACAAATTTCCGATTGTGCATAAAAAGGAGCTTGAGGATGCGGCGGCAAAAATCGGAATAAGATGCGCGGATCCCACATCGCACAGGAACGCGTTCGCCATAACTTTCGTGAACGGACTTTGCAACGCGGAGGAAGCCCTCCTCTCATTTTTCTATGCGGTCATAAAAAACGACGACTTCATGATAGCAGGCGGTTCAGCCGGAGACGATTTAAAATTCAAAAAGACATTCGTAAGCTGCAACGGAAAAGTCGTTTCTGACGGAGCCGCCATTCTTTTTGTGAAGACTCCGCTTCCGTTCTTCATCCAGAAGGAAAACATTTTCAAGCCGTCGGGAAAGCGCACAAAAATCACTCAGGCGGACACTTACATAAGAAAAATAATTTCACTCGACGGAATGAATCCGCGCAGACGTTATGCGGAACTTCTAGGAATTCCCGAATCCAAGGCAGATTCTGCGGCTCTCACAAATCCGTTCGGAAGAGTTTTCGGCGGACACACTTTCATCTCGTCAATCGCGTGCTTCAATCCGGACGGAACGATAAACATGTACTCGCGCGTCCTTGCAAATTCAACAGTCGAGCTGATGGAGCTTGTTCCGATAAAAGAAAAAATCGAGGAATCGCTGAATTCCGCACTCAGGGAAATTCCGCATCCGGGCTGCATAATTCTCATAAACTGCATCCTGCGCACGATAATCTTCCAGCAGCAGGGAATCTGCGACAAGATTTGCAGGCTCTACGGATCGCACGGACTTGACTTCGCGGGATTCTCAAGCTACGGAGAGCAGATCGGACGGATAAATTCAAACCAGACTTTGGTCAGCATCATAATCGGAGAATGACATGGACAGAATGACAGCGATAAACGGCGGAAAGGAACTTGCGAAAATCCTAATGGACTGCTGCGCGAAAAACGCAGCGGGAAATTCCGGGGCGCAGGAGTACATAGACAGGATGCAGAACGGCTCCGGGGCGGACAACGAGGAGAACACCGCGCTCAGGGAGCTTTCTGATTCGGGAGAGAAGCTTTCCGAAAATGCGGGCGAACTGATTGAGAACTTCAAGCGGAATGCGGAAGGCAACGGACAGATTTTCAAGGCGTTCGAGAATTTCAGCCAGGACGTTGACAAGGTCTCCAGGAACAACAACAGCCTCAAGTCAAGCATCGACAACTTCGGCGAGCAGATCAAAAAAATCATGAAGCACATGGACGACATCTCAGAGATTTCAGAGCGGACAAACCTACTCTCGTTCAACGCGTCGATTGAGGCAGCTCATGCCGGAAGCGCGGGCGTGGGATTCAGAATCATTGCGAACGAGGTCAAGAAGCTTTCCGAAAACACGAAAAAGGCTTCGGATGAAATTACGAAAATGGTCGGCGCGCTTCAGGACAAGCTTGAGCAGCTTTCGGAACAGAGCAGGCAGAATTCACTTCTTCTCGCCTCGCTTGTGGACTCAACGGGCAAGTCAAAGGAAATCGTCTCTCAGATGAGCACGGACACCGACATGAATTCCCAGTGCGCACAGAACATGCTTGAGCTTATTGAGCAAAACCGCAAGAGCATCGACTCCGTCCTGCAGACCGTAAAAAAACGCAACATCGAGCAGCTCAAGGAATTCGCGGACAACGCATCTCAGAACCTGATTCTCTTCAACGACATAATCTCCTTCTCAATCGAAATCGACCAGATTTTCAAATACCTTGAGTCGCAGGAACATTCAGCGCAATAAAAGCGGAAACTAGATTCGTGCGGAAGGCACATTTCCCGAAGCATTTTTTATGTTCCGGGAAATGCGCCGGAAATACAAAAAAGGCCGCAGACCGGAAAACCGGCTGCGGCCGTCTGAATGCAAATGCGTTATGCCAGATTATCTGACCTCGTAAATCCATCCCTCAGGAGCGGCGATACGTCCCATCTGAATTCCTGTGAGCGTGTCATACACCTTCTTCATGACAGGCCCCATCTCATCCTTTCCGCCGTTATAGACAATCTCCCTTCCGTGGTCGCTGATTTTTCCTACAGGAGAAATCACCGCAGCAGTTCCGCAGAGGCCACATTCGGCGAATGAGTCAAGCTCATCTTTCGCAATCCTGCGCTCCTCCACATCTATGTTCAGATAATCCTTTGCCACCTGGACGATTGAACGGCGCGTGACGGACGGAAGAATGCTGTCCGATTTAGGTGTCACAAGATTTCCGTCTTTTGTCACGAAAATTATATTCGCGCCGCCGGTCTCTTCTATATAAGTGTGCGTAGCCGGATCAAGATAAATGTTCTCGGCGAATCCGTTCCTGTGGGCATCCACGATGTTGTGAAGGCTCATCGCATAATTCAAGCCGGCCTTTATGTCTCCGGTTCCGTGGGGCGCGGCCCTGTCCATATCCGAAAGCCTGACGCTGATTGGCTTCGCTCCGCCCTTGAAATAAGGCCCCACCGGCGTTGCAAAAATCCTGAACTGATACTCGTCGGCAGGCTTGACTCCGATTACGGCATTTGAACCGAACATATACGGACGCACGTAAAGTGTAGCTCCGGTTCCGTAAGGAGGAACAAACGATGCGTTTGCCATTACCGTATCAAGGACGGCCTGAACGAATTTCTCTTTTGGAAAAACAGGCATCTCAAGCCTGCGGCAGGAATTCTCCATGCGCGCGGCGTTAAGGTCAGGGCGGAAAGTAACGATACGTCCGTCCTCCGTGGTGTAGGCTTTAAGTCCCTCAAAGCAGGTCTGCGCATACTGAAGAACTCCGGCGCATTCATTTATCACGATTTTGTCGTCACCGGTGAGCTTACCCTCATCCCATTTTCCGTCCTTGAATTCAGACACAAACCTTGCGGGTGTCTTCATGTAACCGAAAGACAGATTGGACCAGTCAAGATTCTCTTTTTCCATATATATGCCTCCAAACAGCAGTAAAATTCAGTTCTGCCGCCCATTCTACTTACTATGAAAAAAAAATACAATCCCGTAGCCGCCGCTATTGACAGGCTTCATCAATTCTGATAATATCATCGTTACATTATATGCGGGGTTAGCTCAGTTGGTTAGAGCATCACGTTGACATCGTGGGGGTCAGTAGTTCGAATCTACTATTCCGCAGAAGGCTGTTCATGACGGACAGCCTTTTTTGTTTTAACGGAAGCGACCATGGCCGACAGATTATACACCGTCTCGGAATTCTACAGACAGAAATTCGGGTGCAAGGTCTACAAACTTTCAGTAGATGCCGGCTGCACCTGCCCCAACCGTGACGGCACAAAAGGTTACGGAGGCTGCACGTTCTGCAGCGGAAACGGCTCAGGGGATTTCGCCGCGGACAGGAACCTTCCGGTGGCCGCCCAGATCGAGCAGGCGAAAAATCTTGTCCGCAAAAAATGCCGGAACGGAAAATTCATGGCGTATTTTCAGAATTTCTCCTCGACTTATGGCAATCCCGAAAATCTGTACGCAAAATACCGCGAGGCGGCTGAATCGCATGATATTGTCGGAGTGACGGTCGCGACACGCCCTGACTGCCTTTCCCCGGATATAGTCAGAAGTCTTGCCATGCTTTCCGGAAAAACCTCCGTATCCGTGGAGCTTGGACTACAGACATCCGACGAAAACACAGCGGCGCGCATAAACAGATGCTTTACGGACAGTGAATATCTCTGCGCCGTAAACCGGCTCAGAGCCGCCGCTCCGGAAATTCACATTGTGACGCACGTGATATTCGGGCTTCCGGGCGAGAAAAGACAAAACATGATGGAAACGGTGAATTTCTGCACGGAAGCCGGAACTGACGGAATAAAATTCACCGTCCTGCACGTCCTTGAGGGAACCGCGCTAGCCGGGGAATACAGGAACGGAGAATTCCGCTGCCTCGGAATGGAGGAATATTTCGGACTCCTTGCGGACGCCATAAGAATTCTTCCGCAGGAAACGGTTGTCCACAGGCTTACAGGCGACGGTCCCAAGCGGATTCTGATTGCGCCGCTGTGGACCGCGGACAAGCGCCGGGTCTTGAATTCAATGAAAAAGTTCCTTGAGAAGAACGGAATCTCCTGTCCGAAGTGACACGGAAAAACGGAAAATTCCAGTTGAACAATGCTCCCTCTCTCATTATATTCTAATCATATTAGAGGAGACTAACTCAAATATGAGGAAATATTCAGTCACCGGCATGAGCTGCGCGGCGTGCAGCTCCCATGTCGAAAAAGCGGTAAGGAAAGTCCCGGGCGTGACGTCATGTCAGGTGAATCTTCTGACAAATTCTATGACAGTGGAAGGAAACGCCCCGGATTCAGAAATAATATCAGCCGTGGAAAAAGCCGGCTATGGAGCTTCTGCCGGAACCGGACGGAAAACCCCTGAAAATCAGGCTGGACAGGCGGAGAAGACAGCGCTTGAGGACAGGGAGACTCCGGCTCTCGCGGCAAGACTCGCCGTGTCCTCGGTGTTTCTTGCCGCCCTCATGTATTTTTCGATGGGACACACAATGTGGGGCTGGCCTCTTCCGGAATTCTTTGAGGGAAACCACATCGCGATGGGACTTGCGCAGCTTCTCCTTGCGTCGGCGGTAATGGCTATAAACCAGAAATTCTTCATAAACGGATTCAGGGGACTTGCAAGACGCGCGCCGAACATGGATACGCTTGTCGCCCTCGGCTCCGCCGCCTCCTTTTTATACAGCGTATACTCACTGTTCGTCATGACATCAGCCCAGCTCAACGGTGATGACGGCCTTGTAATGGAGTGTATGCACGGATTCTATTTTGAGACGGCGGCGATGATTCTGACGCTGATTACGGTCGGCAAAATGCTCGAAGCGAAGTCAAAAGGAAAAACGACGGATGCGCTGCGCGGGCTTATGGAGCTTGCCCCGCAGACCGCCGTAATAATAAGGAACGGAGAGGAGACGGAAATTCCGGCGGCTGACGTAAGACCCGGAGACATCTTCATTGTCCGGCCGGGGCAGAAAATTCCCGCGGACGGAACTGTGACGGAAGGATCATCCGCCGTAGACGAGTCCGCGCTTACCGGAGAAAGCATTCCGTCAGACAAAAAGCCGGGGGACGGTGTCTCGGCGGCGACAGTCAATCTGTCCGGATTCCTGAAATGCCGTGCCGAAAAAGTCGGCGAGGACACGGCGCTTGCTCAGATTATACGAATGGTCGGTGACGCGTCTGCATCGAAAGCTCCGATAGCAAGAACCGCGGACAAGGTTTCGGGTGTTTTTGTTCCGGCGGTGATGGCAGCCGCAGTCCTTACGACGGCGGCGTGGCTCATCCTCGGTCAGACGTTCGGATTCGCGCTTGCAAGGGGAATTTCAGTTCTCGTCATAAGCTGTCCGTGCGCGCTGGGACTCGCCACACCGGTGGCGATAATGGTGGGAAACGGAAAGGCCGCAAGAAACGGAATTCTCTTCAAGACGGCAGAGTCCCTTGAGGAGACCGGCAGGATCCGCACTGTGGTCCTTGACAAGACCGGAACACTGACAAAAGGCGAGCCTAAGGTGACGGACGTGATTCCGGCCCGGCTGGACGGAGAGGACAGCCTTGTCTCGGCGGCATTCGCGCTTGAGTCAATGAGCGAGCATCCTCTTGCCGGAGCCGTCACGGAATTTGCCGCAGTGCGCGGACTGAAGGCGCGGACGGTGACAGAATTCGCAGCGGCTCCGGGCAACGGACTTTACGCCAGGGACGGAACTGAAATGCTATATGGCGGAAACATGAATTTCATATCCGGAAAAGCGGAAATCCCGAAGGAAATGGCTGAAAGAGCGGAAACCCTTGCATCGGAGGGAAAAACACCGCTGATGTTCGCCAGAGGCGGAGAATTCCTCGGAATAATCGCAGCCGCCGATGTCCTGAAGGAGGACAGCGCCGAGGCGGTCGGAGAGCTTCACGGAATGGGAATAAAGGTAATCATGCTGACCGGCGACAACAGGCGGACCGCCGAGGCGATAGGAAGACAGGCCGGAATTGACGAGATTGTCGCGGAGGTTCTGCCTGACGGAAAGGAAAATGTAATCCGCGGCCTGCAGAAACATTCCAAGGTGGCGATGGTAGGAGACGGTATAAACGACGCGCCGTCCCTGACAAGGGCGGATGTCGGAATAGCGATCGGAGCGGGAACGGACATCGCCCTTGACGCCGCGGACGTTGTACTTATGAAAAGCAGCCTTGCGGATGTTCCGGCGGCGATCAGGCTGAGCCGCGCCACTCTGCGCAACATAAAGGAGAACCTGTTCTGGGCATTCTTCTACAATGCGGCGGGAATTCCGCTTGCCGCCGGTGCGTTCATCGGTCTGTTCGGCTGGAAGATGAATCCGATGTTCGGGGCGGCAGCAATGAGCCTCTCAAGCTTCTGCGTCGTGGCAAACGCCCTCAGGCTGAACTTTGTTGACATCAGGAAAAGGAACACTTCCGGCCGCAGAGCTGATGAATCTGGAAAAACCGGGAAGAAAATTATAACGGAAGGAGATAAAATCTCCGAGGAGAAAAAAGACATGGAAAAGACAATCAAAGTAGAGGGAATGATGTGCGGACACTGCGAGGCGCATGTAAAAGCCGCGCTTGAGAAGATTCCGGGAGTCACCGGAGCATCCGCCAGCCACGAAAAGAGAACAGCGACAGTCAGCATGACGGAGGACGTTCCCTTCAGCACGCTGGCCGCCGCGGTCAAAGAGGCCGGATACAGCGCGACGGAATGAGCGGAGAACGGAAAATTCCGTCAGGCCTGCTCGGTTCCTGAATTTGAGTGAAGCATAAGCTCCAGGAATTCATCTTTCGGAAGAGGTTTTGAAAAATAGAATCCCTGGAGATAATCGCAGCCGACCGCCGTAAGCCAGTCGGACTGTTCCTTTGTCTCGACACCCTCCGCAAGGACTGTCATTCCAAGAGCGTTTATCATTGCGACCGTATATGTGAGCGCGGTGCGTGAGCGCTGCTCCTCAAACGCGCGCCATACAATTCCCTTGTCGATCTTTATCATCCTGAACGGAAGGCTGAGCATATAGTTCATGTTTGAATATCCGGAGCCGTAGTCGTCCAGAGAAAGCTCTATTCCGGCATCAGAAAGATTCTGCATATTACGAAGCAGTACGTCCGGAGTATGCGCCGCGGCAGTCTCCGTAATCTCCATGTTGATTATAGAGGACGGAACCTGGTATATGCTTCTTATGGTAAGAATCTGATCCGCAAGAATATCCTGCATACACTGCGCCACCGACAGGTTTATGTCTATTTTCTTGATTCCGTAAACCTCAGGATCTATCTCCGAAAGCGTGCGGCACACCGAGGTGAACACATACTTTCCGATTTTCAGGATAAGGCCGGTCCTCTCGGCAATCGGGATGAATTCCTCAGGCGATATGAATTCCCCATCCTCATTTTTCAGGCGGACAAGCGCCTCTGCTCCTATAAGCCGTTTCTCGCGCGTGGAATAAAGCGGCTGATAATAGACATCAAATCTCTGTTCGGAGAACGCGCGGCGGAGCGAATGCTCAATGTATATGTTCCGGCGGCGCAGGCTTACATCTATGTCGCGCGCATAAATCAGCTCCTGCTTGTAGCGGCTGTCGTCCGATATAAGCGATATTATGTCAAGCACATCCTCCGCGGATGACACATCCTTTGGACACTCAATCACGCACATCCTTGAGTAAAGCTTCAGCTCTATCGTGTCGAACGACCACGGCTGCTCAAAACGCGCGCGCAGCTCAAAGATTATGCGCTCCATCTCACGTATGTCGGCGTTCCGGCACGTGACGCAGAAACGTCCCTGTCCGAGATAATAAAGCGTCGAATGTCTGAACGAGCGGCTAAGATATGCCCCCACCTCCCTCAGAAAGGCGTTCAGGCTGTTTATTCCGAAACTGTTCGCCAGAAAAACCGTGTCGTCAAGTATCAGGCTTATGCAATGGAACGGAATTCTGCTCTTGAAATATTTTGAGCCCATCCTTATGAAGGCCGTCTGATTGAAGAGGCCGGTGATGCAGTCAAGAACCTCCTCCGGTTTCTGGAGATAGAATGAGAACACCAGCGACGCGAGCGACACGCCGAAACACTGGACAAGACACCGCGGCCAGAACAG
The DNA here is from genome assembly GCA_002296965.1 of Treponema sp. UBA792. GTDB lineage: Bacteria > Spirochaetota > Spirochaetia > Treponematales > Treponemataceae > Treponema_D. The sequence continues at coordinate 50,226 of DBIW01000031.1, read as the reverse complement.
CTGAATCAGAATCGCAATCACAATGAAAATCACATAGAATGACACAAGAAGAATTTTTCCGGGAGAAAGCTTTTTCCTGAAAATCACAAGAAGAAGCATGGAAAAAATCAGGTAGCAGGATGCTATCGCATAAAGGACGTAGAACCAGAGAGTTCCGCGGTGATACTGACCGGCTGAGTCAATCGAGAATGCGAGCGTATGCCACGGCGCGGTGAACGGACTGAGCCATATAATCAGAATCACGGCGGCGAAAGGAACCGACACCGCGACCTTGAATATCCTGACCTGACGGCTGTCCATTGAATCCAGAAAACCTGTATAGCTCGCAGTGTACAGCATGTAAATCAGATACAGTGAATTCAGCGATGTGTAGAACAGACAGTTTACGGTCCAGGCAAGAGGAATCGGAACCGTCATTCCTGTCTGGGTGAATACCGCGGCCACAAAATCAAAAACCGTCGTCGCTGCGGCGAACCACATCATAGTGATGAAAATATGATTCTGAAAAATCGCCATATTCTGGCGTCTGTAATAGAAGAAAAAAAGTATGACAAAGATACAGAACGCGGCTACGTCAAATTCAAGGATTAAATTCAGTTTTGTGCTCCACTTTTTATTTTTATCCATGATAGCACAAGTCATGCAGAATTGCAAAACAAAATATCTTCATGAAAAGCCCATATTATGGTATAATTCCGGCAATCATGAACAGAATTTTGACAGCATCCGCAGATGCGGATTCGGTGGAGGGACTCAGAAAAGTTTCCGAAGGTTTGTTTGAATTCAGAACGGTGACAGACGGAGTTGACGCCCTGAATGCGATGAGGAACGAATGTTTTGACTGCATAATCCTTGACAGCGACATTCCCGGAGTCGAGGCGGAGAAACTGATTGAATTCCTGCACAACTCAAGAATCTCCGCATCAGTCCCGCTCATCATACTTACGGAGAACGACAACGCTGAATTCGTAGCGAGAAGCGGATGCACCGAGATTCTGCTCAAGCCGCTGGAACCGGCTTACGCGCGGAAACGGCTTGAGAACGTAATGATGCTGTCAAAGCTCAAGCGGAACATCGCCGAATACCGTCAGAAGATGGACACGGATCCGATGACGGGACTTCTCAGCAAGGCGGGATTCCAGAAAAAAGTCCGCAAGCTCCTGAACCATGGAACAAGGGGCGCGATGCTTATGTGCGGAATGGACGGTCTTAAATACATAAACGACAATTTCTCGCGCAGCGAGGGCGACAGAATTCTCATGTCGTTCGCGGAATGCCTTCAGGACACGATGCCGGCTGATTCCGTCATCGCGCATATCTCCGGAGATGAATTCTGCGTGTTCATTCCCGGACTGACGGAAAGGGGCGCAGTCTCCGACCGCTGCACGGAGCTTGCATCGGCGATAGGAGCAAGAATAAGAATTCCCGACGGCTCACGGGTCATAACGGCCTCGGTGGGAATCGCATTCTGCCCGGAAGACGCGTCCACCTACGACAATCTTTCGGCAATGGCGGACCATGCGCTTCTCTACGTCAAAAACCACGGACGCGGCACATTCCGATTTCACGAGCACCGCGACGAGAGGGAGCAGATGCTGAAGGGCCGGCAGGAATGCACGAACCTTTCAACGGAAATAATGCTCAGAAAAAGAAGCGGAGAGGAAATCCAGACCTGGCTGAAATTCGGAGAATTCCGTGTGATATACATAGCATACGAGCGCTACACCTCGGAATCGCTTGACGCGACGCTCTGCCTCCTGAATCTTGTGGATCTTGACTCGCCCCGGAATCCGGACTCAAAGAAAATAATGATGCTGAACAGGCGGGTCACTGAATTCCTGAAGGACGCGCAGTTTCCCGGAATTTTCTCCTGGTACAGCATAAACCAGCTGCTGATTCTGACGCTGGAAAAAGGAATAATTCCGGCGGGAATCACAAGACTGTGCCGGGAGCTTGCGGACGAGATGAACGCCCTCCACCTTGACATCGATCTGATTCTGTAGGCTCAGTCTACGGCATAACATTCATATCCGGCGCTGCGGAGTTTCTCCGCCTGAGTTCCGGACGCATCATCGTCGGTAAGCACAATGTAATATGTGGTTCCGCTGGCCCGCGTCTCCTCCGTGATGTAGCAGCCGAATCCCTTCTTCGCAAGCTCAGCGGAAAGAAGCCTGGCATTGGACTCGGTTCTGAAAAGCCCCAGCTGCAGGCGGATTTTTTTGCCGGCCGCGGAGGGAACAGGCTGCTTCACCGCTGGTGACGGCTCGGACGGAACGTCAAGCGCATCATCGGAAAAATCAGTCTCCTGCTCGGCGACACCTTCCTTCGGCACAAAGAACCAGAACGGCGACGGCATCATCTGCACATCGCCCTTTACAATCGAAGCCTCCACCGAAGACGGAAAACGTTTTTTTATCTCCGCGGAATACGACTCATCGCCGGTGATATACCACAATGTAAGAAGGATGGCCGGCTGTACAGGCTTCATCGACCTGACCTCCGCGTATGCCTTCAGAACGGCAAGCGGCTCCTCCAGAGAGGCGACATCATCCGCCCGGCAAAGCGCGCTCCACTGGGCGTAAAGCTTCGCATAAGCCTGAACAGTCTCATCCTTTGAATTCCTGACCGCCTCAAGGTAGCTGTCGGCGACCGGGAAATCACCGGAACTCAGCGCGCATCTCACGGCATCAATCACAAGCTGCTCGTTGCTTTTCCTCGGCATTCCGTCGGCATTTCCGGCCGAAATTCCCGCCGCCGCGGAATATGACGCGCAGGCATCATTATACAGTGAACTTTTCTCCTGCAGCGCCGCAAGAAAAACATACATTGAACGCCGGTCCGAAGCCGTATCCGCCTTTGGAATACAGTCCTTCAGATAGACCACGGCCTCATCAATCGAAGCCTTGCGCAGCGCCCCGTCCGCCGCCGCCTTCGCGCTGATTCCGGCCGCATGAAGAAAGGATGAAGCCGCAAGAAAAAGCGCCGCCGCCGCCGATTTTCTATTCATTTTCGCCTTCCGTAATTTTACCGGAGGAAGCGGCGTCCTCTCCGGAATTCTCCGGTGACGGCGTCCCGGTCTGAACCATACGGTCTTTCTTCTCATGCCTGCCCCGTCCGATCTCCTTCCGGAAGGCGACGGCACCTGGCGCGGCGGCAGCTTTCTTTCCGCTTTTTTTCAGCCTTCCGATGACAATACAGAGAATCGAGAACACGATTCCGCAGCCGAACGCGATGAACACAAGGACCGAGACAGGAATTCCGCTGAAATCCGAGAAAAGCCATATCGTACACACATTGGAAAGATTCTTGCCCACAAAAAAGGCCAGAAACACCACAATCAGAAGTATAACCACAAGAGAAAAAACCATTTCCTCACCTCACACAATGGAATTCCGCTCCACAAGCGTTCCGCGGAAAGTGTTTCCGGACAGAACATCTATATGCACATCCAGGAATTTTCCTATAAGCGTCCTGTCCGCACGGAATGCGACCCTCTCGTCCTGCTCCGTCTTGCCGAGAAGCTCATCCGGGTTATCCCTGCTGACGCTTTCCGCAAGAACCGTCACGGTACGGCCGGTCCTGCGGGCCATCTCCCCGGATGTAACCTCCAGCTGAAGATCTATCACCCGCTGAAGACGCGCCTTCTTAACCTCAAGCGGAATCTGATCCGCGTAAGATGCGGCCGGCGTTCCCTCACGAGGATTGTAATAGTACATGAACGCATTCTCGTAACGGATTTTCCTCATCAGATCCAGCGTAAGCTCCAGATCACCGTCCGTCTCGCCCGGGAATCCGACCATTATGTCCGTGGTCAGGGAGACATCAGGGATTTTTCTTCTTATCCTGTCAACAAGCGCAATGTAATCCTCCCTTGAATAACGCCTGTTCATGCGCCTGAGAATTTCGGAGGAACCGTGCTGGACCGGCAGATGGATGTGACGGCAGATCCGCTTTCTTCCGGCCACAACATCAATCACCGCGTCCGACAGGTCCTTGGGATGGCTTGACATGAATCTGACCCATCTTATCGGAGAGGCGGATTCCTCAAGATGTGAATCTATCAGCATAAGGAGCCCGGCAAAGTCCGTTCCGCCGGAACTGTAGGAATTGACATTCTGGCCGAGCAGCGTTATCTCCTTCACTCCGTAAGACGACAGGACATCAAGCTCATTAATTATCTCGCCGGGAGAACGGGATATTTCACGTCCGCGGACGTAAGGGACAATACAATACGTGCAGAAATTGTTGCACCCGTGCATTATCGGAACAAACGCGCTGAATGAGCCCGGCTCATAGGAAAGAGGCGCGAATTCATAGGCTCCGGAATCAGAAATCTCGGCTGTGCCGTTGCTCACGACCGCATCTATCACATCTCCGAATTTCTGCTTGGCGAATGTCCCGACAACATAGTCAATGCACGGATAATCTTTTTTTAGGGAATCAAGCAGGCGCTCGGCCATGCATCCAGTCACCACAAGCGTCAGCGGACGCGGACCTCCGCGGACAAATTCAGCGGCTTTCTCAAGCGAGCGGGATTTTGCTCCGGGCAGACAGGCGCGCACCGCCTTGAGTCCGGAATACCATCCGAGCCGACCGAAAATTCTGTTCTCTGCGGTGGCGCGGACAGAGCAGGTGTTTATTATCACCATGTCGGCCGTCTCCGCATCCGGCGCGCCGGTCCATCCGCGGGCAAGAAGAAGCTGTTCCAGCGCGGCTGACTCCGCTATGTTCATCTGACATCCGTATGTCTCAAAAAAATATGTCATGAATCATGCTCCTCAGCAAATCCGGGTTCGGAGTACTCAGTATAGGCATAAGCATCATGATTATGGATGCTCTCGCGGTTCGTACATTCCACGCTGAACCACCGGAACGGAACGCCGACAGAAAAAGCGCGCAGTCCGAGATAGACCTCGCGGACCACATCCTCGACGAAACGCGGATTATCGTACGCGTGCTCGGTGACCGCCTTCTCATCGCTTCTCTTGAGCACAGAATACAGCGGACTTGACGCGCACCTCTCAATCATTTCTATGACATCCTCAATCCAGAAAAAATCGGAATAAAGAAGCCTGACTTTTACCGTTCCGCGCTGGTTGTGCGCACCGTAATCGCTGATTGCCTTTGAGCACGGGCAAAGGGTTGTCACGGGAACCTCAACGGAAACGTAGAAACGGCGGCTGTCCGTACCGCTCTCGCCTTCATAGGAACAACCGTATTCCATTATTCCGGGAGAACCGGAGACCGGCGCCCTCCTCTCCATGAAATACGGAAAATCTATTCTGCCGTAGGCGTTCTGCGCGTCAAGAGTGTTCCGGATCTCATCAAGCATATCAAGAAAATGAACCATCGTAAGGTCATGGTGATATTTATGAAAAATCTGAATAAAGCGGCTCATGTGGGTTCCCTTGAAATTATGGGGAAGATTGACGAACAGATCCACGGAGGCGGACGTCGTCTGAAACCTGTTCTCCCGGTCAAGAACCCGTACCGGATATTTCACATTACGGACACCGACCTTCTCAAGAGGTATCTCCCTGGCGTCAAATTCATTCTGGATGTCGCGCATTACCTCTCCTGCCCGGCCATCCGTTCGGCTGCCTCGACAGTGTTCACCATAAGCATTGCGATTGTCATCGGGCCGACTCCGCCGGGAACAGGCGTTATGTACGAGGCTTTTACGCTTACGGCATCAAAATCGACATCCCCAACAAGACGGAATCCGCTTTTTTTAGTCGGATCAGGAATCCTGTTCACGCCGACATCAATCACGGCTGCGCCTTCCTTCACCATGTCGGCGGTGACTGTACCCGGTCTTCCGGCGGCGGCCACAATTATATCCGCCTGGCGCGTTATCTCCGGCAGATTAACTGTTCCTGTATGGCAGAGCGTAACCGTGCAGTTCATGTCACGGCCGGCAAGAAGAATGGCGGCAGGCTTTCCGACTATATTTGAACGGCCGATTACAACCGCGTGCGCACCGTCCGTCCTTATTCCGGCCTTTCTGAGCATGACTATTATTCCATGGGGCGTGCAAGGAATGAACGAGCGCCGCCCGGCCACAAGATTTCCGAGATTCATAGGATGAAAACCGTCCACGTCTTTCTCCGGAGCTATGGCGGTAATCACCCTGTCTGTATCTATGTGGGACGGAAGAGGAAGCTGGACAAGAATTCCATGGACTGAATCATCCATATTAAGCTCACCGATAAGAGCCAGGAGCTCCTTTTCCGTTGCCCTCGCCGGCAGACGCATCGAACGGTCGGCCATTCCGACTTCGGCAAGAGCCTTCTGCTTTCCGGTCACGTAAGACACGCTGGCAGGATCATCGCCGACAAGAATCACCGCAAGACACGGAACAGTGCCCTTCTCCTTCAACGCGGCTACCCTCTCTGCGACATCAGCTCTGACCTCGGCGGCCACCTGTTTTCCGTCTATAACAACTGCCATATATCCTCCAAGCCGGCGGCGAAATGTAACGTACTCTGAATTCGGCTGTTTTGATTGATAAACAGCGATAAAAACTGTATATTCATCAAATATACTCTGTTTTTTAATTAAATTCTATTCCACAATATGATTTTGTTACAAACAAACACACGAGGCAATATGAAACGCAGACTTTTTATTCTCATCACGCTGATTCTATGCGTGGCGGCAGTTCAGGCACAGGAGCAGGGCGACGAATATGACGATGGCTATGTATATGAGTCAAACGGCGCCGGAGACCAGTTTCTGAAGGCTGACCTGACGGGTCTTTTTCCGCTGAATTTCGGGAACCAGCTTTATCCCGGCGCGGCGGCGACAATCGGATATTTCAGGTTTCTGAACGGATGGCTTGCGGTCGGCGGCGAGGTCACGGCGACATACAACGTGTCGCTCGGAAGAAAAATTCTGATCATGCTTCCAATCACATTCGGAGCTATGGCTCAGGCCGAAATCGGAAAGATTGAGATTCCCGTTACGGTCACCGCGGGAATCGGCTATGAGACATGGCAGAACATGAATTATTTTCCGTCCTTTGTGCTTAAAGGCTCGGCCGGAGCATACTACCGGTTCAACGATATGTGGTCGCTCGGACTTTCAAGCACATTCATCTGGATTCCGCAGCCCTACAGCAACAGCAGCAGGAACGACAACGGTATGTTCCTTACGGCGGCGCTCGGCGTGAGATACCATTTCTAGTTTACACAGGATTTTTTATGAAACGAACACCAGCAATACTTGCCGCGGCCGCAGTGCTTTTTTCATCAGGCTGCCAGAACGAAGTCTTCTATAATATACGTCAGGATGTCGCGCCTGAAGAGGCCACAATCTCCGGACAGATAAATTCAATCGCCAGATACAGCACTGACCGGGCGGAATATATTGTCCTCGCCGCGAACGGAGGCCTCAGATACAAGACCACCGCAGCGGAAAACGAAAGCCACGGAAAATGGGAGTCATACGGCTATGAAAACCTTCCGTTCGACGAGCACAAATATAACTATTACGACGCGGAGAACCATACCGGACAGCAGATACTGAAAGTTCTTGCCGACAGCGGCACGCTCTATCTTGTATCCGCGGAATACACGAAGGACACCGAGGAAGGAACATCGGCTCCCTCACAAATCAATCTCTATGCCAAGAAGATTCAGGACGACGGAAACGGAAAATGGAATTCCGCGGAAAGCGGAGACCTGAAAGGATGGACGCAGCTGGCAAAGGAGCTTAACGCGGACAACAGCCTGTTCAAGTTCGGAAAGAATTCAAGCGGATACTATGTATCTGACTTCAACGTGTTCTCCACGAATTCCGTGAAATCAGAAAACAGAAAAGCCTATATCAGAAGCGGCTCCGGGGACAGCGCGAAATACTACAGGCTCGACGGAATTTCCGAACCGGAGGAATTCTCTCCGTCAGCGGCGGACAGCGGAAGCGGCTCACTGAATTCGGCCGTCATTTTCAAGGGAGAAGAGATTTTCTTCGCGTCGCTTGCCGCCGTCACGAACGAGACATCATCCTCCGATGCGACGGCCGTCTATTACGGAAACGGAGACAAGCTGAAATACAGCACGGACGGAACCACCTTTACCGACGCCGGATTCGGAACCGGACAGACCATAACCTGTCTTGCTCCGTGCGCGGATTCGATTTTGATCGGACGCGGCGACTATTATGCCCAGTCAAGCTCCGCATCAGGCGGAATCGCAAGGACCACGCTTGATTCATCAGGAATTCCGGACAGCTCGCTGAAGAATTTCGAGACGAATGCGGAGTCTCAGCTCTCGTCATCATATTTCATATTCACCCTGCTCAACACGGATCCGTCCAGAAACGAGAAAGATTCCGCGATCTACGCGTCAATCGGCTTCATCGGCTCAGGTTCCTCCAGCGCGGTCACATTCGGCAACATGGGACTCTGGTCATACTACAGCTCAAGAGGGAACTGGAACAGAGAATAATGTCCGACACCCTCTTCCACTCAGCAGGAAATTCACAGGAACCGCTTGCCGCACGAATGCGGCCCAGAAATCTGGACGAATACATCGGGCAGGATCATATTGTAGGAAAGGGACGGCTTCTCCGCAGGGCGATTGCGGCTGACCAGCTGACATCCGTGATTTTCTACGGTCCGCCCGGTTCCGGCAAAACCACGCTGGCAAGAGTCATCGCCAACCACACAAAATCGAATTTCATAACGCTGAATGCCGTTCTGACAGGTGTCGCCGACATAAGAAATGCGATAAAACAGGCCGATGACCACTTTAATCTTTACGGACGGAGAACAATCCTGTTTGTGGACGAGGTCCACCGGTGGAACAAATCACAGCAGGACGCCCTGCTTCCCTGGGTCGAGAACGGAACAATAATCCTTATCGGCGCGACGACAGAGAATCCGTTTTTCGAGGTGAACAAGGCTCTCGTAAGCCGCTCGCGGGTATTCCAGCTGAAGCCGCTGACAAGCGAAGACCTGACGAAGGCTGCGGCGCAGGCCCTGTCCGACACGGACCGCGGCTACGGCCGGTGGAAGGTCGAATTTGAGGACGGCGCGCTTGAACACCTGATAGACACCGCCAACGGGGACGCGCGCTCGCTTCTGAATGCGCTTGAGCTTGCCGTGGAGACGACACCCGAAAAATGGAATCCCGATGGAAATCCGCCGGTTCCTGCCTGGGGGACAAAAATCTTCATAAGCCGTGAAACCGCGGAGGAATCAATCCAGAAAAAGGTTGTCCTGTACGACCGGGACGGCGACTATCACTATGACATAATAAGCGCATTCATAAAAAGTCTGCGCGGACGGGATCCGGATGCGGCCATGTACTGGCTTGCAAGAATGGTGGCCGCCGGGGAAGATCCCCATTTCATCTTCAGGCGGATGCTCATTTCGTCATGCGAGGATACTGGCCTTGCCGATCCGGACGCAATATCCGTTGTGAATTCATCGGCACAGGCGTTTGACCGGGTCGGAATGCCGGAGGGTCAGTATTTTCTGGCTCATGCAGCGCTGTATCTGGCTACCGCCCCGAAATCAAACAGCTCCATGGCCTTTTTTGATGCGCTTGCGGCCGTGGAGAAAGAGGATGCCGATGTTCCAAATCATCTGCGCGACGCGTCACGCGACGCGGAAGGCTTCGGACACGGGGCAGGCTATCTCTATCCGCACGCATACAGGAATCATTGGGTCGCCCAGCAGTATCTTCCCGACACTCTCGCCGGAAGGGTATTTTACACGCCGAGCACGCAGGGCTACGAGGCCGAAATACGGGACGGAGTCCTGTCAAGACGGGAACTCCAGATTGCGGCCATTCTCGAACAGAATTCATCATCCGAACACATATACTCCGGCATGGCGGACACAGCGGCAACCGGCTCGAAAAATTCAAATTCGGAAACAGACGGCGGCGCCACGGAAAAAAGCGAATTCGGACAGAATCCGATAAGCGAATGGTGGATAAACGAGCATTTCAAGTCCGGAAGCGTAAAGAAAGACGAAAACCTGACGTTCAGTCCAAAGGACAGCGCCCGTGAATCCGCGCTGGACAGGGCGGACAGATTCTGGCGGCAGCGGCTTGACTCAAACAGGGCGGAAATTCTTCTCAGGACACGGGACACAATGATTGCCATGGCGAATCCGGCGCGCCATCACCGCAGCCTTATATGGAACGCCGACAGCGGACTCCTTCTATGGGAAATCGCGCGGCTCACCCCGGAAGGCGTGACCTGCGGAGTATGCAGGACGCAGAAAGGAAAGGACGTGCTAGAACAGTACGGACGCACGCTCGGAAAACTGGACAGACCTATGCTCCAATTCAGACCTGAATCGGCGCAGACAGACTTTCTCTCCCCCGGCGTTTTCCGAGATGTCCTGCTGAATTTCCAGTACAACGGAGCAGTTTTCGACAGAATCTTCTTTCTGGATCCGTTCACAAGCAGAAAATCGGTGGAGGCTCTGGCCGACTCGCTTCTTGGAATTTTCAGTCCGGACAGCTTCCGCGGCGATAACGATTCCGGAAATGATGACGGCGACGGCGCGCCCGGTTCAACGCCACAGGAGCGGCCTCTCGCCGACGGATGGGCGGTGGTAATCTCCCAGAAAATCCCGTCGGGCGGACAGCGGCTTTCATCGCTTGTGAGAAATCAGATTCTGACACCGGAAAGCGCGGCTCCGTTCGCGGGAATTCTTGACAGGATGGCCGCCGCCGAAAAGGAATTCTTCAGCGCGGAGACAAACGAGCTTTTCGCCTGGAATTCATCATTCATAATAGATACTTTCAAAAACAGGGGTTTTAATGTAAAATCGGCCGTGCAGACAATGAGCGAGAAGCGGCGCATAAGCCCGCAGGAAATCAGAAAATGGCTCGACGCGGACACCTCCGCCTACGGAAAGAAGATGACGGAGGCTGTAGGCGAAAGCGGGATGAGAAAAATCGCAAGGCTGATGGATGCGGCTTCGGAAAAAACAATATTTGACTGGCGGACGGAGACAGCCTTTATCAGAATAGACAGGCCATAGGACGGTTTTGATGTCTATAGATGACGAGATTTTTTTTACAGAGAACATAACGAACGTGAACAGAATCGTGGAGAAAATTCTCTGCGCATCTGCCCTTGTGCCTCTGTCATTCCTGATACTCACGCTGGCCGGAGTATGGGTGGTTCCGTATTCATATACATTCATTCTCATGCTCTTCTGCGCGGCCGCTTCCGCCGCGGATATTCTTCTCAACAGGACGACACGGCTTCAGATTGTGTCAATGTATTTCGGACTTACCGCCGCGACCGTATTCGTCGGAATTCTCGGACTGAATTCGACAATAACAATCAGCATCGCCTACGGATTCGTTCCGTTCCTGAGCTGCCTGTACTACAACAGAAAGCTGACAGCCGTCACCACTTTACTGAACTACCTGATCACGCTCGGAATTCTGTATATCCGCTCAAAGGACATTCAGGATGTATACGTATACGTGAACATCGAGCAAACTCCGTTCCAGTGGTTTCTCTCCAGCGCAATCGGATACACTGTGGAATTCCTTTTCGTGACACTGATAACGATGTCAATCGCGAACAGAACGCACAGAACCCTCATGCAGCTCATAAAATCTATGACCGCACATTCCGAGACGCTGATCCAGCTGAGGAAAAAGAATTCCGAGATAAATTCAATAAACGCGCAGCTTGTCGAAAAGAACAGGACAATGCGCGAGACACAGGAGAAGCTGCTCCAGTTTGTAGGCGAGGTCCTCGGAAGCCATGACCTGTTCACCGGCAGGCACGTAATGCACACAGAAAAATACCTCGGCGAGATTGCGCTTGAGCTCCGGAATTCCGGCCATTACACCGATGTCCTTACGGACAGGACAATCAGCACGTTCAGCACGGCGGCGTGCCTGCATGACATCGGGAAAATTCATATTCCGGAAGGAATTCTGAACAAGCCAGGAAAGTTCACGGAAGAGGAATTTGAGATAATGAAGTGCCACCCGGCAGAAGGCGCGAAACTTCTGGAATTTCTTCCGAAAATAGATGACGGGACATTCAACACCGCCGCAAGGGAGATGGCGCTGTATCACCATGAGAAATGGGACGGAAGCGGTTACCCGGAGCACAAGAAGGGAACGGAAATTCCGCTGTGCGCAAGACTGATGGCCGCCGCGGATGTGTTCGACGCGCTTGTGAGCCGGCGTCTGTATAAGGATCCGATGCCTACGGAACAGGCCGTGGAAATATTCAGAAAGTCATCAGGAACTCATTTCGAGCCGTGCATTGCCGATGCCGTGATAAAATGCAGCTCAAGGCTTGATAAAATCAGCATGGAATTCAAGGAAAGCGAATCAGAACAGGAGAAAAGGGAAGCCGAATGGTGGGACAACTACCACTCAAAATTCTCCCGCGCACGCTGACTTCCCTTAAAATTCCGCCCGTCACCTTATCGAATCGATGTTGGCTCTTCCTCCAGGCACAAACGGAAGGACATCCTCCTCGCAGCTGACGCTCACCTTCACGAAGCAGGGACGGTTCTCCCTTGTGCGGTCAAACGCCTTTCTGTACCATTCCGGATCCCCGTCGGCATCCACAGCCTCTATTCCGAAGCCGCGGGCCACCGCAACAAGATCGGGAACAGCTGAGAACACGCTCGCGCTGTAGTTCTTTCCGAAAAGATACTTCTGCTGCTGGTAGACCATTCCAAGGGTTCCGTTGCGGAACACAATCACCGTCACAGGAAGATTAAGCTCGGCGAGAGTCGCAAGCTCCTGTATGTTCATCATTATAGAGCCGTCGCCGGAAAAGCACACGACACGTTTTCCGGGATTCGCAAGCGCAGCCCCGATCGCGGCGGGAAGGCCGAAGCCCATGGTTCCAAGCGAGCCGGATGTAAGAAAGGAACGCGGCCGGGTTACGGGATAATACTGTGCGGCCCACATCTGATGCTGCCCCACATCGGTCGTGACGATTATGTCGGACGGATCAAGCCCCATGATTCCGGCAAGGGACGGAACGGAATTTATGAATTCGCGCGGATTCACACCGTCCCCGACGGAAGGGCGGCCGCAAGAAAGTGAATATCCTGATTTCTTGAGGTTCACGATTTTCTCAAGCCAGACGGCTCTTGCCTCGGCGCTCTGCCATGCCGCGCCGTAGACGGACTGCTTTTCGGACGAGAGCTGGACAAGAATAGGAAAAACCGACTCCACATCGGCGACTACCGCCAGCTCCGAACGCATTATCTTGTTGACCTCGGCGGCATCTACATCAATATGGACAATCTGGGCATCCGGACAGAATTCGGAGACAAGGCCTGTCGCGCGGTCATCAAAACGGACACCGGCAGCAATCACAAGATCCGCGTCGTGCATCGCTCGGTTGGCGGCATAGGAGCCGTGCATTCCGACCATTCCTATGAACATCTCGGAATTTTCCGGTATGCAGCCGATTCCCATAAGGCTTGTGACGACCGGCAGCCTGTAGCTCCGAAGAAATTTTCCGATTTCGGCCGAGGCGGCCGGAGAATTGCATCCGCCGCCGCAGAAAAGCACCGGACGACGTGCGTTCGCAAGCATCTCCGTTATCGCGTCCATTTTTCTTGAATATTCGCACGGAGGAGTATGGAACCTTATGTCGTGCAGATGGACATTGTTTATGTCCGGCCATGCGCTGAATTCACATGAGGCAAGCTGCACATCCTTTGGAACATCTATAAGGACAGGTCCGGGACGTCCGTTCATGGCAACAGCAAAAGCCTCAGGAACAGCATCAAGAAGCTCCAGCGGCGACTTCACCATTATGCTGTGTTTCGTTATCGGAAAGGAGAGCCCGAAAGTGTCGGCTTCCTGAAAGGCATCCGTTCCGATCAGATCCGTGTTCACCTGACCGGTTATTGCTATGACAGGAACGGAATCGGCGCGGGCATCCGCTATGGCCGTAAGGAGGTTCATCGCGCCCGGACCGCTCGTGGCAAGACATACGGCCGGCTTTCCTGTGCTTCTGGCAATTCCCTGCGCGATGAATCCGGCAGCCTGCTCATGGCGCACAAGAATATGACGGATTCCGCTTCTGTTCAGCTCATCATACAGGGGAAGTATTGAACCTCCGGGAATTCCCGCCACCGTATCAATTCCGTACATCTCAAGCAGTCTTATTATTATTTCCGAGCCAGTCTTCTTCATGTATTCTCCCATAAAAAATCAAAATGAAAATTCAAAAGTCCCATTCAGCGCGAGCCGCAGATTTCCTCTACCGCAGAACGGATTTCTCCGGATGTTGACACAAGCGGCCGTCCGGAAACCGCAGGAACCATAGTCTCCTTTATGTTGTCCGGAATCTCCGGCATCTCACCGGTCGTATGGCGGCAGTACTCTGCTGATAGAGCCGGATGATTGTGCGCCACAAGCACAAATGAACCGTCCTCATCATTGACCGCGCCGGAATTTTTCTTTATGACGGCATAGGCTCCGGCCGTGTTCCTGTCCGCAAAAATTCCGTATTTCCGGAACAGCTCCTTTGCCGCCTCGTCGGTCTCGGCCACGGAAATTCTGTTGGGGAACACGAAATTCCTCATCATCATGCTGTTCTTCTCGAAGAACGCCTCAAGCCTCTCAAGGTTCGCAGGAAGTGACGGATCAGAGCGGTTCCGTTTCTTTATGTCCACAAACGAATCAAGCAGAATGGGATTTCCGGCCGCATCCGCCGAGAGAGCGTCCGTCGCCGGCAGAAAGAAACCGCTCAGGGGAAGCGCGAACCGCCAGCTGTAAAGGCCTGCCATTATCGTACCGTAATTTCCGGCCTCAAGCGCATAATATATATCGCCGGAGACAAGGCTTTTTATTCTGGAGAATGAATACGGGAAGAAGAAAACCTGCGCCATCAGACGGCATACGTTCGATGTGTTGGCGACTGTAAGTCCGTTTCTGCGCACGAATTCACGGTCGGCGAAAACCTCGCCTATAATCCGGCGGCAGCCCGCCTCGTCCAGCTCAGTCTCAAGCGGACAGATATTTCCCCCGTTCGCAGAAAGATCCTCGTCATTTATGCCACGGACAGTTCCCTTCTCATACAGGAGGACGGCCTTTATATTCTTCTTTCCATGAAGCACCCTTGCAAGAAGGCTTCCGAGTCCTCCGTGCGTAAAGTCAAGAATGACGGCCTTCTGACTGCTCATCTCAAGCGTAGTCTCAAGATACGAACAGAGATACGATACGCCGAAATCCCTCTGGCAGCCGGTGTAGCCGTGATACAGCTGGAGCATAAAAAGGTTATCATCAAGCTGCCTGACCGAAGGCTCAAACGGAAACGCGGATGTCGCGATCCGCTCGCATATTATCGGACTGAATTCGTCCTTTATAAAAGCCGATGTGAGTGTGCCCGCGATGGATGTGAACGAAGTGTCTCCGTCAATATAATAAATCCAGCGGCGCAAATCTTCTATTGATGACGGAACAAAAAGCCCGCCGTCAGGAGGCATACAGTCAAGAACAGCCTGTGAGAATTTTACGGACAGGCTTCTGTCTCTGGTACTGGTGAACAACATATTTACAATATATCAATTTGAACTTTATACTTCAATTCCCGGTATTCTTTTTCTCATTGTCTCGATAAAGCGCCGTCCGTGGACACCTTCACGCAGACAGACAAAAAGACAGTTGTCGCCGGCGACAGTCCCGATGACATCCTCAAAATTCAGGTTGTCCACGGCATTGCAGACGGTGTTGGCATGACCGGGAAATGTTTTTATTACGACTATGTTTCCGCTGAAGTCAACGCTTATGTATCCGCGCAAAAAATCCTGAACATAAATCAGCTCCGAATCACGGCCGTCATCATCTGGCAGCGCATACAGATAGCCGTTATCTCCGTCCGGAACCTTGCCTACCTTGAGAAGCTTCAGGTCACGGGAAAGCGTCGCCTGCGTAACCTCATATCCGTCCTTCTGCAGGGCGGATAGAAGCACATCCTGACTGCCGATCCTTTTTTCTTTTATTATGGTTTTTATGGCCTTAAGCCGGGACTGGCGTTCCTTCATTCTGAGCCTCCGGGCAGAAAATATACGGCGCCGCAGAAGCCGGACAGACTTTCCGCGGACACCGTCTTATGCCATCTATTTTATCAGAAGTCCGGAAAATGCCTTGAGAGCACCTTCCATCTTTCCGCTCAGAACCGTCTTGGCCAGTTTCTTTCCAAGCTGAACGCCTTCCTGATCAAAACTGTTAACATTCCAGACGAATCCCTGGAACATGACCTTGTTCTCATAATGGGCAAGAAGAGCACCGAGCGCCTTCGGATCAAGCCGCTTTCCGTAGATGAGGCTTGACGGCCTGTTTCCTGCAAAGCACTTGTTCGGATCATCATCATGTTTTCCGCAGGCAAAGGCCACAATCTGCGCGGTCACATTGGCGCACAGCTTGACCTGACTTGTGGAATCCTCTATCACGACATCGTCACCCGTCTGATTCTCGCTGAACGCGATGAACTGAAGCGGAACAATGTCCGTTCCCTGGTGAAGCAGCTGATAGAATGAATGCTGACCGTTTGTTCCCGGCTCGCCGAAAATCACCGGTCCTGTCGGATAAGCGATTTCTCCTCCGTCCCTGTTGACGGACTTTCCGTTTGACTCCATATCAAGCTGCTGGAGATGGGCGGGAAAACGGCTGAGCGCCTGGCTGTACGGAAGAACGGCGGTAGCGGGGTAACCCTGGACATTCCTCTCGTAAATTCCGATAAGAGCGTCAAGCATGGCTGGATTTTTCGCCACATCCGGATTAAGCGCGAGCTTGTCCTCCTCCGCTGCCCCCTCAAGGAATTCCGCGAAGACATCCGGACCAAAGGCAAGGCTGAGGACAGCGCCACCGACTGCGGAAGTTGATGAATAACGTCCGCCGATATAATCATCCATATAGAACGCCGCAAGATAGTCAGGATTATGCGCAAGAGGACTTGTCTCGCTGGTGACGGCAATTATATGCCGCGCCGGATTGAGGCCGGCCCTTCTGAGAAAATCCTTCACGAAATTCTCATTTGTAAGAGTCTCAAGCGTAGTTCCGCTTTTTGATACAAGAATAAATACGGTGCGCGCCATGTCAATGGACTTCATGACCGACGCGGCGTCATCAGGATCGACATTCGAGATGAAATGCGCATCCATCATGAATTTTCCGTTTTTCCTGGCCCAGTTCTCAAGCGCAAGATACATGGCGCGCGGACCGAGATCCGAGCCTCCGATTCCTATCTGGCAGACGGAAGTGAATTTCTCTCCGTTCTCATTCAGAATTTTGCCGGAATGGATTTTCTCAGCGAATTCAGCCACCGCCTTCTGCTGTGCGACATAGAATTCACGCTTATTGCATCCGTCAGCGACAACATCTTTTCCGAGCTGTCCGCGCGTAAGATGATGGAGAACCATCCTTTTCTCGCCGGTGTTTATGACCGCGCCGGAAAGAAGCTCCGAATATTTTCCAACAAGCTGAGCCTCATCCGCAAGCTCGGCAAAAGTCCTCATAATCTGGGGATTGACCTGTTTTGCGGCGTAGTTATATGTGAGTCCGGCTCCCATCGGAACAGAATACGATGCGACGCGCTCCGCCGCTCCCGGAGAAGCAAGCTCGTCGGCCACGGAAACCATTCCTCTCAGGGACATCAGTTTTTTCCAGGAGGAAAGGGAATCTGCATTTGACCATGAAACCATAGAAAAACCTCTTTATATATGAAAAGAAATGACGGAAAGAAATTCAGGATTCGTGATTCCCGGAAATGAACGGTTCCGGCACAAAGCGCGCACGGAACCATCCGTCTCCACAGGGCATCGCAGTCCGGCCTCATTCCCCAAATCAGGCGCTGGCGCGGAGAATGAAGCCGTCCGCAAAAATCAGAATCCTTCTTCCGATATGAGCGTGAGTATACAGAATTTCAACTAATAAAACAATGAATTCTGCATAAATATGCAGAAACGGTCAGTTGTCGTCAGTCACCTCGGCCTTTATTGTAACGGTGTTTCTCGCAAGCCTGTACTCAAGGACAAGCAGCACGGCACCAAGAATAACGGAAACGGCACCTATCACCCTTATTACAATCACGCCGAGAACTTCAGTCGGAATGATAAAAAGAAGAACGGCGGCAAGAAGACAGGTGAAATTCTCAAGAATGATATTCCTGCGCTCTATTCCTGTATTCCGGAGCCTCGCGCAATAATAAAAACCCGTCAGCGAATACAGCACAAGATAAACGGCAAGAACATAAATCATCACCGTCCACATTGTTCCGGCAAAGGCAAGCGGAAGCACCACGGCAAGAACACCGACAAGAATTCCGGCGATGCTCTTCACCACGACAGGAAGCCCAAGTCCTATGTCGGCAAAGAGTTTTCTTGTGTATATCAGATTATATACCGCATCCGCTATCGAGCCGAGTCCGAGCGCAATAACGACAACCTTGACACATGCCTGCGGGAATATTATAAGAAGAATACCCAGAACCGCAAGAATTCCACCGATAAGAAAATTCCATTTCCTCATTTTCCACCTCTCTTTTTCCGCAACGAACGGAAATCGTATTTTTAATAAATCTAAGAACAAAGTCCGGTCAAGTCAAGAATTTTTCCCGCGCGCTATTGACAGAAACAATGAAAAAATATAAAGTGATGCCTACAAATTGGAGCGATACCAAAGCGGTCGTACTGGGGCGGTCTTGAAAACCGTTGTAGCGCAAGTTACCGGGGGTTCGAATCCCTCTCGCTCCGGACTCAATGGAGGTGTGGTAGAGCGGTAATACAACGGATTGCTAATCCGTCGGTACCGAAAGGGCCGGGCAGGTTCAACTCCTGTCGCCTCCGAACACAAACACCTTCATCAGTGTTTTGTCTGAGACTATAGCTCAGCTGGATTAGAGCACCACCCTGCGGAGGTGGGGGTCGCACGTTCGAATCGTGTTAGTCTCATAAAGCTCATCTGTTTGATGGGCTTTTTTTGTATTCATTCACCGTGGAAAGATGTCCGAGAGGTTTAAGGTACACGCTTGGAAGGCGTGCGTACCCACAAGGTACCGGGGGTTCGAATCCCCCTCTTTCCGTTGCCCAGGTGCTATGCAAGAAGCCGACTCAAAACTCCGCCAGATCCGGAAGGAAGCAACGGTATGAGGCCGGAATCTGTGCCGTAGTCAGCCTGGGCTTTTTTGTATGTTCCGCCGGATCAAGAATTTCCTGGCTCCTACGCAGAAATCAGACGGGATGAATGTCCCGGAGCCACGGATGAATAAATCCAAAAAATAAAGACTTTTATACAACGTTTTTCGCTTTTATCTTTCAAATTTCCATATTATAATTTCCGGATATGACAACTCTTTTTAATGACGGCTGGGAATTTTCAGAAATTCCGCTTGACTCTGACAAAATGTATAAGGACAAGGAACCGGTACTTTTTAATCCGGAAGATTTTCTGACGGCGGCCAAAGCGGCCGTATACAGGCCGGTAAGAATTCCTCACGACTGGATGATTCATCATACAAAGGATTTGTACAAGAACAGCGTCGGATGCTATAAAAAGACGTTCACGCTGACTAAGGCGGAGACCGGCAACCGGCACACGGCGGTCCGCTTCGAGGGAGTGTACATGAACAGCGCAGTCTGGATTAACGGAAAAAAGGCCGGCGAATGGAAATACGGCTACGCCACCTTTGAATTCGATATTTCCCGGCTTGTAAAAACAGGCGAAAACGAAATTCTTGTGATTGCGGTCTATCAGTCTCCGAACACGCGCTGGTACTCCGGAGCCGGAATTTTCAGGGACGTGACGCTCATAAACGCGCCGCGGACTCACCTTGCCTCCGACGGAACATACTTTGTCTGCCGTCCTGCCGACAAAAACAGGCTTGACGGTGAATGGACGGTGAAAAATTCCGTGGAGGTCGCCGGCGATCTGGACGGACATACGGTGGTAAACACAATTACCGGAAGAACCGGCGAAATTCTGGCGAAATCGGTTTCCCCCGCCGCACCTCTTCCTCTTAGCTCCGACGAGGCGGACTATCTTCATCAGGTCGTGCCGTCTCTCGGCTCTGCTCCGCTCTCCCGCACGCACGAGGAGCTTTCTGTCTCATCTCCGCGGCTCTGGGACATCGACGATCCTTATTTCTATACGGCAAAAACGGAACTTCTGGACAAGGACGGAAATGTCACCGATTCCGTCAGCCAGAATCTCGGATTCAAGACATTTGAATTCACGAACAACGAAGGATTTTTCCTGAACGGACGCCACAGGAAAATTTTCGGCGCATGCCAACACCACGACCACGGAGCCCTGGGAGCCGCATTCGACGTGAACGCGCAGCGGCGGCAGTTCCTCAAGCTCAAGGAGATGGGAGTGAATTCTGTACGCTGCTCGCATAATCCCCCGCCGAAGGCCTGGATGGATCTTGCCGACGAGCTTGGCCTCCTGATTGACGACGAGGCGTTCGACATGTGGGAAAAACCGAAGACGACGTTCGACTACGGAAACTGGTTCAATGAATGGCACGAGCGCGATGCGGTCTCCTGGGTACGCAAGGACAGAAACCATCCGAGCCTTATCATGTGGTCAATCGGAAACGAAATTTACGACACGCACGTCGGAAACGGACTTGCGATCACGAAGAATCTCTCACAAATCGTCAGAAGGCACGATCCGGACGGAAACGCTGAAATCACAATCGCCTCAAACTACATGATGACCGACGGAGCGCAGGAATGTGCGAAGAACATCGGAACTGTCGGCTACAACTACCTTGAGCGGCTTTACGACGAGCATCACGGAAAATATCCGGAATGGAAGATTTACGGAAGCGAGACAGGCTCCACTGTACAGAGCCGCGGAATCTACCATTTCCCCGAAAACCTCAAGCTGGTTACTTTCAGCGACGGCCAGTGCTCGACGCTCGGAAACTGCACCGTTCCCTGGGGGGCGGCGAACTCGCAGACTCTCATCACCGGCGACCGCGACAACCGCTTCAGCGCGGGACAGTACATCTGGACGGGCTGGGACTACATCGGCGAGCCGACTCCCTACCACACGAAAAGCTCATACTTCGGCCAGATTGACACGGCAGGATTCCCGAAAGACACTTTCTTTCTATATAAATCGGAATGGGCGGGCAAAAATACGGAGCCGTTCGTACATCTCCTTCCGTACTGGGACTGGAACGAAGGCCAGACAATCGACGTAAAAGCCTACACGAACGCCGCCGCGGTGGAGCTTTTCTTCAACGGAAAATCGCTCGGCAGGCGCAACATAAATCACGAAAAGGACTCAGAGCCGTTCGGACGGTGGCAGACCGAATATCACAAAGGCGAACTGAAGGCGGTCGCATACGGCGCGGACGGAAAAGCCGTAGCGCAGGACGTGAAGTGCTCATTCGGAGACCCGGCGAAAATCATCATGAAGCCGGAGGAAGGCGGCTTCGGAGACCTTTTCTTCATAGACATAATGACCGCGGACGCAGACGGAGAACCGGTAGAGAACGCAAGGAACTACATCACGTTCAACGTGAGCGGCGGGGCGGAGCTTGTGGGAATGGACAACGGAGACTCCACCGACTACGACGAGTACACTCCTCAGGGCGGAAATTCGCTCAGCAGAAAGCTTTTCGCGAACAGGCTTGTGGCAATCGTCAGAATGAAGAACGACGGAGCGTCAGAAAGCGGATTTGTGGTTACAGCGGCAAGCAGGGAGCTTCCTACAGTCTCCATGAAATTCGACGGAAAGGAATGGAATGAAACAGCTCCTGACCTTTCGGTCAAGCCGGAAAAGGACTTCATTCCGTCAAGAAAAACCGAGATTATCGCAGAAGGCTGCACAAAACTGACTCCGGAAAACAGGGAAATCAAAGTGACCTGCAAGGTTCTTCCGGAAAACGCCTCGATTAAGGAAATCAACTGGAATCCGGTCCTGAAGGAATGTGTTCCGAGCGACTACATCGAGGTTCTGGAGAAACAGGGCGAAGGAAGCGGAACCGAAACCGCGACGGTAAAGGCTGCCTGCGACGGCGAATGCATTCTGCGGTGCACGGCAAGAAACGGCACTCAGCTTGATGAGGTTCTCAGCGACCTGAATTTCAGCGTAAGCGGAATCGGAAACCCGAAGCTCAATCCGTACAAGATTATCGAGGCGTGCCGCCAGAACAGATGGGACGCGGCAAGGGAAAAGGCCCCGGTCTGCCTTGAGTCCGGAATCTCCAACAGGGGAATCGGACCGACCTGGATCGCATTCGACAAGGTTGACTTCGGAAAGGACGGCGCGGACACAATCCACATTCCGATTTTCACGTTCGAGACGGAAGTTCCAGTGGAAATCTGGGACGGAACGCCGGGCGACGGAACCACCGCGGAAGGAACGAAACCTTCGGCAACCGGCGGCGAGTGCCTCGGAAAATTCACCTACAGCCACGAGTCAATCTACAATGTCTACAGCGAGAACGTCTTCACCCTGAAAAAAAGGCTTTTCGGCGTGCACACGGTTTCGGTCGCATTCCCGCATGAGCTGTACTTCCACGGATTCTACTTTGACAAGACGCCAAAGGCGACGGCAAGGCTGCGCGCGCTGGACGCCGACGTGATTTCGGGCGACACGTTCACAAGGACAGCTGAAACCGTCGAGGGAATCGGAAACAACGTGAACCTTGACTTCGGAAATATGGACTTCGGAACGGAAAGCGCGGCAAAGCTGACAATCTGCGGAAAATCCAATACCGAGAACAACACGATAAACGTGAAATTCTTCGGCGATGACGGAAAGAATTCAACCCAGGTGATTGAATTCGCCCACACCGACGGCTACGAGGAGAAGACATTTGAGATTTCCCCGGTGAGCGGAAGCCAGAAAATCAGCTTCGTGTTCCTTCCGGGCTGCAATTTCGACTTCAAGTGGTTCAAGTTCAGCCGGTAGGTCTTTTGCTTTTGGCCATGCGGTGATATAATCGCCGCATGGCTGACTATCACAAATTCGACGATGCGCCGGAAGGCACTCCGGTATCAAATTTTGTCCACCTTCATGTACATTCCGACTACTCCCTGCTTGACGGCTGCTCCAAGATAGACAAGCTCGTTGCGAAGGCAAAGCAGCTTAACATGAAGGCGCTGGCTCTGACCGACCACGGAAATATGTTCGGCGTGCTGAATTTCGAGAAGCTCTGCCATATAAACGGAATAAATCCGATATGCGGAGAGGAATTCTACGTGTCGGAAGGAAGCCATCTGGAGAAGAATCCCACAAGATATTCCGAATCCGCGGGCCACAAGAAATACAACTATCACCTCATTCTTCTGTGCAAGAATGCGGAAGGCTACAAGAACCTGTGCTGGCTGTCATCGCTGGCATATACCGAAGGATTGTACTACAAGCCGCGAATCGACTTTGAGCTTCTGGAAAAATACCACGAGGGACTTATCTGCCTGTCCGCGTGTATTGCCGGAGAACTTCCGCAGGCTCTGCTGGCGGATGACGATGACGGAGCGGAGAAACTCGCGCTCAAATATCAGAAACTTTTCGGAAAGGACAATTACTTCATAGAAATTCAGGATCATGCGATTCCTGAGGAAAGATATGTCGCGCCGAAACTGCTGGCATTGGCGGAAAAGCTCGGGATTCCGGCGGTAGTAACAAACGACATTCATTACGCGGACCGTGACGACGCTGAGGCCCAGGACGCGCTGCTCTGCATAGGAACAAAGAAACTCGTAACCGACACGGACAGGATGAAATTCGCGAACGACTCGTTCTATATGAAGACCGAGAGTGAGATGAGGATGCTGTTTCCGAACAATCCGGAGCTCATCGAGAACAGCATGAGAATAGCCTCCATGTGCGACCTTACGATTCCCCAGTACAAGACCGAACAGCTGAAGGACTGTCTTCCGGTGTATAAAATTCCGGAGGGATTCGTGTCGCAGGACGCTTATGTCCTCTATCTTGTGGAGACCGGACTGCGCAAGAGATACAAAAAAATCACAAAGGAAATAGTTGACCGAGCGATGTATGAGCTTGGAATAATCTTCCAGATGGGATTTTCCGGCTACTTTCTGATTGTCTGGGACTTCATCAACTGGTCAAAGACACATGGAATTCCGATCGGACCGGGGCGCGGCTCCGGCGCAGGCTCGCTTGTAGCCTATGCGATGACAATCACCGACATAGATCCGTTCAAATACAAGCTCATCTTTGAGCGCTTCCTGAATCCTGAGCGCGTCTCGATGCCGGACTTCGACGTGGATATGTGCTTCGAGGGACGGCAGGACGTGATTCAATATACACGCGACAAATACGGCGATCCTCAGGTCGGACACATAATAACATTCGGAACGCTGAAAGCCAAGAATGCGCTCGCCGATGTGGGACGCGTGCTTGGAATTCCGCTGAACGACGTGAACATGCTGAAAAAGGGAATTCCCGACAATCCGAAGGCCAAGCTGAAGGACGCGTTCACCGAGCCGGACGAGAAACATCCCGACAACGGACAGCTGATTAAATTCAAGGATGATCCGCGCTTCAAGAAGCTGTTCGAGCTGGCGTTCAAGCTGGAGAACGTAATAAAAAACACCGGGCTGCACGCATCTGGAATCGTAATCGGCAAGTCGATCCTCCCCGACTGGGCGCCCGTCTACAAGGATGCGAAAACAGGCAAGGTCGCCGTGCAGTACACGATGGACATAATCGAGCCGTGCGGACTTGTCAAGATGGATTATCTGGGACTGAAAACGCTTACACTGATAAAATATGCGGAGAGGATAATCCACAAACGCCCAGGACTTGAGAATTTTACGGCGGAACGGGACATTCCGATTGACGACAAGGAGACATTCGACCTTTTCTGCCGCGGAGATGCGGTCGCCATATTCCAGTTTGAAAGTCCCGGAATGCAGAAAATTCTCCGCCAGGCGCAGCCCCACAGAATCGAGGAGCTTGTCGCATTGAACGCGCTCTACCGTCCAGGCCCGCTTGATTATATTCCGCAATACATCGAAGGAAAATGGCATCCTGAGACAGTCCATTATCCCGATCCGTGCCTTGAGGACATCCTGAAAGAAACCTACGGCGTAATGGTGTATCAGGAACAGGTAATGCAGGTGGCGCAGCGGATTGCCGGATTCTCGCTCGGAGGAGCGGACATGCTGAGGCGCGCCATGGGAAAGAAGAAACCTGAAGTCCTTATGGGAAAAAAGAAGGAATTCATCCAGGGCGCGATCAGGAACGGATTCACCGAGGAGCACGCGGCCGAAATTTTTGAGATAATGGTCCCGTTCGCAGGCTACGGATTCAACAAGAGCCATGCGGCCGCCTATTCGGTTGTAGCCTACAGAACCGGCTACCTAAAGGCGCACTTTCCCGCCGAATTCATCGCCGCCAACCTCACAAACGAAATCACATCCACGGACAAGCTGCCACAGTACATAGCAGAGGGACGCGCGATGGGACTTTCAATCGATCCTCCGGACGTCAACCGCTCGGACATTGTGTTCGACGTCGTTGAAGGAAGAATCGTATTCGGTCTTATGGGAATAAAGGGCATGGGCGAGGCGGCGGCGCAGGCTGTCGTGGACGAGCGGAAAAACAGCGGACCGTTCAAGTCATTCATGGACTTCTGTCTGAGAATCGACCTGAGGACGGTGAACAAACGCTCCATCGAAGTCCTTATCCGGACAGGAGCATTCGACCATACCGGAGAAAAGGAAGGACTTCAGCAGAACCGTCCGACGCTTCTTACAAACCTCGATGCGGCGGTTGATTACGCGTCCGACATTCAGGAAAGCAGGATGAGCGGTCAGGGAGACCTGTTCGGCGAGCTGGATGACGGCAACACGTCATATACGGAATTCGTGTTCAAGAGAATCGATGATGTTCCGAGGATGGAGCTTCTGAACATGGAGAAGGAATGTATCGGCTGCTACATCAGCGGACATCCGCTTGATGAGTACAAAAAGGCCATAGACAGGGCGGTTACGCTGCGCTCGTCGAACATAACAAGAATCGCCGCGGAAAGCAGGGCCGACAGGGAGAACCAGCTGAATTCCGGCATGAAGCCATGGCAGCTCAAGGATTCAGGAAAATCATACACAGCGCTTGGAATGTTGACGGAGCTGCGCACGATAAGGACAAAAAAAGGCGACGAGATGGCCTTCTGCAAGCTGAACGACTACGACGGCCTGATTGACTGCACTTTTTTTCCAAAAATCTGGGAATCCCTAAAGCCGAAGATCCAGAACGACGGAATATACGCGCTGCGTGGAAAAGTTGACGGCCAGCGTGACACTCCGTCCCTGCTTGTCGATTCGATAGAAGATGCGGCCGCCCTCGAGAACCACTCAATCCAGTCCGTCCACATCCAGATGGAGCCTCTTTTCGGAGCGAATTCTGACATCGCGATTATGAAGGATTTTTTATTTGATAAAACGGGCAATTGTCATGTATATTTTCATGTAGACACAGGCGGAAATCCGTACATAGTAAAGGCAAATGAGCAGATGAGGGTATCTCCGGATCAGGAGACGCTGAAACAGCTGAGTGAAATGCCGTTCGTCAAGGAGATATGGTGCGAATAGCGCTTCCGGCCGGTAAAACATATTCTTAAGAGGTGAAAAAAAATGATTGCAGCGATATTGCAGATTCTGTCGGCGTTCATCACGCTATTTACGGTTCTGTGCTTTATAGACATAATACTGACCTGGTTTCCCGGCGCGAAATTCACCGCCTTCGGAAGATTCATCTCCACAATCTGCGACCCCTACCTGAATTTTTTCAGCAGATTCGACTGGCTCAGATTCGGAAACATAGACTTCTCTCCGATCATCTCGATCGGAATTCTTTCCGCCCTCTCGTCCGTGCTCGGAGGAATCACGGCGACCGGAAGAATTTACCTTGGCGGAATCCTCGGAACGATAATCGCCATGCTCTGGCAGATTGTATCCTCAATCGCGACGCTGCTTCTGCTTCTGATGGCCGTGCGCTACATCGTGCTGCTTGTGAACCGCGGAAAGACCGCCTACAGTTCGGCATGGCAGCAGCTTGACTATATGCTCGGAAAAATAACCTACAAAATCTCATCGACATTCGTCAGAAACGCCGACTACAGGAAGTCGCTGCTTGTGTCGATAATCACGGTTCTAGTGATTATCATAGCAGGAAGAATTCTGACCGGCATACTCATATCGCTTTGCCACCAGCTTCCGTTCTGAACAAAAGTGAAGGCCGGAGAAATCAACGCGCCAGTCACGTCGGTCGCAGGCGTAGGGCCGTCCACGGCTGGACTTCTTGCAAAACTGAACATCTTCACCGTAGGCCAGCTGCTTAAATTCTATCCGCGCTCATACGAGGACAGGACAAGACGGATTTCAATCGCGGAGGCGGAGGCCGGAGGAAAAATCCATACGGCGGCTCTGGTAACGGCGCACGAATGGTTCGGATACGGCAGGATGAGGACTCTCAAGCTCCTCATAAACGACGGAAGCGGAGCGGCGGAGCTGATTGCGTTCAACAGGAGTTTTCTTGAGAAGACTCTTCCGCCAGGAACATTCATATCGGTGACAGGAACATTCACCGCAAAATACGG
Source organism: Treponema sp. UBA792 (assembly GCA_002296965.1). Lineage (GTDB taxonomy): Bacteria > Spirochaetota > Spirochaetia > Treponematales > Treponemataceae > Treponema_D. Next base: position 22,677 of record DBIW01000031.1, on the reverse strand, counting down.
AAGACTTCAGAGCACCTCATTCGAGGCTGAGAAAATCGACGCGGGAGCGGTTCCTTTCACTCCGGACGGAATTCCGGATCTTGCGGCCGCGGAGCTTGCCGACTCAAAAATTTATCCGATTTATCCGCTGACAGAGGGACTTGCACAGAAGACACTCAGAAAGGCTGTCTGCGGCGCGCTGAACGGATGGTGCCGGGGAATCGACGACGAGATACCGCCGGAAATCATCGAAAGACGGGGACTTCTCCACAAACAGACGGCCCTGGAATTAATCCACTGTCCCAAATCAATGCGGGATGCGGAGGACGCGCGCAGAACCATAATATATGAAGAGCTTTACCACCTCCAGCACACGGTAATCTCGCGCTCACTGCGCCGCCGGGGAACGTTGCCGCGGCTCCAGACAGATTCCGGCTCCGGAGATTGCGACCGGCAGGAACGGCAGGCGGCAGATTCCGCTCCTGATTATACGGAATTTGAAAAATCGCTCTCCCCTCTCCAGAAAGAATTCCTGAGAAAGCTTCCGTTCAGGCTCACGGGAGACCAATGCGCCGTAATCATGGAGATGGATTCGGAGATTGACCGCGGATACCTGGAGCGCAATGCGGCCATTCTTGCAGCCGGCAGCGGAAACCCTGAGCAGGACGGAATACGCCCGCCGTTCACCATGGCAAGGCTTCTTCAGGGGGATGTCGGATCCGGAAAGACCCTAACCGCCCTGATGGTCTGCCTGCGCGTAATCAGCTGGAAAGGCCAGTGCGCGGTTATGGCCCCAACCGAAATTCTGGCCCGCCAGCACGCCGGAACAATAGCGTCGCTGCTTGACGGCATGGGAGTAAGAACCGCATTCCTGACCGGAAACCTGAAATCATCCGGACGCGCGCATCTTCTCAGGGCGTTAAAATCCGGAGAAATCGACATAGTTGTGGGAACTCACGCCCTTTTCTCCCCGATGACGGCATACAACGACCTTCAGCTTGCGGTGATAGACGAGCAGCACAGGTTCGGAGTCCTGCAGCGCCAGGCGATTCTGGAAAAAGGAAGAATTTCAGCGAGAAACGGAATCACCTTTGAGCCGCACCTTCTAATGATGAGCGCGACGCCGATTCCGCAGACGCTTGCGCTTACAGTGTTCGGTGACCTGGACATCTCGACCATAAGGACTATGCCCGCCGGACGCAAACCGGTAAAAACATATCTCATCAGGGAAGGAAACGAGAAAAACGCCTACGAAGCCGTGCGCGCGGAGCTGCGACTCGGACATCAGGCTTATTTCGTCTATCCGGCGATAAATCCCGCGGATGACGGCGACGGAGAAAACTCCCGCAGGCTCAAGTCCGCGGAACAGATGTTCAGTTTTCTTGCGGAAAGGATTTATCCTGAATTCACCTGCGCGCTTATACATTCCAAAATCGGGGAGGATGAGCAGAACAGAATCCTAGACGGATTCCGCGCCGGGAAAATTCAGGTTCTGGCCGCCACCACGGTCATAGAAGTCGGCGTTGACGTTCCGAATGCCACCTGCATGGTGATAGAGCAGGCCGACAGGTTCGGGACGGCCCAGCTGCATCAGCTGAGGGGAAGGACGGGACGCGGAGACGCGCAGTCATTCTGTTTTCTGATTTACAGCAGGAATATCACGGAAACAGGAATCGCAAGAATGAAGGCACTGCGCGAAAGCACGGACGGTTTCTACATAGCCGAGCAGGATCTCAAGACAAGAGGACCGGGCGAACTCACCGGAATAATGCAGTCGGGAAGCATGGAGCTTGGAATCGCGGATCTTGAGCGTGACGGCGGGATTCTGGCGCAGGCAAGGGAAGACGCATTCAGAATTCTTGCCGGACAAGACCGCCGGAACACAAATCAGGCCTGATTAATAGCATAAAGACAGAATATCGGCTATACTCGCAACATGAATACAAAAAAACTCATAGGAATTACGGCGGGCATTCTCCAGGTCATATTGTCCGCCATGTTTATCGGCTGCAGCGGAAAGCATGTCACATACAGCAACGCCAACGATGAATTCATAGAAGCTGTCTCCCCCACATACATCGGAAGACTCTCAAAAATCGCCGTTACTTTTGTAGGCGAAATGAAATGCCTTCCCGAAGAGGCAATCTCATTCTCGCCGGCACAGAAGGGAACATGGCAGACAGTGGACGGAAAAACGGCCGTCTTTACTCCTCAGAAACCGTTCAGGGCGAACAGCAGCATGGTTCTTACCGCGGACTGCGGAAAACTTCTCGGACGGGAAACAGCGGCAGGAAAATACACGCATCCTTTCGTAGTGGGAGGCGCATCATATAAAGTGGAGCTCGGTGAGCTTCTGCTTGACCCGGACTCGGAAAACTATTCGCTCGGCGGAAAAATAACAACGGACATTCCGATAACTCCCGGACAGGCGAAAAAAATCCTGAAGGCGAGGCTCGGCCTGAGCCGACTTAAAATCGACTGGCTTCAGGACAAGAGCTCAAATCTCTGGAATTTCTCGATAAACGACATAAGAAACAGAGACGGCAGGCAGAATTTCTACGTAAGCTGGAGCGGCTCGACGCTCGGACTGACAAGGAATCAGGACAGAAGCTTCTCCGGAAAGAAAAGCTACCGGATTCCCTCGAAAAACGACTTCTCGATAATCGACGTGAACACAGATGCTCCTGACAGAATTCTTGTCAGCTTCTCACAGAAGATAGATCCGGCTCAGGACATAAAGTCATTCATCACCGCAAAGGACAGGGACGGCAGAAAAAACACGGATTTCAATGCGTCAATCCGGAACAACGTGATTACGATTTTCAACGACTCGAACTGGCAGAACGTATCTAACATACTTGTCGCAAGGGGAATCAAAAGTACCTCCGGAGCGATATATTCAGGCGGAAGAAACATCACATTCCCTGAGAAATGGGAGATGCCCCTGATAAGCTTCATCAAAGAAGGAAACATCCTGCCTACATCGCAGGGAACATCTGTTCCTGTCTGGACACAAAACCTCAGCGGACTCACAATCCAGGCGTTCAGAATCCACGAATTCAATATGACTCAGTTTTTCCAGGAGAACGAGCTGGACGGAGACTATGAGCTTTACAGGGTCGGAGAGCCGGTCTGGACAAAATCCGTGGACTTTGAATGGAATGACTCGATGAAGAACCGCATGGTGGCGCGCGGAATCGACATAAGCGAGCTTGTGAAAAAATATCCCGACGGAATGTTCCAGCTCAGAATATCATTCAGAAAGAACAACATAAAATACGTCTGCCACAGGGAACACGGCGACTTCTCGGAATACAGGATGCCGGACAACCTGATTGAACCGCTGGAAATCCCCGGCGAGAGGAGCAACTGGGACTGGGCGGACGGGCTTTCCTACAGGGAAAGGCAGGATTACTGGACATTCAAGGACGATCCGTGCCATCCGGCGTTCTATATGTCGAATTTCAACCGCGGCAGCCTGATCTCACGGAACATCATCGTGTCGGATCTGGGGGTCTCGGCAAAAAGGACGGAGGACAACAGGCTTTATGTCTCGGTGTCGAACCTGAAGACGACAAAACCTGTCTCAGGAACGGAAGTAACCGCGTACAACTATGTCGGCGCAAAAATCAAGTCGGCAAGCACGAATTCCGACGGAAGCGCGGTATTTGACAATGCGGACAGGATATTCGTGGTGGCGGCGCGCAATTCATCACAGTGCTCCTATCTGAAGCTGTCGAACAGCACCGAGCTCAGCTCAAGCCATTTTGACATAGGCGGAGAAAAGGCGGCCGGCGGAGTAAAGGGATTCATCTACGGGGAACGCGGAGTCTGGCGGCCGGGCGACGAGATTCACCTTACGTTCGTGCTTCAGGACCTGGAGAAAAAACTTCCTGAGAACATTCCCCTGACCTTTGAGCTTATAGATCCTCTCGGAAAAAAGACGGAATCAAGGCTTCTGACAAAATCGGTGAACGGATTTTTCCCCATAGAGACGAAGGCGGACTCATCCTCAACGACAGGACTGTGGACGGCGAAGGTCAGCATGGGCGGAAAGGAATGGACAAAACCGCTCAGGATAGAGACGGTTGTTCCGAACAGGCTCTCGGTTGAACTTGACGCGGACAAGAAGGAGCTTGATTCCGGAGAGAACACATTCACCCTTTCCGGAAAATGGCTTCACGGAGCTGAGACTCCCAACTACAAAGCCGATGTCTCCGTAAGCTTCAGCAAAGCGGAGACTGTTTTTGAAGGCTACCGGGACTACACGTTCTCGAATCCTGATTCCTTCGTAGATACAAGGAAAGAGACAATATGGGAAGGCTATCTCGGAGATGACTCAAAGACGGTTTTCTACGAGACGCTTTATGCGGGAGACAATATTCCCGGAAAGCTCAGGGCAAAATTCACCAGCAGGATTTTCGAGCCGTCAGGCGCATTCAGCACGGCGGTAAAGTCGTTCACATATTCTCCCTATGAGAGATATGTCGGACTCAAACTGCCCAAAGGCGACGCCGCCCGGAACATGCTTCTTACGGACACGAAACACACCGCCGACGTGGTTCTTCTTGAGGATGACGGAACCCCCGTGCAGAATTCATCCGTGTACTACACGATATATAAAATCGGATGGAAATGGTGGTGGGAAAAGGACGCATACACCGCCGCGACATACGTGAGCGGAGAAAACTACGAGCAGATTGACAGCGGAAGGGTGAACATCACCGACGGAAAAGGCTCGTTCAGTTTCTTGGTGAAATATCCTTCCTGGGGAAGATACCTGATTCTTGTAAACGACAGCTACGGCGGACATTCGGCGGGCCAGGTCGTATACATCGACTGGCCGGGCTGGGCAGGAAGATCTCAGCAGGAAAACGGCGGAAGCGCGATGATGATTCCGCTCTCAACCGACAAGAAACGCTATAACACCGGAGATACGGCGGCAATCTCATTCGCGTCATCCGCGGGTCAGCGCGCGCTGGTCACCGTTGAAAAAAGCGGAAACATCGTAGAACAGAAATGGATTGAGACGACAGCGGACAGAACGGTGTTCAGGCTTCCGCTCAGGCAGAACCTTGCGCCGAATGTCTATGTACACGTGACGCTTGTCCAGCCGCATCTGCAGACGGCAAACAGCCTTCCGATACGGCTATACGGAATTGTTCCTGTCATAGTTGAAAATCCGGATACGTTCCTTGAGCCGGTGATAACATCAGCCGGAACATTCGAGCCGAACAGGAACACGGTTGTTTCGGTCTCCGAAAAGAACGGAAAACCCATGACATACACGCTTGCGGTAGTTGACGAGGGACTGCTCGGACTTACCGGCTTTCATGCGCCGGATCTCCATTCGGAATTCTACAGGAAAGAGGCGAGCCTTCTCAGGTCATGGGATCTTTATTCCTATGTGATGAACGCATACAGCGGAAAACTTGAGACGCTTCTGGCGGTCGGCGGCTCCGATGAGATTACGGACAACTCCGACAGGAATTCAAACAGATTCGCGCCTGTAGTAAAATTCTTCGGTCCGTACACGCTTTCGGCCGGAGAGAAGAAGGCTACGGAATTCACGATGCCCGAATATATCGGCGCGGTACGGATAATGGTGGTGGCCGGAGACGGCGGCTCCTACGGAACAAAGGAAAAATCGGTTCCGGTAAAGGCGGATCTGATGATTCAGCCGTCACTTCCGAGAACAGCCGGAACAAACGAGGAGATTTCCGTTCCCGTCACTGTATTCAACGGAACGGAAAAAGATGCGTCCGTCAGCATAAATATGGATGTCCGGGGCGCGGTATCCGCAAAAGACTCGGTTTCCGCGGATATTCCGGCAGGACAGAACAAAACCGTAAAATTCACGGTAAAGACCTCTGAAACCGGAAGCGCGGAATTCACGTTCACCTGCACCGACGGAAAAGCCACGGCACGCGCAAGAACGGAGATTCCGGTACAGTCACGCGGAATTCCTGTCAGATATACGGAACACTTTGAAATCAAGAAGGGAAAAACATCGGAAGTGAACATTCCGAGCGCCGGAGACATTCCGTCCACAAAGCTTTCCATGGAAATCTCGACAATGCCTTCGATAAACCTTGCGTCAAGGCTGGATTATCTCACCGGCTATCCGCACGGATGCATTGAGCAGATAACGTCAGGCGCGTTCCCCCAGCTCTATCTGTCCGACTTCATGAAGCTGGATTCAGCGAATCTTACCAAAGTCAAGAAGAACGTGAAGTCGGTGTTTGAGCGTTATCCGAACTATCAGACGGTTTCCGGCGCGATGGCCTACTGGCCCGGAGGCACGGCTCCCTCGGAATGGGGCTCATGCTATGCGACGCACTTCCTTATTGAAGCGAAAAAACAGGGCTACACGATTCCCACGGAAATCTACGGACCTCTTGTCGAATGGCTCAAGGAAACGGCTGCGGAATGCAACGAGGCTTCGGTCACGCAGGCCTACAGGCTGTTTGTGCTCGCCCTTGCCGGTTCGCCCGACATCGGAGCGATGAACAGGATGATGACGGACAAAATAGGAAATGAAGAGGGAATTCTCCTCTCTGCGGCATATTCACTGGCAGGAAGAAGACAGACCGCACAGGAGCTTTTGAAGCAGACTGATCCGGTTCCGAACTTTTTCCGCCATACCGGCAGCAGCTTCAGCTCGTCAATAAGAACTGTGGCGCAGGCGTTGATTGCGAACAACCTCGCCGGCAACACCTCGCAGGCGGCAAGAATCGCCGAGAACGTCTCGAAAACCCTTTCAAAGGACGGATGGCTCAGCACGCAGGAGACGGCATGGTCGCTTATTTCCATGCTTTCATTCTACAGGGATTCCCGTCCGGCTCCTGCCGCGTACATTGTCGAAAACAACGGACGGACAACAGAAAAAACGATGCGCGGAATCTCCGAAATTCAGGAGTTTGATGCGGAAAACAGTTCCGTACAGAAAGTCAGGATAACGAACGGCTCGAACAGACCTCTGTTCGGAACGCTCGCCGTATCCGGAATGTCAGTTCCGGGAACGGAAAAGGCATGGAACAACGGAATAAAGATGACCGTTTCATACGAGGACGCAGACAAAAACAAAAGCGTCCGCCCCGAAAAACTTGCATTGGGAGACACATTCACGATGAGGGTGAAAATCGTGAATTCATCCGGGAAAAAACTTGAGAACCTTGCGCTTACGGTTCCTCTCGCAACCGGATGGGAGGTGAACAACGACAGAATCGGAACCGAGACGGCGCGGACATCGTCAGCATATTCATATCAGGATATACGTGATGACAAGGTCTGCACGTATTTCAATCTGGATTCATACGAATCCGCCGCATTTGAATTCAACATGACGGTCGCCTACGGAGGTATGTACTACATTCCGGCGGTTCATGCGGAGGCCATGTACGACAACGAAATCAGCGCCGTAGCTCCGGGAGTCTATGTCTCTGCCAACTAGTCCGGGAGAAAAAAAGACAGAATACACGAAAATTCTCTGTGTGTTCTGTCTTTTATATGCGTGGATTTTCTTCTGGCCGCTGCCGTTTTCCGGCAGAACCGTCCCCTGCTCGTTCGCCCTTTACGACAGGGACGGAATTCTGATCGGAGCGAGCGTCGCGGAGGACGGACAATGGCGTTTCGAGGGAGGCAAAGTTCCGTACAAATTTGAAAAGGCAATCATATCTTTTGAGGACAAAAGGTTCTATTTTCACAAAGGAATCGACTTCATCTCGGTTTTCAGGGCCTGCGTGTCGAACATAAAACAGAAAAGGATTGTTTCCGGAGGATCGACAATCACGATGCAGACCGTAAGAATCCTTGAGGGAAATCCGCCGCGCACCTATATGCAGAAAATTCACGAGGCATGGATTTCCGTCCTTCTGGAGCTGCGCTGCTCAAAGAAACAGATTCTGAACCTTTATGCGGCAAATGCGCCGTTCGGCGGAAACGTCGTCGGACTTGAGGCGGCAAGCTGGCGGTACTTTCACCGTCCGCCGGAGAATCTCACCTGGGCGGAAAGCGCGACACTGGCAGTTCTTCCGAATCAGCCGAGCCTTGTCTTTCCCGGCTCGAACAGGGAAATTCTGCTGAAAAAACGCGACCGGCTTCTTCTTAAGCTGTATGAGGAAAAAACCATCAGCAGGGAGACACTTGAGCTTTCTCTTGAGGAGGCTCTGCCTCCGAAACCTTATCCGCTGCCGTCAACCGCGCCCCATTTCCTTGAATTCCAGAAGAGGAATGAACAGGACCTCCGGCGCAAGCGGAAATTACGGACGAAATTCCATTCCACACTGGACGGAAAACTTCAGAAAAACGTCACGAGAATTCTTGAATCCTGGTCGGAGAACTTCTCGAAAAAAGGAATAAACAATGCGGCGGCAATCATAATCGAAACGCAGACCGGAGAAATCCTTGCGTACTGCGGAAACACCGGTTACGGAGGACGGAACAGCACCACAGGCGCGGTCGATATAATCCGCTCAAGAAGAAGCTCCGGAAGCCTTCTGAAACCGTTTCTGTTCGCGGCGATGCTCGACTCAGGGCAGCTGCTGCCGGATCAGCTGGTTCCGGACATACCTACCAGAATCGGCAGCTACCGTCCTGACAACAATGTTCCCACGTATTCCGGCGCAGTTCCCGCAGGAGAGGCGCTCTCACGCTCGCTGAACATTCCCGCCGTAAAGGAGCTGCAGTCATACGGAATCTCAGCGTTCCTGTCATATCTCAAGGAATGCGGATTCACCACCTTTGACAGGCCGGCGGACGAATACGGTCTTCCGCTCATTCTAGGCGGCGGGGAAACGACATTATTCGAGGCCACAAACGCCTATTCCTCGCTCATGAAGAAAGCCTGCCTTCAAAAGGAAAAAGCTCCGTTTTCCCCAGGCGCGGCATGGCTCACACTGGAAATTCTGCAGAACGGCATACGGCCCGATGATGAGGCGATGTGGCTCAACTACGCGAATTCAAAAAAAATCGCCTGGAAGACCGGGACATCCAGCGGAAACAGGGACGCCTGGGCAATAGGAACGACAAAGGAATTCACCGTTGGTGTATGGATCGGCAACGCGGAAGGAAAAGGCTCAAAGGATCTGACAAGCGTGTCCACAAGCGCGCCTGTGATGTTCGATATTTTTTCGGTTCTGCCGCAGACAAGCTGGCCCTACGCGCCTGAATCTGAGCTCAGAAAAATCCCGACCTGTGCGGAATCAGGCTATCTTGCGGGACCGGACTGCCAGAAAACAAAAAACGCCCTGAAGCCGGCCGACGCTCCTTATGGAACAGCCTGTCCATACTGCAGGACTGTGACACTCGCTCCAGATCTTAAATTTCAGGCGGCCGTGGAGGACATGACCGGAATTTACGGAAATTCTATGCCCGTGCAGAAAAAATTCTTTGTTCTGCCGCCTATGATGGAATATTATTACACAAAACATTCAATAGGATATAAAAAACTTCCGCCGTTCGTTCCATGGCACAATTCCTACACAGATGATTCGTTCGAGATAATGTTCCCGCAGCAGAATGCGAACATCGCGGTTCCCGTGGAAATTGACGGCACAACAGGAGCGTTTCTGATGGAGGCGACGGCAAGAAATTCCGACGAGGAGCTCTTCTGGGATTTGGACGGCGAATACATCGGCAGGACAAAAAGAATCCATAAGATGGCGGCAACTCCGAGATACGGTCCGCATACGCTGACCGTCATGGATTCAAACGGAAGCAGAAAGACAAGGACCTTCACGATAGTTGACATCGGAGAATGAAAGGCGGACGGAAAGAATTCCACGCATACTCCGTAGGCCTCCGGCAGCAATAAAAATTAAAATAAAAATTGACAAACGGAATTTTTGCTTCTATCCTGTTATTTGTATCGTTCAAATTTCATTGATATTATGGAGGAAAAAATGAAAAAGATACTTATGATGATTGCAGGAGCAGCTGCGGCCGCGGCAATTACAGGATGCGCGTCGGACGGAGCTTCAGCGAAGCCGGCGGAGAAACAGGCTGAGGCGCCGGCGGAATATGTAATGCCGGACGATGTGATTTCCGGCGCGGAGGGATTTGACGAGGAGGAGCTCTCAGCAAAATACAACATGACAGACGCCGTCCTTGAAAAATGGAGCGCCGACAGTGGAAAAATCTACATGAAGACAGGCGACCTCTGGTCGAAAATCCAGTATGAGGACGGAACCGGCGACTGGCAGGCGGACATTCTGTCAAAATCATGGAGTTCCATTGATGTCGGCGGAGAGGACAAAATCATCGCGCTGGACATGAAGATGAACGCGCACTACGGATGGATTCAGAATTTCAGCGAGCAGGCGAAAAATCCGAAAAAAATCGACAATGCCGTATGGAAGATGAAAATCTACATTCCGGAGGAATACTGCGGCGAGTCGCTCAAGGATGTCCCGGAATTCCGCTTTCAGGTACGCGACCAGAGCTGGAACATCGCCTATCTTTCAGGCGACATCGACAAAATCACCACACGTGACCTCGGAGCCGGATGGCACGTCCTCACAATCAACTTTGCGGACAGCACATTCGACTTCGGCGAAAAGAAAGGCACTTTCCGCGTAACAAAACCGAGAAAGGCCAACGCGCTTGAGCTTCAGATAAACGGCAAGGGATTCAAGACCTCCTATCCGTTCTATATCGACTGGTTCTCAATTGACGGCCTTGAATAATTCTCCCCGGCCGGAAGACATATCATTCTGACAAAGAGAAAGGCTGCCTTAAATACAGGCGGCCTTTTTCATAGACAACACATAAAATATAGGGTAAAATTGCCGAATGAGAAAGTTTCTACCATTTATTCTGACGATTATGTTCTCCGCGGCAGCAAGCGCGCAGTCCGCGGATGTGGTTTCAGAAATCCTAGACACAAAGGAAGCTACATTCGGACAAATCTGCTACCTTTCAGCCGTCCAGCAGAAACTTGTTGACAATGACGCGACCTACGGGCAGTCAATCAGCGCTCTTTACGAAAACGGTCAGCTGCCGTCCATGGTGTACGAAACCACCCCGATGGTGATGGCGGACCTTGCGTTCATATATTCCCGGATGTGGCATATAAGGGGCGGAGTTTTCTACAGACTGACGGGCGGATCTCCACGCTATGCGTTCAAGCAGATGAAGGCGGACGGAATTTTCCCGAACCGGACTGATCCGGCGGACAGCGTATCCGGCCGCGAGGCTCTCAATATACTCACCTCATGCATGATGACTTACGGCGACATGAAGCTGGAGTCCATCGGAGAATAACATGAAAAGAATCTTCAGCATAATCATCACGGCGACAGCCATCACTGCGGCTCCGCTTGCAGCCCTTGAATGGGGAGGAATCGTAAACAACGAGACCGAAGCGTACACCTCCGGATTCAGCGCCTCTGAAGCCACGGCGGTTCAGTCCAACGGAGCGTATCTGTGGATGAACACCGCGCTGAACAGAAGCAAAAACCTGTTTTTCAGCGGAGAAGTCCTCTACAAATATTACTTCTCCGCATACAACGGAAACACCGCCTTCACCAATATAATCGACCTGAACCTGTTCAAATTCTCATTCGAGGAAAACATCGGTTCCGGCTCACTCCAGCTGGCTTTGGGCCGGTGTCCGGTGAGCGACATGACAGAAGCGGTTTTCAGCCAGACCTGCGACGGTTTCTCCGCAAAACTGTCGCTTCCGTCGGCCATATTCTCAGCCTACGCCGGCTACACCGGTCTGCTGAACGGACTAAACGTGAATATCCTTGACAAAAACTGGTCATACGCGAAGGACGGAAATTTCTACACGACGGCCGATGCATATATTCCAATCAGTGCATCCGCGGAGTTTCCTGTACTTTTCGGAAACCAGACCCTTGCGGTTCAGCTGAACACATTCATCGACACGGAAGGAAATTCCGCCAGCAGATACTATGCGAACATCCTGATGAGTGGCCCGATCGCCAATGAGCTCTACTACTCGGCGGTGACGTGTTTCGGAACCATGAATTTCAGCGGACTGATGAACTACTCGGCGGTGAGCGTAGTCTGTTATCCGATGGAAAGCATGTCGTTTCTGTGCGGGCTCGAATATGCGTCCGGAAAATACGGAATTTTCGAGAATTTCATAGGATTCACGGCACGCACGGCCTTTAACTCAATGTCGTCACCGCAGACAAGCAACATCCTTATGCCGAAAATTTCGTTCAGCTTCGCGCTCGGACGTATGTTCGCAGGATTCACAGGAAAATATGTGATGACATATACTGAAAACCAGATGTCATCCGGCGGCGTGGAGATTGGACTTTCATTCTCATACGGGATTTTCAGCGACCTTCAGCTCGGACTAGACACGAACGCATTCATAGACCTGAGGGACAGCGGCGATGACAACAAATTCTACGCGAAACTGTATGCGGCGCTGTCGTTCTGAGCGGGAAACACAACAAAAGAGAGGAATTATGAAAAGACAGTTACTAAATGCCATGGCCGCAGCGCTTATCTTCACTGCGGCCGCATCAAAAGCGGATGCGGATCAGGCGGTTGTCACCCTCACAAAAGGAAAAGTCGAGGTCAGCAGAAACGGCGGATGGATTCCGCTGAAAACCGGTGACACAGTGGCTGAGGACGAGACCATAAGCACGGGCTTCCAGTCCGAAGTGCGGATAAAATACAATGATTCCGTAATGCTCCTGGGCGCTCTTACGCGTGTCACGCTGGAGCAGATGAATTCCTCAGGCAAAAAGGACAATGTGAACATATATCTGAGCACAGGCGCGGTCCGGTCAAAGATAACCCCTACAAAAGACAAAAAAGTGAACTATACAGTCCGGAATCCTGTCGCCGTGGCGTCTGTCCGTGGAACCGACTATATAACGACAGCCGGAGGAACCGTAAAGTGCCTTGAAGGAGCTGTGGCCGTGTATTCCGCAAGGCAATATGAGCGGCAGCTGCGGAATTCCGCCAAAAACCAGGAGAATGACAGCCCGGATGACGATATGCCGCCGGACGAAAATCGGGAACACGCCAATTCAAACACGGCGGCGGAGAACATTGCGCCAAATGCGCCGGCAGGAACAATCGTCGTCGGGAAAAACCAGACAACGGATTTCGGCGGAAAAGGAAACCCCATGAGGCCGATGAACATAGCGGCGGAACGGATCGGACGGCTTAATTCCCTGGTAAAGACTGACGCCGAGAAGGAAAAAATGCCGATGGGAGGGCCTGCCGCGGCGAGACATGATTCCGACGCGCCACGTCCGGTTCCGGCATCCGTAAATGTGAACATAAAGATTGGAAAATAAATCCGCATAGTCCCGCTTGCCGTCACACGACGACTTTCCGGCAGAGTCCGGACAAGCCAATTCAAAATCCTGTAGATTCCCGGTCAAGATGCGGAATTTGCAGGATTTTCCGCCATCTCCACATTCATACATAAATTCATTATAATAATCATCATGAAATACAAGACTGCCATTTTTGATATGGACGGAACCATACTGAATACGCTGGATGACCTGACGGACTCATGCAATCATATACTTGAAAAAAACGGAATGCCCCTGCACACAATCGATGAAATCAGATTTTTTGTAGGCAACGGAATTCCAAAACTTATAGAACGCGCCGTTCCTGCCGGAACAAAGGCAGAAACACAGCAGAAGATTCTGGCAGAATTCAGCGAATACTATGCCGCGCACTCGGCGGAAAAGACAAAACCCTATCCAGGAATTCCGGAGCTCCTGCAGAAACTGCGTAGAAACGGAGTCGCGACGGCCGTAAACACGAACAAGACAGAATCCGCGGCAAAAGTCCTGTGCGAGGACTATTTTCCGGGGCTTTTTGACTTTGTGTCGGGAGGAAGACCGGGAGTTCCCAAAAAACCCGCGCCGGACGGCATCTATGAAATAATTAGGGCAATGAATGCGGATCCCGCGGAGACGGTGTTCATCGGAGACTCGGATGTGGATCTTCAGACAGGAACAAACGCAGGACTAAACGTGATCGGCGTCGACTGGGGCTTCAGGGGGAAAAAGTTCCTTGAGGAGCACGGGGCGAAAACCGTGGCGTCAGACACTGACGAGCTGTTCAGGCTTATCTGCGGCAGGTGACGGAAAAATGGCCGGATTTTATGATTATTTTGATGTCGCTGTCGCCGGCGGAGGACATGCCGGAATCGAGGCCGCGCTCGCCTGCGCACGTTCAGGCCTGAAGACGCTTCTTGTGACACAGACGCCGGATGCAATCGGCAGGATGTCATGCAATCCGTCAATCGGAGGAATCGCAAAGGGAAACATCGTCCGGGAAATAGACGCGCTCGGCGGCGAAATGGGAAAACTGATAGACCGCTCGATGATCCAGTTCAGGCTGCTGAACAGAAGCCGCGGACCGGCGGTGCAGGCGCCGCGCTCACAGGCGGACAAAATAACATATTCTCAGCTGGCGCGGAAAACCGTCGAGCGCACGGAAAATCTGTTCACCCTTATGGATACGGTCACAGACATTCTTACGGCGGCATCGTCAACTCCCCTTCCTCCGGATTCGGACAGCAGGGCGGAAAAAGGCTCGATTCCGGGTGAACACAGATCCGGCGGTCTCAGGACTGAAGCTGCAAAAAGCGGGATGAGACAGAAAGTCACCGGAATTGTCACGGAACGCGGGCGTATAATTCCGGTGCGGGCGCTGGTTCTTACAACCGGAACATTTTTGGGAGGACGGATTTTCATCGGGGAATATGACGCTCCGTGCGGAAGGCTCGGCGAGCAGGGGGCATTCGGTCTGACAGAAAGCCTTCACAGGCTCGGATTCACGACAGGACGGCTCAAGACCGGAACTCCGCCCCGAATTCTCCGGAAAACCGTGGATTTTTCGGCGCTGGAAATTCAGGAAGGTGACAGCGACGTGATTCCTTTCTCATTTGACGACAAGGAAATAGACCGTCCGATGGTTCCCTGCCATATTGTCTATACGAACAGCCTGACGCATAAAATAATCAGGGAGAACATAGACCGCTCGCCGTTATATTCAGGAAAAATTTCCGGAATCGGTCCGCGCTACTGTCCGTCAATCGAAGACAAAGTCATGCGCTTTGCGGAACGAGACCGGCATCAGATTTTTGTCGAACCGGAAGGCCTCGACACCGATGAGATTTACCTGAACGGACTGTCATCATCCCTTCCGGAATCGGTGCAGGATGCATTCATGCGGACAATGCCGGGATTTGAGAACGCTGTGCAGAGCCGCCCCGGATATGCGGTGGAATATGACTACGTTGAGCCGACACAGCTTTACCCGTCGCTTGAGACAAAACGTGTGGCCGGCCTTTTCAATGCCGGGCAGATAAACGGAACGAGCGGATACGAGGAGGCGGCGGGTCAGGGACTTGTGGCCGGAATAAATGCGGGACTTTATGCAAGGCAGCACATAAAATTCTGCGGGCCGCTCACAGGAATTCCGGACTCGATGAACGGAATTCCCGCTTCGACTGAACCGGGCGCATTCCGGCAGGAATTCTCGCCGTCCGCGGAAAATTCCGCAAGAGCCGCGGCGGAATCGGACCGTCAGGCTGCTGCCCTCAATTCATTCATGTCGGATTTCCAGAGGAAAAACGGGTACTCAAATTTCAACGCAATTCCGGAATATGAACCGGTCATTCTGGGAAGGGATGAGGCGTATATAGGAGTACTGATTGACGACCTTGTCACGCTCGGAACAAAGGAGCCATACAGGATGTTCACGGCCAGGGCGGAATACCGGCTCAAGCTCAGGCATGACACGGCGGACAGGCGTCTGGCGAAATACGCGCTGACAGCAGGACTTAAAACAAAGGAACAGTTCGACAGAATCCAGGAAAAATACGTGCGCCTTGCCGAAATCGAAGCTTTTCTGCTCAAGAAGCCTGACGCAGAGAATCCGGGGTATCCGGACGATGAATGGGAGACGGCCAGAATCGACGCGAAATACAGATACTACATAGAAAAACAGGACAAGCGCATAGAAAAAATGCACAGGATGGAGAACACCCGTATTCCGGCGGATTTTGACTACAGCAAAATTCCCTCGCTGTCGGCGGAATCACGGCTTAAGTTTGAGAAAATAAGACCGGTGACGCTCGGCCAGGCGAACAGAATCAGCGGCATACGGAATTCCGACATCATGCTGCTTATGGTGTATCTTAAAAAATGAATCCGGCTCAGTTCCGCAGGATGTCGAGCAGATGAGAGGACGCGCCGAGAAGTTCCGGACGCTCGCAGGTCGCAAGATGATAGTCCATGAATTTCGAGAACGTCTCCTCCGTCATAGCATTGAGTGTCCGCCTCATATAATCTGACGGCCCGTCCGCGGCCACGATTTTGACCCTCTCAAGGCCGGCCGCCGAATTCAGACGGTTTATGTCCTCAAGACGGACGTAATCATACAGATCGTCCTCCGTACATACCGTATGATAGTCCGCTGTAAGCCCGCCGCGCGCGATTATTTCCGAAATCCTGTTTTCCGAGAAGCAATATGAAATCACGCTGTATTCATTCATGACATAAGCGGCCATTATGATTCCGCCCTTTCTGGTGACACGGCGCGCCTCGGAAAATGCCCTCAGCTTGTCGCCGTCACCGTGAAGATGATACATGGGACCGAAAAGAAGCGTGATGTCGAATGAATTGTCCTCAAGAAATGAAAGCGAGACGGCATTGCCCTGCCATGTCTTGACAGGTCTGTGTTTCGCCCGGAGAATCTCCAGATTGTGCCGCACAAGCTCCACGGCGGTCACATCGTGGCCTTCATCACATAGAGCTACGGAATAGCGGCCTGTTCCGGCTCCGACATCAAGGATCCTGACCTTCTGTCCGGCAGGAATGAAATCGTGAATGTACTTCATGGATGTCGTGAATTCAACAGTTCCGTGACGCGTGGTCAGCCTGTGGTCTTCCTTGAATTTTCCGTAATACTTCTCAAGAGGAGTCAGTTCCACGCGGAATCAACCTTCGCGCACCAGTCATTTTTCTCGTCTTCGGAGAGGAATGACGCGATGAAACTGTTCTTTACAAGCTGCTTTATGTCGTCCATCCGGAAACCAATCTCGCTGTAGCAGATCCAGAATTCGTCAAGAAGATTCGTCCTGAAAAAGACAGGATCATCTGTGTTCACCGTGACAAGAATTCCGCGGTCAAAAAAGTATTTTATCGGATGGTTTCTGGCCTCGCGGACAACTTTTCCTGTAAACGTGTTGCTTGTTATGCAGACTTCCAGAGGAATCCGCTCCAACGCAAGTTTCTCCACAAGCTTCTCATCCTGAACGGATGTGATTCCATGGCCGATACGCTGCGCATGGAGGAAATTCAGCGTGTCCCAGACTGATTCCGGTCCTACATCCTCGCCCGCATGGGCAACCGCCCTGAAGCCGTCCGCAAGCGCGCGCTCAAACACAGGGGCATACTCCCTTGCCGGTCCCTTCTGCTCCGCTCCGCCCAGCCCTATTCCTATTATGTCGGCGCACGGATAGTCAAGAAGAAGCTTATAGTTGCCCATGGCATTCTCGCAGCCGAACGTGCGCGACACATCAAGAAGAAGCCTGACAGTAATTCCGTATTTTTCCTTGATTCTAGCGATATTCCTTGAAAAAACAGCCGTCATCTCAGGATATGAGAATCCTTTTTTGAGGAAAGCCGTAGGAGCGAAGAACGCCTCGCAGTAGACGATTCCGTTGGCCACAAGATAGGATGCAAGGTCATCAAAGACAAGATCAAAGTCGTCAACCGACTGGAACAGATTCTGAACCTGAATAAAGGCCTTTATGAATCCGTTCAGATCCGTATAGGAGAAAAGTTCCGCCTGTTCATCCCCGCTCATATCTTTGCCGGTGCTTTTTTTGTAAAGTTTACGCACTGAATCAAGCGTTATCACCGCTTCGATATGAATATGTATTTCCGCCTTAGGTATTTTCGCAAGAAAATTCTCAAACTCTGATTTTTCCAAAACCTGCTCCTTCTCCCACCTTTATTATCGGCGCAAAATCAGTCCTTCTTTAGCTTTTTCTTCAGGCTGTCAACGATGTTTCTGAATTCATCGCAGGCCGCCTGAACCGGGTCCGGACTTTCCATATCGACTCCGGCGATCCGCAATGACTCTATCGGATAACGTGAGCCGCCGGACTTCAGGAAATTGAAATAGTCCTGCCTCTCGGCGTCTCCGCCGCAGGTGACACGTTTCGCAAGCGCAAGCGCGGCGGAAATTCCTGTCGCATATTTGTACACGTAGAACGCCGTGTAAAAATGCGGAATCCGAAGCCCCTCAAGGTCGGAATTCTCCTCAAAATGCATTTCCGGCCCGAAATAAAGCTCCAGAAGCTCCCGGTAAATTTTGCGGAGCACATCGACCGTAAGCGGAGTTCCGTTCTCGACAAGTCCGTGAGCCTTGAGCTCGAATTCCGCGAACATGGTCTGCCGGTAGAGCGTCGCCATTATGTCGGATGCGCGCATCGAAAGCAGGTAGAGCTGCATCCGCTCGTCAACCGCGTTTTTCATAAGATACTCGAACACCAGCTCCTCGTTGAACGTTGACGCGACTTCCGCCTCGAAAATCGTATAATCGTAGGAAAGGAACGGATTGTTGTGGACGGAATACCAGGAATGCATTGAATGTCCGCCCTCATGAGCCATGGTGAACACATCCCGGATAACGTCATCCTTATAATTCAGCAATATGTACGGATCCCCGACAAACGAGCCGCTGGAAAAAGCGCCGCTGTGTTTTCCAGTGTTCTCGTAGCGGTCAACCCAACCGCCTTTTAGTCCGGCGCACAGCCTGTCTGTGTATTCGCTTCCGAGCGGAGAAAGCGCCTTCCGGCAGATTTCAACCGCCTCAGCGTAAGTCGTCCTTGCAGTCACAGATTTTACAAGAGGAACGTAGACATCATAATGGCGCAGCTCGTCAACTCCAAGGATATTCTTTCTGAGACTGTAGTAATCATGGAGCGGAGCGAGGTTTTTATGGACGCAGTCAATCAGATTGTGATATACGGAAAGAGGAACCTTGTCACCGTAAAGCGCCTGCTCAAGGCTTGAGGAATATCCGCGCGCCCTCATCGTGAAGACATCCTGATTTACGGAGCCGGCGTACAGCGCGGCGATTGTATTCTGATTCTCCTCGAATTTCGCATAGAATTTCCTGTATGCCTCGCGGCGGACATCGCGGTTCTGGTTTTCCATAAAGACCGACCATGTCGTCTGTGTAAGCGGAAGCTCCTTTCCGTCAACGCTGACCGTTCCGAACGACCTGTTCATGTCAACATTTGTAAGCATACTGAACACATTCTCCGGTGTTGACGCGGTCTGAATTCCAAGCGAAAGAAGCCTCTCCTCCTTTTCTGACAGAATATACGGACGGAACCGGAGGAGCTTCTCTATATACACACGGTATGCCGCGAATTCGGGTTTCTGAATCCAGGAACGCAGCCTCACCTCATCTATGGTCTGAATTTCAGGATCAAAAAAGCTCAGTCCCGTCTGCATCTCGGTATATGCCATGACCGCACGCCCGTATCTGTCAGCGGCGACCGGCTCATTCTCGTCCGCCTCATGCTGGAGCGCGGCATAATGATAGACTGTCTCCATCGCAAGCTGGGCCTGCTCATAGGCTTTCAGCGCGCCAAGAATCTGTTCCGGAGAAGACGATATTTTTCCCTTGAACTTGGCCGCATTTTCAGTGAGAGACGGCAGCGACTTAAGCGCATTCTCCCACTCGTCATCAGATTTGAATATAGAAGAAAGATTCCATTTGTCCGACGCAGGCACATCCTTTCTTGCCGGAATTTCGGTATTGCTCATACCCGGATTATATACCTAATCACCTGAATCTAACAAGGGCTTATGAATTCACCTTCGCATGGACGTTCTCGACCTCAGAACGGATTTCAAGAAAGACATCGACAAGAAGCGGATCAAAATCAGTTCCACGGCCTGACTCGATTATCTCAAAGCAGCGGTCAAGAGGCATCGCCGCACGGTAACAGCGGTTCTGAGAAAGCGCGTCAAACACGTCGGCCACAGCCATTATCCTTGCGCAGAGAGGAATCTCCTCGCCGCGGAGCCTGTCGGGATAGCCGTTTCCGTTCCATTTCTCATGATGATGCCGCGCAACATCAAAAGCGGTGCTCACAAACTTCTGATCCTCTCTTTTTCCGAATGTCTCAAGAATCAGCTCCCCGCCGCGTGCGGCATGAGTTTTCATAATCTCGAATTCCATGTCGGTCAGGCGGCCGGGCTTCTGCAGAATGGAATCAGGAACCCCGATTTTTCCTATATCATGAAGCGGCGCCGCAAGCGCAAGCTCGTTCATATAGTCTTTGGTAAAAACATCGTTGTAATATCCCCTCTTCCAAAGCGCATCGGCAAGAAGCGAGACATAAGCGGAAGTTCTCTTTACGTGACCGCCGGTGCTGTCATCGCGGTTCTCGACCATCGTTGAGAAATCAACCACCGTCGCGGCAGTTGATTCCGCAAGCCTGATCAGCGCCGGATCCTCGCAGTTCAGATAAATTCCCAGGACAAACATCACAGGTCCTATTGACGAAATAAGGCTTTCCGGCCGCAGCATCTGATACATCGTGACGCAGAGGAATACAAAAAGAAACGTAAATATACTGACGCGTTTCCTGCTTTCAATATATTTACTCCGCCGGAAGAACACAGCGAGCATCGCAAGGAAATAAACTGCAGCGGTCGCGTAGCAGGTGTATACAGAAACTCCCATCGAATAATTGGTCACCGTTCCGGTTCTGAATTCAAGATTCCGGATATTCACGACAAGAACCAGCACGTTTACTGCAAACGGAAGCCATACGAAAATTCTGCCGAAAAGCGGGGGATGGCTATATTCAGTAAATGAAAGCATATAATGGAACATATAAAAAATCAGCGTGTCCAGCGAAAGCAGAAACACCAGATGCAGAACAAGATTCAAGGCACGCGGAACGGAATCAAGGTGATTGACCGTATATGCCGTGGCACCGTCAAAAATCAGGTTCACTACGCTTATCACCACAAGAACCATAAAATAAAGGGAACGCCTTACACCGGTACGGCGGCCAGTTTCCCTAAGATAAACAAATGCTATGTAAAGAACAAAGACCAGACAACCGATCTGAAGCTTAAAATATTCCATGACATCAACTTTCCATAATGAACCGGGAGATATACCATCCGCACGAACCGGAGCGGATGACGGACTATTCTATCATCTTTTGATTTTTTTTTCCATTCGGCTTATAATCGCCGCATGAAAAAAAATGCCCATATCGTGATTCTGTCCGTTCTGGCGGCGGCAGCATTTTCATGCAGATCAGGCTCAAAGACCGGCAAGGCCGAATTGCAAGTCCGCAGAAACGCCGCGGAGACAAACACCATGATTCAAAACGCGCTTCTGGAGCAGGACAAGGCCGTAAAAAAATTCATCGGCGCGATGTCGGACGCGCAGAAGGCCGCCCAGATGTTCATCATCAATATAGAAGGAAATGCGGATTTCATTCCGGTGGAGAAAATGTCCGCAATCGACAAATCTTCCGGAGAACCGCTTGTTCCGGGAGGATACATTTTCTTTTCGTACAACATTGCGGACACTGAGGAGAAAGTAAGGGAATTCACCGGCTCGATAAGAGAATTCTGCATATCCGGAAAAATAATTCCTCCGTTTCTGGCGACAGATCAGGAAGGCGGCTACGTGGACAGGCTCGGAAAACTTGGAGAACCGCTTCCGTCACAGAAAAAAGTCGCGGAGACAATGGAGATTGGACAGGCGTATCAGCTATACTCGCAAAAGGCGGAGCAGATGCGCCGTCTGGGATTCCATCTGAATCTGGCGCCGGTGGCCGAGGCGGAGACTTTGGAAAACAGGGAATTTCTGGGCAGAAGGAGTTTCGGCGATGCAGATACCACCATAAAGTACGGAACGGCAGCCGTGAACGCCTACGGAAACAACGGCATCGGCGCCGTCCTGAAGCATTTTCCCGGCAACACGAACACCGATCCTCACACAGGGCTTCCGGAAATAACGGCGGATTATGCGCAGCTCGAAAAAATGATCCGGCCGTTTGCTGAAATAATGCGCAGGGAACCGGCAGGAATTCTCATGTCCCACGCGCGGACACAGGCCCTGGATCCGGGAGTTCCGGCCTGTCTTTCAAAAAAATGGATTTCGGAGATTCTGCGAGGACAGCTCGGATACAAAGGAATCGTATTCTCGGACGACATCTTTATGGGAGCCCTTGCGGACAACGGTTATCCGCCGGAAAAAGCCGCGCTGATGGCGGTGGAAGCAGGAACAGACTGCATAATGATTTCTGAGAAAAGATTCGCAGCACCGGCAAAAATACTTGTCACACAGATGGAAAAGGATGCGGAATTCAGAAAAAAAATAGACGAATCAGTGGAAAGAATAATAAGATTCAAGATAAAGGCCGGAATTCTTGAATTCCGGTCTCTGAACGACGGATCATACATAATCGCCGCAGCGGAATGTCATTCCCGCACTTGATGCGGGAATCTCTGCCCCACAACAAATAATAAGGCGATCCGGACAGACCGCCCTATTCAGCGTCACAGAGTCGGGTATTTTTCGAAATACGCCTTTGTTTCCTTTGCCACAATTCCGCTGAGAACAATCAGCGAGATGCAGTTCGGAATTGCCATGAGCGCGTTCGTGATGTCGGCGATTGTCCAGACC
>DBIW01000026.1 GCA_002296965.1 Treponema sp. UBA792 | reverse complement strand
AAAATCCGTCCGGGCGCGGAGGCCTTTTTTATTTTAAATAAATTTTCTGGAGGTAAAGGAAAATGAAAAGACAGAGAATTTTTGCGGTTCTTGCCGCAGCCGCACTCATTCTTACGGCATTCAGCTGCAAGACGGACGCCGGAATCGGTGATTCTGGGAATTCTTCTCAGCCCGGATATGTCGGAAAAATTTATTCCGCAAAAGACGGCAAGATGTATCTCAAGATTGACTCAAAGGACAAGGCGACCTTGGCTGTATGGGTTGACGGCACAGAAACGCAGCCGTCACGTGCCGCCGAAGCGACCGGAAGATATGTCTCCAAGCAGGGAAAATACACCGTAACCGTAGATGACGGCAAGGATATTTTCATCCTGGAACTTGAATGGACGGATGACAACGGAAAAAGCTATTCTTATGTGATTGCCGCGGACCTTACGAACGGCACAACTCTTGCCAACTTCAAAATCAACGGAAAAGACGTGATTTTCGAGGAGACAGCGGCCGCTCCTGAAAAGCCGTCTGCGGACGGTTCTGGCAGCGGAGATTCTATGGGGGGCAGTGCAGGCGGCGGAAACGGAGGTGATTCTTCAGGAAACGCTTCTGACATCACTGGACAGATTTCTGAAGGTTTTATAAAAGTTCCTGGTGTGTCAATCAAAGGTGATGAAACTTGGACTCCTGTGTCAGAGGTGTTCGTAAGCGGACGTGCAATAGACATAGCCTCTTTCTATATGAGCGATCATCCTGTAACACGAGCCGAATATGTAGAGATTATTGGCAGTGAACCTACCCGGATATCTGCTCATGACAAGGACGGAAATGAGCTTACGGGAGATGCTGCCGGAAACAATCCGGTGACTTCAGTAGTCTGGTACGAGGCTATTGTATACTGTAACAGATTGTCTATGAGAGAAAATTTGACACCCTGTTATAGTATCAATGGTTCAACGAATCCAACCGCATGGGGAAAGGTGCCGGGCGGAGAAGGCTCAAATAATGACAAATGGGCTACCGTAACCTGCGACTTTACAGCGAACGGCTACCGCCTGCCTACAGAGGCTGAATGGGAATGGGCTGCGCGCGGCGGTGAAAATTTCAAATATGCTGGCAGTGATGATATTGATGAGGTTGCATGGTGTTGCGAAAACACCGATAATACAGGGACTAGAACTGTAAAGACCAAGAAAGCCAACGGTTATGGGCTTTATGACATGAGCGGTAGTGTATTGGAATGGTGTTGGGATCGGTACGGCTCTATATCAAGCAGCACGCCAGCTACAGGTGCTGCATCTGGTTCATATCGTTGTCATCGTGGTGGTTCTTGGTTTCTTAACTATTTCAGCTGTGAGGTTGCCAACCGTAACTACTATACAGGTCCCTTCAATCGCAATGCCGACTACGGTTTCCGCGTCGTCCGCACAATAAAATAGAAGACAAACAAAGGTTTCCTGGGCGATTGCATTCGTTCAGGATAAAAAAAACGGCGGCACAGCTTTATCAGAAAGCCATGCCGCCGTTTCCGTTCTGCCGTAATCAGAATTTGAAGTCAGCCATCTGTTTTCTCAGAGACTCGACATTCGCGGAATTCTGAAGCACGTGCTCCTTTGAGTCCGCCAGAGACTCCGTGACCTGCTGCACATATTCATTTATGGAGTTGACTTTTGTGTTGGTTTCCGTCGTCACCTTGTTCAGATTCTTCATTTCTGTGGAAATCTGTTCACCGCCCCTCAGCATCTCCTCCGCTCCTTCCTTTACCGATGCGGTTGATTCCGTCAGCCGGCCGATTCCCTCAAGAATCTGCTTGTTGCCTTCAGTCTGTTCCGTCATCGCATTGGAAATTACAAGCTCCTCGTTCTGAACCTGTTTTATAAGGGAATAGATTGTGTTGAACTGAACGGAAACCTCGCCCGCATTTGTGGCGACCGAATTGATTGATTCGGAAAGGCTCTTCAGATTGTTCTCGATGGATTTTGCGCGCTCATTGCTCTGTTCCGCAAGTTTCCGTATTTCGTCCGCGACAACGGAAAATCCTTTGCCGAATTCGCCTGCATGGGCGGCCTCGATTGCGGCGTTCATGGAAAGAAGGTTCGTCTGGCTTGCGATGTCCTGGATTACTTTGCTCGCATCCATCAGAAGCGATGACTTTTCCAGAACCTCAGCGGAAAGGTCGCTCGCTATGTGGACTTTTTTCATTCCGGCCTCGGATGCGCTCTCAAGCTCCTGAACTGTTCCGTTGTTCTTCTTGAGGCTTGAAGTGACTCCGTTCACGTTCGCAATCATCTGCTCAATCGCCGCTGACGACTGCTCAATCGCCGAGGTCTGCTTTTCGATCTCCTCGTTCAGATGGCGTATGTGCTTTATGATTTCCTCAACCGTCGCGCTCGTCTCCTCTACTGAGGCAACCTGATTTATCATCTCGTCCTTTACGGAATCCGAGATGCTCTTTACGTTCGCGATTTCCGCAATCGACTGGTCAACGTGCTCCGAGACTTCCGTCGAAACTTCCAGCGTGGAATTCACGTCCTTGCTGATTTCCTGGAAAATCGTTCTTATGATTTTGTACGCATTGTTCAGGTCGTTTATGATGATGCCGAAGTCGTTTCTTGTGACAACCTGCGCACGTTTTATCGCATAGTTCTTTTCGGCAAGCGCGCCCAGAATCGCTTTCTCCTGCTGGAGATTGTTCTTTATGTCGTAAGCCGTTACCGAGGTCGTGATTGCGACGGAAACAAAACTGAACAGCGCGGCAGGGAAAATCACTTTCATAACTCCCGAAACCGAAGAGTCAGAAGCAACGCTGGGAACTAAAAAAGAGGCGGTGATGATAAGGAAGCAGCCCAAAAGGTTTACAAGCGTCATCATTATGATTCTTTCGCGGTTTGATGAAGTTACAACAGACTTGTCGAACGGAAGCCAGTGCAGGAAGTGCTCGAATCGGCTGTTGAAAAGAGTATAGAAACTTATCTCGTAAAGGAACACGAATCCCAGGCAGATAAGGACGATAGAGAGATATGGAGACTGTCCCTCGAAGGCTGCAAACTGCATATTCTTGAAATGAATGACATAGCAGGTGACAAAAGGTATCGCAGCACCAAGAACCACATTATACATAAAAACAATTTTTCCGGAATATTTCATCAGGAGATTGATGTTTTTGACGTGCTCTTCCGTTCCGTCGTATGATTCTATCCTGTTTCTGAGAAATCTGTAGAAAACGAGCGGACACAGAATCGCGACCGTGTATGAGATGAGCGTGAATGGTGAAAGCAATATAGCGGCAAGCTCACTTCCCGTTACGATTCCGGAAATACACAGATAAACCGGAGCCACCAAAAAAGGCAGGAAAGAAGATAAAAGCAGCAGAAGAGGAAGCTTTACATAAAATAATTTTCTGTCAATTTCTGAAAGTTTTTGTTCCATAAAAATTCCTTTGGAGTAAGTATATTTTTACAGGTAATGTGCGTCAAGTAAATTTTAGGCTAATTATGGTATATTTCTCTGCTGTCCGGAGAATCGCCCGGTTCATGCTGAGCGGACACACCTGACGCTTGGCCGGAGAATCCCTCAATAGATTCCTGTGTCGTGGCACAGGAATGACATAGGAATCACGCCGGGCAATGGCAGTGCATAGGGCAACTCTCTCCTATATTCCTCCCAGAACTCCCATTATTATTCCGCCGATAATTAGCGAGCCGATTTGTCCTGAGACGTTCGCGCTCACTGCGTGCATAAGGATAAAGTTCTGATTGTCCTCCTCAAGAGCGAGTTTCTGGACAACGCGGCTTGCCATCGGGAACGCGGAAATTCCGCACGCACCAATCATCGGGTTCAGCTTGTCGCCTTTCTTGCGAAAAAGGTTCAAGAATTTTGCGAATAAGATTCCGCAGACCGTGTCGCCAATAAATGCAATCAGTCCCAAAAGCATAATCAGAAGCGTCTGCACGGTAAGAAAATTCTGCGCCGTCATGCTGGCTCCCACGCTGATTCCCAGAAGCAGAGTCACAATGTTTGAAAGCTCGTTCTGCGCCGCATCCGAAAGTTTTTCAAGAACGCCGCACTCGCGGATTAGATTTCCGAACATCAGAAATCCGATTAAAGCCGCCGCATCCGGAATCAGAATGCTTACCGCAACAGTAACTGTAACTGGAAAAACGACCATTACCCAATGTGGAATGGTCTTGTTTTTCGCCTGGATTCTAGTCGTGCGCTCTTTTTTTGTCGTAAGAAGCTTGATTACAGGTGGCATTATAATCGGAACAAGGCTCATGTACGAGTAGGCCACGACCGTAATCTGCCCCAAAAGATTTTTTGCGAATCGGCTTGCAACCACAATCGCAGTAGGACCGTCCGCAGCCCCGATAACACCGATGCTTAAAGCCTCGTTTACGCTGAAGTTGAATCCAAAGTACGCGACCGCCGCAGCAATAAAAATTCCAAAATGCGCCACAATTCCAAAGACCAAAAGCCACGGACGCTCAAGAAGCGGGCGGAAGTCAATCATCGCGCCGACGCCGACAAAAATCAGAAGCGGAAAAAGCTCCGTCATGATTCCGCAGTCAAAAAGAATTTTAAGTGCGCCCGGATGTTCAGCAGTTCCAAGAACCACCGCCAGCGGAAGATTTACCAGAATCGCGCCAAATCCAATAGGTAGAAGCAGCATAGGCTCGTACTTTTTGTATACCGCAAGAAAAATCAGCAGCGCGCCAACCGCAATCATCGCAAAATTCTGCCAGGTCATCGCCCC
>DBIW01000023.1 GCA_002296965.1 Treponema sp. UBA792 | reverse complement strand
AAAGTTGGAATTGCAGTAAATCCTTTGGGCGTGCAGTTTATGATAAGGCTGTAAGATTCAGCAAGAAGAAAACGGGGGTTAAAATTCTGATGCCCCCTAAATCAAGCCGGCTCCGCCACGGAAACCGGCCCGACAGGAATTCAGAACACGTCTTATTCCGCAGCAGTGTTGTCAACCGCATCGCGGAACTGTTCGACAGTAAGATCAGCCATGAAATTTTTGAGCTTCTCGTTGTCCTGCTTCATCGCCTGTGATTTTACTTTTTTTACAAGATCCTCATAGGGCTGGAACATCAGGACGCTGACCTTTCCGTCAATGTCAAAGCGGTCCACCATCATGGAGCCGACAAGAATCTGATTCGTAATCTGCTTTGTGTTTTCCTTGAAGGCTTTCTTCGTCTCCGTATCGGCCGAGGCGGAATTCTCGCCGATATAGTTCATCGCGGACTCAAGCATCTGCGCAAGGCGCGCGCGTCCGTCAACTCTGGCGGCCTTTTCAGATACAATCTCATCCGAAAAATCCGCACGGCCTACAGCATAAATTCCCTTGTCGTCCTTTATGTCCCTGAAATACCAGTCAGGCGCGCCAAGTTCCCTTGCCATTGCCGTTGAGGACTGTCCGTAGTTCAGATTTTTGGATGAGGCACAGCCTGAAATCAAAGAGACCGTCAATGCGGCTGCCGCGATAAGAATGATTTTCTTCATTTTTTCCTCCGTAAAATATAAAACCTGCATAAGCAAATTTTCAAATTGAATTATCGCCCCGGACGCAAGTTCCGGAGATAAATTCCTCCGCCAAAGTCATCTCGATGATGAAACCCAGATGCCATAGGCGGCGCCTCCGACCCAGGTGACGGCCGAAACAGGAATGGTGGACACGGTGCCAGCAAGCCCTATCACCGAAGTGGTCGCATCAGCATCAGCTGCGGCGGAACGGCTCACGGAAAGGGTGTTGTCATATTCAAACTCCTCGGAGGACATGACTTTTACCTCGGGCTCCGAGGAGGAGAATTCATTTGAAACTTCCGTCTTCATCTTCTTTACGGCGATATGATTGTCCGTGAAAGGCAGATGATATTCCGGATAGACCATGCTGTTTCTGACCCTCGCCGCATCCGCCCTTGCGGCGGCTTTTTTCACATCGGGCATAAGCCACAGGAATTCTCCGTATCTGGCAGTTGTGTATCCTCCGATAAAATTCACAAGCGCGAATCCTGCGCATCTTGTAATGTTCCAGACGGTTGAGCCAAGAATTACGAACGGCTTGCCGAATATCGAATACATTATGTAACCGACATTCGGAGTGCTCTCGACACGCACATTTTCCGAAGACACAACCACAACCTGC
This sequence comes from Treponema sp. UBA792, assembly GCA_002296965.1. Classification (GTDB taxonomy): domain Bacteria; phylum Spirochaetota; class Spirochaetia; order Treponematales; family Treponemataceae; genus Treponema_D. Next base: position 4,299 of record DBIW01000023.1, on the reverse strand, counting down.
TTTCCGCCATCGGACACAGGCATATTGCTCAGCGAATCGTAGGCGCGCCGCATTGTCCGGGAATTTCCGGAAAGCACATCACTTTCTTCTATTATACCATTCCTTGAACGGAATTTCTTTTCTTCGACAAGCTCATCACCCCGGAAAACGGATATTGTGGTCGTCTCCTTGCGCGAGCCGGATTTCTTTTCCGTCACCGATTTCGCCTCAAGCCCGTCCGTGCCGTCAATCCCGGTGCTTCTGTAAATCCTGCTGGAGGATTCAAGCGTCCGTCCGTCCAGCGTAAGGACAAATTCCTCCCCTATAAGCTCCTCGTCCTGAAAAATCATCGAATTCGTCTTCTCATAGACCCTTGTGCTCATACAGGAGATGGACATCACCGGCAAAACGAAAAATAAAGCCGCGTAAAATAGGAATGTTTTTGATTTCAGTCTCGGAACTCCGGAAGTCATATCCTCTCTCAGTGGAAAATATGGCAGATTATACATTTATCGGCTCAACAGTTCAAGTGCGCCTTTTGTGCCTTTTTCGCGTCTTGCACGGCACAGAAGCGGCCTGAATTCTTACGGCGAGGAATTCCCGCTTACGGAAATTCCTTCGCCGTCCGCCGGTCATGACTTGATGTCAATGTCAAGCATCAGCTCGTCTATCGGTTTTCCGGCCGGAACCATAGGAAGCACCATCTCGTCAAGCTGAATATGCGCATCTATGACGGCAGGTTTTCCTGATGCGACCGCCGAGTCAAAAGCCGCCCGGAATCCGTCCATGTCCGAAACATGCCATCCCTGAATTCCATAGGCATCGGCAAGCTTGACAAAATCAGGTCCGAAATCAAGGGTCGTGCTGCTGTAATGCCTGTCATAGAAAAGCGTCTGCCACTGGCGCACCATTCCAAGCGTCCCGTTGTCCATTATGATTATTATCACCGGAAGTCCGTAATGCCCGATTGTCGCAAGCTCATTGCAGTTCATCCTGAACGAGCCGTCGCCCGCGATATGGACAACGCGTCTGTCCGGAAATGCGGTCTGCGCCCCTATGGCGGCTCCGGTTCCGTAGCCCATTGTTCCCAGGCCGCCGGAAGTAAGGAACGTTCTCGGCTTGCTGAACGGATAGAACTGGGCGGCCCACATCTGATGCTGGCCGACTTCTGTCGTGATTACAGTGTCGTCACCGAGCTTTTCATGAATATAGGCGAAAATTCCGTTGGGAGGAAGCGGCTCGCCGGAACTGTATGATGACGGAACTTCCTTTTTCCATTCCGCGACACGAGAATTCCAGCCGGACAGTTTTCTTTCGTCCACAAGCGGAATCAGTCTTGCAAGAACGGCTTTTATGTCTCCCACAAGCGAGGCGCTGACCGGAATGTTCTTTCCTATTTCCGCAGGATCAATGTCAATCTGAATCACCTTTGTGTTCGCGGCGAATTTTGACGCGTCGGAGATGACGCGGTCGGAAAATCTTGCACCGACGGCAATCATCAGATCGCAGGAATTCGCGGCCATATTTGAGGCCTTCGTTCCGTGCATTCCAATCATTCCTGTGCAGAGCCTGTGCCGGGACGGGAATGCTGTCTTTCCCATGAGGCTGACACCTACTGGTATATCGGATTTTTCGGCGAGCAGGGCAAGTTCTGCGGATGCCTCCGATATTATCACGCCGCCGCCGGCATAGATGAACGGTCTTTCACTTAAATTTATGATTTCGGAGATATTCTTTATCTCATCATCGGAAGGAACCGCCACATTGAGCACCCGGCGGAGATTCATGGCTCCGGCAGCCTGAGCGGAAACCGCCGGATTCCCGTCAGCAGGAACAAATTCCGTCACCGCCGCCGTAACATCCTTGGGTATATCAATCAGGACAGGTCCCGGTCTGCCAGATCGGGCAATAAGGAAAGCCTCGCGTATCGTCTCCGCAAGCTCGTCAACTTTCATCACAATAAAATTATGTTTTGTTATCGGCATCGTCACGCCGGTTATGTCAATCTCCTGAAAGCTGTCCTTTCCGAGAAGCCCGGTTCCGACATTGCAGGTTATCGCGACGAGAGGAACGGAATCAAGATATGCGGTGGCAATTCCGGTGACAAGATTCGTCGCCCCCGGTCCGCTTGTAGCCATGCAGACACCTACTTTTCCCGTCACACGCGCATATCCGTCCGCGGCGTGGGATGCGCCCTGCTCATGCGCCGTAAGTATATGACGGATTTTTCCGCTGTTCTTGTAAAGCTCATCGTAAATATTCAGAATCGCTCCTCCCGGATAACCGAAAACAGTATCGACTCCATGTTCCAGAAGACACTCTATAACGATTTGTGCACCTGTCATTTCCATAAATATGTCCTTGATTTTAAAATATGCTTTCTACTATATATGATTTTTATATGATTTTCAATATTAAACGCCAATAAAGAATCTTCAGTATTAATAAAGTAAACCGGAAAAATTCTCCGGAAATTCCCCGAAAAAACGTATGAACGAGCGGATTTTTTTCTATATTACACACGGAATGGAAAGATATGAATTCAAACTTGCTCCTGCATACAGCCTGTACTATGGGGCGGAAATCATCGAGCAGAACGGCTCGTTCATAAAATTCCGGACGGAAGATGCGTCCGCCCAGACAAAGGCAAGGCTCCGGAAGGCATTCTCGGACTATGTCGAATTCGTCAGGTGCCAGAATGACTGTCCGGACAGGTTTCTAAGGAGGACGGTCATCCTCTTTGGAAGGGGAAACATGCACGGAAAACGCTTACCCGGCCGCCGGGCATTTTATGGAGACGCGGCTGCCGCTTCGGGAAGAATGCGTTTCTTAGCGGAAAAGACTTCCGTGACAGAAAGAAATGCGGCGGAACTCGGCCTCAGCCGGACTCAGGGACTTCTGCTTGACAGAATTCTCTCGGACGGAACGGGCATCGTGCTTTTCTGCGGAAAAAGGCAGTCAGACATAATGCCGTTCATGGAACAACTCTGCCGAGGCAACAGCAATGTGACCACATGGAACAGGATTTTGGAAAACGGCGGCGGCGTAAGGGAAATTCTGTCTCATGCTGTGACCGGAAAACTTGTGGCCGCCGCGACCATAGCGTCATGCGTGGCGGAAGGAGCGGCGGCTCTCACATCGGCGGGAACAGCCTCTAAAATAATGAGGGCTGTGCTCAGATGCGTGGTCACGGCGGAAAAGGATTCATTCTGTCCAGGAGATGAAATTTCCAGCGCAAAATTCATCGCGGATGTCGCCGTTCCGAACCGGAGATACAGCGGAATTCCTGCGGAGAACATCGAGATGACGGAAAGACAGTTCTCGCACAGAACGAATTTCAGGGAAGCCGCGGCAAGAGCCTTGGCTGAAAGACGCGTATCATGACTGAATGTCCGGAAAATTCCGTTCCGGACATGGCATGGAAACCGCAGATTGTCAGCAGCCGTCTATCCGTCTTATCAGATATGGGAATACGGACTCAAAATCCACGCCGTACCAGTTGTAGTCCGGATGCGCAAGGGTCGCTTTTATTGACTCCACGACAAAATCCGCTGCGAGGGAATATGCCTTATCAAGCGGAATATCTCTCATAAGAGCTCCGGTCAGCACGCTAGCGAAAATATCTCCCGTGCCATGGAAATTCACAGGCATTTTTTTATGGAAATACCAGCTGAACTTTCCGGTTCCGGAATCATAGGATGCGACACCGATTTTGCCCGCGACGCCTTTCACGGTCTCCTGATCCGAGCCAAATTCGATTCCCTTGAGCACGACTTTTCCGGCTCCAAGAGCAGCAAGCTTCTCAAGAATTTTTCTGACATAGGCCTCGTCATAACCGGACTGCTTATATGGAATTCCTAGAAGAAAACTGGCCTCCGTAAGATTCGGAACAATGACATCGGCGCGTCCGCAGAATTTCGCCATAGCAAACGCAAAATCCTGGGTAAATCCCGGATAAAGTTTTCCGTTGTCTGCCATACACGGATCCACAATGACAAGCGTATCCGGTTTTCCGAATTCATCCGCAAGCCCATGCATAAGCTCAAGCTGTTCGAATGAGCCAAGATAACCGGTATAGATCGCGTCAAAATGGATATGCTCGTTTTTCCAGTGCCCGCATATCGGCTGTATGTCCGATGTGAGATCACGGAAAGTGAATCCTGTGAAGGCGGTATGCGTAGATAGAACCGCCGTCGGAAGGACACAGGTCTCAACTCCCATAGCGGAAATGACCGGAAGAGCCACTGTAAGCGAGCATTTTCCGACGCAGGAAATATCCTGCACTGTCAGTATTCTTTTCATTTTTCCTCCCATAAAAAG
>DBIW01000006.1 GCA_002296965.1 Treponema sp. UBA792 | reverse complement strand
TATGATGAAAAAATATCCCTTCTGTCATTTATTGCAGATTTATTGAAGAATAATCCTAAAGTAGAAAAAAAAGCCAAACGAAAACTTGGAGAGTTCAAAGGGAAAATTTTTATGTCAGAAGATTTTGACGAAACTCCAGAATGTTTTAAGGACTATGTCTGATGTATTTAATCGATACTAATATTTTGTTGTTCAGTCTTGATTGCACAGAAAAATTGTCTTCAAAAGTAAAACATATATTACAAACAGAAGAAACTATTTTTATAAGCATGGCTTCTTTTTGGGAAATTGAAATAAAAAGAAATTTAGGGAAACTAAAAATACCTTTTACGCCAAAGGAACTTATGGATTATTGCATAGAACAGGATTACTCTGTTTTGAATATTAATATCGAGCATATTTCACAATTAAAAGAATTGCCTAAAATTCATAATGATCCATTTGACAGGTTGATAATATGTCAGGCAATTTCAGAAAATCTAACGTTATTGACCGCTGATTCAATAATTTCTCAATATCCAGTAGCAACTGTTTGGAAATAGATTTTCACGCGAGGGTAATATGGAAACTTTAGAAAAAAAATATTTTTCAAAAAAAACTACAATCACACTTTTGGCAATTTCAATTGCTGCGATTGTGCTTTCGAGCATTCTGATTCTTTTTTCGAATCAATTTTATGGTTTGATTTACGAAATTCTTTCAAAAAAAGTTTTTCACCGTGAATTTGATTTTGAAAAATGGCTTCCGTCGATTGAATCGTTCTTTTTAGTTCCGATTTTTGTTGTAATCGTAGTGAACGCACTTGTTTTTGTAAAATATTCCGACAAGTCAAAAACGCTTCTTCTTTCCGTCCTGTTCGCGGATTTGATGGTGATGATTTTGTACACAAACTATGCCGCAACCGACTTTTTTGTTGATTCGGATTTGGCTTCGGAAATCCTGCTCGGAAAAGAATGTGTAAAGGAAAAAACGCCCTGGCCAAAAGGGTGGTACTATTCCACAGAATTCCGCTTTATAAATACGCAGTTTTTTTCGGCATTGGGCTTTTTGTTCACAAACAACTTTAACGCCGTAAAAACGATTCAGACTTTGTTCTGCGTTCCGTGCCTGTTCTTTGCAATGTGGTTCCTTCTGAATCAGATTTCAATAAAGAAATTCTGGCTCAAGTTTTTAACCTGCATCTTAACAGTAATTCCTTGGTCCTGGATTGTTTGGCATGTAAGCGCAGGCGAAAACTACTACATTCCGCATGCGGTTTTCAGCTTGATTTACGTTTCACTGTTCATAAAAGTTACGCAGAACAGCGAGCTTAAGCACAAAAAGTTTTTTACAGCCTTCTTTTTTGTCTGGGCGTTTTTGAGCGGACTTTCGAGCATCCGCTACATAATAATTTTTGTTCTTCCGCTTACGTTCGCAATCTTGTGGATTGAAGGACGCGACAAAAATTCTAATACAAAAATCACCGATTTTAGGAATTTCTGGCTCAAGAATCAGAATGTGTTTTTAAGCGTTTCAGGCTTGATTCTTAGCGGAGCCGGCTACGTTTTCAATAATCTGATTTTTCAAAAGATTTTTACGTTCCATCAGTGGAATTCAATGAATTTCAACAAGTTCGGTGAAACAACCTTAAGCGACATTTTGATTGGTCTTTTGGAAACCTTTGGATTCAAGCAGGAAGTTGCGGTTCTTACTCCAAGCGGCGTAATAAACTGCCTTGTTTATGCAGCTATTTTTCTGTTCGTTTTGTATTTGATTCTTGCCTTAAAAAAGGATTTGCCAAAATCAAACAGAATTGTGATGGTATTCTTTGTTTCGGCTTTTCTGTTCAATACATTCCTTCACCTGAACGTGGACTACATAAACAGATATTACTATCCGATTATAATTTACGTTATGCCTTGCATTGCAATCATTGTAGAAAACAGCCAGCTTTCAAATTTGCGAAAGTGGACTTTGGCAGTTGTTTGGTCTGTTGTGCTTGTTACTTCGTCTTTTTCAATAATGCAGCATCTTTTTAGTACCGATACAAACAAAAAACGTCATGCTTCAATCGAATTTATTCAGGAAAAAGGCTATGAATTCGGCTATGCGACGTTCTGGAATTCAACGGTTGCGACCTATCTTACCGATGGCGACCTAAAAATTGGAAATTTAACTTGCGACCGCAAAACCGGCAAAGTTATAATCACGCCGAAGTTTGATTTTACAAAGTGGCTTGCTCCAAAGGACTGGTACACAAACGACTACGGCAACAAACCGGTTTTCCTTTTGGTAGAACAAGTTGAATACGAAAATTCAAAGGATTACAAAGTCTACTCAAACGGAAAACTTGTTTACGAAGACGAATTTTATAAAATCTATGAATATCCAAGCCACGAGGCTTTTAAAAAGGCCTTTTAAAAACGATAAACATATTCTGGGAGAATTTTTATGGGACGCAGGACAATTTCCATAAACGGGGAGCCATGGTGCAGAAATCTTACGGGAATAGAGAGGGTCGCCATCGAGGTGACAAAATATCTGGACGGTTTTGTCCGGCCGGGACAGATCGAGCTGGTTGTTCCCAGAAATGCGGAAAATCTTCCCGAACTTAAAAACATAAAAACCGTCACCCTCCCCGTCAATGCGGATTTCATGCCGAAATGGACGCAGATTCACTTTCAGGGATATGTCCTGAGACATCATTCAGTCAGCCTGGATTTCTCGAACACGTGTCCTTTTCTCTGTCCCGGAATTGAATTCATCCATGACATTTACTGCAGGCTTTACCGTCAGGAATTCGTCTCGAAACGGGACAGGCTCATAAATTTCTACAGCCGTGTAATGTACAGGCGAATCGCAAAGAAGGCAAAGGCAGTGATCACCGTCTCTGACTACACCAAGAGCACAATTACGGCAGCATACAAAATATCCCCGGAGAGGATATCAGTGGTTTATGCGGGTTTGTCCGCGGAATACAGTCAGCTGAAGCCTGATTTCTCCGTGTTCTGCAGATTTCCTGCGCTTGAGGAAAAGCCGTTCTACTTCACATTGGGAAGCCTTTCCTCAAGGAAAAATCCCGGATGGATTCTCAGACATGCGGAGCTGTTTCCTGACGAGACGTTCGTCATAAGCGGAAAGGCCCTGAAAAGCAATGTTCCCGCTGAGCTGGACGGAATAAATTCCATGCCAAACATAATAATGACGGGCTACCTTTCTGATGCGGAGGTCAAGGCGATATACACAAGGGCGAAGGCCTTCATTTTTCCGTCATATTTTGAGGGCTTCGGGCTTCCGCCCCTAGAGGCGCTCAGCTGCGGCTGTCCCGTAATAATCTCAGAAGCATCATGCCTGCCGGAAATTTACGGCGGATGCGCGCACTACATAAATCCGGATGACCCGGCGGTGGATCTTGACAGGGTTCTTGATGAGCCGGTGGATTCTCCGGACAGCCTGCTTGAGAAATTCACTCTCCGGAGAACTGCGGAACGGCTTTATGAGGTCATTCAAAGGTATCTGTAGACCGGAGCTGGTTCTCAGGCTCCTCACACCCGCCGTTCCTGTTGTAACGCCCTTCCACGTTCATTATAATGGTCTCCATGATTATAACGCAGACACCTTTCAGGATGAGTTTTTTCGGCGGCGGAACTGATTTTTCAGGTTTCTACAACGAGCACGGAGGCGCCGTGCTGTCCACGACCTTCGACAAATACGCATACGTGACGGTCAGGCATCTTCCGCCGTTCTTCGACTACACTACGCACATAACATATTCAAAGGAAGAGAAGGTGAATTCGGCGGACGAGATAGTCCATCCTGCAATAAGGAACGCGATGAAATGGCTTGACATGCACAAGATCCGCATGACATACGAGGCCGACCTTCCGGCGCGCAGCGGACTGGGCACGTCATCATCATTCGCCGTCGGAATGCTGAGCGCGTTCTACGCCCTCAAGGGGAAGTATGCGGACAAGCGCAGGCTCGCAGACGACGCGATCTACCTTGAGCGGACTTTGTGCCAGGAGGCAGGCGGAATTCAGGACCAGATTGCGGCCAGTTTCGGAGGCCTGAACAGGATTGATTTCAGCAGGGACGGATATACGGTCTCTCCGGTCATAATATCGCCGGAGAGGAAAAAGGAGCTGAATTCCAGGCTCATGCTTTTCTTCACTGGATTCTCAAGGTTCAGTTCGGACATCCAGAGGAACACGGAAAAGTCCATGAAGGACAAGACTGCGGAACTGATGGAGATGTACCGGCTTGTGGACGAGGCGGAGCGGATTCTGACCGACAGAAACGTTCCGCTCGATGAATTCGGAAAGCTGCTTGACTACACCTGGAAACTCAAGCGGGGAATTTCCGGCGGAATATCTACGGGGACAATAGACGCCCAGTACGCGGGCGCGATGAAAGCCGGCGCGCTCGGCGGAAAGCTGCTCGGAGCCGGAGGAGGAGGATTTCTTCTGTTCTATGTTCCGGAAGGGCGCCGTGACGCGGTGCTTGAAGCGATGAAAGGCCAGATGCACGTCCCGTTCAGATTCGAGAATGAGGGCACGAAGGTGATATATTACGGTCCGGAAGACTATGCCGGAGAATGATTTTTTTTCACGGAGAAAAAAATGAGACATATCGACAATCTTATAGAACGCTACCCCTCCCTTTCTGTGTGCAGGAGGGACATCGAGGCTGCCGCGGTTGCGATGACAGGCTCTTTCGCCGCCGGAGGCAAGCTGCTTGTGGCAGGAAACGGCGGCTCCTGTGCCGATAGCGACCATATAACAGGAGAACTGCTCAAAAGTTTCGTGAAGAAGCGCAAGCCTTCGGAGGACTTTCTCACGGTCCTCAGAGGCATCGATCCTGACACAGGAGAATATCTGGCGGACAAGCTGCAGGGCTCGCTTCCGGCCATAGCTCTCACGAACAACACCGCGCTGATGACGGCAAGCCTGAACGATGTTGACGGAAACGTGATGTTCGCGCAGCAGGTCAACGGCTACGGCAAGGAGGGGGACGTGTTTCTCGGAATCTCCACGTCCGGAAATTCAAGGGACATCATATATGCGGCTGCCGTGGCAAAGGCGAAGGGGCTTGTCACCATAGCTCTCACAGGAAAGGACGGCGGAAAGCTGAGAACCATCGCCGGCATAAACATCATCGTCCCGCAAAGCGAGACCTTCATGATCCAGGAGCTTCATCTCCCGGTATATCACGCGCTCTGCCTTGAGGTGGAGGAGCATTTCTGGAAGGAATAGATATCCGTCCGGAAACCGCATCAACAGGAAATTTACATGAAAGCTGTCATAATGGCCGGCGGAATGGGAACAAGAATCCAGTCCGTCAGGGCTGACATTCCGAAGCCGATGATTGAGATATGCGGCAAACCGATCCTGCGCTATCAGATTGAGAACCTGAGGGACTGCGGAATCACCGACATAACCCTTGTGACCGGGCATCTCGGAGACGTCATAAGGGAATATTTCGGAGACGGAGGCGGATTCGGGGTCAGAGTCTCATACTTCGAGGAGAGGACACCTCTCGGAACCGCCGGGGCGCTGGTGAAGATGCTTCCGGAAAACGCGGACACGTCATGCAGTCCTGCCGTCCTTGACGGCGACTTTCTGCTCCTCTGCGGAGATGTGATTTTCGACATCGATTTCAGCAGGTTCATATCGTTCCACAGGAGCAAGGATGCCTACGCGAGCCTGATGGCGCATCCCAACGGACATCCCTACGACTCGTCCCTCCTGGTCACCGAGATTCTTCCTCCTCAGGTTCCGGGCGGAAACCCGGTCGAGACTTCCCGCGTAACGGAATGGCTCTCAAAGGAGGACGCAAGAGGCGGCTGCAGGAATCTTGTGAATGCGGGAATAGAGATTGTGTCTCCGGAGCTTCTGCGCCTCGCGATGAGGAATTTCGTTCCGCGTCACCCTGAGTCGCCGGATAAGATCGATCTTGACCGCGACATACTCAAGCCCGGCATCAGCACAGGAAGAATTTTCGCATACAGGACGCCGGAGTACATAAAGGACATGGGAACTCCGGACCGCTACTACGAGACCGAGGCTGACGTCAAAAGCGGGAAGGTCCGGGCAAGGAACCTCAGCCGGAAGCAGAGGGCGGTTTTCCTTGACAGGGACGGAACAATAAACAGGAAGAACGGATTCATAACCTCCCCCGACCAGTTCATGCTTATAGACGGAGCCGCAGCCGCGATAAGGAAGATAAACAGGTCCGGGTATCTCGCGGTCGTAATAACGAACCAGCCGGTGATTGCCCGCGGCGAATGCACATTCGGTGAGCTTGAGGAAATTCACGGCAAGATGGAGAGCGAGCTTGGAAAGGAGGGCGCGTACGTTGATGCGGTGTATTTCTGTCCCCACCACCCGGACAGGGGGTTTCCGGGCGAGCGCGCGGAATACAAGAAGGAATGTGACTGCCGCAAGCCGAAGCCGGGACTGATCCTGAGGGCCGCGGCGGATCTGAACATAGACCTGAGCCTGTCGTTCATGGTAGGCGACAGCAGGAACGATGTGCTCGCGGGGGAGAATGCCGGATGCGGAAGAAGCGTACAGCTTGAGGACGGATATACGCTGGCAGACTTCGTCTCCGAATATCTGGACGGCAGTCCGCACGGGATTACTGCGCCGGAAGCGGCAAGCTGACAAATTCCGCTTTTATTCCGGCGGTTAATGTGATATAATGCCGCAATAATGTACAATATCCGGCGGACCGGTCATACGGCCGACGGAAAGGTGGCTTTTATGAAAAAAATATTATCTTTTTTTGCTGTCGCGACTGCCCTTGCGCTCTCGGCATTCGCGCTTGAGGTTGACAGATCCGAGCTTGAGTCGGCCGGAGACAGTTCCACCATCGAATTCATAAACTACACGGGTCCGCACAGGGTGATAAATTCCGCCGCGGAAATAAGCGGAATAGGCTCATCGCTCGGAAGAGCTGTGGGACGTGACATTTCCGTCCGCTCCGAGGCCGGCTCGCGCGGGCGTTATTATGTGATTCACGCCGTGGATCCGTCGGAAAAGGCAGGTCTTGACGCGGACATCATGTTCATAGGAAGAGGGGCCTCCGTGGATCACATAACCAACCTGCGCAGAATCATAAGCGCATATCTCTCATCGGCATACGGATATTCCGGACAGGACGCGGACACGCTTGCCGTGTTCATAACCGTATACAATGCGGTCTACCGGGGAAATCTCGGCGCATTCCGGAGCAAATACAAGAATGCGGTAACGGCGAACCTCTCCACGTCATGCGGACTGTCAACCGACTACAGGGACTGGCCCGGCGGGACGGAGATTGTGATTCCTCTGTATGACGTTGTTTCCGGCGGCATCTCCACCGTTGACACATCCGTAATCAGCGACTCCAATGTCATCACCTCGATGAAGGAGGATGACGGCAGAAACATAGAAAGCCGCAAGGATATGGTCGGCATAAAGGAGCGCGAGGCGGAGCAGGCATCCGAAAAAGCGCAGGAGGCGCAGAAGACGGCCGTCGAGGAGCAGAATAGACTGGCGGAGGAGCGCCAGAAGACAGCCCGGGCAGAAAAGGAAGCGGCCGAAGCGCAGAAGACGGCAGACGAGAAGCAGAAGGCGGCAGACGAGGCGCAGAAGGCGGCTGACGAGGCCCAGGAGAAGGCCGACTCCAACCCGGCCGACACCGGAGCGCAGACGGAAGCCGAGGAGGCAAGAAGACAGGCGGACGAGGCCGCCACCGAGGCAGACGAGGCGCAGAAGGCGGCTGACGGGAAGCAGGCGGAGGCCGAGCAGCAGAGAACTGCCGAGGCCGAGCAGCAGAAAAAAACGGACGAGGCTTCGGCGGACGCCGCGGAGAAACAGGCTCTGGCCGACAGAAAGCAGAGCGAGGCGCAGGCCGAGCGGAAGGACATAGCAAAGGACCAGAACGAGATCCGGAAGAATGAGGCCGCCGCCGCGGAGGTTCCGTTTGAATACGGAATAACGCTCGCCGACGAGGGCCAGCTTCTTTCAAGGCTCGTCAAATTCAGTTCGAAGGACGGATCCGTCCTCAAGTCGTCGCCCGTAACCGTAATAAGAAACAGGACCGTATTCAGAACCGACACCGGCTTCATCGCCGTGGCGGGCGAGAACGGCGGAAACGGAACCGTAAGGCTTGTCTCGATTGATCCTGACAACATGGAGATAACGGCAGAGAGCGGCGAGACTGTCGCGGAGGACTCCGTGCTGATGAGCGACGGAACAGGTTTCTACTGCATCGTGCTGAATTCCGACGGAAACTGGGTCATCGCAAAATATGACGGCAGCATAACGCTCAGACTGAAATCAGATGTTCCGGTGAACAGCCGCACGCCGGTATCGATTACGGAGTCAGGCATCGTTGTTACGGGAGCCGACGGAAAGATGAAGCTCCTGTCGAAGGATGACCTTAAGGAAGTCAGATAGGCGCGGAAGATTCAGATGACCGCACACCCTGAAGGCGAGCGGAAACTGACCGGAGACGGCGCAGAATGCGCCGCCTCCATTCCCGGTGATTTCAATTCAGCCATGACAAAAGCAAGTCTGATGAAAATCCTTTCCACGTCTTCAACGGGAGGGACCGACTTGAGGCCGGACGGAAAGACTGGATCATAACAAAAAATTTCATCCCGGCAGGAAAGGAGAAGTCCTACCGGAATTCAGCATAACGGCCTGTGCGGAACATACACTGAGACCGTGCCCGACTCTCCCCTATTCATCCTGCCGGTTCTCGAATCTTGAGAATGCCGGCACGAACATTATGTCTATGTCCCCGGTGGCGCCGTTGCGCTGCTTAGCGAGAATCAGCTTGGCCTCCTGAACCGGCGTCTCGCTCTTTAGCCTCTCCCTGTGAAGGAACATCACTACATCGGCGTCCTGCTCTATCGCGCCGGAACCGCGCAGCTGGGCCAGATTCGGCTCCTTCTCCTCGGCGTCCCTTGAGACCTGGCACAGCGCCACAATCGGAATCTCAAGCTCGCGCGCAAGAGCCTTGAGCGACTTGGAGATCTCAGCGACCTGCTCGTAAACCGCCGCGTTCGGATTCTCCGTCGTTATAAGCCCTATATAGTCTATGAATATTATCTTTACGCCGTTATTGACAACCATCCGCCTTGCCATCGCCTTAAGCTCAAGAAGCCTCATGTTGGGGGTATCCACGGTATAGAGCGGAGCCTCGAACCATCTCGCGGCCGCATTCTGTATTTTCTGGATGTCGTCAATCTTTAGCATTCCGGATCTCATCTTCTGCATCGGGACGCGCGCCTCCTGCGACAGGATCCTCATTCCGATCGACTCGTAGGGCATCTCAAGAGAGAAGAATCCGCATGGGATTTTCCTCTCCAGGGCGATGTGCTGCATCATTGAGAGCGCGAGAGCCGTCTTTCCGATCGAAGGGCGCGCGCCGATTATTATAAGCTCGGAATTCTGGAATCCGGAGGTATAGGTGTCAAGCAGCGCGAACCCGGTCGGAATTCCGGTGAACTGGTTCTTGCTGCTGAACCGGCTTTCTATTATCTCTATCTCCTTTATCATGATGTTCTTCACATCATGAATCACGGTGGACTCGTTGCGCTCAGCAAGAGTGAAGATTCTCTGCTCCGCCGCGTCAAGAAGCCTTGAGCTTTCCTGTGACAGCTCGAATGCGGATGCCTTTATCTCCGATGAGATCCTTATCAGCTCGCGGCGCATCGACCGGTCATGAACTATGTCCGCATAATATCCGACATTGGCGCTGGACGGAACGGTATCGGTCAGCGACGCGATATATGCGGCGCCGCCGGCACGCTCAAGGTTGCCCTCCTTCGTCAGCTCGTTCATCAGGGAAAGCGTGTCGCCCTGGACATTCTGCGAATACAGCTTTGTGAGCGCATCATATATAATCTGGTTCTGGAGCGAGTAGAATTTGTCCGGGCGCAGTTTTGTCACCACATCGGCCATCGCGCCCCAGTTCAGAAGAAGCGCGCCAAGCACGGCCTGCTCCGCCTCGACGCTGTGCGGAGGAACCTTGTCGTTCAGAATTTCATTCATGTCATGTCTCCTGTGAAAAATGACAGGGCAAAAAAAAACTGCCCGGCATAACTCCGGACAGTCTCCGACAGCCTGCAAGACGGCGCAACGGGAATTCACCGCGCCGTCCTTCCGGCTACTACTCGGCCTTCGGCTCCTCTTTAGCGGCCTCCGGCTCGACCGGTTTTCCGTCGGCTCCCTGAGCCTTCACTACGAATTTCAGCTCGGCGGTCTGCGCCTCATACAGCTTGACGACAGCTTTATATGAGCCTGTCGCCTTAACCACCACACCCGGAATCTCGACACGCTTGCGCTCAATCTCAAATCCGAGCTTCGCAAGGGCATCAGCGATGACATGGGTCGTAACGGCACCGTACAGTTTTCCGTTGCTTCCAGCCGGCATGACAATCTCAAGCTCCACGGCCTCAAGCTTCTCTTTAAGGCTGGCTGAATCCTTTCTCTTCTGCTCCTTGCGGGCCTCGATCTCAGCGCGACGTGACTCGAACACGGCGACAGTCAGGTCATTATACGGAACAGCGAGAGCACGCGGAAGCAGATAGTTGCGCGCATAGCCCGCGGCAACGTTCTTCACATCACCCTCTTCTCCGAGGTGTTTAACATCGACATTAAGAATAACTTTCATTTTTCAAGCTCCTCTTTATTTTACCTGCGGCCGCTACCAGGAGTCGGATCGTCCGCAGGAATTATGACTCTCTCAGTCTGCGACAAACGGAAGCAGACAGATTGCGCGCGCGCGTTTAATGGCCTTCGCAAGCTCGCGCTGATGCTTCGCACAGGTTCCGGTGATGCGGCGCGGAAGAATTTTTCCGCGTTCCGTCATATAACGGCGGAGGGCATCAGACTCCTTGTAGTCAATCTTTGACTTGTTGGCACAGAAACGGCAGACTTTCTTGCGGAAATAAGTCTTGCCCTTAGCTCCGCGTCCGTCGCGCTCATCCTCGCGTCCGTCAGACTCCGCGGAAACCTCGCCCATTGAGGTCTCCTGCGAAACCACATCCTCTTTTTCTTCGATATTCTGCATATTCTCGTCAGACATTGTTTTCTCCATAAAATTTATTTTCAGAACGGGATATCCTCAGGAAAGTCACCGCCCGCGCCGCCGAACGAGTCATTCTGATATGAATCGGAATAACCATGTCCGCCCTGCGGCTGGTCAGCCTTAGGCTGGAATCTCGGAGCACCCCCGGTCTGCTGGCCGTTATCCGCTCTTCCCCCAAGCAGCTGCACATTAGTTGCGACTATGCCGACCTTGCTGAATTTCTGGCCGTCCTTTTCCCAGCGGTCTTGTCTCAGATACCCTTCAACGGCAATCTGCTTGCCCTTTGTAAGATATGGCTTCAGATTCTCGGCGGTCTTTCCCCAGATGGTGACATCAAAGTAGCTGGTCTCCTCGATCCACTGGTCGCCGCTCTTCCTGTTTCTGTTGACGGCAAGACTCACATTCGCACGTGCCTGGCCGCTGTTCACATATCCGAAACTTCTTTCGTCCGAACCCACGTCACGGGTGAGGCGTCCGACAATAACAACGTGATTTATATCCGCCATCATCAGCTCCCGGCAGCTACTCGCTGTCCTTCTCGTCAAGCCTTACGAACTGATATTTCAGGATGTTCATGTTAATCTTGAACGCCCTGTCTATCTCCACGATTTTTCCGGGATTGAGGCTGAGCGTATAAAGGACGAACCGTCCGCGCTTCTGCCTGTTGATCTCATAGGTGAGGTCGCGGTCGCCGAAAGGCTCCTCCTTCTCGATTTCCGCACCGAATCCGGTGAGGACGCTGCGGACGTCTTCGGCGCCCTTCTTTGACTTCTCCTCGTCAAGAGGATAGATAGTCATAAGTTCATACTTTCTCATAAGTATCTCCTAATATTCCGCCGCGGAAGCGGCATGTCAGGAGGAATTCTCAGTGCGGAAGAAAATCAACGAATTCCACGCACAACAGAATCCGGACGGACCGGAAATCTGCTCCTCCTTATGGACTGAGGAAATTCCCGAAGGAATTCCAAGGGGTGTCCAGATATAATAAAGAAAAGCGCGGCCAAGGTCAACATCAGGAGCAGAAAGCGGCTCAAAACACCGGTTCTCTCTTGTTCATATTGAAAATATATAGTAAGTTCTTCTTCACACCTAATCACCTGCCTAGTGACAGATTTGGTTATATCCCAAAAGCGGCCGGTTTCAGCAGCCGCAAGTAATGGAGAACGTAGATGCTTGAGGAAAAGGGCACCAATCAGTATTACATTACCAGACAGGATTCCACTGAATCTAACGCCAGAAGCTATCCCCGGAAATTTCCCCTCGCGCTTGCGAAGGCATCGGGCTCATGGATCGAAGACGTAGAAGGAAACAAATATCTGGATTTTTTGTGCGGAGCGGGAACACTCGCGCTGGGTCATAATGACGCCGAAATCAACCGGGCGATGGCGGAAATGCTTTCAGACGGCTCTCCGCTGCATACACTGGATCTTACCACGCCCGTGAAGGACGAATTCGTCCACACGCTGCTGTCCGTTCTGCCCGGAGAAATGGGCGGACGGATGAAGATGCAGTTCTGCAGTCCGTCCGGAACAGACGCGACGGATGCGGCGATAAAGCTCTGCAAGACCGCCACCGGACGGTCGTCAGTAATCGCATTCGGAGGCGGATACCACGGGATGGGGCACGGGGCTCTCGCCTGCACGGGAAACCTCAACGCAAAAAGCCGGGTCTCAGGGCTTATGCCGGATGTCCATTTTTTTCCATATCCCTACTCATACAGATGTCCGTTCGGACTTGGAGGAGATGCCGGAACGAGGGCCGCGTGCAGCTTCTTTGAGCGTGCCCTGAAGGATCCTGAGTCCGGCATAACAAGACCCGCCGCGGTCATAATTGAACCGGTCCAGGGAGAGGGAGGAGTGATTCCCGCTCCCGCGGAATTTCTCAGGACCGTCAGGAAGGTCACAAGAGAGCTTGACATTCCCCTGATTGCCGATGAGATTCAGTGCGGCATAGGAAGAACCGGAAAAATGTTCGCCTTTGAGCACGCGGGAATCGAGCCTGACGTGATTCTCTGCTCAAAGGCCGTCGGAGGCTCCCAGCCTCTCGCCGTAGTGATATATGACAGAAAGCTCGATGTCTGGACGGCCGGCGCACATGCCGGAACATTCCGCGGAAACCAGCTTGCGATGAGGGCGGGAACAATTCTCCTGAAACGTGTGTCTGATCCGGAATTTCTGGCCGATGTGGCAAGAAAAGGAAAGATGATGGAGGAAAGGCTTCTTGCGATGAAGGACAGGTTCCGGATTATCGGGGACGTCAGGGCCAAGGGCATGATGATCGGCATTGAATTCGTCAATCCGGAGCTTGAGGCTGACAGCCTCGGCTCCTTGCCGGCAGACGGAGCGGCGGCGACGGCGGTACAGCATATATGCCTCAGAAACGGACTCATAATGGAAAAAGGCGGCAGAAACGGCTCCGTGATGAGATGCCTGTGCGCCCTCAACATAACGGACGGCGACATGGAAAAAGCCATGGCAATATTCGGAAAGGCGGTGGAAGAAGTTGACTCGGCAGCCGGATAACCTTTTTCTCACCGGATCGTCATCCTCAAAGGATGAATATATCCGCATGATCTCAGACACGGCGAAAGCCGTCACGGAGGCTTTCCCGGACGGCACAGCATACTCCGGAAAATCACCTCAGGAGCTGAGGGAGATTATCGGCAAGAATGAGATTCTGCCGGAACACGGAGAGGGATGGAACGCCGTGCTCTCCTCAATAAGGACAGACATACTTCCGAACCTGCTGAGAACCTCATCGCCCTTTTACGCAGCGCATCTTCACAGTCCGGCGCTGCTTGAGACAGTCGCATCCGAACTGATAATATCCACATTCAACCAGTCCATGGACTCCTGGGACCAGTCGCCCGCGGCTACCGAGACGGAGGTGCTTGTCACGGAGAAGCTCTGCTCGATGTTCGGCTACGGCAGGAATTCAGGAGGAATTTTCACATCAGGAGGCTCCCAATCCAACATGACGGCAATAGTCATGG
This sequence comes from Treponema sp. UBA792, assembly GCA_002296965.1. GTDB lineage: Bacteria > Spirochaetota > Spirochaetia > Treponematales > Treponemataceae > Treponema_D. The sequence goes on along the minus strand of DBIW01000006.1, from coordinate 2,112 downwards.
CAAGGGACTGGTTCTGCTCGGAGGTCATCGGCCGTGATGTCAGAAAATATGGGCTTCCGGAGAATTTCACCAGGCTCAGGATGTACACCTCGGAAATATCACATTTCTCGATGGAGAAAACAGCCCAGGTCATGGGTCTAGGCTGCGGCTGCGTCGTGAAAGTTCCGGTGGACTCAAGGAAGCGCATTGACACAGACAAGCTGGAAGCCCTCATAGAAAAGGACATATCGGAAGGAAACATTCCGTTTCTGGCCGTGGCTACAGCCGGAACAACAGATTTCGGAAGCATAGATCCGATGGACAGGATGGCTGACATCTGCTCGCGCCGGAATATATGGCTTCATGCGGACGCAGCATACGGAAGCGGAGCCGTACTCTCGGATAAATACAGGAAAAGGATTTCCGGCATAGAGAGATGCGATTCCATAACTGTAGATTTCCACAAGATGTTCCTGATGCCGATAAGCTGCAGCGCCGTCCTCGCAAAAGACGGCCGTGACTTCGGAACATTCACAATCCATGCGGACTATCTGAACCGGACCGAGGACGAGGAGGACGGATACACGAACCTTGTCGATAAGTCGCTTCAGACAACAAGAAGGTTTGACGCGCTGAAAGTGTGGACCGCATTCAGGACAAGGGGAAAGGACGGATGGAGCCGCATCATAGGCACAAGCATGGACAACGCGGCATGGCTTTACGCCCGTCTGAATCAGGACGGCAGCTTCGAGACGGCCGCCGAGCCGGAGCTAAGTTCGGTGGTGTTCAGGCATACAGCCTCCGCGGATCCTGACATGACGAACAGGAGGATAAGACGGGAGCTCATGCACTCGCACGGAATAACAATCGGGCAGACATCGGACGGCGGACACGTGTTCCTGAAATTCACCCTGCTGAATCCGGAGACGACCCGCTCCGATCTTGAGAGAATCGTAGATCTTATAAAATCCATCGGAGAGGAAAATTCCGGCGACGGTACGGATGTCCGGCGGAGGTGATTCAGAAATGTCAGAAAGGTTATTAACAAAAAACGGAAAATGGTTTATCCTGTATATTTGATATATTCCATCGGGCAGTTCCGTTGAGGTGAGCCCATTTTATAAATTAGGAGCAGATATGACTTATTCATATTTTCCTGGATGTACGCTGAAAAACAAGGCCAAGCCGCTGGATCTGTATGCCCGCTCCAGCGCCGAGGCACTGGGTTTCACGCTTGACGAGATTGAGGACTGGCAGTGCTGCGGAGGCACCTATCCTCTCGCGAGGGACGAGATAGCCACTAAACTGCCGTCTGTCCGTGCCCTTGCGGCAAGCCGAGACAAGGGACATGATCTTGTGACTCTATGTTCCGCCTGCTACAACGTAATAAAGCAGGTGAACAGTGACATGAGGAATGACATGAACGTCATTCAGAAGGTGAACAACTACCTCGCGCAGGACGGAATTCAGTATAACGGAGAGACGAAAGTTCTTCACTTCCTCGAAGTTCTCCGTGACGGAATCGGCTGGGACAACGTAAAAAAAGCCGTCAAGAATCCTTTCAAGGGAAAGAAAATCGGCGCCTATTACGGCTGTCTTCTTCTTCGCCCGGGAAAGGTGATGGAATTTGACGATCCTGAGAATCCGAAAATCCTTGAGGACTTTATAACTGCAATCGGCGGAACTCCGGTCATTTATGCCCAGCGCAACGAGTGCTGCGGTGCCTATGCCGCATTTGAGGATGAAACGATTCCCCAGAAAAGGTCGGCTTCGATTCTTGCGAACGCCGAGGACATGGGAGCAGACTTCCTTGTTACAAGCTGCCCTCTCTGCCGCTACAATCTCATAAAGAACAAAGGCTCTTCAAAGCTTGACGTTATCTACTTTACAGAACTTCTTGCGGAAGCTCTCGGCGTAAAAGATGCCGTAGCAAAGGAGGCTGTGAATGCTTGAGTCAGAAATTCAGAAATACAAGGAACTGATTCTTGAGACAAGCGGAGTCAATCCTAAAAAATGCATGGTCTGCGGAAAATGCTCCGGAACCTGCCCTAATTACAACTCTATGGAATATCATCCGCATCAGTTTGTGCAGATGGTTGAGAACGGAGAAATCGAGCCGCTTTTAAAGAGCAA
>DBIW01000020.1 GCA_002296965.1 Treponema sp. UBA792 | reverse complement strand
ACCCGTTTGACGGGTGGTTTGTGATTTTTGTCCGCCGCAGGGGTCGCCGTGCGTTTCTGCGGCTTCAACGAAAAATTTCCTTAAAGTTTACAAAAAAAATCCCGTGTGGTAGACTCTGCGCATGATAAAGAGAAACAAAGGTTTTGGAAATCTGTCCGCCGGCTATCTTTTTCCTGAGATAAGCCGCAGGCGGCGCGAATACGAGGCGGCTCATCCTGACGCCGCGATCATAAGTCTGGGAATCGGAAATACGACGGAGCCGCTTCCGGAGTATATCGCCGGGGCGATGGCGTCATATTCGGAGGGACTCGCCACGGCGGAGGGATATTCGGGGTACGGCGACGAGCAGGGGCTTTCCGCTCTGCGTGCGAGAATCGCGGAGGTGTTCTATCCGGGGCTGGTCGACGCCGATGAGGTGTTCATTTCCGACGGCGCGAAATGCGACATAGCGAGAATCCAGACGCTTTTCGGTGCGGACGTGAATGTCGCGGTTCAGGATCCTGCATATCCGGTTTATGTCGACGGCTCCGTCATCGCAGGAGCGGCCGGAGCTTCCGGAGAGTCCGGATACGCCGGCGTGACCTATATGCCTTGCACGCCTGAGAACGGATTTTTTCCCGATCTTTCTGCGGTCAGGCCTGATTCGCTGATATATTTCTGCTCTCCGAACAATCCGACGGGTGCGGTATCCACAAAGGAGGAGCTTGGAAGGCTTGTTGACTTTGCGAATTCTAACGGCTGCATAATAATCTTTGATGCGGCTTACCGTGAATTCATCCGCGATGAGAGCCTGCCCAAGTCGATTTTCGAGATTGACGGAGCGAGAACCTGCGCGATAGAGATAAATTCATTCTCAAAGCCGGCCGGGTTTACGGGCGTGCGCCTCGGATGGTCGGTCGTGCCAAAGGAGCTGAAATTTGAAGACGGAAGCTCCGTCCGTGCGGACTGGAACCGCGTGATGACAACGCTTTTTAACGGTGCGTCAAACGTGGCGCAGCACGGCGGGCTTGCCTGTCTTGACAGCCGGGGACTTGAGGCGATGCGCGGCGTGATTGACTACTACCGCGAGAACGCATTCCTGATAGAAAGGACTTTCCGGGGGAAGAATTTCTCCGATGCCGGGGCAGAGGTTTATTTCACAGGAAATTCTCCGTATGTCTGGGTGAAATTTCCGGGAATGAGGAGCTGGGATGTTTTCGACATTCTGCTGGACCGTTGCCGTGTCGTCGTTACACCGGGATCCGGATTCGGACCGGCGGGAGAGTCCTTTGTCCGTATAAGCGCATTCGGGCATCACGGGGATGTCGCCGAAGCCTGCCGCCGACTTGCCGGCTTCAGATTCTAATCCGTGCATATAGCGCAGCCCGCGCCGCTCCGCGATGCGGGCTGCCGTTGATTCCGCTCCGGTCAGGACTGGGTTTCCGCATGGCCGGATGCGGATGTCAGAATCTTGTTCTGTAGCCTATGTCCACGGCGAACGCGTTGTACCAGCTCCTTGCGAACTGAGAGAATTTTATCTGGAACTGGGTGTGGAGCTCGCCGGAAAGGAAATTCGTTGAGAGGAAAGGTGTCAGGTTCACATTGACTCCGTTCGAGAGCAGATTCTGCATATCGCCTATATCGGTTATGTGTTTTCCGGGAAGCGTCGCGGTCACGTGCGCGCCGACAGTGCAGAGTTTTGAGCCTATGAAAAGTGACTCGCAGTACATATTCATGTCGATTCCGAATGTGTCTTCCCTGCTCAGCAGCAGAAGGTTTCCCGCGGTGTCCGACGGAAGGCTGAACAGCGAGATGTTCAGATGTGAATTTCCAAGGAGAAAGCGCGGTTCGGCAAGCAGGTACAGATGTTCCGGATTGAGCGTCATTGAATTTCCGAGTTTTGTGAACGAGCCGTTGAAGAGTCCCGCCTGCATGAAGAAGGAATTCGTGTAGTTGTTTCCTGCCAGAAGCGTTGTTCCCATGTGCCAGTATATCGTGTCCACGACGACGAACACATCCGCTCCGTTATATTTGTCCTTGAGCGGAATTCCGAGTCCTGTCGCAAAGTCCACCGTGAGGTATCTGAAAGAGCAGGCGAACCGGATGTCCGTGTTCAGCATGAAATATTCCGCGGACGAGTCATCGTCTGACTGCTCGTTGTTGAGGTAGACGTACAGGCCGCCGGCAAGCGGCTGCGTGTGGAGCATCAGCACGTCCGCCACTCCCGCGCCGAAATGCGGATATAGAATTGAGCCGGAGAGTCCGAGCCAGCTTTCCGTTATCTTTGAGGAAATCGGGGTGATTCCGAAATATCTTTGCAGGAATACGTCTGATCCGATCGGGTCGTATGTTCCCATAAAAACGCTCAGATAGTTTGATGTCTGCTCCGTCTGGTTCCTGAACGTCATGGACACCTCGTCCACTTTGAATTTGGAGTCCACGCCGCTGAAGAATTTTCTTGAGAGGAGATCGCCTGTGTCTATGGAAAACTCAAGATGTCCCCAGATGTTTTTTGAGAAGTTGAACTGTCCTGCGAAAAAGGCCTGGAGCTTTAAGTCCGGATCGTAGGCGGATGTGTCCGAGCCGCTGTTTCCTGCTGAATAGTTTACCTTTCCGCCGGCATATCCGCTGAATACCGTGGCGGCGTACAGACCTGACGTCTGTAGTACGAGAACTGCTGCGATTGTATTTATAAGTCCGAATTTCTTCATCACGGAAATCTCCTGAAGCCGCTTCTGTGTCATATCCGGAAAATGGCGGTTCCGGAAAGGCTGATAAATCCCTTCTGAATTATCGGCGGATGACGGCGGATATATTACAGGAATCGCCGCCATGCTTAAAAATAAAGCCGTGCTGCAAAAAATCTCTTGAAAACTATTTTTTTAGTTATATAATATGACGTATGAGCGACTATCTTGATCCTAATAATGAGGAACTTCTCAAGGACTTTTTTGCGGAAGCCGAACAGCAGGTCGAGCAGCTTGAGAGCAATGTTCTTGTCATAGAAAATGATCCGTCCAACCATGAGGCCATTGATGAGATTTTCAGGGCTGCGCATACGCTGAAAGGCGGTTCCGCCACGGTTGAGATGATGGAGCTTTCCCATTTTACGCATTCGGTGGAAGATGTTCTTGACGAGATCCGTTCCGACAGACTGAAAGTTGATGAGGATGTCGTGGATCTTCTTCTTACGTCAATAGATGTAATAAAGGCGATGCTTGAGGCCAGACAGAACGGCTCCGTGTACGAGGAGAATATTGACGGAATTCTGAACAAGCTTCATTCCTATGTCCCTGACAAAGCCCAGAAAAAGGCGGCCTCACATCCGAAGCCTGCCGCTCCTGCCGCGCCTGTCCAGCAGGCACCTGCGGCTGTGTCCGGGCTTGCGATTCCTAAACTGACGGAGCCTGAGTATCTGGAGCTTAAGTCGGCCTGCGAGGCGAAGCAGAAGCTCTGGTGTGTCGCCGTGAAATTCGACGAGAACAATCCTATGAACACGGTCGGCGGAATTCAGGTTTTCGCCGCGCTCAAGTCCGTAGGAAATGTGCTTAAGACGATTCCTGATTTCGATGCCCTTTATGAGGATCAGTTTTACGAGAATGTTTTCTATTATATGGCGACAGATGCTGACGCCTCCCATATCGAGGATGCCGCATTTTTGAGCGATGTGACACTTGTCACGGATGCCCACCAGATAACTGATGACAATTACACCGGGACTCCGGAAAATAAGGTTTCTCAGGAGCCGTCAAAGGATGTCCTTGAGGAGATTCTGTCTCAGAATGTCGGACATGAAGCTCCGGTCTCGGCTCCTGCTGCCGGGCCTGCGGAGCAGTCCGTGCAGGAAGAAAAAAAGACTGAGCCGGAAGCCAAGCCTTCGGAGGCAGCAGCCGCCTCAAAGCCGGCCGTAAAGACGGAGCCGAAAAAGGAGGGGCAGCATCTTCAGCAGGGATCAATACTCCGCGTCGATTCAAGGCGTATAGATTATCTTCTGAATCTCGTGTCGGAGACGGTCATAATAAAGGCCTCGTTCAATCAGCTTGCGCTTCAGATGGTGAACGGGGCTGTCCAGTTCCAGTCCGCGGAAAGTGCTTTCAAGGAGAAGCTTCACAGGCTGTTTGATCAGATTCCGCAGTATCTTGACGAGATAAAGAACGGACGTTCTGTCAATGAAGTGCGGAGAAAGGTCGTGCAGGAATATGGAGATATGAGTTCCGTGTTTGACAGCTATGAGGCGGAGCTTAAGGCTGTCACGAATAAATTCCGTTCCTACACACAGAATCTTGGCGGCATTGCCGGGGAGCTGCAGGAAGGAGTCATGAAAATCAGGATGGTTCCGATCAATCAGATTTTCAGCCGTTTTCCGCGTGTCGTCCGCGATCTTCAGCGTGATCTTGACAAGAAAATCAATCTTGTCATTGAAGGTGAGGATACTGAGCTTGACAAGTCTGTCGTAGAGGATCTTCTGGATCCGATAATGCATTGTGTCAGAAATTCCGTGGATCATGGAATCGAGCTTCCTGCTGTCAGAAAGGCCGCCGGCAAGCCTGAGACGGGAACCGTTCTTCTCAAGGCCTCAAATGAAGGAAATATGATTGTCATCGAGATAAAGGATGACGGAGCCGGAATAAATGTGGAGAAGGTCAGAAGCAAGGCGATTGAGCGGGGGCTTATACACCCGGATAAGGTGCTTACCGATCAGGAGGCATATCAGCTGATAATGCAGCCCGGTTTCTCCACTGCGGATAAAATTTCTAATATATCAGGGCGTGGCGTGGGACTTGATGTCGTCCGTACCATGATAACAAACCTGAACGGAACAATCGCGATAAGTTCCGCGGCGGGGCAGGGTACTACATTTACAATCAAGATACCGCTGACGCTTGCGATTATTCAGGGACTTCTTGTGCGTGTCGGAAAGGAAGTGTATTCAATTCCGATTGCGAATGTCATAGAAAGCCAGTGTGTGCGTTATGACGAGATAAATACGATTGACAATTACGAGATAATGAACGTCCGTAATGAGGTCATAAGTGTCCTGCGTCTGTCCAGGCTGTTCAACATAAAGGAGACGGCGCACAGCAATGAATGTTATATAGTTATTGTCGGAACGCAGGAGAAGAAGATAGGAGTTATGGTTGACGCTCTTATCGGAGAGGAGGATGTCGTAATAAAGCCTCTCCGCGACCAGTTCACGAATTCTCCCGGAATTGCAGGAGCCTCCATACTTGGAGATGGCTCGGTTTCTCTTATCATAGATGTGAGCCAGCTGCTTGAGCTTGGAGTGAAGCAGGAACTGCTCGCACATCAGAACGATCAGTTTGCAGAATAGGGAGCTTTTTATGGAATTGGAGAAACAGGTTCAGGCTGCGGATCAGAATGTTGCGGCGGAGACGGCGGAAAAGAAGGATTCTGCTGTTGTTGTGGATTTCAAGATGGTCACTTTCGCGCTTTCGGGAAAGGACTATGCCATTGACATTATGAACGTGAAGGAGATTGCAAAGGCCGGACGCTTTACTTATGTTCCGAATACGCTTCCGTTTGTTCTTGGTGTGTATAATCTACGTGGCGAGATTATTCCGATTCTTGATCTCCGCCTCTTTTTTAATATCGAGGTGCCTCAGCGTGAGGAGAACAAGCTTGAGAACCTTCTTATACTTAATGTCGGAGACCAGAAATTCGGTGTTGTGGTGGATAAGATTGACAAGGTGGTCGGAGTTCAGAAGAGCACGATTCAGCCTCCGCATCCGCTTTTCGGCGATATAAACATAAAGTATATAAACGGAGTGGTCGAGAGCAACAACCGGCTTTATGTCCTTCTTGATGTATCCAGAATTTTTTCAGCAAAGGATGTGAAGGAGCAGGGAAGCGTTCCTGCTGAGAAACGCTATGACGAGAAGTCAAGACAGCCTGTCTCCGCAGAACAGAATGTGCGGCAGAAGCCGGCAGCTGATGCATCTGCGGAGGATGAGACCAAAAGCAAAAATCTGAAGTTCATTGCGGAGAGTCTCCTTAACTACAGGAAATTCTATGTGTCTCCGGTAAATTCGGCATGGATCGGCCATCGTTATGATGAATGGCTGAAAGAGCGCGGCGCAGACAGAATTCAGCTTCAGAATGAGAACGATGCGGATGAATTCCTTAAACCGTTCTGGTCTTCATTCAGCGGAAAATGGTGGTCAAAGGACTTTGCGGAGAATGTGGAAAAACTTCTTCCGGGTAATTCCGCGAGGCAGATAGTCGTGTGGAATCCGGGATGCGGCAAGGGAATGGAGACATATTCGCTCGCCTGTGTGCTGAAGAAACGCTATCCTGATGCGAAGATAAGAATATATGCACAGGATATTGATCTTCTGAATGTTTCCAATGCGGCTCTTCTTTCCGTGCCGTCGCAGCTGTCCGGAGACTGGTATGCTCCGTATCTCGGCGCAAAGGCAAACGGGGAGCCGTGTTTCTCTCAGGAAATCAGGGACAGCGTGATGTTTGAGTACCATGACTGCAAAAATACGAACGCTCTTCCGATGGTTGATGTGATTTTCGCGCGGGATATTCTTTCCATGATGGACGAGAAATCCGTTGAGACTGTCATATCTGATTTCCAGGAAAAGATGAAAGGCAATGCCGTGGCCATAATAGGTGAGAATGAGGTGTTGCCTCCGGAGTTCAAATTCGGAGAGAATTCAAGCGGTTCGCTTGTTGCGTATACAAAAGACTGATAGGAGATAGAAAATGCGCGTAGAGTATATTAATCCGTTTGTTGAGACGTCATTCCGTGTGCTTCAGGAGGTGCTCGGCGGAGCAGAGGTGAAGCGTGGAGATCTCTATCTGAAATCCACGGCAATGCCGGTAATGGGTGTTGCTGCTCTTGTGGGGCTTGCGGGAGATGTCGAGGGACGCGTCCTTTTTGACATGACAATGGAGACGGCCCTGAACATCGCCTCCAGAATGAACGGCGAGAATCTTCCCGCTTTCGATGATCTTGCAAAAGCCACTATAAGTGAACTTGCTAATCTGATTACAGCTCAGGCCGTTACAAAACTGCATGAGCTCGGATTCAGGTTTGATTTGACACCGCCGGCTCTTTTTGTCGGCCAGAAAATGGAGATAGCTGCTCTGGGAGGAACTACAGACAGTGTCGAAGCGCTTATTGTGCCTCTTATTTCCGAATGTGGAAAAATTGAGGTCAATGTCGCCATACGTGAAAGGACATAGCTTCAGCTTTCAGTCGCTGAATTGTTATTTATAGGAGAAATATTATGAGAACTACACAGGATTTTCCTTCAATCAATGAGCGTCCGCCGGAAGGTCTGAAGTCTGACGGTACCGCATATAGGGTGCTTGTCGTTGATGACTCTATGTTTGTCGCAAAACAGCTTGGCCAGATTCTGACAAGTGAAGGATACGAGGTCGTTGCGACGGCAGTGGACGGAAAGGACGGTGTTGACAAGTACAAGGAACTCTGTCCGAATGTCGATCTGGTGACAATGGATATTACTATGCCGAAGATGGACGGCATAACCGCCCTTGAGCAGATAATGGCGTTCGACAAGAATGCGCGTGTCGTCATGGTAAGTGCGCTCGGAAAGGAGGAGCTTGTAAAGAAGTCGCTTATGCTCGGCGCGAAAAGCTACATAATCAAACCGCTTGACCGCAAGAAGGTTCTTGAACGCATATCAAAGGTGCTGCAGTAGTACATGAATTCAGCATTTGCCGTGCGGATGATGTTGTCCGTAAAATAGATGCGGCGATGTGCGTTCACCTGATACCGTCTGTGGATTTGATTTCCCGGACGGTATTTTAATATACACTTCATCCGGAGATATGTTTGCTCCGATTGGAGGCCGGAAGATGACCGGAATTTCTAATTACCATACTCATAATGTCCTGTGCCGGCATGCGTCTGGAACCGTGGCGGATTATGTGGCGCAGGCCGAGAAGGACGGATGTTCGGCGTTGGGTATGTCATCCCATTGTCCTTATCCTCCCGGGCCTGTCGCGGATTGGTCGGACAGCAGGATGAGGGAATCGGAGATAGGGATTTATATGAATCAGGTAAGGTCTGCCGCCGGAAAAGTCTCTTTTCCTGTTTATGCAGGTTTTGAATGTGAGGGCGCGGGAGAATTTGAATCCTGGTACAGGGACAGGCTTCTCGGTGAGGCCGGAGCTGATTATCTTGTTTTGGGCGCGCATTGGGTGCGCGACGGCTCGGATTATATCTACATACTTGATGTTGATTCACGCGGGCTTTTTCATAAGTACATAGACCAGACGATAGATGCTGTCCGCAGCGGGATTTATAAATTTCTGGCGCATCCGGATCTTATGATGGGCGCCTACAGGAATTGGGATGATGATGCCCGTGCGATGTTCTGTGCTCTGCTTGATGCGGCGGAGGACTGCGGACTTCCTGTCGAGATAAACGGAAACGGAATGCTCCGTGGAAAAATCATGAGCCGGAACGGAATGAGATATATGTATCCCTATGATGAATTCTGGGATATGGCCGCGGAGCGGAATCTGACTGTAATATGCAGTTCCGATGCCCATGTTCCGGAGAATGTCATAAAGGCGGCGGCAATGGCACGTGATTTTGCAGGTATGCATGGGATTGTCCCCGCCGGGACTCTCGCCTTTTAATGATACCGGAGGAAATAAAATGAAATTTGAAAGAAAAAGCGGAATCCTTCTGCATCCGACGTCGCTGCCCGGAACACCCGGAATAGGCACGTTCGGAAAGGAGGCCTATAAATTCATCGACTGGCTGAAATCTGGCGGTCAGACACTGTGGCAGGTTCTTCCGCTCGGTCCTACGGGGTATGGGGATTCCCCCTATGCGTCGTTCTCCACTTTCGCTGGAAATCCCCTTCTGGTGGACTTTGAAATGCTCTGCGAAAAAGGCTGGGCTGACAGGAAGGACGTCGTCCCGCCTGATTATATCAGCTCATCAGGTCCGGTTGATTTCGGCGCTGTCGTCTGGTGGAAGACTCCGGCGCTTGAAAAATGCGCGCGTCATTTTCTTGCCTGCGCTTCATCCGGAGACATGGAGCTTTTCCGCTCGTTCTGCACGGAAAAGTCCTCCTGGCTTGATAATTATGCTCTTTTTATGAGCATAAAGCGTTTTTATGACGGAAAGGCTCAGAGCGAGAAGGCGGAGAATTCCGTCTGGTATGCTTTCTGGCCGCGTGCGCTGGCTTCCGCGGATGAGGAGGCGTTGCGGGACTGGACCTCGTCCCATTCGGAGGAACTTGATGTCATAAAGGTGATACAGTTCTTCTTTGACTTTCAGTGGAATTCGCTGAGAAGGTATGCGGCGGCTGCCGGTGTCAGCATAATCGGCGATATTCCTATTTTCGTGGCTGCGGACAGCGCAGATGTGTGGGCGAACCAGAAATTCTTCCAGCTTTCAGAGAACGGCGCTCCCGCTGAGGTGGCCGGTGTTCCTCCTGATTATTTCAGCGCGGACGGACAGCTTTGGGGCAATCCTCTTTACGACTGGGACGCGATGAAGGCTGACGGATATTCGTGGTGGATTTCGCGGATAAAACGCGTGCTTGAGCTTGCCGACTGCCTCAGAATCGACCATTTCCGCGGATTCGAGGCCTATTGGTCGGTGCCGGCAGGGGAACGTACGGCCGTAAACGGAAGGTGGAGAAAGGGCCCCGGCATGGATCTGTTCAATGCGGTCCGCTCGGAGCTTGGCGATATTCCTGTCATTGCGGAGGATCTCGGCGTCATAACGGATGAGGTGAGAAAGCTCCGTGATGACTGCGGTTTTCCGGGAATGAAAGTGCTTGAATTCGCGTTCAGTGTCGAGGAGGCGTCCGCGCACGGAATGACCAACTCCTTCCTTCCGCACAATTTCACCACGTCATCATGTGTCGTCTATACCGGAACTCATGACAATGAGACGCTTCAGGAATGGCTTGAGCATATATCCACGGAGCAGAAGGTTCTGGTTGACGGATATGTCCGCGGAAAAAAAGTTTCTCCCGAAAGCGCCGAATCCGATGTGAGGTCGGGAAAACTCAGAAAGGAGCTTGTCCGGCTGGCGTTCGCGTCGTCTGCGGACTATGCGGTTGTTCCCGTTCAGGATGTCATCGGAGCCGGAGACGAGGGCCGGATGAATATGCCGTCTACAACCGGAGCAAACTGGGCCTGGAGACTGCCCGCCGGCAGTTTGCGCAAGTCGTATTCCGGCTGGCTGAAATTTCTGTCCGAAATGTACGGCAGGAATATAGTTTCCGTAAAAAAGTGATGCCGGCGGCGGATGATGGCTGAAAAGACTCTTTCTGATGTCATAGAAGAATATCTTCTTTATCTTGACGCTGTCCGCGGAATGTCCCCGAACACCGTCGCAGGATATGGAAATGATTTGCGTGAATTCGCGGAGATTTCCGGCGGCGGACGTGAGGTTTCGGAGATAGGCCGGGAGGACATACTTCAATGCATAGGCAGAATAACGAGACGCGGAAAATCGGCCGCATCGGTGAACAGGTTCATCACCGCGGTGAGAACTCTGTTTGCCTATTGCCGTAAATTTAATTATATTCAAGTAAATCCCTCTCTTGACATAAAGAATGTGCGGCAGCCGAAGCTTATGCCCAGGTTCATGACCCAGGCTGAAGTCGATTCCCTGTGCCACCGTCCCGAAGTCAATGAGCTGCTGTGGGAAAGCCGGGATAACGCGATATTCGAGACGTTGTATTCAACGGGCTGCCGTGTGGGTGAGCTGGTAGGAATGAAGATGTCTGACCTGTCGGATGACAGAAAATCTGCGGTTGTCACGGGAAAGGGAAGAAAGGACAGAACCGTATTTCTTTCGGATGATGCCGTCGCCTCATTGGAGCGGTATTTTTCGGACAGGAGAAAGGTCCTTGAGGCGCACGGCGCTGACTCTCCGTTTGTGTTTATAAATCAGAGGGGCGGCCATCTTACCACGCAGGGGGTCAGGCTTATAACCGCAAGGTATTCGGGCGCGGAGGGAACGAACCATTATGTCTCGCCCCATGCGTTCAGGCATACGTTCGCGACATCCATGATTTCGGCCGGCGCTGATGTCCGGGTTGTACAGGAGATGCTCGGACATTCGTCAATATCGACCACCCAGCGCTATACCCACGTGACCACGGAGAGGCTTATCGAGATTTACAACCGCGCGCATCCGCATGGAAAAAAATGAGGAGAAATACTATGGGAAAAAAGCCAAAGATACGCAGCACGACTGTGATTGCCGTAAGATGTGACGGAAAGGTCGCCATGGCCGGTGACGGTCAGGTTACGCTCGGCGAGACGGTCACGAAAGGAAACGCACGTAAGGTCCGGAAAATATATGACGGAAAAATTCTTACCGGATTTGCCGGATCCGTCGCGGACGCGTTCACCCTCCTTGACAAATTCGAGACAAAGGTGAAGGAATTCAACGGAGATCTGACCCGTTCCGCCGTGGAGCTTGCGAAGATGTGGCGCACGGACCGTTCCCTGAGCAAGCTTGAGGCCATGCTCATTGTTGCGGACGCATCCAAAATACTCCTTATTTCGGGAGACGGAAACGTCATCGAGCCGGAGAACAATGTTCTTGCAATTGGTTCCGGCGGAAACTATGCCTATTCCGCGGCTCTTGCCTACCTTGACTGCTCCGGGCTTTCCGCAAAGGAAATAGCTGAGCGCAGTCTCCGGATAGCCGGAAATATATGCATCTATACGAACGGAAACATCACTGTGGAGGAAATTTAATTGTCAGACAACAGCAATACTATGGACGGCGCGCTTACACCTAAGGAAATCGTGGCCAGGCTGGATCAGTATATAATAGGCCAGGAAAAGGCTAAAAGGGCTGTGGCCGTCGCCCTGCGAAACCGTTTCCGGAGGCTGAGGCTGCCGGAGGAAATAAGGGATGAGGTGGCCCCGAAAAATATACTGATGATAGGACCTACAGGCGTGGGAAAAACAGAGATTGCCCGCCGCCTGGCAAAACTGTGCAATGCGCCGTTCCTCAAGGTAGAGGCTACAAAATATACAGAAGTCGGATATGTCGGACGGGACGTGGAGTCAATGGTACGGGATCTTATGGCCGTGGCCTATAACGACGTCAAGGCGGAGATGGAGGAGAATCTCCGCGGAAAAAGCGTATCCGTCGTGGAGGAGAAGCTGCTTGACCTTCTTCTTCCCGGCAGCGGGAAAAACAGTGACGGCGGAAAGACTTCTGATTCCGGGGAGAGCGCCGACCAGCCTGTTCCAGACGGGAATTCCGCGCAGGAGGAGACAACAAGGGAAAAATTCAGGCGTATGCTCCGTGACGGGCTTCTTGAGGACCGCGAGGTTGATATGGTCGTGAACGGGCGGAGCCAGATGCCGAGCATGGAGATTTTCGCGGGCGGAAGCCTTGACGACCTTGAGAAGGGGATGCAGGGGATTGTCAGCATGATGAACGGAGGCGGACGTCCCAGAAGACGTTCGCTTACGGTCCGTGAGGCCAGAAAAATTCTTACCGAGGAGACCCTTGACAGCATGGTTGACAGCGAGAAGGTCGCGGACGAGGCCAAGTCGCGTGTCGAGCAGAGCGGAATCATATTCATAGACGAGATTGACAAGATCGCAGTTCACGGAGAGAGCCACGGACAGGATGTGTCCCGCGAGGGGGTTCAGCGTGACATCCTGCCTATAGTGGAGGGCAGCAATGTCAATACTAAGTACGGTGTCGTTGACACAACCCATATACTTTTTATTGCGGCCGGCGCGTTCAGTGTCGCGGCTCCGAGCGACCTGATTCCGGAGCTGCAGGGAAGATTTCCGCTGCGAGTCGAGCTTGATTCCCTTCACAGGGAGGATTTCAGGCGGATTCTGCTGGAGCCGAAGAATTCCCTCATAATGCAGTATACTTCGCTCCTGTCCACCGAGGGTGTCAGGCTTGAATTCGCGGATGACGCCATCGACCGCATGAGCTTCATCGCCGAGGATGTGAATTCAAGAAGCGAGAACATAGGCGCGCGCCGTCTCCACACCATAATGGAGAAAGTGCTTGACGAGATTTCCTTTGATGCGGACTCCCACGGAGGGGAGACGATAAGAATCGATGCGCCGTACGTGGACTCAAAGCTTAATGATGTTGTTTCTGATGTCGATTTGTCACGTTATATACTGTAACCGGCTTGCGGGAATCACATTTTAGCTGTAAAATTGACGGAAATCCGCATCAGACGGATTTCTTTATAGACTTTTTATTGGAGAAACTATGAATTTCATCTTTCTAGGCCCGCCTGGAGCAGGCAAGGGTTCACTCGCCGTAAAAGTAGCGGAGGACTACAAAATTCCTCATATCTCGACAGGAGACATTTTCCGCGCGGCGATAAAGAATCAGACACCGCTTGGAGTCAAGGTAAAGGCGATAATCGATTCCGGCTCGCTTGTAAGTGACGAGATAACCTGCGAGCTGGTGAAGGAGCGCCTCTCCCAGCCGGATGTGAGCAACGGCTTTATCCTTGACGGCTTTCCGCGCACGATTCCTCAGGCGGAGATGTTCACCTCCATCTGCCCGGATGTGGCGGTCGTCAATTTTGTCATAAAGGACGAGATCGTGATAAAAAGACTCAGCACACGCCGCGTGTGCAGGAAATGCGGCGCGAATTTCAATGTGCTGACGCTTCCTCCGAAGGTCGAGGGCGTATGCGACAAATGCGGCGGCGAGCTTTACCAGCGTGATGACGACAAGCAGGAATCCATTCTTCACAGGATGGATGTGTACCGCGAGCAGACCGAGCCGCTTATAGACTTTTACAGAAAGAGGGGAAACATAACCGATCTTGACGCTTCAATCGAGACGGATGTGCTTCTCGGTGAATTCAAAAAACTCTTCCCGGCAAAATAGCCGCGGAATTCATGGCGGCCGCTTCCTTCCGGGCGGCCGTTCCTGTTTGGTGTCCATCCAAGCCATAAAGGCGGCGGACTTAGGGGGCCGGGTGCAGGCGGACCTTGGCCAGACGTATTTTTGTATCTTATATGCTTTATATTTTTGACATGGGCGGAGTTGTGACTACTACGGCCGCCATAGAAGGCAGAATCTGCCGGATCCTCGGAATCAGCGAGGATGAATTCATGAGAAAATGCGGATGTATCGGAGGCAACGCCGCTTACGGACGTCCTGCCGACAAAAAGGAATACAGTCCCGACGGAACGGATCTTCTTACAATGTGCAGCGACGGTCAGATAACTTCCAGGGAATTCTGGAGGATATTCTCCTGCCGTTCGGGAATTCCGGTAAGAACTGACTGGTGGCACTGGCTGTTTCATCCGGTCAGAAACCAGGCGGTTTGGAATCTTGTCCTGAAGCTGCGGGCCGGCGGAAACCGCGTCGTGTGCGGAACAAACACCATCGACAGCCATTACTTCAATCATCTTGAGCGCGGTGACTATGCCGTCTTTGATCAGACTTATGCCTCCTGCATGATGGGAGTGTCTAAGCCGGATCCTGAATTCTGGCGGATAATACTCACGGCTGAAGACGTCTCGCCGGCCGACGCGGTGTTCGTTGACGACAAGCAGTCCAACTGTGACGCCGCCGGATCTCTTGGAATCAGGTCGTTCAGATTTGAGGATGCGGACAGGCTGGAGCGTGAATTCTCATCGCTCGGCCTTGCATGAGGGAGGTGTCCTTTGGACAGAAAGCTTCTCCGTGATTCTGTGCTCGCCCTGACGAGACTGACATTCTCCAGAAGCGGCGGAAAGGGCGGCCAGAATGTCAACAAGGTGAACACAAGGGTTCAGGCGGCGTTTCCGCTTGCGCGGGCGGAAGGTCTTGCTCAGGAAGAGATGAATATGGTGATGAGCCGGCTTGCTGCGTCCGTAAATGCGGCGGGAGAGCTGTGCGTCACGGTCTCGGAGCGGCGGACCCAGGAACAGAACCGGAGGATTGCGCTTGAGCGGATTGAGAACAGGATCGCATCTGCAGCTGCTGTCCCTAAGAAACGGCGCAGGACAAAGCCCACAAGAAATTCCGTGGAAAAACGCCTGCGCGGAAAGAAAATCCGTTCCCTGCTAAAGAATTCACGCGGAAAAATAATTTAGCCGGCCGGTGCGGGAATTCTCCTGTGCCGAGGTATTGACCGGGGGACGGTTCTTGTGCGGACCGATACGCTTTAAAATAAAAAAGACCATGAAAATCATCATGGTCTGATGGACGGTGAGAGGATCGAACTCCCGACATTCTGGGTGTAAACCAGACGCTCGTACCAGCTGAGCTAACCGTCCGTGTTGAGTCAGCGGATTAATTTATAGCAGAATGTCGGAATGATGTCAATATCTGTGCGCTTAAAGCGCTCATCTGCCGCATCGGTTCCGTTCCTCAAGATTGTATTTTTCCTGCGGTTATATTAGAATAACTTCGTCAGAAGCACACAAAGGAAGTTTTATTTATGATAATAATCAAGAACGACGAGGAAATCGCCGGAATCAGGAAGTCATGTCATCTTACGGCCGATATGTTCAACGAGCTCATTCCCGCCGTAAAAGCCGGAATGAGCACGAAGGAAGTCGATGAGCTTTTCAGGAATTACATAGAGTCCCATGGAGGAACACCGGCATGGTATCACGAGGAGTTTCCCGGCGCGATATGCATAAGCATAAACAACGAGGTCATACACGGAGTTCCGTCCGCCAGGAAGATAATACACGACGGCGATCTTGTCTCCATAGATGTCGGAATAGACCTTGACGGTTTCATAAGCGACACAACCCATTCGCTTCTTATCGGAAACGTCCGTCCGGAAATCAGGCAGCTTCAGTCTGTGACAGCGGAATGTCTTGCGGCCGGAATCGAGGCCTGCAGGGTCGGAAACCGTATAAGCGACATCTCAAAGGCCGTCTATTCAATAGCGGACTCACACGGATACGGTGTGGTTTACGATTACTGCGGCCACGGCGTGGGAATCGAGGTTCATGAGGATCCGAGCATTCCGAACTGTCCTTTCCGCGGCTCCAATCCGAGGATAAGGGAAGGCATGGTTCTGGCTATAGAGCCGATGATAAATCTCGGAACTGCCGATGTCGAGGTTGACGGGGACTGGACTGTAGTCACATCTGACGGCAAGGTCTCCTGCCACGAGGAGCATACAGTCGCCGTTTTCGCCGACCACACGGAAATTCTCACCGCGCTTGACTACAAGGAATGAGGACCGATGTCTTACGGACGGAGCTTCTTTTCTGAGGGGAAATTCTATGAATATGAATGACATCAGGGCTGACGCTTACAGGAATTCAGCGGTTCCATTCCGGCCGGCCGAATTTGAACATAAAGGCGGAGAATCCGGCGGCAGAAAAGAAAATTCTCCTGAAAATACGGCTTCCGGGCGGAAAAAATCTTCCGCGCCTGTGCCACCGGCCTCTGAGAGCGCATCGCCTGCGGCCGAGGCTGTCCGCCATCTGAAATCCGGCGGTCTTGTCAAAGTTACCGGAACTTCCTCCGGAGGCAAGGACAGCATCTACAGGCGCGTCGCGAAATTCCTGCTTCTGATCGGTGAGGATGAAGCCGCAAAGATACTCCCGCATCTCTCCGAGGAGCAAATATCGCGGATTGTGCCGGAAATCGCCACGATAAGATCCGTAAGCCCGGATGAGGCCTCTGTAATCCTTGCGGAATTCAACAGTCTTCTTGAGAAATCCCGTCACTCCGGCGGCGTTGATACCGCAAGGGAAATTCTTGAGAAGGCTTACGGAAAAAAACGTGCGGATGAGATGCTTTCAAAGGCTGTTCCCTTTGCGGGCGGAAAGCCCTTTGAGTATCTGAGCAGCGCGGATCCTGACAGAATCTACCGTCTGGTCAAGGACGAGAGCATGGGAATAAAGGCGATAGTGCTTTCCTATCTTGAGCCTAAGAAAGCGGCCGACGTGATAAACATGATGAGTCCGGAGGAGAAGTCCGCGACGGTTCTGCGGCTTGCAAAGATGGAGCCTGTCCGCCCGGACGTGATCCGCCGGATAGATCAGGCGATGCACGAGAAATCTCTTTCTGTTGCGGCGGAAAGGGCGGAGAATATTGACGGCAGGAATGCGCTTGCCCAGATACTCAAGAAAATGTCTCCTTCCGCGGAGAACGAGATTTTGTCCTCGCTTTCGGATGATGATCCGGAGCTGGGCGAGGATCTGAGAAGCAGGCTTTTTACCGCCGATGACGTCGTGAATGCGGACGACAGGTTCATTCAGGATCAGCTGAGAGGCATGACGGACGACGATATATGCTTCCTTCTTGCCGGAAAGAATGACGCTTTCCGTGCGAAAATTCTTGACAATGTGTCTTCCGGCCGGCGCGGCGGAATTCTTGAGAGGGAGGAGATTCTCCGTCCTGTGCGCCGTGCTGACGGCGAGCGTGTCACCTCCTATTTTTTCAGCGTGCTGCGCAGGGCCTTTGATGATGGCCATCTTATAATAAAGGGCCGGACGGATGACATATATGTGTGAGCAGACAGCTGCCGTGCTTGAGAGTTAAGCATTTTTGCATTATAATCGGGGAATGTTTCGTTTATATGTAGAAAGAAAGCCCGGCTTTGAGAATGAGGCCGCAAGAATTTATTCGGAGATAACAGGATTCCTTGGAATTTCCGGAGTTACAGCGGTCCGTTATCTGAACCGTTATGATATAGAAAATGTGACGGAGGATGTGGCCGGAGTCGCGGCGTCAAGAATTTTTTCCGAGCCGCAGAGCGATTTCTGCACGTTTGATTCTATTCCCGGAGAGGACGGATTCAAGAAGATCGCATGGGAATTTCTTCCCGGCCAGTACGACCAGCGCGCGGACAGCGCGGAGCAGTGCATTCAGATTCTGCGCGCGGGGCTTGCCGGTATCAGCGGCAATTCCGAACCTCCTGCCGTCCGCTGCGCAAAAATTGTTCTTCTGAAGGGAGATGTCTCGGATGAAGAAATCAGAAAAATCGAGAATTATCTTGTGAATCCGGTTGACTCACGGCTTACCGGAGATGACGGAAAACCGGCGACCCTGAAAATGAGCGCCGAGGTTCCAGGCGATATTCCCGTGGTTGACGGATTCATCTCCTGGAGCGGCGCGGAGCTGGATGAATACCGCGGAAAGATGGGACTTGCGATGGATCTTGCGGACATAAAATTCCTTCAGGAATATTTCCGGGGCGAGAATCGCAATCCTACGGAGACCGAGATCCGGGTTCTTGACACGTACTGGTCGGATCACTGCCGGCACACGACATTCCTTACCGAGCTTAAGGACATAAAGATTGAGGACGGCCCTTATGCCGGACTCTTCAGAAAATCGCTTGAGAACTACAACAATATGCGCGCGGACCTGTACGCCGGACGCAAGGACAAGCCTGTCTGCCTGATGGATATGGCCGTAATCGGAATGAAGTATCTGAAAAAGCACGGAAAACTTGAGGATATGGAGGTCTCCGAGGAGAACAACGCCTGCTCGGTCTATATCGACGTGCATTATACTGCCGATAAGAACGGCAGGCCTCTTTCCGCGGATGATCCTGAGGCGACTGAGCGCTGGCTGATGATGTTCAAGAACGAGACTCACAATCATCCGACCGAGATTGAGCCTTTCGGAGGAGCGGCGACCTGTCTTGGAGGCGCAATCCGGGATCCTCTTTCTGGCCGTTCATGGGTCTACCAGTCGATGCGCATAACCGGCGCGGCCGATCCGACAGTGCCCCTTTCCGAAACAATGAAGGGAAAGCTTCCTCAGGTCAAGATTGTCCGCGAGGCCGCACAGGGCTTCTCCTCCTATGGAAATCAGATTGGCCTTACAACCGGACTTGTCCAGGAGATTTATCATCCGGGCTACGCCGCAAAGAGAATGGAGCTGGGGGCAGTGATTGCTGCTGCTCCTGTTGATACGGTGGTCCGCGAGAGACCTGAGCCGGGCGATGTGGTGATTCTTCTTGGAGGCGGAACCGGACGCGACGGAATCGGAGGCGCTACAGGCTCCTCGAAAGTTCATACGGTTAAGTCTGTCACGACGGCAGCCGCCGAGGTTCAGAAGGGAAACGCAGTCGAGGAACGGAAAATCCAGCGGCTTTTCAGGAACAAGGACGTGAGCCTGATGATCCGCCGCTGCAACGACTTCGGCGCGGGCGGTGTTTCAGTGGCGATAGGCGAGCTTGCTCCAGGACTTGAGATCAATCTTGACATGGTTCCTAAAAAATATGACGGGCTCAACGGCACGGAGCTTGCGATTTCTGAAAGTCAGGAAAGGATGGCGGTGGTCGTCCGCAGACCCGATGCCGAGAGATTCATTGCCGCGGCATCCGCCGAGAATCTTAACGCCGTAGTCGTAGCTGATGTCACGGATACCGACCGCCTTGTTATGAAGTGGCGCGGTAAGACAATCGTGGATTTGGAACGCGGATTCCTTGACGCAGCCGGAGCGCACCATGAGGCCTCGGCCGTCATCGCTTCTCCTGCCGAACCGGAAAAGTCGCCGCTCAGAAATCCGCTTCCGTCCGTAGCCGCCGAGCTTGACAAGCCGGTAAAATGCGCGGGCTGCGTGGAGAGCCGCCTGAAAAAAGCATGGCTTGCCGATATGGGCGATCTGGCCTGCTGCTCCCAGCGCGGACTTGGCGAGCGTTTCGACGGCTCAATCGGAGCTGCGAGCGTCCTTTTCCCGTACGGAGGAAAATATCAGAATACACCTGAAGCCGCAATGTCGGCGAAAATTCCGGTTGTCACTCCGCGCGAGACATCGACTGTCTCAATGATGTCTTACGGATTCGATCCGCGCGTCGGCGAATGGTCTCCGTGGCACGGGGCGAAAATTTCGGTTCTGTCATCGCTCGCGAAGATCGCCTGCGTCGGCGGAAAAGCGCGCACTGCGCGTCTGAGCTTTCAGGAATTCTTCGGGCGCGCCGTCTCCGAAAAACGCTGGGGCTATCCGGCCGCCGCGCTTCTCGGTTCTGTCGATGCGCAGATCGAGTCAGGCTGCGCATCAATCGGCGGAAAGGACTCAATGTCCGGAACTTTCGAGAATCTTGATGTTCCGCATACGCTTGTGAGTTTTGCGGTTGCCCATGACGAGGCGGAGAATGTCGTCAGCGGCTCGTTCAAATCCGCAGGAAATTCCATCTACATGATTTCAGTTCCATATTCCGACATTCTTGCTCCTGACTACGATACTTTCCTTGCGAATTCGGACGTCATTTACGGGCTGAACAGGAAAGGAAAAATCTCCGCGATGTATCCTGTAGGCGCCGGGGGAATCGCCGAGGCTGTATCGAAGATGGCGTTGGGAAACATGACCGGAGCCGAGATTGAGGGCGGCAATGTCAGAAGTCTTTTTGTTCCGGCTTACGGAAACATAATAATAGAAACTGATGAGGATCTTGAGAAATCCGGATTCGCCGCCGGAACGGTCGTGAAGCTTGGAAAGACAGTCGCAGACAGGGAAATCAGAATCCTGAATGCGAAGATTGACGGTGTCACGGCCGGCTGCGTCACGCTCGGCCTGGAGGAGATTCTTGGCGTCTGGGAAGGCCGGCTCAAGGAGGTGTTTCCTCCTGTCAGCGGAGCGCCTGTTCAGCTGGAGCTTCCGGAATGGGCGGTTTCTGTGCATAAGTCGCTCAGCGAGGTCAGAAAATCCCCTTCCTTTGCCGAGCCAAAGACTCATCCTAAGGTTCTTATTCCGGTCTTTCCGGGAACGAACTGCGAATATGACATGGCGCGCGCATTCAACATTGCCGGCGCGGACACGAAGATTCTCGTCCTCCGCAACAAGAATCCGGAGATGCTTGCGGATTCACTGCGGGAATTTGCGGCGGAGCTCAGGAGCACGCAGATTCTTGCCCTTGCCGGAGGCTTCTCCGCCGGAGACGAGCCTGACGGATCTGCGAAATTCATAGCGAACGTCCTGAGGGCAGGAGCCGTGAGCGAGGAGATCATGAGCCTGCTGAAAAAGCGCGGCGGACTTGTGCTCGGCATCTGCAACGGATTCCAGGCTCTTGTAAAGACCGGCCTTGCTGTCTGCGGAGAAATCCGTGACATGGCTCCCGATATGCCGACGCTCACGTACAACAGAATAGGAAGGCATGTCTCGCGCATCGTCCGCACAAGAATCGTGTCCGCGGCAAGCCCCTGGGCGCTTCATCCGAGCGTCGTGGACGGGCGCAACCATCTTGTCGCCGTCTCGCACGGAGAGGGAAGGTTCGTTGTTGATCCGGTGACGGCGGAGAGGCTTTTCCAGAACGGCCAGGTTTTCAGCCAGTATGTCGATGAATTCGGCCGGCCTGCGGTCTTTGAGCCGGACAATCCGAACGGCTCCGCCTTTGCGATAGAAGGAATCACTTCTCCGGACGGCCACGTTCTTGGAAAGATGGGACACAACGAGCGCGGAATCGGGACTGACGGAGACGGCGCAAGCCTTGACCTGTTCAGAAATGTGGCCGGAAATCCGCTCACCAACCAGAACGAGACAACCTGCGAGAACATTTTTGCGGCCGGAGTCGCATATTTCAGATGATGACGGATTCATTCTCCGGGCTTTCATGGCATGGGATGTCCGGAGATGGATTGGCCGCTTGAATTTTAAAAAGGATTAGAAAATGAACAGAAATGTGTTTTTTGCCGTCTTTGCCGTTTCGGCGCTTATGTTCTCCTCATGCGGTAAAGCCGCCGGGAGAGACAGCTGCGGCTGCCTTTATGATATTGACGATGCGAAGAGAATTGCTTCCGAAAGAAACCAGAGCATAGTCCTTGCGGTCACTATGGAAGGTGATGATTCGATGAGCGGAACTTTTCTTGACAATGTTGTACGCTCCGGAAAATTCTCCGAGGTGACAGACAGCTACGTTTTTGTCCATTTTGATTTTTCAGATGATTCCTACGGAAATATGATTCAGTCCTCGGACGGAGCGGCTGCCGACCAGCGGGATGCCGAGGCGTACGGACTTCAGATGAGGAAGAATTCCCGATATGCTGGGCTGCTCAATGTGAGCTATACGCCGGCTTTCTACCTCATATCAAAGGAAGGCTATGTAGTTACGGAGCTCTACGGCGCCGGCTCGGCTGAGAATGCGGGGCAGTTTCTTGAGATGCTTTCCGGATATGATGTGACGGTATCTGAATTCCGGAGCATGGTGGACAGCACGGAAACCGGCGATGTCGTCGGGAGGGTGAATGCAATCGACCGGCTTTATGAGGATACGGACGACATCTACAAGGTGTTTCTTGCTCCGATGTATTCAAAGGTTCCGGAAATTGACAAGAAGAACCAGTCCGGTCTTGTGAGCAAGTACATACTTGCGGCCGCCGGAGCGAGGGCGCTTGAATATTACACCTCCGATGATGTCACCCATGCCGTGCAGTCATATATATCAATATGCGATGACTCCCGTCTTTCTCCGGAGGACAAGCAGCAAGCTTATTATATGGCGGCGTATACTCTTGCTTCTGACAGCGCCGCTGACTATGACGTGATAGAGAAGTATCTCCAGATGGCTGTGGATGTCTACCCTGAGGGACGTTATGTGCGGCGCATAAACAGTACTCTGGACCGGATAAGGGCAGCCAGAGCGCCGGGAGGAGAGGACTGAACGCAGCCCCCTGACGCTCCGCACCGGGCGTGCTTGTTTCCGCCACCATGACGGAGGCCGGAATTTTTCTGCCGGACCGGATCAGTCATCAACCGGATCCACACCGAAAATTTTCGCGGTCTGCCTTCTTGCCGCCTCCATGTCCTTCTGGTACGGCGCCGTGAAGCTCATCTTTTCTCCGCTTGAGGGATGCGTTATTCCTATTCTGTACGCATGGAGCGCAAGCCTGTTCACCAGAGGACGCTCCTCGCCGTCGTCTCCGCGCCAGTTCCTCTTTATCTCGCTCAGACGCAGCGGCTTCTGGTTTCCTCCGTAGAGCGGATCGCATAGGATTGAAAGCCCCTCCGCTGCAAGGTGCGCACGAATCTGATGGGTTCTTCCTGTTTTCGGTCTCGCCTCTATCCATGAATAAAGTCCGAAGCTGCCTTTCAGCGTGAAGTCCGTCACGGACGGTTTCCCTCTTTTCCTGTCGGCGACGGTCCTGTGGCGGCTGTCGCCGTCCGGAAGAAGCGGCGCGGTCTCGCGCTTTGTCTCCCATGACGGGCGTCCGTAGATTATCGCATGGTATATTTTTTCGACTCTGCGTTCCTCGAACTGCCGGGAAAGATTCCTGTGCGACTCCTGGGTCCGCGCATATATGATTATTCCCGAAGTGTCCTTGTCGATGCGGTGCACGGCATAGAGCCTGCCGAATTCCTGTTCCGCAATCAGGTCGAGTCTCGGCGCGTCCGGATTGTATCTGTCCGCGGCAATAAGAAGTCCGGAGCGTTTGTTCAGCACGGCAATTTCATCATCACTGTAAACGACACTGTAGTCAATCTGTTTCTGCATGGCTTATTCTACCATAAACACGGAATCAGTTCCACAAATGAACGGAGATGATTCGTCCGGGGGACATTCATTCCGGTTTGGCAGATGAGGCGTAGGGAACAGGCGCCGCTGTCCTGTTTGCGGCGCGCCGCATGAATCATGTTTCTGATATAAATCAGTTCGAAATGATTGACTATAGTTATGTATGAAAATATAATTCGTGCGATGGAAAAGAACGGACTGCGGAAAATTGCATTGATATTCCTCTCCATGATGTTTCTGGCCGCAAGGGCTGCCGCCTCCGGTATGCTCGCCTCTTATGCGGCTGATGCGCTTTCGCCGTCATCGTGTTACGGGGAATGCGGAGACGGGCCGCTGTCGGATCCGGTTCTGAATCTGGCTTCGGCTGTAATGTGCGTCCCGCTCTCCGCTGACCGGACGTTTTTTTCAGATGATGTGTGCGTGTTCTCCCGTGTTTTCCTGGCTCCCGCCGTCGCCGAGCCGAAGCTGTCGTTCCTGTCCGGAATCCCGTGGTTTCTTCATTCCGACAAATTCACGAAATCCGTCGTTCTCATAACATCCGTATTCTGAGCCTGAATCCCGAAATTCATGCATTGCGGAGACTGTTTTTAAAGTGTTTTCTGAGGATTTTTTATGGATATTACGGATGCAAGTTGGATTGTCACCGAGGTGTCTGCTGATGTGTGCGGTCTGCGGACTGATAACGGCTCCTGCTGCCCTAAGGCTATGGTGGAGAGGCTGCTGTCGCTTATAGAAAGGTCCGGCGCGGTTGTCGACCCGGCCACCCTGAGGGCGGATATTCTTGCGCGCGAGATGTTTGTGCCGTCAAAGATAAACGACAGTTTTTTTATGCCTCATGTCTGTACGGCCGGTGTGTCTTCTCTGTGCGCGGCTGCGGTCGCCGTCCCGGGACGCGGAATTTTTGTTCTTGCCGCATGGCCGAGGAATTCCAATTTCTGCCTTAAGAGAATTTCCGCGCTGATGGACGTTTTTCTGGACGGAAATCTTGTGGAGCGCTTCTGTCAGATGGAAAACGGTGATGATTTTCTGTATAATCTTGACAGCGCGCTTTCAAGAAGCGGTGTCTCCTGCTATGACACGGAGAATACCGTGGAAGTTGAAGGCTGCTGATATAATTCGGAATCAGGAAAATATATGTGCTCGATAAAGACGAAGATTGTTTGCTCGATGGGCCCCACCACGGAGGATGATGTTGTCGTGGAGAATATGATTCTTGCGGGAATGAACGTGGCAAGATTCAACTTCTCGCACGGAACCCATGAATACCACAGGTCGCTTATGGAACGGGTCCGGCGCGCCTCGGAGAAGACCGGCCATCCGGTCGCTCTGATGATGGACACCAAGGGGCCGGAGATAAGGACAGGGCTTGTCGCCGGAGGCGGAACCGTAACCGTAAATTCCGGAGATGCGGTCGCAGTGACGGTCGACGGCTCGCAGGTCACCGCGGCGGACGGAGACGCGCCGGCCAGAATTTCCATTTCATGGAAGGAGCTTCCCGCCAAGGTGCGTCCCGGCGTCAAGATTCTTGTCGCGGACGGTCTTCTGGAGCTTGACGTGAATTCAACCGACGGAAAGACGGTGATGTGCACGGCGATGAATACCGCGTCAATAGGCAGCCGCAAGAATGTCAATCTCATAGGAATTCATGCCGGACTTCCGATAATGAGCGGGCAGGATAAGGATGACATCGCGTTCTGCGTGAAGATGAAGTGTGATTTTGTCGCGGCCAGTTTCGTCAGTTTCGCCTCGGAGGTGCATGAGATACGGCGCTATCTTGAGTCGCTCGGCTCTAACATGAAGATAATCGCGAAAATCGAGAACGAGGAGGGGCTGGACAATATCGCGGAGATTGCGGAGGCGGCTGACGGCATTATGGTCGCGCGCGGAGATCTCGGCGTGCAGCTTCCCACGGAGCGCATTCCCCTTGCCCAGAAGCATATAATAACGGAATGCCGCAATGCCGGAAAGCCGGTGATAACGGCTACGCAGATGCTGGACTCCATGATTGTGAATCCGCGTCCCACGAGAGCCGAGCTTACGGATGTGGCGAATGCGATTTTTGACGGAACGGATGCCGTAATGCTTTCGGGAGAGACGGCAAACGGAGCATGGCCCGTCCAGGCGGTGGAGACGATGGCGAGAATCGCCCAGACTGTGGAGGACAGCGCCGAATACTGCGCCAGAATCAAGGAGGCCGTGCCGGAGCCGGAAGGCGGAATAACGATGGGAAAGGTCATGTCCCGCATGGCGTATATGACGGCAGACCAGATAAAGGCCATGGTGATTCTTGTGCCTACGCTCAGCGGACATACCGCAAGGATGATAAGCACGTTCCGTCCGGAGCAGGCTGTAATCGCCGTGACTCCGAATCCTTCCGTCCAGAGGCAGCTTCTCCTTAACTGGGGCGTGATTCCGCTTCTTGTTCCGAAAATCGCGGATGACAGCGAGGAGATGATTCAGAACGCCGTGAAATCCACGCTTGAGGCCGGATATGTCCACCGCAGCGACCGGATTGTACTGTGCGCCGGAATTCCCCTCGCAAGTCCGATTCCCGTAAATACAATAAGAATTCTGCTTGTAGGAAATGTCCTTGCACGCGGCAGAACCGGAGGATACGGCGACGGAGGCACCAGAATTTCGGGCCGGATTGTCAAGGCTGCATCTCCCGATGATGCGATAAACGGTCTCAGGCACAAGCGCGGGGAAATTCTTCTGTGCCCCGCTGTCGACGAGAACTGGATTCCGATTCTGAGGCTTGTTGACGGCATGATAGTCACCGGCTCGAATGAGCTCCACGCTGATACGATAAAGCTGATAAATCCGAATCTTGTCTGGATCGCGGATACAGGCTCATCGTCACGCACGATTGAGGCCGGGCTTACTGTTTCGATTGACGGAAAGGATCTGCTTGTCTACGAAGGCGAGATATGACGGGTACGGCCGCCGCCGGACACAGTCCCGCGGCGGCCGCTTCGTCTGAGGAGAGGAAATTCTATTTTCTGTCCTTCGGAAGAATTCTGTCGAATCCGCAGTAGGGGACAAGAACCTCAGGAATTGAGACGGAGCCGTCCGCATTCTGGTAGTTCTCAAGGATAGCCAGCATCGCGCGTCCCACGGCAATCGCCGTTCCGTTCAGGGTGTGGACATACTTGTTCTTTCCGTCGTCATCCCTGAATTTTATGTTCAGCCTGCGGGCCTGGTAGTCTGTGCAGTTCGAGGTTGATGTCACCTCGCCGTATTCTCCGCCGTTTCTTCCCGGCATCCATGCCTCAAGATCCCATTTTCTGTATGCAGGCGCGCCGAGGTCTCCGGTGCAGGTGTCCACCACGTGGAACGGAAGTCCGAGTCCGGTGAAAATCTCCTCCTCAATCAGCCTCAGCTTCTCATGTATCACGTCGGACTGCTCCGGTGTGGAGTATACAAACATCTCCACCTTGTCAAACTGGTGCACACGGTAGAGTCCCTTGCTGAACTGTCCGGCGGCTCCTGCCTCTCTGCGGAAACAGTGGGAGAGCCCGCCGTAGAAAAGGGGAAGGCTGGCCTTGTCAAGAATCTCGTCTGAATGGTAGCCTCCGAGAGTGATTTCCGCCGTGGCGACCAGACAGGTTCCCTCATCCTCGATTGTGTAGACGTTCGACTCGTTGCCGCGCGGATTGAATCCTATGCCCTTCAGCACGTCCTCCTTCGCCACATCCGGTGTTATGAACATCTTGAAGTCATGTTTCCTGAGCGTGTTCAGAGCATACATGATGAGCGCCTGCTCAAGAAATACGGCCTCGTTCTTTAGATAGTAGAATTTCGGTCCGGATACTTTCGTTCCGCGGTCAAAGTCGATGATGTCGAGCTCCTCACCGAGCTGCACGTGGTCTTTCGGCTCAAAGTCGAATTTTCTGGGAGTTCCGACTTTCTTCACCTCAAGGTTCTCCGTGTCCAGCTTTCCGACCGGCGCATCCGGATGCACCATGTTCGGAATCTGGCGGGCCGCCTCCTCAAGCTTTCTCTCGGTCTCTGAGCTTTCCTTCTCGACCTCGGCGATTTTCTCCTTCAGCGCCTTTCCTGCCTCGATCAGCGCCCCGCGCTGTTCTGCGTCAAGCTTCTGCTTCATCGCTCTGGCGTTCTCGTTCCTTTTCTGCTGGAGCTGCTGGAGCTCCGTGACGAGCGCGGTTCTCCTGTCATACAGCTGCACCACAAGATCGGCATCCGCCGTCATGTTCCTGTTCCTGATGTTCGCCTTGACCGCGTCAAGGTTGTCTTTTATGAATTTATAGTCAAGCATTTTATCTCCAAATAAAAATCAGCTGGAAAACATTGATTTTCCCTGTCGCTGTAGAATACTCCGCTATTGGAGCGAATATGTCACCGTCACGTATGAGGATACGGATACAGTTCCGGCCTCGATCGGCGTGACCGGCGAGTTGGTGTACGCCGCTGATTTGTAGACTCTGGCGTCGGCTGCGGATGAGGTTCCGTTTTCCCTTATGTCCATGACGGTTCCGATCTTGCAGCCGCTTGCGCCCGCGATAAGGGCGGCCGCATCCTGCGCGTTCTGAACCGCAAGCGTCCGGGCCTGCCTCATTACGCTTGTAGTGTCCGAAAGTGAGTAGTCGAATGACGACAGCGTGAGGCAGTTAGCTCCGTTCTTGACCGCCACGTCTATCACCTTTCCCGTTATCTCCGGATTCCTTATCAGCACCGAGACGGAATTCGCGACTGTATAGCGGCCCGGCCAGTCACGTCCGTTCTCGCGGTAAGTGTCCTGTGTGATTCTGTAGTCGTAGGTGGCAAGATCCGAAGCATCGATTCCTTCTTCCTTTACCGCGGCAAGAACCTTTTCCGTTATGGACGCGTTCCTTTCCGCGGCGGTGTTCACGTTCCATTCCGTAGTCCTGACGGAGAACATCAGCGAGGTCTGGTCCGGTTTTACGGAGACGCTTCCGGTACCTGACACGGTGATTGTCCTTTCAGGCTCGGCCGGCTTGTTCACCGTACATGATGCGAGAACTGCGGCGGACAGCATGGCAGCCGCAATCTTTCCAAAATATCCCATAAAATCCTCCAAAATTATCTTTTGTCCGATAGAATTTCCTAACGTGCCTCAAGGTAGAACCTTGAAAGGTAGACAAGCCTTCTTGAGGCCTCGGTTCTGAGGCTGCTTGACGGAAAGCCCTCCGCAAGTGTCCTGTATGCGTCCACTGCGCCCTTTATGTCCTGAATCCCGGATTTCGCCTCAAGCGTCTGCCCCAGCAGGAACAGGGCCTCGTCCCGTCTTTCGGTCGAGGACGCAAGGAAACGGCTGACTTCATTTTTCGCTCCGGCATAGTCACCGGCCGCGTAAAGTTTTTTTGCGTTTTCAAGCATGTCAAGGCCGGATTCCGAGTCCGATGGATTGTCCGTGGGAACGTCATTCCGGAATTCCGGCTGTCCGGCGGCTTCCGCGGAGATTTCCTCACCGTTCCGGCTGGTCTCCGGTTCGGTAATGTCCTCATGTCCGGATTCTGTATCAGGCCGTGCTGTCTCCACTGCATCAGCCGCGGCGGGAGAGGGGGCATCCGCGCCTTTTCCGCCGGCGGCTTTGTCCTGTGCCGGAGATATGGTCTCCACGATGACCGGCGGATTTTCTCCGGCGCTCCGCGGCTGTTCCTCCGGTATTGAATCAGTGCCGGAGGACGTGGCCATATCCGGCTTTTCCGGTACGGCATCCGCATAGGAAGGAGCCTTTATCCTGCTGCCGGGCTTTTTTGTCCGCTCCTTGCCCACCGACACTTCGATGTAATCGTCTATGTATCTGCCGGTGATGACGTCGGTTCTGTAGAAATGCAGCAGACTGGTTCCCTCTTTCGCGGCAAGCAGGGTGAATGTAGTTCCCGATGTTCCGAGCTTTCTTCCGAAGTACGTCAGTCCTTTTGAGCCGTCCGTGCTTCCGAGATAAACCCATCCGCTGCCCGGATACTCGATGTCAAGATATTCGCCGGGATTTATGCTCACGCTGCGGGACGGCGCGGGCTGCTCATCCGCGGAATTTCCGGTAATCATGTCAGGCATCTCATCGGGAGTCTCCCCGGCCGGAACCGGTTCCTGCGCATCGGCTGATTCCTCGTCGTCATCCACCGATATGACATCCTCCTCGTCAGTTCCGTTCCGGGACTCGTCATCCTGCCGTGTGATTTCCGTGCCTGAGTCCGTGTCCGGAGGCTGAATGTCATCCTCCGTAACCGGGTACACCTCCGCCTGCGCCTGGGGATTTGTCTCTTCCTGCGGCAGCTCAGGAAGCTCCGGCTCTTCCACCGGCTCTGTGCGTATTTCCTGCTCCGGCGTGCTCTCTTCCGGCGGCGCGGGGAGTTTCTCGTCTGGCGGCGGCAGGTCAGTCACCTGAGGCTCTGTGATTTTGTCCGGTTCGGGTATGGGTACGCTTTCATCCGCGGGAACGGTTTCTTCGGACGCCGGCTGTTCAGGCGGGGCTGCATTCTCCGGAGCTTCCGTCGCAACAGAATTCTCCGTTTCCGGCGGTACCGGAGCTGTCTGTTCATTCCGCTGCTCCTGCGGAATCCGGGGCGAATCCGCTTCCGGTGATGATGCGCAGGAGAACAGAATCGCGGTCAGCGCGAATATAGGAAATATGACGTTCTTTCTCACGGTGCGGCTCCTGTTATTCCTGATATGATGTTGTCATTTGTCCTGCCGAGCGAATCGATTTCCTTTTCGGACGGAGACGTGAACCATGATGAGGTCTCCTCTTCCGTCCAGCTGTCCTTTTTCTGCCGGATTATTGTGTAGCCTCCGGGAATTTCCGGGCCGTCGGGCGGAACCAGCTGCTCCGTAACGACCGGCGGCCTGTGTTCCGGCTCCGTTTTGGAGGAGGGCCTGTCCGACAGGATTATGATAAGCACAAGCACCGCTACGCAGAGCGCGGCTGCGGCAAGGGAGAGCTTCATGTGTTCCTGCACGAATGTTACTGCGGCCTCAAAAACGGAATCCGCCTTTTTCGCCGCTTTGTTCCTGAATTCATTGAAATCCATCATTTTCAGCTGTTACCGCCGTTCTCCGCCACGGGATCCGTAACTGTTCCGTCGGGATTGTGAATCCTCTTGGGCGGCCGCGGCGGCACATACACGCCTTCCTCAGGCGGTACGTCCTCCTCCTTGAATTCATCGGTTCCGCGGTCAACCGCAGCTCCAAGCTTTATGTCCCTGTCCAGTCTGAGCGCGATTATCTTGCTGACTCCGGATTCTTCCATGGTAACTCCGAGCATTGTTCCAGCGCCCATTACGGTCTTCTTGTTGTGGGTTATCACAATATACTGACTGACATTTGCGAACGATTCCAGCGTAGTCACAAAACTTGAGACGTTCTTGTCGTCAAGAGCCGCGTCTATCTCGTCAAGCAGGCAGAACGGGGACGGACGCACCTGATATGTCGCGAACAGAAGCGCCACAGCAGTCATGGTCTTTTCTCCGCCCGAAAGCAGCGCGATGCTCTCAAGCTTCTTTCCCGGAGGCTGCGCCAGAATGTCGATTCCGCTTGTCAGAATGTTCTTGGGATCCACAAGCTTCAGCTCGGCCCGTCCGCCGTTGAAAAGCCTTCTGAACATATTGTGGAAATTCTTCTTTATCTGGTTGTATGTCTCAAGGAACATATCGGATGACTTCGCCTTGATCTCTTCGGATACCCGCAGCAGATTCTGGAGGCTCTTCTCCGTATCCTCATAGTTCACCTTCTGGCGCTCGTAGCGTTCCTTCACTTCCTGGAATTCCTCAGGAGCCATAAGGTTCACCGAGCCAAGCTGCCTGAAATTCTCTTTAGCGGCGGCCAGCTCCTCCCTAAGATCCGCGGCCTGCCGGGTGATTTTATACATCCGCTCCTCGAATTCCATCAGATCCCTGGAGTACTGGTCCTGGAAATTCTGCTTTATGTTCTTTATGTCGTTGTCCGCGGAATTGAGCGAGAGCGTGAGCCTTTCGTACTGTTCCTGGTATCTGCGCTGTTCATCCTGTCTGCGTGAAAGGGCATCGCTTTTTCCCGACACGCTCTTGTTGCATTCCGCAATCTCCCCGTCGAGCCTGTTCAGCTCGTCGGCAAGCTTCTTTCCGCGGTATTCTATTTCGGCGAGCTCATCCTGGACGGCGATTATGCTGTCATTCAGCTCGTCCGCACGTTTTGATTCGCTATAAAGCTCGTCCTCAATGTCGCGGAGGGAATTCTGTTCGGATGTGAGTGTCCGCTCAAGCGTCACGGTCTGCTGCCTTGCCGCCGAGATCTGCTCCTGCATCTTGACCTGATTTATCTTCAGCCGGCCGAGCGTCTCCCTGTATTCGGAGATTTTCTCCGTCAGTCCGGAATTTTCGGAGGCCAGCCTCTCTATTTCTGAATTTATTCCGTCAACCGTTTTCCTGTTTTCCTCAAGCTTGGCGTCAATCGCCCTCTTTCGGGTCATGATTCCTTCGGGCGAGAGGAATTCCGTCAGAAACGAGGGTGATGATTCTATGTATGAGGAGATGTCGCTTTCGAGCTTTTCTATATATTCAGCTGTCCTTGCGAATGCCTCGGAAGCCTCCTTTACGGCCGCAACCGCATCCTGCAGCGAGGGGGATGTTTTTCCGGCAAAGTCGGAGAATATGTTCCTGCGTCCGTCCACAAAGACCCGGAGCTTTCCTATAGTCGTGTCCAGACTCTCCTTTGCTGTCCTCATCGCGCTTTCGGAGAATCCCGCGTCCCTCAGGCGGCTGTCAAGTTTCGCCGCTATGTCCTCGGTTATTTCCGCAAGCTCCTTCTGCATCCGCTCGTAGCTTTCTGACAGCTCCGATATTCTGCTCCTGTATTCAGCCGCGTTCCTCTCGTTGTCGGTTATTCTGGAGCCTGCTGTCCTGATGTTCTCCTCGAATGAGGCGATGTTGGCCGTCACGTCGTCAAGCTGCTTCGTCTTCGCATGAAGAGCCGCCTTCTGCTCGTCAATCTCCTCCTGAAGCGTGTCCATCCGTTCCTGAACCGCGGTCTTTCTGATTTCGAGGCTGCTGATTTTTTCCTTCAGCTCGGCCGCGCGCGTGTTGAACTGCTTGACGAGGTCAAGCTTTCCGTTTTTCTCCTTTCCGATTCCGAGAAGCTCCGCCTGTTTGGAATAAAGCTCATCCTGCATGGACTTGACCTTGTCCATGTTCTCCGAAATCGTGTTGTTGATCTCCTCGATCTCACGGCGGACCCTGTCGCGTTTCTCCTGCACGTTCTTCAGCTCCTCCTCGTGCCGCGATTTGTCCTGCACAAAGGATTTCAGCCTGAGCAGTGTCAGGTCCAGCTCACATTCGTATATTTCGTCCTTGAATTTCCTGTATTTTATCGTCTTTTCCGACTGGATTTTGAGCGTGTCATACTGCCGCTTTATTTCGGTGAGCGCGATCTCTATCTGCTGCATGTTTATGCGTGTCCGCTCAAGCTCGCGTTCCGCCTCCGCGCATTCCGCCTTGCTCCGGCTTATGCCCGCCGCCTCCTCGAACAGATAACGGCGCTCCTCCGGCTTGTTCGACAGAATCAGGTCTATTTTTCCCTGTTCCATTATCGAGTAGGCCGCCTTTCCGACTCCGGTGTCAAGGAAGAGCCTCCGGATTTCGGACGGTCCGGCATGGCGGTTGTTGATGAAGTATTCCTGATCGCCTGAACGGTAGAGCCTTCTTTTTATCGCGATTTCCGACTCGTCAAGAGGAAGAAGCCCGTTGTCGTTGCTGAGGGTAAGCGTGACTTCCGCGGTATTCATCGCCGGACGCCGTTCCGTTCCTCCGAATATGACGTCCTCCATTTTTGCGGCGCGCAGATTCTTTGACTTGTTCTCTGCAAGAACCCATTTTATCGCGTCGACTACATTGCTTTTTCCGCAGCCGTTCGGACCGAGAAGCGCGGTGATTCCTTCTGAAAAATCAATATGGGTACGGTCTGCGAATGATTTGAAACCGTAGATGTCAAGACATTTTAAGAACACAGAACCCTCGTTTAATCAAATAAATAATCTGTACTATTATAGTGATTTGCCCCTGTCATATCAATGTCAAAATGAATCCGCGTCAGGCGACGGCCGTCAGTCATCGCCCTGCTGCGGCGCCGTGACTTCTCCATGAAAAATCTGCTTGGGGTATATTTTTATTCCGAGCCTTTTCTCAAGGGCGGCCAGTCTTCTCAGCTCGAATTCATCTCCGATTACGGCGTTTATGCCCGTCGCTCCCGCTCTTGCCGTCCGTCCGCTTCTGTGGACAAAAAAATCCTCGTCGTCGGGAAGATCCATCTGCACGATGTGCGTTATGCCGGGAATATCAAGCCCGCGGGCCGCAAGATCGCTTGTTATCAGTATTGCCGTCTTTCCGCTGCGGAATCTATCCATGGAGGTCTTCCTTTCCTGGCTTCCTGATTTTGAGTGGAGCGCGTCGCACCGGATTTTTCTGAATGCGAGCTTTGATCTTATGTTCTCGACCTGATCGGGGCGTGAGGTGAACACGAGGAGCTTCGCCGGATTTTCCGCCGCGATGAACCTGCGGAGCGTGTCGATTTTATCCCTGCGCTCCGAATAGAATGCCCAGTGCGTTATGTTTCCTGCAAGCACATTCTCCGGCGGCATTATCACCGTCTCCGCTCCGGGAAAGAATTTTCTTGTCTGCGCGGTTATCGTGGCTGAACAGGCTATCTTCTGCGCGTTTCCGGCCAGCCGCAGAAGCTCCCTTGTGTCGTCCGCGGATTCACGGCGCACGAGCCTGTCCGCCTCATCAAGCACGACGGCGGTCAGCTCAGGCAGCTTGAGTTTTTTCAGGTGGGCAAGCTCCACGAGCCTTGCCGGTGTTCCGATGACAATCTGCGGTTTCTCCTTGAGAGCCTCTATCTGCCGGCGTATCGGCGCTCCTCCTATGAAAAGCGCTGTCCTGCGTCCGGAAATCTGCTTCGCCGCGGAATTTATCTGGGATGCAAGCTCGAATGTCGGCGCGGCTATCAGAATTTTTACGGATGTCTTGTCGCCGTTCCTCTCAAGTTTTCCGGCGAGCGGAAGCATATATGCGAACGTTTTCCCCGTTCCCGTCTCGGACTGGAACAGGATATCCGCGCCTCCGTCTATCAGCGGAAAAACCCTGCGCTGCACTGCCGTGGGTTCCTTTATTCCGAGCGCCGCGATTTTTGCCTGTGTCTGCTCCGGAAGAAGTGAGAAAATGTCAGTCTGTTCCATAATCGGCTCAGTATAGCACACGGCGCATAAATCTGCTATAATTTTGCGCATGAAAATCGGAATCGACACATTCGGCTGCGACCATGCGCGGTCCGGACTGGGCGCATATATATTGAATTTTATCGCCAACATTCCGGATGACGGTGAATTCTCGTTCGGTCTGTTCGGATCAGAGATTGACAGATACACTTATTCCGGAGACAGGGATATTCCCTTTGTCTCCGCGAATGTTCCAGACAGCCTTGAGGCGGAGCGCCTGTGGCATCTTTTCGGAGCGGGAAAGTTTACGGCCAGGAGCGGCTATGACGCAGTGCTCTATCCGGCGGCGGAGAAAGTCGTGCCCGTGTCGTTCAGGCGTCCGGGAATCGTAATCGCGAATAGCATAATATCCTCGTCTCCGGCATGGCATGACAGGATGTACCGCTTTCAGCTTAGAAGGGGACTCGTGAAGGCGGAGAAGATAATAGCCGCCTCGGAATTCATAAAGAACGACCTTGTCTCCCTTGGGATCGACGGAAACAGGATTTCGGTGATTCACAACGGAATAGATCACAAGCTGTTCTATCCCTCCATGGAGGCGGATACGGATGTCGTGGAGATAAAGCCGTTCGCCATAAAGCGGCCGTATTTCATATACGGCTCAAGGCTTGCCGGTCCTGAGAAGAAACATCTTGAGCTGATAAGGGCATTCTCCCTGTTCAAGAGCAGGACCGGACTTCCGCACAGGCTTGTGCTGTCGGGGAGCGGCGGCGCGTATACGGAGTCCGTGCACCGCGCGGCGTTCGAGTCTCCTGCCGCGAGCGATATTTTCCTTACAGGCTATTTTCCGCATGAGAGCTTTCCGCAGCTGTATGCGGGGGCGGATGCGTGCGTTTTTCCGTCCGTCAATGAAGGCGTGGGGCTTCCTGTCCTGGAGTCTATGGCCTGCGGAATTCCTGTCATCTGTTCATCTTCCGGCGCGCTTCCGGAAATCGGAGGCGATGTGCCGCTTTATTTTGATTCGGACAATGTTGATGAGATGGCGGAGTGCATGGAGAAGGTGGTGACGGATCCCGTGCTGCGGGAGCGCATGGTCTCGGCGGGGCTTGAGCGCGCCGCGGAATTCAGCTGGGAGAAAACAGTCCGGACCACCCTGGATGCTGTCGCGGAGACTGTCTCCGCCGCAAGATGACGTGACCGGCAATATCTGAAGGCATTAAAAAGGCTGCCCCGGAGGTTTCAGTCGAACTTCCTGGAGCAGCCTTTTTTTTCCGCAGAGAGCGTCAGAATTTGAACTGGCTCATCTCGTCGTGGAGTTTTCCGACGTTTGAGCTGTTGTCCTCGACGTGCACGGTCGTGGTCGTCATCAGGTCAGCTATCTGGTTCACCACCTGCTTTATCGAATTCATGTTGTCGTTCGTTGTCTGCGTGGTCTTGCTCAGAATCTGCATCTCCTCGACAATCTGCTCGCCGCCCTGCATCATCTCCTGCGCTCCGTCGCGGACGGTCGTGGTTGAGCTGTTTATTGAGCGGATTCCGTCAAGAACCTGCTGGTTTCCGGATGTCTGCTCCGCCATCGCGTTGGAGATGACCAGCTCCTGCTCCTTGACCTTTTCAGAGAGGTCGTAGATGACGTTGAACTGCTGCTGCACTTCCTTCGTGTTCTGCGATACGGTCGAGATCGCCTCGGAAAGCGATTTCAGGCTTACCTCTATTGATTTTGACTGCTTGTCGGACTGCTCCGCGAGCTTTCTGATCTCGTCGGCGACTACGGCGAATCCTTTTCCGGCCTCTCCGGCATGTGCGGACTCAATCGCCGCATTCATGGCGAGAAGGCTTGTCTGGCTTGCGATTGTCTGGATCGACTTGCTGGCCTCAAGCAGGCTCGCCGACTGCGAGAGAACGCGCTCCGCCATGTCGACGGCATTCTGAACGCGGTTGCGGCCCTCATCGGATGCGGTCTTGAGGTCCTTCACCGTGCTCGTGTTCTTCTCAAGGATCGACGATACGCTGGCCACGTTCGCGACCATCTCCTCGATCGCCGCGGATGATTCGGTGATGGCGGCCGACTGGTTCTCGATCTCCTGGTTCAGGTTTCTGATCCTGTCGATTATCTGCGCTGCGGTGGCGTTCGCCTCCTCGACTCCGGCGGACTGGTTGTTCATCTCGTCCTTGACCGTGCTTATCGTCTGCTTTATGTCCTTGAGCGAGCCTGTGGACTCATGGATGTTGTTCACAAGGTTGTTGGAGACTGTCAGCGTGCTTTCCACTCCGCCCGCCAGCTCCGAGAACATGGTCTTCATCAGGTTGAACGAGCGGTTTATGTTGTTCGTGAGAAGTCCCAGCTCGTTGCGCGTTATGATTTTGAGCGGCTCGGACGTGTAGTCCCTGTGCGCCAGCCCGTAGATCACGTCATTTATCGGGTCTATGTTCTTCTTGAGGTCGAGCGTGTTCGTGATTGTCGTTATGGCGATCGCCGCAATCGCTATGACCATTATTATGAGGAGCGTAGGCAGGAAGTTGTGGTAGGTGTCGCCAGATGAAATTCCGGGAACGGAGAGTGTGCCGAGCGTCAGCGTTCCGTTTCCGATTACGTTGACCGTGGTCATGATGATGAAGCGCTCCGTGTTCGATGACGTCGTGTTCCTCTTGTCGAACGGAAGCCACCACAGCATGTGCTCAAGCGATGAGATGTAGAGCGTGTAGAAGCTTATCGAAAAGAGCATTATCAGTCCGGCGTAAATCATGGTGAGCGAGAAAATAGGCGAATTTCCGTTGAACATGGCGAATTCCATGTTGTTCGACTTGATTCCCTGCGCTATGCTGAGCGGAATCACGAATGCGAGGACGATGTTGTACAGCAGGAGAATTCTGTTTGACTTTGTGACGAAGTCGTTCAGCGACCTGATGCTCTCCTCGCTGCCGTCATAGGAATTCAGCCTGCCCTTGATCATGATCATGAATGCCGTCGGCGCGATTACCGCCATCAGGTGCGCCACGATGCTCAGCGGCGCCGACAAGGATGCCGCCACCTCAGCGCCGGACAGTATTCCTCCGGCCATCATGAGAACCGGACCGAGCACGAACGGGAAGATAGATGTCGCATAGAGTGAGAACACTGTTACTGCGGGTAGATTTTTGTCAATCTGACTGTCCATTCTGTTTTTACGCTGACAGCTCCCTGGATGAGGCTGTCAGAGCTCCATTTATTATAAAGATTAGATAAACAGTTTCCGCATCCGCACTTTTTAAAATACAGTACAGATAATAGAGAAAATATTTTTTTTGTTCAAGACAACATCCGGCCGCTCTGATTTCCGGAGGCTGCGCCGTCCGTGTTGAATTCAGGCATGATTTTCTATAAAATGTCCGGAATCAACAGTCCCGATGGTGATGGTATTGTTGGAATTTCCGGCCGTAGAAGGCCCAAGGACGGTAAAATGCTTACATTGAAATTTGGCGGAACATCCATGCAGAATGCCCGCCGTATTCTTTCCTCCGCGGATATAATAATCGGACGCGCGGAGCAGGACAGGCTTAGTGTTGTGGTTTCAGCTGTCGCCGGAGTCTCCAACAGTCTTCAGGATGCGGTGGACGCGTGCGTCGCCGGTTCGGATCCGGAAAGGATTGTCAGCGGATTGCGTTCCGTGCACAATGAGATCTGCCTTGAGATTCAGTCGAAGCTCCCCGGATTCAACGCGGAGAAGGTGATGGAGCAGATTCTTCCGAATTTCCAGGAGCTTGAGAAGCTGCTCGCAGGCTGCGTGTCGTTCGGCGAGTGCCCGGACACAGTCTACTGCCGCATAATGGGAATGGGAGAGCTGATGTCGGCTCCGATCATGGAGGCCGTGCTCCGGGCGAAGAACCAGAGCGTAATCATGCTGGACTCAAGGAAATTCATCTTTACGACAGGAAATCATCTTGAGGGGGATCCCGACTACGCCAAATGCGCCGAGGCCTGTCTTCCGTTCCGTGACGGCGAGAACCGGAACCAGACGCGCATTCTTGTTTTTCCCGGATTCATCTGCTCCTGGAGCGGCGGAACCGGCTGCCGCCCGGTCATGGGTCTTCTCGGACGCAACGGATCCGATTTTTCGGCCGCGATAATAGGCGCCTCGCTCGGAGTCAGGCGCGTTGAATTCTGGACGGATGTGGACGGGGTCTTCACCGCCGATCCGCGTGTGGTCAAGGATGCCATTCTTGTGGACGACATGAGCTACGAGGAGGCGATGGAGCTTTCGTTTTTCGGCTCCAAGGTTCTGCATCCCAAGACGCTCGCCCCTCTTCAGGCGAAGGGAATCGAGGCATGGAGCCTGAATTCCCACAATCCGTCGGCCAGAGGCTCCCGTATAGGAAAGGGGCCGTTCGCGGGCGGGCGGAAGAGCTCGATCTGCGGAATCTCATGCCTGAAGGATGTGGCGCTCGTGAGCGTCAGCGGCACCGGAATGCGCGGACGTACGGGAATGGCCAGCCGGATTTTCTCAGCCGTCACCGCGGCCGGAATTTCAGTTCTCCTGATAACGCAGTCATCGTCCGAATTCACGGTGTCGTTCTGTGTTCGCGACGTCGAGGCGGACAGGGTCAGGGACGCGCTTTCCGCGGAATTCGAGCTTGAGATAAGGGAGAGCCTTATAAATCCCGTCGAGGTGTGCAATAACTGCGCCGCCGTCTCTGTCGTGGGCGACGGCATGATAAGAAACCGCGGAATCGCCGGAAAATTCTTTGACGCGCTGGCCTCGCAGGACATAAACATCCTTGCGATAGCGCAGGGCTCCTCCGAACGCTGCATATCAAGCGTCATAAGCGGTGAGTACGGAGACACGGCAGTCCGGGCGGTCCACAGGTTCTTCTTCAACACCGCGCAGACCGTCGAAGTGTTCGCGTTCGGAGCCGGAACAATCGGCGGAACGATGCTCGACCAGATAAGGGATCAGCATGACAAGCTCCTGAAGGAAAACATAGACATAAAGGTCATGGCGATTTCGACCATAGACGGAATGATAATGGATGCGAACGGTCTGGATCTGTCCGACTGGAGGAACGCCGTCAAGAATGCGAAGATGCGCACGAGCGTCGACGACATCCTCGCATTTGTCAGGGATACAAAGCCGCTGAATCCTGTTTTCGTGGACTGCACGGCCTCCTATGACCTTCCGGAGCGTTATATTGACATCCTGAATGCCGGAATGTCGATCGCGACCCCGAACAAGCGCGCCAACTCGATGAGCATGGAATTCTACCACGAGCTGAGACGCACGGCCAACCGTATGCACAGGCGTTTCCTCTACGAGACGAATGTCGGCGCCGGACTTCCGATCATCGACACGCTTCAGAATCTGTTCAAGTCGGGTGACAGGCTGACCGGATTCAGCGGAATAATGTCCGGCTCGCTTTCCTATATTTTCGGAAAGCTTGACGAGGGGGTTCCTTTCAGCAGGGCCGTGCTTGAGGCGAAGGAGCTCAGATATACGGAGCCGGATCCGAGGGATGACCTGAACGGAATGGACGTGGCGCGAAAGGCTCTTATCATCGCTAGGGAGGCCGGTTATCAGCTGGAGCTTGAGGACATAACGATGTACAAGGTTTTCCCGGACGGATTCGACAGCTCCGGAACAGTAGACGAATTCCTTGCCAAGCTTCCTCAGGTTGACGCGTATTTCGCGGAAAAAATAGAGAAGCTCAAGGCCGAGGACAAGGTTCTCAGAATGGGCGCGTCGATAAAGGACGGAAAGGTCAGCGTGGGAATGCTTGAGGTTACGAAATCGGATCCCCTCTATGCCGTTAAGGGCGGAGAGAATGCGTTCGTGTTCCACACCGAGCGCTACACGCCGATTCCTCTCACCGTCCGCGGTTACGGCGCCGGAGCCGGAGTTACAGCGGCGGGAGTTTTCGGGGATGTTTTGAG
This sequence comes from Treponema sp. UBA792, assembly GCA_002296965.1. GTDB lineage: Bacteria > Spirochaetota > Spirochaetia > Treponematales > Treponemataceae > Treponema_D. The sequence goes on along the minus strand of DBIW01000020.1, from coordinate 48,539 downwards.
AACTGTAAGTTTCAACATGGAGCGTTAGTTTTATGATAGTCGTGCTCAGAAGCGATGCGACGGATGAGGAGAAAAAACAGCTTGCGGATTATCTCGGACAGCGGGATTTCAGGACGAATGTTATAAACGGCGAGGAAAAGACCATAATCGCGGCCGTGGGCCGACTCCGGATGGATCCGCTTGACGTGCGGGCGCTTCCCGGAGTCGCGGAGGTAATTCCAATAAGCAAGCCCTACAAGATGGCCAGCCGCGAATTCCGTCCTGAGGATACGGTTGTCGGAATTCCGAACAGCCGCGGCCAGATTCTGCGTGTCGGCGGAAAAAGGATTGTGTCCATCGCAGGCCCGTGCGCGGTGGAGAGCCGTGAGCAGATGATGAGCATAGCGGAAAGCGTGGCTGCGGCCGGCGCATGTATGCTGCGCGGCGGTGCGTATAAGCCGAGGACATCGCCGTATTCGTTCCAGGGACTCGGCGAGGAGGGGCTTGTCCTTCTGAAGGAGGCCGGGGATAAATTCGGGCTTCCTGTCGTGACCGAGGTTGTGGCCGCGGAGCATCTTCCCGTGATGGAGAATCATGGTGTTGATGTCTATCAGGTCGGGGCGCGCAATATGCAGAATTTCGAGCTTCTGAAGAGACTGGGAAAACTGAACAAGCCCGTCATCCTGAAGCGCGGACTCAGCGCGACGATCGAGGAGTGGCTTATGTCGGCGGAGTATCTGCTTTCGTCCGGAACCGACAAGGTCATACTCTGCGAGCGCGGAATCAGAACCTACGAGAAGGCCACCAGGAACACGCTTGATCTTTCCGCCGTACCTGTGCTGAGGGGAATGACGCATCTTCCGGTAATCGTCGATCCGAGCCATGCTCTCGGAATAAGGGACAAGATTCCCCCGATGGCGCTTGCGGCTGTCGCGGCCGGGGCGGACGGAATCATAGTGGAGGTGCACAACTGTCCTGAAAAGGCGCTTTCTGACGGTCCGCAGGCGCTGCTGCCGGAGCAGTTCGACAAGCTGATGATGGATATATGCGCGCTTGCGCCGGTTCTTGACAAGTCGGTCGTCCATGTCAGGAACAATGACATTCCGGTTCTGAATTCAGGAGACAAATCCGCAGGCAGGAAGATTGTATGCGCATACAGCGGAAAGCGCGGCGCGTATGCCGAGCAGGCCGTCACGAGGTGCTTCGACACGGATGCCGAGGCTCTTTCCGTTGACTCGTTCCGCGGAATCTTTCAGGCTGTGGCTGACGGCCGCGCCGATTTCGGGATGGTCCCGATTGAGAACACCCTTGCCGGTTCAGTCTACGAGAACTACGACAACCTTGCTGATTTTGCCGACATAAGGATAGCGGCGGCGGTCAGGCTGAGAATCCAGCATTCCCTTCTCGGTGTGCGGGGCGCGGGAATTTCCGACATAAAGTGCGTGTATTCACATCCGCAGGGATTTGCCCAGTGCTCGCGTTTTCTTTCGGAGCACGCGGACTGGTCAAAGATAGAGGCTGTGTCAACGGCCTCCGCAGCCGAGACGGTCGCATCCGCCGGTTCCGCCTCCAATGCCGCAATCGCATCAAGCGTAAATGCCGGATACTACAACCTTGAGGTCCTGAGGGACGATGTTGAGGACAATCCTCAGAACTGCACGCGTTTTCTGGTGATAGCGTCGGAGCAGTCGATGCGGGGCGCAGAGTCCCTCTTCTCAAGCGCGAACGGCGTGAACATGGCGTCATTCGTTTTCTCCGTCAGGAACGAGCCGGGCGCGCTGTACAACTGTCTCGGCGTGTTCCAGAAGAACGGGATGAACCTGACCAGGCTTGAGTCAAGGCCGATTGAGGGAAAACCGTGGAGATACTGGTTCTATGCCGACGCGGGACTTTCCAGGGCCGAGCAGAAATCTGAGGAATATGTGCGCGGAGTTCTTGACGGGCTGAAATCTTATGCCGAGGACGTGCGTCTGCTCGGTGTCTATGCAGAGGCGGAGCACACAATAAAAAGCTAGTTTTAGGGGGATTTGCAGAATGGACAGATTCATACTTTCAGTCCTTGTCGAAAACCACGCGGGAGTCCTGAGCCGCGTTTCGGGGCTGTTCAGCCGCCGCGGATACAACATCGACTCGCTCACCGTATGCGAGACACATGATCCGGGGCGTTCGCGCATGACGATTGTCGTCCGGGGCGACGAGTACATACTCGACCAGATTCAGAAGCAGCTCTCAAAGCTGGTCGAGGTGATTGCGATCAAGAAATGCGAGCCTGAGACTACATGCCGGCGCGAGACGGCGCTTATAAAGGTGAGGGCGGAAGGCGTGAACCGCGGGACGATAATCGAGACCTGCGATATTTTCCGTGCGCACATAGTCGATGTTGGAATAGATTCGGTCATAGTCGAGGCGACAGGCAGCGAGGACAAGATCGAGAGCCTGATACGTCTGCTTGAGCCTTACGGAATTCTTGAGTACGTCAAGACCGGACTTACGGCGATGGACCGCGGCTCCACCGTGATGTGAGCCGTGGGTGGTTCCGTGCGTTTCGCCGTCACGAATGCGGCTTGCCGCTTTTTCTCCAGACGGAGCCGGACAGCGCGCGCGCATTCTCTGCCGGAAGAGGAATTTCCTCCGCAAGCCTGAATATTCTTATCACCGCCGGAAAACATGGTGTTTCCGGCGGTTCTTTTTTCTCCGCATTTTCTCCGAGCGCGCGCATGAGCCTTTTCTCCGCGTCATCGGGAACGGACTCCATCCTGCACAGCACAAGCTCCGCGCCGTACGTTCCGCTCTCCGTCCATATCTCCGCCGGACAGCGGATTGTGGCCTTGCTGCGGTCGGTCTCAGGCGCTCCGATTTCGAGCCGCGCTTTTCCGGCCGCCAGCTTTTCCGCGGCTTTGTCCGGAACGGCGGTCCACAGCGGAATTTCCGGATAGACGCGGAAGCCGTCGGCATTGAATGAGGCAGTTATTTTTTTCTGAAGCCTGATGAATTTAAGCTCATCGGACGGATGGAGAATCAGCACCATGCGCAGAGTATAGTCTTTCGGCGCGAAATAGTATAGAATGTCCGGATATGAAAAACAGGCTGGTCTCATTCATCAACGGAAAATTCAGTGTCCTTTCAAAAGTCCAGAAGACGGTTATAATCGCGCTGCTGTGCCTTCTCGCGGCCGAGATTGTCATATCGTTCGCCGTCATGATGACTAGGGGACGTGTCCGTCTGGAGATGGAATTCGCCGGAGCCGGTACGGAGGAGACATCATCGCCTGTCGCGCTGAATTCGGCCGCCGCGGATGCCCGTCTGAAGAAGGGCGGCGAGATTTTCTACCGGTTCACCGAAAGTCAGAGAAGTCTCTTCGCGGAGGTCGCGGAACGGAATTCCTCGGCCGCGCTTGTCCTTCGCATGGAGATTCCGTCCGCAGGCACATCGTTTGAATTCGGTTTCCTTGACGGACGCGATTTTTCCGGCAGGGGAAAATTCCGTTTCTCTGGCGGAGAGAGAACCGCCGTGTCCGGAACTACAGTCTCGGACACTCCGGTGTTCGACGTGTCTTTCGCGCTCGGAAGGACGGAGAAATTCTCCGCCGGCAGTGTTCCCTCCGGTTTCTATGTGCGTTCCTCCTCCGCGCTCTCTCTTATCTCAATGTGCGCCGCGCCCGCGGTTCTGGGTTTTGACCGGAGCGGCGACATTCCTTTCTTCGGGTGTCCCGCGTCCGGCGGCACGGTGGATTTCACCGCCTCCTCCGCCGATTTTTCAGGCGCTCCGTCTGTCTTTCCTGTGCAGAATACAGTCTCGGCCGTCATGCCGGATATACAGATAAAATTCTCCGCCTCTAGGGAAAATTCCTCCGCGGAGAAGACCGTGCTTACAAAAATTTCTGCCGGAGGCGAGCTCCTCTCGTTCAGGAACACGGCGGGCGTGGACTGCATCACGGTTCCGTCATCCGCCCTGTCATCTCCGTTCTCAAGAATTTCCGCCGAGCCGTCCTCCTCCTCAGTGTCCGCGGTCCTGATGTCCGGAGGTGATTCCCGGCTTGCGGTTCCTGCGTCCGGCGGCGCCGTGTTTCCCGTAAAGGCGGATCCCGGACTCATCCTGAAATGGAGGCAGGAGAACTGGCGCGCCGCCGACTATGAGGTTTTTGAATGGGACCGTTTTCCCGGAATAATATTCTTCGACACAAGGAACTATCAGGTTCAGGACAGGTTTTTTATAAGGCTTGCGTATTTCATAGAAAAGGACGGATTCCGCGGACGGCTTCTCACGAACAGCGAGCTTGCCGGACGGCACGGATACAATGCCCACGACTACAGCGCCGGCTCTCTCGCCCTTTTCTTTTCCGCGGCGGAAAGGCAGACATTCACCCTGAATCCGGAGGAGGAGACGCTCCGGAAAATTCTTCTGGACAACGGAATAATAGTCGCCGACGGTGACGGTTTCCGGGAGGGGAACGGCGGAATTGTGTCCATATCTCGCTCGTCGGAGCCGTGGCTCAGGAGCAGGCTTCTTGCGCACGAGGGATTCCATGCCCTTTTCTTTACGGACGCGGAATTCCGGAACTTCACGGCGGCCGCGTATTATACGATGGATCAGACGTCGCTCTCGTTCCTCATCCGCTATTTTGTCTCGCAGCCGTCGCTCGGATATGACATAAACGACACGTATCTCATGCACAATGAATTCATGGCCTATATAATGCAGCAGCCGTCATCCGAGGCCGCCGCATATTTCGTTCATCTTGCGGGCCGCGGATCGGTGATGCGGGCTGAGCCGGAACTGTCCGCGTACATAAGGCGCACGGGCGGGCTCGCGTTTGAGGATGTGGCGGTCATGTTCGATGATTTTGCGGGCGGAAAGTGGGGGCTTTCATGCGGAAATATCTCGCTGGTCACGCGGTGATTTGTTGTAATTAGTAAAATTTTGCAATAATATAGAAAGAATTTCGTGAGGAAAAAATGCAGATCAGAGAATCAGCCGAAATGTATCTTGAGACAATACTTGTTCTTCAGCAGCAGAACGGATATGTGAGAGCTGTGGATATAGCCAGAAAGATGGGGTTCTCAAAGCCTTCGGTGAGCGTCACTGTCCATGCCCTGGAGGAGGAGCATTACATCGCCATCGCGGAGGACGGAAACATCACCCTGGAGCGGAAGGGCAGGGAGATAGCCGAGCGCATATACGAGCGGCATACTGTCCTGTCATTCATCCTGGAGTCGATAGGCGTGTCTCCGCAGACCGCTGAATCTGACGCCTGCAGGATTGAGCATGTCATAAGCGCGGAGACTTTCAGCAGGCTCAAGGAAAAATTCTACGACGGCCGCAGGCCGTAGGAACGGAGCTTCTTCAGTGGACAACAAAAACACGCTTCAGACAATATTCATATTCGGAATTTTCGTCCTGTTCTTCGTCCTTCTTGTGGCGATGCTGTATCCTTTCTCGACGGTGATATTGTGGACCGTGCTGCTCTACATTCTGATCCGTCCCCTTTACATGAAGTGCACGGCAAGGCTTGACAGGACAAGCAGGCTGTATGAGTTCAGGCGTCATGTCTGCGCCGCCGCCTTTTCCCTGGGAACACTGATACTGATAATAGGCCCTCTGTTCCTGCTGTGCACGCTGCTGATACAGCAGTGCGTCTCGTTTCTGCAGACGGCGGAGAGATACATCGCCGACAATCCGGAGCTTTTCGCGAAGAACGAGCTGTGGTCAAAGCTGGAGCGCCTGTTCGGTTCAATCGGAATCGACCTGCCCGACGTTGACTTCTCCGATGCCAAGCAGGGAATTCTTTCCTTTCTGAGCGGTTACAGCGCAAGGATTTTCTCCGCCGGAAAAATTCTTGTAAGCAAGACCGGCTCTTTCCTTGTCGCGATTCTTTTCGTCGTGTTCGGACTTTTCTTCTGCTTTCTTGACGGGCCGTATCTCGGCTCGCTGATGAAAAAGGCCGTTCCGATAAGTCCGGAATACATGAGCGTTCTCACCCGCAAATTTTCGGACACGACGAAGAACCTCTTCTCCGGATATATACTTGTCGCCCTTTATCAGGGTGTCGTCGCATTTCTGATAATGCTCTGCTTCAGGGTTCCCGGCTCGCTTCTGTTTTCCGTCGTGCTGATGTTCGCGTCGTTCATCCCGATTTTCGGCGCGTCGATAGTCTGGTTCCCGATCGGAATCGTTATATGTGTGACCCGATCCGTCGTCAGGGGAATCCTTTTTCTTGTCCTGTGCGGTTTCTGCGTGAGCTTTCTTGACAATTTCCTCAGGCCGCTGTTCCTCAGGGACAGGATAAACGTGCATCCGCTGGTGATTTTCTTTGCGATTCTGGGAGGGCTTCAGGTGTTCGGAATGAACGGTCTTATACTTGGACCTCTTGTGGTGATACTGTTCTTTACCGTGCTGGATCTGCTTGTCGAGGCCAACGACAGGAAAAATCCGTAGATCCGCTGCCGGGGATATGCCGCCGTCCGCAGGACTGTGCGGCGCGGCGAAATTCATTCCCTGCTGGAGGTTATGTCTTATGAGGACACATGTTGTTGCGGCCGCGGCCGTTTTTCTGACAGCCGCATATATTTTTCCGTCGGAGAATTCCGTAAGTCCGGGATCGCGGGCTGATGAGGCCGGGCGGATTTTTGTCCTTTCACCAGTCACCGACGGAATTCTGCTTGGCGCCGGAGCGTCGCTTGTCTCGGCGGATATTCTTTTCGGAAACATACTCAAGGTGAAGGACACCTCGTTCGGCGGCCGTATGCCCGATGTCTCCGAGGTGAACGGCTTTGACCGCATATTCATGAACAGATATTCAAGGCCGCTTGATGTGGCGGCGACGGTCCTTGAGGCCACGTCGCTTGCCCTTCCGGCCGTGATGCTTGCGGCCCCGTCATCGGAATGGCTCTCCGTCGGCGTCATGTATGCGGAATCGCTCATGATGGCGTACGGACTCAAGGAGCTTGGGAAGCTGCTTGTTTCCAGGGCGCGCCCGTATATGTATTATGACGGTTATCCGGCCGGTCTGGTCGAATCCGGGGACTGGAACAGCTCCTTTCCGTCGGGGCACACCACGATGACGTTCATGTCCGCCGCATTCACGACCTACGTGTTCGGAAAATTCTTTCCCGGCTCGGCATGGCGGATTCCGGTTACGGCCGCCGCATGGTCTCTGGCCGCCGCGACAGGAATTCTCAGGATGGCCAGCGGAAACCATTTTGCGACTGATGTCCTGGCAGGCGCCGCCATAGGAGCCCTTTCAGGCCTTGCCGTTCCGCTTCTCCACTCACTGACAGCACGTCCCCTCTCCGGCGGCGGGGACAAGGTAAGCGTATCCGCCGCTCCCGGAGGAGTGTCGGTCACCGTAAGGCTCTGAGATCCGCCGTCACAGGAATTCCCTGAGTCCGTTCAGGGAGCCGCAGATTCTCCAGGCGAGTCTCCTCATCTCTTCTGACGGAGCGATTCTGTCCGGAATCATGACGGTCCGTATTCCGGCTGCGGCCGCGCTTCTGACTCCGTTCGGGCTGTCCTCCACGGCGGCGCAGAATTCCGGACCGAGATTCAGGGACCCGCAGGCCATCCTGTAGATTTCCGGATCCGGCTTGCTGTGGAGCACCGACTCTCCTGTAGTGAGCGTCTCGAAGAAGTCCAGGACGCCGGCGTTTCTGAGCTGCCGTCTTACGGTCTCTCCTTTTGTCGATGATGCGAGCGCAAGCCTGAATTTCGGCTTCAGGTATCCGAGGATTTCCAAGGCTCCCGGCTTGAGCGGAATTCCGTTTTTGTCCTCCTCTTCGTGGAACAGCGCGGATGTCCTTGTGACGAACCCGTCTGCGTCGAAATTCCTTCCGTAGATCTTGAACAGAATTTCCCTTGTGTCATGGAGATTCGTTCCCAGGCATGCCGCGGCGGTCTCCCTTATCCTTGCCATTCCGAATTCGGCGCCGGCCTGCAGCCATGCCTTTTCGCATATTGTCTCCGAGTCAAGAATCACTCCGTCCATGTCGAAAATAACAGCCTTTGTTTCTTCCATAATGGGATGGATTCTACACCAAGTCCGGGAGCGGAGACAACACCCGCTTCCTGTTCTGTTTTCTATTGACAAAAAAGTTAGCTGTGACTAATATATGTAAAGGTTAGTTAAAAACAACTAACCTGGGAGCTGACAATGCCTTTGAATATGGTTGGTACGGGGGAGATGAATCTGATAAAGCGGATCGGCGGAAAGGAGGAGACCAGGCGTTTCCTTGAGAGCCTCGGCTTTGTTCCGGGCGCGCAGGTTTCCGTCGTGTCGTCGAATGCAGGAAACCTGATTGTCCAGATAAAGGAATCCAGGGTCGCCGTCAGTTCCGAGCTGGCGCAGAAAATTTACGTGTAGGCAAAATTATAGGAATTTTTGGAGGATTTATGACATTACGAGAGGTCAAGACGGGACAGACCGTGAAGGTCCTGAGACTGAACGGCGAGGGTGCGGTGAAACGCCGCATCATGGACATGGGAATCACAAAAGGCATAGAGATTTATGTTAGAAAAGTGGCTCCGCTCGGTGATCCGGTGGAAGTTACCGTCCGCGGATATGAGCTTTCAATCAGAAAGTCGGATGCGGAGCTTATAGAAGTAGGAGTGTGATGAGATGATAAAGATTGCATTGGCCGGAAACCCGAATGCCGGCAAGACGACGCTTTTCAATGCGCTTACAGGCTCAAATCAGTTTGTGGGAAACTGGCCTGGAGTCACGGTGGAAAAGAAGGAAGGAAAGCTGAAGGGTCACACGGCCAAGGATGACGAGGTCGTGATAATGGATCTTCCGGGAATCTACTCGCTTTCTCCGTATACGCTTGAGGAGGTTGTGTCCCGTGAGTATCTGGTGAACGAGCGTCCGGACGCCATACTGAACATAATCGACGGAACGAACCTTGAGAGGAACCTCTATCTCACGACGCAGCTTGCCGAGCTGGGAATTCCGATGGTCGTCGCCGTGAATATGATGGATGTGGTCAGAAAGAACGGCGACAAGATTCATATTCAGGCGATGGAGAAGGCGCTCGGCTGTCCTGTGGTGGAGATTTCGGCGCTCAAGGGAACCGGATGCATCGAGGCTGCCGAGCTGGCCGTGAACTGTGCGAAGAGCGGAAGACCGATGCTGTATCAGCACCGTTTCGAGGGATGCGTCGAGCACGCCCTTGCCCATATAGAGGAGGCTACCGTCCATAACCTGCCGGAAGAGCAGCACAGGTGGTATTCAGTGAAGCTGTTTGAGCGTGACTCAAAGGTCATGGACAAGCTTAATCTGCCTGCCGATGTGCGCGGACATATCGAAAAGGATATCCAGTCCTGCGAGAAGGAGCTTGACGATGACAGCGAGAGCATCATAACGTCAGAGCGCTACAAATACATCGAGTCTATAATCAGAAGCTGCCTTACAAAGGCGAACAAGGAGAAGCTGTCCGTCTCCGACAAAATTGACCGTATCGTGACGAACCGCTGGCTCGCGCTTCCGATTTTCGCGCTTGTCATGTTCGTAGTCTACTATGTCTCCGTGACAACCGTCGGCTCGATTCTGACCGACTGGACGAACGACACCCTGTTCGGTGAGTGGATAATTCCCGCCGCCGCGTCTGGACTTGAGGCTGTCGGCTGCGCGCCGTGGCTTGAGGGGCTTCTTGTTGACGGCATAATAAGCGGTGTCGGCGCGGTTCTGGGATTCGTCCCTCAGATGCTTGTGCTCTTCATCTTCCTTGCATTCCTTGAGGCCTGCGGCTATATGGCCCGAATCGCGTTCATCATGGACCGCATTTTCAGGAAATTCGGACTTTCGGGTAAGTCGTTCATACCGATGCTGATAGGAACCGGCTGCGGTGTTCCGGGCATCATGGCGAGCCGCACGATTGAGAATGAGCGTGACCGCCGTATGACAATCATGACGACCACGTTTATCCCCTGCGGCGCGAAGCTTCCTATAATCGCGCTTATAGCCGGCGCGCTTTTTGACGGCGCCTGGTGGGTTTCTCCGAGCGCGTATTTTGTCGGAATAGCCGCGATAATCACTTCCGGAATCATACTCAAGAAGACGAAGATTTTCGAGGGAGAGGCGGCTCCTTTTGTCATGGAGCTTCCCGCATACCACTGGCCGACAGTCGGGAATGTCCTCCGCTCAATGTGGGAGCGCGGCTGGTCGTTCATAAAGAAGGCCGGAACGATAATCCTTCTTTCTACAATACTTGTGTGGTTCCTTCAGGGCTTCGGCGTTGAGAACGGAAGTTTCGGAATGGTCGAGGACATGAACAACAGCCTTCTTGCCAAATTCGGCTCGCTCATCGCCTGGATATTCGCTCCGCTCGGATGGGGCGACTGGAAGGCTGCGGTCGCGGCTCTGACAGGTCTTGTCGCCAAGGAGAACGTCGTCGGAACATTCGGAATTCTCTACGGATTCGCCGAGGTCGCCGAGGACGGAGCCGAGATGTGGTCGCTGCTTGCGGGCAGCTTCACCTCATATTCCGCATATTCATTCCTGGTGTTCAATCTTCTGTGCGCGCCATGCTTCGCTGCGATCGGAGCCATCAAGCGCGAGATGAACAACGGAAAGTGGACGGCATTCGCAATCACATACCAGTGCGTGTTCGCTTATGTCGTGTCGCTCTGCATCTACCAGTACGGCAAGCTTTTCGCCGGCGGCGGATTCGGAGTCGGAACGGTTTTCGCGCTTATCCTTACGGCCGGATTCCTTTATCTGCTGTTCCGCCCGGCAAAATCAAAGGCGGCCCTGCTTTAGGCGCTGCGCTCACGGAACGCCGCGTACACTGGCTTTTTACGGAGGAAAAAATGGCTACATTTGTAATATCAGCTGTACTGCTTGCTGTCGTTGTCCTTATAATCCGTTCGATGGTCAGGCAGAGGAGACGCCCTGGTGCGGCCGGAGGATGTGCCGGCTGCTGCGCCTCCTGCGCCGGGCATTGTCCGTCATGCGGTTCCGGCGGAGTCAGGCGGAAATAGGGATATTTCCTGCTGGAGAATTTAATTTGCTGTAATATACGGATGTGCCCCTGAAGGCGCATCCGTTTTTTTTCTACATCCGCTCGGCAAGCTCGGCCCATCGCTCGTATTTCTGCTCAAGCTCCTGGACAAGGATCCTGTACTCCTCCGCGGCTTTTGCCGTTTTTCCGTAGTCACCGCTTTCCATCGTTTTCTCAAGCTCCGTCTTCCTTGCCTCAAGGACAGCTATTCCGGCTTCCAGATCGGAAAATTCCTTCTGCTCGGCAAAGGAGAGCTTCCTGGACGCCGCTTTCTTCTCAGGCTCCTTCCTGTCTTCGTGTCTGCCCGCGCGCTCCGCCCTTTCTCTCTCCGCCTGAGCCTCGCGCCTGTATTCTATGTATTCCGAGCATTTGCCGGCGAATCCGCTGACCGATCCGTCGTCCTCAAGGATGAACAGCGAGTCCGCCGTCTTGTCCATAAAGTATCTGTCGTGGCTGACCACAAGAAGACAGCCCTCATACTCAGACAGGAATTTCTCAAGGATGTTCATGGTGAAGATGTCGAAGTCGTTTGTCGGCTCGTCAAGAATCAGAAAATTCGGATTGGAAAGCAGCAGCCTCACAAGAAACAGCTTCTTGCGCTCTCCTCCGCTCAGCGTGCTTACCGGAGAATGCTGTATTTTTCCGGAGAAGCCGAATTCCTCAAGAAATTTTGACGCGCTTATGTTCTTTCCGCTGTTCATCGTCATCTGCTCTGCGCTTTCCCTGATATATTCAAGTACGGTCAGCGATGTGTCGGCGAATACGGGATTCTGCATATAGTATCCGAACGATGTGTTCACGCCGGTCTCTATGCTGCCTGAGTCGGGAGCTGCCGTTCCCGTGATGATGTCGAGCAGCGTGGATTTTCCGGACCCGTTGCCGCCGAAAATTCCGATTTTCTGTCCTTTCGTGAAGGTGTATGAGAAATCCTTTATGACCGGAACAGCGGGGCCGTGCGCGTCCGCGGAGGCCTTGGGATAGTTCTTTGAGATTCCGTGAAGCGTCAGGACTTTTCCTCCAAGCCGCCGTCCCTTCACCTCAAATGAGAATTCCCTGTCGGCCTGGAATTTCTCCCGTCCGATGAGCTGCATGTCGCGTTGGATTCTTGACTTTGACTTGGTTCCGCGGGCGCATGGACCGCGCATAAGCCAGTCACGTTCGAACCTGAGCACGGATTCTATCCTGCGCTCGGTGTTGCGCTCTATTTCCAGCTCGGTCTCCTTTTTCTCAAGGTAGCTGCTGTAGTTTCCCTTGTAGAATCTGACGGTTCCGCGCGCCAGCTCATAGATGCTCCCGCAGACGGCATCCAGAAAATACCTGTCATGCGTCACCATAAGGACCGCCCTGTCCGTGTTCTTCAGATAGTCCTGAAGCCATGCGATTGTGGTCATGTCAAGGTGGTTTGTCGGCTCGTCAAGGAGGAGAAGCCGCGTGTCCTCGACGAGGACCTGCGCGAGCGCGACTTTCTTCGTCATTCCGCCGGAAAGCTCGCCCATCCTGCGTCCGAGATCCGTTATTCCGAGCGTCGTGAGAACTGATGCTATCTGGGACTCGTAGTTCCACAGATCCCGCCGGTCCATCTCGGCGGTCACTTTTTCGTATCTTTCGGCCTTCTCCTTGTTTCCGAGGTCTCCGCACAGATCAAGATATTCCTTTATAAGCTCAAGCTTGCCCGAGCAGCCGGAGAATATATGCTCCTTTATCGTGTCGTCAGGTTTGAATTCCGGCGTCTGGGGAAGAAATGATATTCCCGCGCTCCGGCTTGTAACTACGGTTCCTTCGTCCGGCGGCAGAATTCCCGCTATCGTCCTCAGCATCGTGGATTTTCCCGTTCCGTTCCTTCCTATCAGGGCGGCCTTTTCGCCTTCCTGCAGCCCGAACGTAACGCCGGCGAAAAGGGGTTTTTCCCTGCCGATCTTTGAGAGATTGTTTATTGAAAGGAGATTCATGCGCGGATTATAGCATAAATCCGCGCCGTCAGCCATAAGGCGTCAGTCGAATGTCAGTCGAATATCTTTTTCCGCCACTCGCTCTCGAATTCCTCAATCGGCGGGCAACCGTCAGTTCCGTCCGTTCTTACCGCCGCGCCGATGTACGGCTCCACGACCGTCGTCCTGTAGCTGTTCCATTTCGGCGGAAGCTCCTGCGGCGGCTCCAGCATCTGGGCCGGAGGAAGATTCGAGAGAAGGCGCGTGTAGTACACCGGCAGAATCTGTTCTGTGACCTCGCGCACTGCGGAGAATCCTCCTGCGATTCCGAACAGCTCCGTGTCCAGGCGCAGGGCGCTTTTCCGCTCAAGCAGCGCCTTCTGTGTCTCCGCGCTGAAAAACCATGCCAGGAATTCAGTCGCGCCCGGCTGGTTCTCCGTGTCCCTGTATATTCCCATCGTCATGAAGCTGTCCTCAAGCGGAATCGACATCCCGTCGGAAATCCATCTGTAGTCAAGCTCCGTATCCTGATCGGACATAATCTTGAAGAGCCGGTCGCTGGTTGTGTAGGCGAAGAGAGTTCTTCCCGATGTGACCTTTCTGTAGTCCGGCATGAAGAGGTATTTGAATGCGAAGTCCTCCTCCTCCTGCGCGGACGAATTCTCGCCGTTGACCCAGCTCCTTATGAACTGCACCGACGAGTCAAGCCTTTCGCCGTCCCAGACAATCCTGTTTTTTTCGCTGCGGAATGCGGCTCCCTGAATTTTCGCCGTAAAATACAGGAAGCTGCTGTCGCTCAGCGGTGAGAATCCTATCCGCGTGAATGCGCCGTTCCTGTTTTTCCTGTTGAATTCAGAGGCCGTAAGGCGGATCTCGTCAAGCGTCATGAAATAGTCCTGGCGGACAAGCTCCCTGTTCGAGTCCGAGAATATCACGGCCGGCAGGCTGAAGCTGACAGGAAGGAGATACTGGGACATTCCGACCTTGCCGGAGTCAAGAAGGGGAGTGTAGAAGCTGGCGGAGACGATGCGCCTGCGGTCGAACATATAGTCGAGCGGCTTGAAATTCCTTGCGGTCGAGTCTGTCCTGAGCCACGAGCCTGCGATTATGTCCGGAGGCATCTCATCCTTTGCTGGAGGCAGCGAATCCGCCGGATTCTGCTTGTACACCAGAACCGCCTGGATGTCGTCGTGCGTGCTGTTGAAGAGTTCTATGTACTGCGCGAATTCTCCGCAGCTTGACCATATCACAATCCTTCTGCCGCTGTTTCCGCATGATGAAAGAAGGACAGCGGCGGTCAGAGCCGTCAGCACGGCGGAGAATTTTTTACGGATTTCAGCCACGCGCAAGCTCATCGGCCGCTTCGTATATGGCGGAATAGACCTCGTCTATTTTGTCCTCGTCAATGCTGCTGAATGCGACGCGGAATGTCTTTGAGTCTATGGCGATGGCTCCTATTCCTTTTTCGGAGAGCAGCTTTTTTCTGAGGGCTTCCGCGTCGATTCCGTTCATCACGAAACTCATGAAATATCCCGAATTGAACGGAAGCGGCGTGAGCGCGGAGGAGCTGTGTGTCCGGACGAAATTCTTCACCCTGTCGTAGCGTCTTTTCAGAACCGCCCGAAGTTCCGCCTTCTCGCTGTCATGGGACGGATCCCTGAACGCATGGAGGATGAGCGACTGCGACGGCGTTGAGCTGCATGATACGGAGGACCTTATCACCGCGGCGAATTTAGTCTGCAGCGCCGCGTACTGTGCGTCTGTCATTCCTTTTGAGGCGAATGTTATGAATCCGCACCTGAATCCCCAGGCGAAGTCCTCTTTTGTGGGACCGTCAGCCTTGACCGCAAGTATGTTCTCGTGCATATCTGCAAAGTAGGCGAAAAGTGACTGCGGCTCTATGTCATCCTCGTAGTCAAGTCCGAAATATGCGTCGTCGCTGAGCACAAGAACCTTGGCGCCTTTTTCGGCGATTGTCCTGACGATGGCGCAGATTTCCTTCGCCTCGTCCTTTGTCGGGCTGTATCCGGACGGATTCTGCGGAAAATTCAGAAGGACGCGGATGGAGCCGTATCTTTCTGCGTCACGCTCAAGGGTTTTCCTGAAGTCTTCCGTGTTGAATTTTCCTCCGTCAAAGCATTTGAACTGATGGAATTCAGCTCCGCGCCTGGCGGCGGTTATAAGCTCGTAGTTGTCCCAGCATGGGTCGGCAGTGACGAGCGGCTTGTCCGCATCCACAAAAAGATCCGCTATGTACGAAAGCGCGGCGGTAAGTCCGGGGACAAGAATCGGAAGCGAGAATTTTTTGCCTTCCAGCGCCGGATTCTTCTGCAGTATCTTGTCCTTCCAGAGCTGGCGCAGCTCCGGATTTCCTGCGGTCTTGGCATAGGCGACCGTCTCCTGCGGCGTGAAATCAGGGATGTTCTTCTTTATCGATGAGAGCTCGGCCGGAATTCCGTTCACAACGGCCATTCCAATCGTTCCGTTCGCAAGGTGGGCGTTCTTTGCGGCCTCTCCTCCCTGCGCTATTATTCCGTTCGGAAAGTACATTCTTGTTCCGAGATCGGACATGAGCTGTCCGGCCGTTGAACCCGCCAAAATTTCATTCAGTTCTTGAGCTAAGGGATTTAACATGATTCGTAATTATTCTAAATTGAGCCGATATTGTCAATATTTGGCGGAAAGCCGCGGGAACTGAAAATTCCGCGGCGGAATGTCCTCTTTTCCGTTTTCCGCCGGGTTCTTTCAGCTGAGCGTGTAGGTGTCGATTTCGTCCTCAAGCACCTGAATTCCGCTCAGATTCTTCTCCGAGGACTGCGCGATCGACTCCATCGATTCCTTTATCATCACAAGGCTGTCCGACATCTCCCTCATTTTTCCGTTTATCCTGCCGGATGTCTCGTTCATATTCCTCATCTTCTCGACTATCAGCCGGCCTTCCGCGAGCATTTCCTGCGAGCCTTCCTTTACGTTGTTCGTCGAGTCGCTTATGTTTTTCATCGCGTCCAGAACCTGCTGGTTCCCGGCCGACTGCTCCGTCATGGCGTTCATTATGACCTTCTCCTGGCTGCGGACGGTCTGGGCAAGCGAATATATGTTGTCGAACTGTTTCTGCACTTCCTTCGTGTTCTGCGAGACCTGCCCGATTGAGGCCGACAGGGACTTCAGGCTGTCGCTTATGTTCCTGCTCTGCTTGCTTGACTGTTCCGCCAGTTTTCTGATTTCGTCCGCCACGACCGCGAATCCCTTTCCGGCCTCTCCCGCGTGCGCCGATTCTATCGCGGCGTTCATCGCAAGAAGATTCGTCTTGGAGGCTATTTCCTGAATCATCGAGCTTGCCTCAAGGAGCGCGGCGGACTGGCTGATTATCTGTTCCGACATCGTCACCGCGTTTTCCACCGAGCGGCGGCCGTCATCGGATGCCTGTCCGAGCGAGTCAACGGATTCCGTGTTCCTCTCAAGGATTGACGTTACCTGCATGATGTTCGCGACCATCTCCTCGACGGCGGCCGACGACTGGTTCACGCCGTCGGCCTGGGATTCTATGTCAACGTGGAGGCTCTGGATTTTCTCCATTATCTGCTCCGCCGAGGCGTTGGCGCCGCTGATTTCCGCAGCCTGATCGTCAATCGCCGCCTGCACGTTTCCTATTCCTGACGTTATTCCGTTCAGCTTCTGCTCCGTGATTTCCATTTCTTCCGACAGGGTGTCTGCCGTCTGTTTCGTCGCACGGATTGAATTCCTGAAGTTGCTGAACAGTCCGCCCGCGACTCCGGTGAAGTGGTTTATGTCGGCCGCAAGAATTCCAAGCTCAGACCGCATTATCACCGGAATCTGAACATCGGCGTAGTTCTTGTTCGACAGCTTGTCCGTCGTGGTCATGATTTTCTCAAGCACGTACTTTATGTCGTGCGTCAGGATGTATATCGAGACAAGAGCCACGACCGCTATGAAGATTGCGGTCGGAGCGACCTTTGTCTTGAGCAGAACGGAGACTCCGAGGCGTTCATTGGCCGGAACATAGAAAATCGCCTCTATCATCATTATCACCGCGGCCAGACTGAAGAAGCACACAAGCATGGTTCTTGCCGAAATGGTGAGGGTGAGGTTCTCCTTGTCGATGGGAAGCCACCCGAAGCTGTGCTCAAGGTCTTTCAGGAAGAGGATTCCGAATATCAGCGAGAATACGAACACAAGGCTCATCTGGAGCGAGAAGAAGAAGTACCAGTATTTTTCGGTTCCGAACGAGCTGAGCATGAAGCCGTTTCTGCCCACATTGAACGGCGTGAACGTCGATATGAGCACGTAGTATATTATTGAGGAGCCCATGGCTCCCATTTCCGCCCGCTTGACGGAGCGGTTGGTGTTGTGAAGGCTTTCCGTTGTGCCGTCGTATGCGCCGATTCTTCTCCTCAGAATTTTCCACAGTATGAACGGAGATGCCGTCACCACGCCCGCAAGCGCAAGCACCGGATAGTTGTGCCTGTACAGCAGCACAAGCTCCTGCATGGTGACTCCGTTCAGGAAAATGCAGAAGAATCCGTTCAGAAAGAACGGAACCGTATACATAAGGATTAGGTCCGCAAGACACCGCCCTGGAAGAGTTGCTCCGGCCGGCATTCTGTTTTCTTGGTCAGACATTGTAGACTCCGGATAAGATGAATTCTCCGCCGCTTAGACGGAATCAGCATACAATCTATAACTTTTCTGTAGTTATTGCAAATTCCTCTGCGATTGAAAACATGATGAAAATGGCTATAATGTCACACATGCTTACATCTGACTTTTATTTTGACCTGCCGCAGGAGCTTGTGGCGCAGCATCCTTCCGGAGTGCGCGGAGAGGACAGGCTGATGCTGCTCGGCCGTTCTTCTGGCGCCGTCAGTGACTATATGATGGATGATCTTCCGGATCTTGTGGACAGCGGAACACTGATGGTGTTCAACAACTCAAGGGTGAGGCGCGCGCGCGTCTACGGCATAAAGGAGACGACCGGAAGACAGACCGAATTCATGTTCCTGAACAGGACGGATCCGCAGGGATATGTATGGAACACGATGGTCAGATCGGCGAAGAAGCAGAAGCCGGGAATGCGCTATTCGTTTCCGGACGGATCGGTCGGCGTGATAGAGGACGTGCCGGAGAATGCGGACACCGAATTCCGTTCGCTGCGTTTCGGGCGGCCCGTGGGCGAGGACTGGTTCGAGAGGAACGGACATATTCCGCTTCCGCCCTACATAAAGCGTGAGGACGGCGAGGAGGACAGCGAGCGCTATCAGAACGTCTATGCGAGGGAGACAGGAAGCGCGGCCTGTCCCACTGCCGGACTCCATTTTACGGACAGTATGCTCGCTCGTCTTGACAGGAAGGGAATCGGCAGGGCGTTCGTCACTCTCCACGTGGGGCTTGGGACATTTCTTCCCGTCAGGGAGGAGAACATAGAGAATCACCGTATGCACAGCGAGAGCTACACCGTGCCGGCGGAGACTGCCGAGGCGGTGAACCGAGCAAGGCGGGAGGGAAGGCCTGTCCTTGCGGTAGGTACCACCTCCGTAAGGACGCTTGAGTCGGCGGCTTCGGATGACGGGACCGTAAGGAGCGGAAGCTCCGACACCCATATATTCATGTATCCTGGCTATGAATTCAAGGTCGTGGATCAGATGTTCACGAATTTCCACACGCCTGAAAGCACGCTGATAATGCTTGTCAGCGCGTTCGCCGGCAGGGAGAACATTCTCGGAGCCTACAGGTCCGCCGTAGAGAAGCGGTACCGGTTTTTCAGCTACGGCGACTGTATGCTGATAAAATAGGATTCAGGTCAGCTGCTCGAACGAATATCTTGTCAGATTGAAGAACTGCTGCCGCACGACGTCGCTTATCATCTGGTCCGCGGCGGCCTTCTGGAATTCCGCCTTTACCGCGGACTGTATATCCGATACGCTTTTCTGTGTCAGCGGAATCCTTTTTCCTATAAGGCTGTTCTCAAGCTCCCTGCTTCTGAACGTGAACGGTCCGGCGAAGGTGAGCCTCACGCTGCTGAGGCTGTTTTTTTCCATTCCGGCAAGAAACGCGAACGACGCGGACTGGGCGGTTATGCTGTGCTCAGGTCCTATTCTCTTGAATACGGATATGTCCGCATCCGGATACGGAATCCTGACGTTTGAGAGTATGAATCCGTCCGGAATCCGCATGTTTCCGGAGAAAGGCTCGTAGAGCGTGTCGGACTGGTTCCTGAATTCAAGCCGTGTGTCAAGCGCCATCAGCGGAGCGCACAGCGTCAGCTTGTGGCCTTCGGCGCAGATGTTTCCTCCGACGGTAGCCATGTTCCTTACGGCCGGATTCGCGATGCTTCTGAGCGCGTCATACAGAACCTGCGGAAGATGGTTCTGTCCAAGCTCCAGCAGCTGTGAGAGTGTCGTGCCGGCTCCCACGTCAAGATAACGCTCGTGGCGGACTATCTGGGACAGTTCCTTTATTCCGTGCGTGGAGATTGATTTTTCCGGCAGCTCATGGAGCCTGGTGCATCCTCCTACAATGCGTATGTCCTTTATCGTCTTGAGCTGGTACAGCAGTTCCGTCATGTTCTTTGCGAAGAAAACTGATTTTCCCATCTTATCTGAAATTCTCCTGTGCGCGTGATTTCATGTCATGCCGTTCCTGGAGATGTCTTCCTGTCCTTCTGCTGTGCACGGCGAGGGCGAACAGAATTCCGGACACAAGCGTCTCCGTGTCCGTGCAGCATGGCGCAAGCTGCCTGACCTGTTCCGTGATTTCCTTTTTTGATGGAATCCTGTGCATACGGAGGATTTCGCAGGCGGTGAATATCTTGCCGGCATCACAGTAGCCGCACAGCCTTATGCCGGCCCTTGCGAATCCGTCCGCTATGTCCCTGTATTCGTCCGTTGCGGAAAACGACTCCAGCGTCTCTATCTCGGAATCCCTGACTATGGCCGTGGGAATTCTGCATGATGCGACTGGCTTTCCGTCAAGAAGAACCATGCAGGAGCCGCAGAACCCCTTGCCGCACCCGCATTTTACGGATATGCAGGAATTCCTTCTTAGGACATCCATGAGCGGCTCGTCCGGCTGGGCCTCGAAAATCATTTTCTGCCGGTTTAAGGTCACAGGAATCTTCATTTTGTCTTGTCTCCCGGTGCCGGATTATCGTCTCCGGTCTCCCTCTGCTTCATCAGGTTGAATATCTGGGTCTCCGTGCATGGAAGCTCTGTGAGTCTGGTAGCAAGCGCGAGCGACAGGGCCGATGCGAATGCGGCCGGAACGGTATTGTGGACAAGGTTGTTCAGCTGTCCGGACCTGTTCTTTGACTGGACGAACATGATGGCGCAGCTGTCGCACGGTACGGTCTTGCCGCTCACAAGCGCCGTAAGTTCCTGCTGGAGCTCAAGCCTTATTGTCTTTCTCGCCGCCGCCTCGTCCAGAATTTCTCCGCAGTCTATCGTAATCCATATTCCCTTTATCCGCTCGCTGTATGTGTAGGTGTCAAGCTCTACCTCCACCGCCGCGGATGCGAAAGACATCGTCGTGTACGGTTCTCCGCAGAAATCTCCTTTTTTCCATTTGCGTGCGGCGGAAGATGAAAGTCCCTTTTTCGCCGTTATGGGAAGCGGCTGGTGGAATCGTTTCCGCTGTATTTCCGCGCAGCATCTTTTCACAAGCTGGTTCATCACTGCGATGTTGTTGTCGGAGGATTCGGGATATTCGGGCAGCTCGTCTGCGAAGAATTCCGAATCGACCGTTATGTTGTCCTTTCCGATCTGAAGAGTCTCGGCCGCCGTATTCTTCCATATCTCCTGGACATCGTCCGACGGCCTTGCAGCCTTTATAATCAGCGTCTCGTCGGCCATCAGCGTGATCTCCATCTTTCTGTCCGGCGTGAAGACCGTGTCTCCCAGATAGCCAGAAGTGTTGAACGCGCTCGCGATTCCTATTCCTCTGAGCGGAAGCGCGAAGAACGGATTGCTGTCCTTCATCGTCCTGTTCACGGCATCCATCCTGAACGAGGTGTATTTCCTGTTGAAGTCGCTTGCCCTTATGGTCTCCGATAGCGTCTCTCCGTGCTTTCCGAGATGGAATGTGAACGGAAAATCATGGTTTCCTGTATCCGCGCTGTTGACCGCCCTGATGTCGTCCGGGAACACATTTGTTTTTCCGCACAGCTGCTTCATGTGGCTTTCCACTGCGAACAGCGTCTGCGCCTCGGTGTTCTTTACCGATATGGATGTGGGCGGATTCTTTGACTTCCGCGCCGTCGCCCTTATGCGCATGTTCTCCGGTCTGTAGTAACCGCAGGCTGTAAGCGCCATCCTGTCCACGAGCTCCTGGGCGAACGGATTTCCGGCTCCGATGTCGATGTCAATCTTTATGTCCATCGCCCTGATTTTTCCTGACGGAAGGACAGCGGTTCTGTGCGAGATGACCGCAGGCGTGTCCGGAGACAGGTATCTGTCCTCCTCTTTATGCGAAAGCATCAGCCGCACCGGTTTCTTTGACAGGAACGAGGCCACCGCGGTCTGAACCGCCAGCATGTCAGTCCTCCATAATCCTCCCTGAAGGTTTCCTGACGATTTTGTCTTGTGTATGAAAACATTCTCCGTGTCTATGCCTAGAATCTCCGTGATGTTTCTGTGCAGAAGTCCGGTCCATTTTGTGGGGCTGAACACGTGGAGCTGCTTGCCGTCCAGGTAGCAGAATGCGCCTTCGGTCTCCTTCCATTGGGGATTGCTTGTACGCTGCCTCCATTCGCCGGATACGGTCATCATGTCTTTGCTGAAAAGCTCCTTCTCCGCCTCCGCGGTGCTTTTCTGCGCATAAAGTCCCGATCTGATTTCCCTTTCGGCCGCCGGAGTCTCCGCGCTGCTGTCATAGAATTCAGGATCCGCATCAAGCGGCGGCAGGCTGTTTATTTCCGTTATGAATTCGGAGAATTCCGTCCTCTCCTGAGGAAATTCCGGCTGCTCAGGAGCCATCAGAAGCGGCTTTTTCTGCCGTTCCATGATTCTTTTCAGGGCGGTCTCAAAATTCTCCACATCGAACGATATTTTCACCCTGTCCAGCAGCTCAAGGACAGTGGCCTTGTCGGGCCCCACGAGAATTCCCAGCGGCTCACCTGTGTATTCCGCCTGTCCGCATCCGAACACAGGCCAGAGCGAGCCTTTTATGTCCATGCACTTCGCTCCGGGAATGTCGTCCGCCGTGAAGAGCCTGTATCCGTCCGGAAGATTCTGCGCCTGTATGCCGGTTATTTTTCCTGATGCGGCGGGACTTCTTACTAGCGCCGCGAAAAGAGTTCCGTCCCTGCCGTAGTCGCTCAGAAAATTCTCGGCGCATAGCGAGCGTTTCTGCCTTTCTCCGGTGATTTTCCTTTTTCTAGGCATGGTTTTCCTTTCCTATGCGTGCTACCGTCTCGATCACAAGATCCGAATCGCTGTCCGTCATGTCCGGCCAGATCGGGATTGATATTGTCCGTGAATACTGACGCTCCGCGTTCGGAAAATTCTCCGCGGTAAAGTCCGGATAAAGCGCCTTCCAGTAGCTGAAATGGAAGAGCGGAATGAAATGCACGGAAATCCCGATTCCTGCCTGCTGGAGCTTTCCGGCGAATTCCTGCCTTGAGATGCGCAGCTTTTCAGGCACGAGCCTCAGAAGATACAGATGCCATGAATTTCCCTGTCCGTCGGGCGGCAGGCTGACAAAATCCATACCGGAGAAGGCCCTGTTGTATTTTTCGGCGGTGGCTTTTCTTCTGCTGTGGAAGCGCTCCGCACGCTCAAGCTGGCAGATTCCGATTGCCGAGAGGATGTCGGGCAGATTGAATTTGTAGCCCGGAGCCACGATGTCATATTCCCATGACGCGCGAGGAGACGTGTATCTGTCCCAGGTCGTTCTGTCCATTCCGTGCATCCGCATTGTCTCCATGCGGCGCGCCAGCTCCGGATTTCTTGTGCAGACCATTCCGCCTTCGGCAGTTGTGATTGTCTTTGTCGCGTAGAATGAGAATACCCCTGCGTCTCCGACTGTTCCCGCATATCCCAGGGAAGTCGGGGAGGGAAACGCGTGGGCGGCATCCTCAATGACCGCCGCCCCGTGTTTTTTCGCGGCGGCGCAGATTCTGTCCATCCGGCAGACGTTTCCTCCGACATGCACAGGAACTACGGCCGCGATTTTGTGTCCGGTGTCATTGCTGAGAATTCTTTCTATGCTGCCGGGATCTATGCTGTAGCTGTCCTTTTCTATGTCGGCGAAAACCACGTCCGCTCCCAGATGGCGGGCGCAGGCTGCCGTCGATACAAAGGTGTATGGTGTCGTCAGCACTGATTTTCCGGGGCCGACACCGCAGGCTTCCATCGCGAGCAGCATTCCGCTGGTGTTGCTGTTTACGGCAAGGCTTTTGACAGGCGCGTCCGTCAGACCGATGGATTTTCTTGCCGTCCTCACGGATTCTGTCGCGCCTCCGTCCTTCTCGGTCACCGCCTCGGAGAATTTCCTTTCAAATTCAAGCGTCCTCTTGCCTGTCGTGAGCCATCCTGAGCGGAGGACGTCAAGAACGGCATTCTCCTCAGCCTCTGTTATTGATGCCCTGTGGAAGGGAACTCTGATTTTATCTTCTGCCATAAAATGCTCCGTAAAAACACATTTATCTGTCACAGCAGGTCGGTTCTCTGCTGCCCGTCATTTCCGCACAGACCGTAGAATTCCTCCAGCGAGGGAAATTCCCTACGCAGAACAGCCAGAAGATGGTTCTTGTTGCGGTAAAAGTCTTCCTTTCCTGCAACGGATCTGCATACAGGCTCAAGCTCGGAGAGAATTCCTCCGAGCTTCTCGGCCGCGACGGGATGATTCTCAAGGCGGAGAATTTTCGGATATTCGGTCGGCACGGGATGTTCTGATTCCAGCCATAGCGGTTCGGTAAGTCTTTCACCTTTTCTCGCCCCGACAATCTTTATGTCGATGTCGCGGTAAGGTTCAAGACCACTGAATTTTATAATCTGCTCGGCAAGCTCAAGAATATTCAGCGGCTCTCCCATGTCAAGAAGGTAGGATGCTCCGTTTTTCCCCATGCCCCCGGTCTGAAGCACAAGCGAGCAGGCTTCCGGAATCGTCATGAAGAAACGCTCCATCCGTCTGTCCGTCACGGTCACCGGACCTCCGTTCTTTATCTGCTCCATGAAAAGCGGCAGGATGGAGCCTCTTGAGCCGAGAACATTCCCGAACCTGACGAACATTATCGCCTGATTTCCGTGCGCTTTTGCGGCGGCATCCAGAACGAGCTTCTCGCACAGCAGCTTGGACACTCCATATACAGATACCGGGCTTACCGCCTTGTCCGTTGAGATCAGTACGAAACGCTCCGTTCCGTGCCTCACGGCCGCATCAAGCAGATTCTTTGTTCCGAACACGTTGTTCTCAACCGCCGCGACCGGATTCTCCTCCATCATCGGAACATGCTTATATGCTGCGCAGTGGAATATGACATCGCATCTTGTTTTTTCTATTATGTAGTCCGTGTAGCTGCGGTCCTTCATGTCCCCGATTATCGGGACGATGGAGGCTTTCTCGCCGACCCCCTCAGCCTGGAGAACCCGCAGCTCCCGGAATATTCCGCAGATTGAATTCTCGCCGTGCCCGAACAGATACAGCCGTTCCGCGCCGCCGGAAAGAAGCTGTCTCGCAAGCTCCGATCCGATCGAGCCTCCGGCGCCGGTTATGAGGACACGCTTTCCGCGCAGATATGACAGGCTTTCCTTTAGGGGAATCGTAATCTGCGTGCGGCCGAGAATATCAAGCGGATCAATTTCCCTTGCCTGTACAAAATGTGCGGTTCCGTCTATGACCTGGCTTATTCCCGGAAGTATTTTTATATGGGAGAACCTGTTCTTCCTGAGCACGTCGTAGATTTCCCTTATGCGTTCGACCGGAGCGCTTGGTATCGCGATTATCGCCTCGTCCGTCTCGGAATTCCTCAGAATGTTGGCGATGTTGTCTATCGGTCCCAGCACCGGAATTCCGTCCGCCTCCGTGCCTATAAGCGACTTGTCGTCGTCAAGAAACGCGGCGACCCTGCCGAACACTTTCTTCCTTTTTATGTCATCGGCTATCGTCTGTCCGGCGAATCCTGCTCCTATGATGTAGACATTCTTTTCCATAATAAGGCCGTTTTCCATATTCAAGTTATTTTTCCGGGATTTTCTCTATTTCCTCATAGGACAGATCGACTGTCATGTCGGAGTCCTGGAACGTGAAGCGGATTTTTACGCGTCTCTTGCGCCTGTCCACTTTTATTATGTTTCCCTCAAGTCCGTGCAGCGGCCCGGACGCTATTCTTATCCTGTTGTTCTCGTCGAACGAGGCTTTTGATACATCCATCACTGATCCGAATTCAAGAAAATGACCGAGGAGGGCAAGGTCACGTCCCGAAATCTCCTCCCGCTCCAGATTGTTCGGAAGAAAACGCTGGAAATATTTGAGCCGGCTTATCATTCCGCACAGACAGTCTCCCATCCTTTCCTGGAACTCAAAAAACACATATCCGGGAAACACAGGCTGAAGCTCGCACATTGTCTTTCCCTGCCTCCGGATTATCATTTTCCGCTGGAGATAGATTGTCCTTCCCGCTATGTCCTGCATCCTGACAAGCTCATCTGCAAGCTGCGAGAATTTCTGCTCGTTGCGCGAGCTTATCTGTGCGGCATAATAAAACATGAGAAAGACTTTACCATAGAAGCGGATTTTCTTCAATCTTGAAAAAAAATACTTCTAAACAAGTGCATTTCAGACTCCGATTATCAAACAAAAGGTGGAAACTGATGGGGAAAACAAGATTTGTGCTGCTTTTCATGCTGCTATGTGCAGTCTGTCCGGCAAGCCAGATTTCTTTTCAGGTCGTGCAGCATGACGAGTCCGCGGGCGGAAAGGTCGGCGAGCAGAGTCTTCTTGTGGAGGACGGGCTTCTGACCGGATTCTTTGACAGCGGATTCATCGTCACGAATTCTCCGGCTGCCGTGTCATCTTCGGCGGCTCAGGATGAGAGCCTGTGGAAAATCGGATTTGATGATGCCGCTGACGGCTGTTCGGATTATTTTGTCCAGGTCAGGCTTTACTTCAGACCGGATCAGGATTCCGCCGGAAAAACATCTCCGGTTCTGAATGACATAGAATATTCCGTCGTCTCGGTCGCAACGGGCAGACGGACTTCCGGAAAATCCGCCGTAGAACCGGAGTATGAGCGCCTTCTCCGCAAAAAGAACCGGAATTCCTCCGGAGACGGGCTTTTTGCCGGACTGGTGGCTGATATAAAAAAAGCGATAAAAAGAAACCCTAAGGATGGTCAGATATGATACATAAGAGAATGAGAGAAATTTCGAGGCTTTTTGCCGTCGTCCTGTGCGGCCTTGTGTTCGCGTCTTTCAGCACTTCGCTGGACGGAAGGGCTGTTGTCGTCGAGGACGGCGTTTTTCCGCAGGGACTTTTCGCGAAGGCTGTAGGTTATCTGCCTGGAGACGTGCTCAGCGTTACAGGAATTTCCGGCAGCAGCACTGCCGATCTTCTTGTGATCGGCGCGCTTGATCCTTCCGAGGGCGTTGCGATCATGCTTTCTCCGGAAGCCGCCGCCGCGCTCGGCATGGACAGGGATTCAAATAATATTGTGAAGATAACGAAACGCTCCAGTCAGGACGGCCGTGTGTACGGTTCGGCAATGCTTGCGAAGCCGGCTGGTACGGAGCCGGACACATCCGCGGAGCAGGACGGCGACGGACAGAATGCGGCTGACGAGGGCGGAACGGACATAATTGACGATGACATTGAGGAGAGGGATGCTTTCGCCGGTGAAAATCTGCCTGAGGAGGCCGAGCGGTCCGCAGCAGAGGACGACTCTCCTGAGGCTGAGCCGGATTCTGCTGAAACCGACTCAGATGCGGATGACGGTGGCACGGAGACGGCGGCAAATGAAAGCCCGGAGGCGGAGGCCGGCGAGAACGGTTCTGGTGCTGAGGAATATGTTCCAGCGGAGGAGGAGCCTGTTCCTGCCGTTCCGGAGGATAGCGCGCCTTCTTACGAGGAGACGGAGCCTCCAAGCGAGGAGGAATTTGTTCCTGATGATGACCTTGCCGTGCAGCCGTCCGAAGCCGCGCCGGAATCCTGCGAAGAGGAGGAGGCTCCTGCCAACGAGGCTGTGGTTCCTGACCAGGATTTCTACAGCGGGGATTCCGCTCCCGAACAGGAGATTCCTCCGGAGGAGCAGGCCGCGGAGCCTGACGAGAGTCCGCTTGTCTCCGAGTCGGTGGAGGCGGATGTCTTTGATGACGGAGACGGCGCGGAGAATTCAGTTGAAACAGAAGCCCCGGCGGATGACGAGCCGGTCACGGAAGATGAGATTCCGGATGACGGCGAGCTGCCGGCTGAGGAACTGGTCGCTCCCGAACCTTTCGATGAGCATGATGATGCGGTTCAGGAGCCTTGCGGCGAGGAGCCTGACATGACGCCGGAGCCAGAGCCGGACACTGAGGATATTCCGGCTTCCGAGCCATACGACGAGATTGAGCCTGAGCCTGTGGATGACGAGCTTCCTGCGGCGGAACCAGAGCCGGAGGATGACATTCCGGAAGAATCCGTTCCGGAGCCTGCGGAGGAAATTCCTGCTGTCCGGGACGAGACTCCGGCCGGGGATTCCGGGGAGACAGCCGCAGAGGAGACCGGTGTCATGCCGGAGGATGAGACTGTGGCGGAGGAAGACGTTTCCGGCGGTGATGATGACGGCGTTGAGGATGCGGTTGAATTTGACGAGACTTATGATGCGATAATCCTTGTTCCTGCTGCGGACAATCCGCCTGAACCGGCTTTGAATCCGGAGGTCACAACGGATGGCGCGGATTCGGAGGCTTCCGGGGATGTCGCTGTCACGGAGGAAAGTCTGGAGCCTGATGCGGAAGCTTCTGCCTCGGACGGTGATTCCGGCGGCGGAATTCAGGATGGACCGGCTTACGGAAAATATCTTGTTCCGTCGCTCGGTGAACTCAGCCGCGGCTCATATTATATTCAGATCGCCGTTCTGAAGGATGAGCTGAACATAATGGGCATAATAGAGAAATACAGCGGAAATTATCCGATGGCGGTCGTCCCGCTTTCGTCCGGGGCAGCCCTTCAGGTTATGGTCGGGCCGCTTTCGATGGACGAGTATGGCGCGGTTCTTGAGCGTTTCAGAAGCTACGGATTCAAGGACGCATTCCTCAGGAAAATAAAATAAGCGTTTCTTATGCGCGCATCAAGAGGCTGCTGCGGTATGTCTGCGGCGGCCTTTTTTAGTTTTGTTTTTAATTAAAACTTCATCTCTTTTTATGTTAAAATGTTGTTTTTTTACCTAAATGAATATATATTCTAATAATGGCGAAGAACAGTAAAATCAGGCTTTCGGATATTGCGGAAAAACTGAACATAAGCACGGTGACTGTGTCAAAGGCGCTCTCCAACAAGGACGGAGTCGGTGATGACCTCAGGAAAAAAATCAAGGAGCTTGCCGATGAGATGGGGTATCAGGTCAGGCGCACCTCATATTCAAAAAATTCCGGTGCGAAGATAACCGGCAATATTGGAATTCTGATTCCGTCAAGGTTTTTCTCGCCCAGCCTGTCATTCTACTGGTATCTGTTCAATTTCCTCTCCACCGAGCTTCTTGACCATAATTACTATTCGATAATGGAGCTGCTCTCTCAGGATGACGAGGACAATCTTGTGCTGCCGCGCATGATTCAGGACGGCAAGGTTGACGGGATAATCATCCTCGGTCAGATAAGTACTGACTATCTTGATGTCATAGATTCTGTCTACAAGAATTTCATCCTTCTTGATTTCTACACCAGCCGCACGAATCTGGACTGCGTCTCGAACGATGACTATTACTGCTCGTATATGCTGACAAGCTATGTGATTTCGCAGGGACACCGCAGGCTGCGTTTTGTCGGAAATTTCGATGCCACCACCTCGATCCGCGACCGCTTCATGGGATTTCAGAAGGCGCTTCTTGAGAATGACCTTGAGGTCTCGAAGTCGGACATAATCAACGACCGTGACAGCAAGGGCGGAAAAATTCCGATAGAGCTTCCTGTGAATGACATGCCGACGGCGTTTGTCTGCAACTGCGACGAGACGGCGATGACCCTGATAGAGGAGCTGCAGCAGAGCGGATATTCCGTTCCTGATGACATTTCGGTCACCGGGTTTGACAATTATATCGGACAGAACCGGCTTGACGTTAAGCTGACGACCGTTTACATACGCCCGGAGGACACCGCAAGCATAGCGGCGGATCTCATAATAAAGAAGATAACAGGCCAGCCGTATATAAAGGGACGGCATCTTGTGGGCGGCTCCCTTGTGATAAGGGATTCCGTGCGCGACATCTCCGGTTCAGGGAACTGATTCGCCCGGAGCGCGCATCCCCGGATGCTCAGCCCGAAGGTTCGTTCATTTCTCGGAATTCCGGAGACGGACGGGATAAAGCGCCCTGAATTTTCTTTAGATAAAATCATTTTTTCCCGCTTTATTGACGAAATTTGTTGAATTCCCGGATTTTTGTATTTATTTTCTTTATCTGAAAGGAAAAGTACTATGGGATACGAGAATTATACTATCAAATCACAGGAAGCGCTTCAGGAGGCAAGCTCTATCGCCCTGAAAAAGGATCAGAGCGAAATCGGAGCGGAGCATGTACTGGAGGCGCTTCTTGAGCAGAAGGACGGGCTTGTGGCCCCGATTGTGGAGAGAATAGGAGTTCCTGTCGCGGAGCTTATCAGGAAAGTCAAGGATGCGGTTGACACATATCCGCAGGTGAAGGGCAATTCGAGCGTCGTGTTCTCGAATGACATGCAGCGGATTCTCGCGAAGTCGGAGAACGAGATGTCCGCCTTGCACGACCAGTTCCTGTCCACCGAGCATATCCTGCTGGCGATGTCCGAGGCGGACTGCCGGGCCGGAGAAATTCTCCGCGGATTCGGGATAACACATTCCGGCATAATGGATGCGCTCAAGGCGGTCCGCGGAAATCAGACCGTGGATTCCCAGGATCCGGAGAGTTCCGTGCGCTCGCTTGAGAAATATACGCGTGATCTGACTGCGCTGGCAAGACAGGACAAGATAGATCCTGTCATCGGCCGTGACGACGAGATCCGGCGCGTGATGCAGGTGCTGTGCCGCAGGACAAAGAACAATCCTGTGATAATAGGCGAGCCTGGAGTCGGAAAGACGGCTATAGTTGAGGGGCTCGCGCGGCGTATCGCCTCCGGTGACGTTCCGGAAAGCCTGAAGAACAAGCGTGTCCTTGCGCTTGACCTTGGTTCCCTTGTGGCAGGTGCGAAATTCCGCGGAGAATTCGAGGAGAGGCTGAAGGCGCTTATCAACGAGGTCCAGAAGTCGGACGGACAGATAATACTGTTTATCGACGAGCTGCATACGCTTGTCGGTGCAGGCGCGTCGGAAGGTTCCATGGATGCGTCCAATCTGCTCAAGCCGGCTCTTGCACGCGGCGAGCTCAGGGCGATCGGAGCGACAACACTTGACGAGTATAGAAAATACATCGAGAAGGATGCCGCCCTGGAGCGCCGTTTCCAGCAGGTGTACTGCAATGAGCCGAGCGTGGAGGATACCATAGCGATTCTCCGGGGACTGCGTGAGAAATATGAGATCCATCACGGAGTCCACATAGAGGATGATGCGCTTGTGGCCGCGGCGACACTGTCGAACCGCTACATAACCAACCGTTTTCTTCCGGACAAGGCGATAGATCTTGTTGACGAGGCTGCAAGCCGTCTGAAGATGGAGATAGAGAGCCAGCCTACGGAGCTGGATCAGGCGGAGCGTAAAATCCTGCAGCTTCAGATCGAGAGGCAGTCACTTTCAAAGGAGGATGACGAGGCTTCGAAGGAAAGGCTTGAGAAGCTGGAGAAGGAGCTTGCTGATTATACGGCCAAACGTGATGCGATGAAGCTCCAGTGGCAGAACGAGAAGCAGAGCATAGACCGGAGCCGCAGCATTAAGGAGCAGCTTGAGCAGGCGCGGTTCAATGAGGAGAAATTCACACGTGAAGGCAATCTTGAGAAGGCCGCGGAGCTGAAGTACAGCACGATTCCGGCTCTTCAGAAGCAGCTGGACGATGCGGTTATGGAAGAGGACAGCCGGAAGGACAGCGGAATGAATTCCCTGCTGAGGCAGGAGGTTACGGAGGAGGACATCGCCCGTGTGGTCAGTTCCTGGACGGGAATCCCCGTCGCGAAGATGCTCGCCGGCGAGAAGCAGAAATATCTGGATCTCGAGAATGTCCTCCACAGGCGTGTTATCGGACAGGATGAGGCTGTGCGCGTCGTATCCGATGCGATTCGGCGCAACAGGTCGGGTCTGAGCGATCCGAACCGGCCTCTCGGCAGCTTTATGTTTATCGGACCGACAGGTGTCGGAAAGACGGAGCTCGCCAAGACTCTCGCGGATTTTCTTTTTAATGACGAGAAGGCTCTGACCCGAATAGACATGACCGAATATATGGAGAAATTCAGCGTGTCGCGTCTTATCGGAGCGCCGCCGGGATATGTCGGCTATGATGAGGGCGGCCAGCTTACCGAGGCTGTCCGCCGCAGACCGTACAGTGTCGTCCTGTTTGACGAGGTCGAGAAGGCCCATCCTGATGTGTTCAATATTCTGCTTCAGGTTTTGGATGACGGCCGGCTTACTGACGGCCAGGGCCGTGTCGTGGACTTCAAGAATACAATCATCATAATGACCAGCAATCTGGGAAGCGATCTGATTCTTGAGGCAGACACGCAGGAGAAGCTTGACGGGCTTAAGGACAGAATAGATGCCCTGCTCAAGCAGAAATTCAGGCCTGAGTTCCTTAACCGAATCGACGAGATCGTGACATTCCGGCAGCTGGACAGGAACTGCATCGGCAGCATCGTCCGGATTCAGCTTGATAAGGTCGCGTCAAGGCTCGCAGACAGGCGCATAAAGCTTGAATTTGACGCAGGCGCGGTGGACTTCCTGTCGGAACGCGGATACGACCCGGTGATGGGAGCGCGGCCGGTAAAGAGGGCGGTCCAGACTTATCTTGAGAATCCGCTCGCGAGGGAACTGCTCTCAGGGAAAATTCCTGACGGAGCGACGGTTTCGGTCGGCACGGATGGCGGCGCGCTGAAATTCAGCGTTGTCTGATGTTCTCCTTCTGAGGATTCAGTAAAGAGATTATTATCCCCCGGAAGTTCATCATGAAATTTATGGTGAGGCTCCGGGGGATTTTTTTTCAGAACAGGATTTCGATGTCTTCCTGTCCCGGCTTCACCACAACCGATGAATGGAAAACACATAGCCGGTCTGACGGCGCGCGTGCCGTGTCGCTTCCGCCTTTGTATATATTGAGCGTTATGCTTCTGTCCGCCGAAAGCGCATGAACCGCCGCTTTTACAGGCTTTCCGTCCTTCCATTCAAGATCCGCTGAAAGTCCGCCGTGAATTCTTACTCCCCGCAGATGTCCGTTCCGCCATCCGTCGCTGTCGGGCAGGGCCGGAAGAAGCTGCAGGTCTATGTCCGTTCCGCACAGGCTTTCCCTTGGCCTGCTCTGTATGAGCATTCTTGTCACCGCTGCGAGCGTTCCGAAATTTCCGTCGATCTGGAACGGCGGATGTGTGTCGAGAAGGTTCGGAAGCGTCGAGCGGTCGAAAAGGCTCATCAGGCCGGAGAGGGCTTCATTTCCCTGATGAAGCGACGCGCGGAAATTCATTATCCAGGCCTGGCTCCATCCCGTATGTCCGCCGCCGTTCCTGAGGCGTTTTTCCAGCGTTCTTTCCGCTGCGGCCGCCAGGGCGGGGGTCTCTTCCGGCGAGATTGTGCTGCCCGGAAAAAGCCCGTACAGATGTGATATATGCCTGTGTCCCGGCTCCGTTTCCGTGACCGCCGAATTCCATTCCATTATTGTGCCGTCGGAATTGAGTTCCGGACGCTTTATGTGCGCAAGAACATTCCTGAATTCGTCGAAATCAGAACCGGGATACGGAGTTCCGTCCCTGCGCTTTGCGTCTTTTCCGAGCTCCGCGGCGCAGTCAAGGCAGCCCCTGAAAAGCTGCTCCAGAATCATGTTGTCCATCTCGCAGCCTTCGGCGAAGGCTCCTTCCTGCCCGGCTCTGGAGATATATGAATTCTCCGGCGATACGGAGGGATTCAGGACGAGATACGGTTTTCCGTCTTCCGCCGTTTCCGTGCTTCCGGTCAGAAAGTCCGTGTAGAAGAGACATGATTCATGAATAAGGTAATAGTATCTTGACAGGAGCGCCCTGTCGCGCGTATATGCGTAGTGGGAGACGATGTGTGTCGCAAGCCATGCGTTTCCGAGCGTCCAGTATGTTCCGGGAATCCAGCAGTCCTGAGGCGCGCTGTCGCCCCAGATGTCGGTGTTGTGGTGCAAGGCGAAACCGCGGCAGCCGTACATTTCCTGCGCCGTCCGGACTCCGTTTCTGTATGTGCGCTCAAGAAGGGCGAACACCGCCTCCTCGGTCTCTTGCAGACCGCAGATGCAGGCGGGCCAGTAGTTCATCTGAAGATTGATGTTTATCGTGTATTTGCTTCCCCATGGCGGATCCATGCTTCCGTTCCACAGCCCCTGCAGCGTGGCGGGGAGAATTCCGGGCTTTCTTCCTGATGAGATAAGGAGATACCGCGAGAAGTTGCAGTACTGGAGCGCGGTGAGCGTTCTTCCGGACTTGGTGTCTGAAAGCAGTTCTGGAGTCGGCCTGTCTGATGATGACGTTCCGCAAAGGGAGAAGGACATTCTTCCATACCATTCCGAATATTCCTTTCTGTGCCTGCCGAAAAGAATCTTCGCGGCGGCGCTGACTCCGTTTTCCGATATGAATTCTCCCATCTGCCTGAGACCGGCCGTACATCTTTCCGACCAGCTGTCGTCTAGGATTTCCCTGTCGTATTCCTCCTTTGTGATTTCCGCGCTGCCCGGAGAATATGTCCTTATGTCAACGAAAAGAAGGAGCTCATCGCAGCCTTTTCCTGTAAGGCAGACTCCGCTTGCCGCTGTTTTTCCTCCGGATGTTACGGCTCCGGCTCCCGCGCAGAACGGAATTCCATGAGCATCCTTCATGAATATCATTCCGTCCTCTGACCAGAGCCTGTCGCTCCAGATTCCGCGGTCCAGAAACGCGCGGAAATTCACCTTGCCGGACTCCGAAGCCTTTACGTGCATGAAAATCATGTTGTCCGGAGCCGAGACCCACACTCTGCGCGTGAATTCTGTTCCTCCGCAGGTGTATCTTATTTCCGCCGCCGCCTCGTCAAGCCTGAGTATGCAGCTGTAGCTGTCTAGCGTCTCCTGCGGCTCCTGATGCGACGGAAGCGGCCCCGTGATTCCGGCATTCTCCTCGGTGAAAAAATCTATGTTCAGGTCTCCGGCCGTCTGATACACGCGCTCGTTGAACGATGTTCCGGACAGCGTCTCGAACGCCAGCTCCTGCGCCTCCTGAATTCTTCCGTCGCGGACAAGTTCCCTTATCGCCGGAAGGGATTTCCTCGCGTCCGGATTCAGCCTGTCCTGCGGTCCTCCGGACCATACCGACTCCTCGTTCAGCTGTAGCGACTCCCGGCATGGCGATGCCTTCAGCATCACTCCGAGCCTTCCGTTTCCGAGCGGAATTCTGTGCTCCCATTGTTCCGGCGGCCTGTCAAAGAAAAGCGCGTCCGGTGTGCTTCTTCCTGTAAAATCATTCATCTGTCGACTCCGTAATCATGTGCGCCGCCAAGCGGCATGTTTTTTCTTATGACCGAAAAGTATATCGGCCCCGCTCCTTCCGCAGTGTCCGGAAGAATCTGAACTCCGAATTCCGTCGGCGTGAATTTTGGAAATTCCGCTGAAGTGAAGGCTGATACATCCGCCGGCTCCGGTCTGATAAATTCAAATTCTCCGCCTGTCCGCCTGAATTTTTCAACGAGCCTCGCGAGAATTCCGTCATTCTCGTCGGGACACAGGGCGCAAGTGGAGTACAGGAGGATTCCTCCCGGTACGAGCATTCTGTAAGCCGAGGAAAGAAGCGCCCACTGTTCCGTCGTGACAGTCCTTATTCTTGAGCGTGACCATGAGTTGAGATATTTCGGATCAGCGGCCACGTGCCGTTCGGAGGAGCAGGGGACGTCAAGCAGAATTCTGTCGAATTCCTCGCCGAATTTTCTGCACCACAGCGCTCCGTCGCTGCATGAGACTTTCACTCTTGCCGATGTCTCCGGCGGAAGGCAGTCTCCTACCACAGCCGAAAGCCGTCTTTTCCGTTCCGCTGAACGTTCGTTAGAATAAAGCTCCGCATTTTTCGGCATGAGCGAGGCCAGAACAAGTGTTTTTCCTCCCGGAGCGGCGCACAGGTCTAGGATTTTTTCCGCCCCGTCAAGCGGCAGGCTGGCGGCCGCAAGCACGCTCGCGCTGTCCAGATAATACGGTTTTCCGGCTCCCGGCGTCCTCCATTCCGCATAGTCAGGCTCCCCGTTGAATGACTCTTTCAGCGTTTTCCACCGTCCGCCGAACAGCTGCGAATAATAAGCCTCAAATTCTTCCGCACCGTTCCTTCTGTTTCTGCCGTTCTTTCTTGCGCCCATTTCCTTTCCGTCTGATAAAGTGTTCCCCGCCCGTGGCTTGTTCCGTCTGGCGGAGCGGGGCCATTGTGCATGGAATTCTGTCCGCGCCGGGAATTCATGATGAGGCCCGGCGGATTCGGGTATTCTATACTCCGGCGGACAAGTTTTCAATACGGGAGAATTTATGCTCCGTAAAATGATTTCGGATGGATTTCCGGTTGAAATATTTGTCCTTTTATCTTATTTTATTGGTTATGGCTGAAGAGATGGGGTCTGACGAGAAACTGCAGAAGATAATCGAGCTTGAGAAGAAGCTCGGCGAGATTCAGGACGTGGATGTCCTGCTTGAGCGCATACTGACGGAGATAAGGAAATTCGTCAATGCGGATGCCGGCTCGATTTATGTGGCCGAGGGGACAAGACTCAAGATAAAGTACGGACAGAATGACACGCGCCTGAAGGAGCTTGCTCCCGGCGAGAAGCTGCCGTATACGTGTTTTTCTTTTCCTATAGATGAGAAATCGATCGCAGGCTATGTCGCCTGCAGCGGAAGGCCTCTTAACATAAAGGACGCTTACCGGATTCCTGCCTCCAGACCCTATAAATTCAACAGACAGACGGATCTTACCACCGACTACAGGACTAAATCAATCTACACGATTCCGCTTAAAATGGCCAACGGGACTCTTCTGGGTGTCCTGCAGATAATAAATGTGAAGGACAGCAGCGGAAAGGTAGTTTGCTTTGATGATGAGGATGAGCTCATAATTACACATTTCGCCGCGGCCGCGGTGCAGGCTCTTCAACATTCTTATCTGACAAGCAACATGGTCCGCCGTATGCTCAAGATGGCTGAATTCCGTGATCCCAAGGAGACGTATCACCATGTGCAGCGCGTGTCGTCATATTCGCTTGAGATTTATGACAGATGGGCGTTCAACCACAATATTCCGGAGACGGAGCAGCACAGATACCGTGACACGCTGAAAATAGCCGCCAAATTCCATGATGTCGGAAAGGTCGGCATATCCGACGTGATTCTTAAGAAGAAATTCCCGCGTTTCACGGAGGAGGAGCGCAACATAATGAAAGGGCATACCTGTATCGGAGCGCAGCTGTTTGAGCCGCCGGAATCTTTTCTTGACGAGATGTCAAGGGATGTGGCGCTTCACCATCACGACAGATGGGACGGCGGCGAGACAGGCTATCCGGGAAGAATAGATCTTTCGGAGTTCTCCATAGAGGAGGGGCTTCCGCCCGGAGCGAGGATTTCCGGAAATGAGATTCCGCTTTGCGCGAGGATTGTCGCCGTCGCCGACGTGTTCGACGCGTTGAGCCACAGGCGCTGTTATAAGGAGGCTTGGAGCATGGACGACGCATTCAACGAGATTCAGGTGAATGCCGGAACGCAGTTTGACCCCGAGGTCGTCCTTGCGTTCATGCAGGTGAGGGACAGGATATGCTCAATTCAGGTGGAATATCCGGACTGAGCCGCATCCAGCAGTTTTCCTGTCATCCTGTCGAAATTCGCCCTGAATCGCTCCATGTTTCCGGGATTGTGCTTTCTCCGTGTCTTCTTGACTATTCCAGCCTCCGCAAGCTGAAGACTCAGCTCCCGCTCCGCAAGCAGGATTTCCATGTCTTCTGCGGAGAATACAGTACCCGAATCGTTCATAACCGCAATATGCCTTCGGACAAGCCTGTCCGCAAACAGCAGGTCCCGGGTGATTACAAGGTCATTGTCCTGGACGTTCTCATATATGATATTGTCGGCCGAGTCCTTTCCCGGCCGTGAGACTATGAATTCTATTTTATCTGATTTTTTTACGGTGAGTCCCCTGTTCGCGACGAATTTCAGCCGGATGTCGATTTGTTCTGTCCTTCTCTCCGCATAGTTCCGGACCGGAGCCGGACAGGAGTCGGCGTCAATCCATACGGTTATCATTTCAATCCAGGACTCCGTCTATCCGCCTTATCATGTCCAGCGTATGCTGCTCAACTTCCTCGCTTTCCGGAGTGGATAAGGGATTCTGCTTGACATCACCGTCCTGTTCGCATATATTTCTTGATTTTTCTTTGTACAGCTCGTCGCAAAGCATTATTCCCGCAAGAATCGAAATCTGTACGGGATTCTTCACCTTGTTTCCTTTCTGAATGTCATCGGTTATTCTCTTGTAATAGCCGAGCAGTCTGTCGAGATATTCGGTGTCCTCATTGCCCTGAACTGTGAATGATGTTCCGAGCATATTTATTTTCAGGGTACCCATCAGAATATGTCGAATCCCAGATTTTCCTGGCCGTCGTCAGTATCCTCCGGAATATCAGCTTCTCCTGGGAAATCCTGTTCCGGGCTGTCCTGCTCATAAGACTGCTGATATGCGGCGGTGCTGTATTCCTGAGCGGGAGTCTGCGTCACCTGAGATTCCGCTGACTGCCGGGGAAAATTTTCACTGTATGCCGGTTCCGCAGGCGGCTCGCCGGAGACATCCGTATGCTCCTGCTGCGGCACCGCGGAATTCGTATCCGCAACCGGCGGCTCCTGTGCATATACGGTTGAATTCTGCGGCTGAACTGCGCTGCCGGCCGCATCAAGAACAGAATTTTCTATTGCTGCGAGCCGGTCGAGCGCTTTAAGTATTCCGTTCTCGATCCTGCTCTGATCCTGCTCAAAAGTCGAGAGTTGCTCCGACTTGCTTGAAAGCGCATTTGTGAGCTCTGAACATTTGCTGCGCAGAGCATCGTTTTCAGCCTGCAGCTGCTGAATTTTCTCAACAGCCCTCTCTACTTTTTCTTCAAGAAGTAAAACCTGATCGAGTGAAATCATAACTTATGCCTTCAGCGCGTTTTTTGCTGACTCAACGACAGCCTTGAATGCCGCCGGATCCTCAATGGCCATATTTGACAGAGCCTTGCGGTTCAGTTTTATTCCGGCCTTGTTCACACCGTCGATGAAGCGGGAATATGTAAGTCCCTCGTCTCTTACCGCCGCATTTATACGTGCAATCCAGAGTGAGCGGAATTCATGCTTCCTGTCACGGCGGTCAACATAAGCGTGGCTGAGCGCCTTTACGACAGCATCCTTCGCCGGCTTATAGTTCGATTTGCGGTCGCCTCTGAATCCTTTTGCAAGCTTAAGGATTTTTACACGGCGGTTCTTTCTTTTTGTTCCGTCTATTGCTCTTGACATTTTCTACACCTCATTAACCGTATGGAAGCATCTGCTTGCGGATTTTCTTCGCATCAGCTTCTGCAAGAATACCGGCAGCGCGGAGCTGTCTCTTTCTTTTCGGTGAACGCTTTGTCAGTATATGGCGAAGGTTCATCTTCTTGTGCTTTACTTTGCCGGTGCCGGTCAGCGAATAACGCTTGGCAGCGGACTTCTTTGTCTTCATCTTAGGCATTTTTTCAAACCTCTGTTATTTTTGGGCTTTTGCTGAAATTGTCATGGACATATTTCTTCCGTCCATTGCGGCCGGTTTTTCCATGACATACGCCGAAGTAAGCCTTTTCAGAACTTCATTCAGAACATCAAAACCGAGTTCCGTGTGCGCAAGCTCCCGTCCGCGGAAACGGATCGTGACCTTGACCTTGCAGCCCTCGTCAAGAAATTCCTGTATATGTTTCGCTTTCGTGTCAAGGTCGCCTGAGCCGATTTTCGGC
Source organism: Treponema sp. UBA792 (assembly GCA_002296965.1). Taxonomy (GTDB): domain Bacteria; phylum Spirochaetota; class Spirochaetia; order Treponematales; family Treponemataceae; genus Treponema_D. Next base: position 9,358 of record DBIW01000020.1, on the reverse strand, counting down.
TGCATACGAATCTCCTTGAGTTTCAATACTTTCTGGTTCTTCTTGGAGTCACGGAGCTTTTTCTCCTGTTCAAACCTGTATTTTCCGAAATCAAGTATCTTGCACACCGGCGGATTTGCATTCGGTGAAACTTCAACAAGGTCGAGCTCCCGCTCTTTCGCCATCCTGAGCGCCTCCAGCGTGGGTACAATTCCCTGCTGGGTTCCCTCATCGTCTATAAGCCTGACCTCACGCACACGGATCTGTTCATTTATCCGCTGCCCCTTATTGTTGTTGTTACTGTATGCCAACTATCCTCCTAGTGTTCTGTGACACCCTTATCATATAGCGTATCAGGCATTATATATTAAATTCCCCCGGAATGTCTATAATGAATCCGTAAAGTTTTTCCGATTTCGGCCGATACGGTTTGAATGTCCCCCGTTTTCTGATATATTCATTGATTATGGCTGAATTCATCTCGACGTTCACAACAGGTTTTTCTGACGTTGTCGCCGCGGCGCTTCCGTCGCTTCTCCGTGGAGCCGGAGTGCTGTCCGTATACGACGGTCTTGTGCACTATAAATTCAACGGCAATCCGCGTGACATAGAGAAAATCCGATTTTTCAACAATACTTTTTTCGTAATCGCGGTTTTCCATGGAAAGAAGCGCAGTTTTCCCGCCATGGTTTCGGAGGTGGCTGCCGGAAATCACTATTACCTCATCAGCCGCGGAAAATTCCGGATCCGTTTTGTGTCTGAAAACAGGTTCGTCCATGTGCCTCAGGATCTTGTGAGACGCGCGGAGTCTGCGGTGACAAGAAATTCGCGTCTTTCGGTTGACCGCGTGAATCCGGGGACGGAAATATGGTATGACATAAGGAGGGAGGGATTCGCATTCTGCGGCGAGCTGATCTCGAAGCGTGTCTTTACCGAGAAGAATCTCGCGAAAGGCGAGCTGCGTCCTGAATTCGCATATCTTATGTGCCTCTATGCTGAGGTCAGGGAAGATGACGTCGCCGCAGATCCTTTCGCGGGCTCAGGTGCGATTCCTGTCCAGCTGGCGCGGAATTTCCGTTTCCGCCGCCTGTATGCCGGAGATGTCGACGGCGCCAAAATTCCGGCGCTTGAGAAGAGGCTGGTCCGCGGAGGATGTGATTATGTGGAGGTTCTCAGATGGGACGCCATGTCGCTCGCGCAGATTCCTGACGGCGCGCTTAGCCTTGTAATAACTGATCCGCCGTGGGGTTTTTATGAGGAAGTCGGCGACATGAAGAGATTCTGCCTCGATATGTTCGCGTCTTTCCGCCGTGTGCTCCGACCTGACGGCCGGATGGTGATACTTTCCGCAAGAACGGAGGAAATCGAGGCCGCCGCCGCTGAGTCCGGAGTTTCCGTGGTCTCGTCGGTTCAGACACTTGTGAACGGACGGAAGGCCTCCGTTTACAGAATGCGCTTTGAGCCGTTGCAGCAGTGACCTGCACGTAGCTGTCCCCTGCTGCCGTTCCTGGGGACAGTCCGGCTTTTGTGAGCCGTCCGTCATTCCATGAGAAGATATGCGGGATAGCGGACGCCGTTTTCTCCGGATGTGAGCAGATTCAGGGGAATTCCTGTTGCGGATTCTATTTTCTGGCGCAACGCTCCCGCCGTACCCGTTACAAGGCTGTCCACAAGTGTCTGCTTTCTTTCGTAGGTGAACACTTTTGTCCTGCAGCCGGGCAGATCTAGCTCATTCTCGGCAAGATCCCTCATCATGTTGTCCTTGCTGTCTATGCTGTCGATAAGGCCGTTCTCAAGCGCCTGTGCCGCGGTGTAGATTCTTCCGTCAGCCAGCTCCCTTACCCTGCTGAAGCTGAGTCCGCGCCTTGCGACCACAATCGATACGAACTGCTCGTAACATTCGTCGGATATTTCCTGCATGATTTCCTTCTGCTCGTCCGTGAACGGCTCGTTCCAGTTCATCATGTTCTTGTTTTTTCCGGAATGGATTGTCTCGGACTTTATTCCGAGCTTCTCAAGAAAACCGGTCATGTCGAGCGACTGTCCGGATATTACGCCGATCGAGCCGGTCAGCGTGTTCCGGTTCGCGTATATCATGTCGGCCGCGCAGGCAATGTAATATCCGCCCGAAGCGGCCATCGGCCCCATATATGCGTAAATCTTCTTTCCCGCCGTCTTGTAGTCCTGAAGTGCGAGGTAAAGCTCGTCCGCCTGGTAGACGCCGCCGCCGGGCGAATTTATGTAGAGGGCCATCGCCACGTTTTTCGGGTCATCCCTGAGCTTTTCCGTCAGGGACAGGATCCACTGCTGGTTGTAGCGGTCGCCCTTCTCCTGGATTGTGCCCTCCACGTGGACTTCCGCGATGTAGGATTTGCCGCCGCGTTTCCTTGCCGCCGCTTTTGTCCGTCCGGCGCCGGGGGTTCGGTTTTCCTGACGGAATTCCCTTATGTGTGATTCCTCCGGCCGCATCCGTCCGGCGGTCAGCTCCAGCGCCGCAGCCGCGATTGACACGGCCACGGTCACCGCAAGGACAATCAGTCCGCTGTTGAATTTCCTGTTCATTATCTGGTGAGATCCTCCGCTGTTATTTTTCCGGACTCGACCGCTTCCTTCATCAGCGCATGGTATACGTTTGTCATCGTCATGTTGTAGTAGGGGGAGAGGAAGATGAATCCTATTCCGAACGTCATTCCGGCAAGAACGGCCCATCCCAGGAAGCTCAGCATCGTGACGAAAATGTCGCCCTTGTGTCCCTGCGTTATTGTCTTGCTTATGCGCACGGCCTGGGCGACGGAGACATCCTTGTATTCCGCGATGATGAATTCTGTCTGCGAGTATGCCACAGCCTTGACTATTCCCGGAATCACAAAGAGCATGGACCAGAAGAAAATCCAGAGCCACTGCCAGAGCGCCGCCAGAACCGCGCGTCCCCAGAGGTTCAGTCCTTCTATGAAGTCGCGGAACGATACCGGCTCCGGAGACCTTGACATCTTCAGGTAGACGGTTATCGCGGCCATGGCGAGCACGGCCTCCACAAGCCAGCTTATTGTTGATGTAAGCGTGTCTCCTGCCGGAATTGAATCCGAGAACGCCATCAGGATGTCGCTTCCTGATGCCCCTTCCGCTATGAGTCCGGCGAAATCACCGGAGTTCATGAGAGCCATGTATCCGGGAACATTGAATATTGATGATATGAGCAATGTGAGCGCCGTGAACAGAATCGGAACTGCCCATCTTCCCTTCAGCTGCTGTTTTGCGAATGATTTGTACCTTTTCCTGTCGAACATAATGTCCTTCTCCTTATGAAACTCCGCGTTAGCGGCGAGCCACGGATGGCGAGAATCACAGTCTGTGAAAGCGACGCTTGAGCAAACTGTGATGATAAAAATTACACGGATGTAAATTTTATCATGCCTCCTTCGCTTTTTTTTCTGTCCGGCATGATTCTCCGCCGGAATATCTTTTCTATTATAATCCTATTCGCGATTACTTCAAGGCGGTGTTCCCGTGTTCCGCAAGCATGTCCCTGTAATATCTCGGCTCAAGGTCGGATTCGGGAATTCCGCAGGCGGTGAACAGTGCTTTCTCGGCCGATTTTATCTTCGCGACGGTTCCGGCGTCGTTCTCCGTGCTGATTGTCTCTATCTCAAGGAAATCACCGAGCGGAGGGACGGAGCACAGCTCTATGTGGGCGGCTCCGGCCCCGGTCTCCGCTTTCCAGTGGTATACATCCTTCTCCTTTCTGAGGCTTATCCGCGCGCCGGCATCGGCAAGCAGGGCTTCCAGCGGCGCCGCATCTGAGACCATGCATTCCTGCTCGTCGTTCACTTCTACCGCGGGGCCGCCGTCTCCCTCCAGCAGCTGCTTCCGTTTGTATGTAAGGAAGATTTCGGTTCTTCCGTCCGTCCCTGTCTCTGTTCTTATCCTCGCGGATATGAAGCCTTCCGCACCCGTGACCGAGCCTGCCGGAATTTCGTAGTAGACGTCTTTTTTGTATGTGCGTCCGCAGAATTCAGCAAGGGAATTCAGTTTCTCCATGACTTCATTCCGGTTTCTGACGTGCGCCTTCATTTCTATTTCAAACATGAGGGCGGAGTATAATACAATCGTTCCGAATATGCTATAATCCCGCCATGAAATTGATTTGCGGGCCTATGGCCACGTTGAGCCATCCGGCGTTCAGAAGGCTTGTCGGGAAATTCGGAGGCTGCGACGAGTATTTCACCGAGATGATAAATGCGGGAACCCTGCTGACAGGCGGACCGTTCGAGAAGTATTATCTGGATCCGTCTCCTTTTCCCGAAAGGACTGTCTGGCAGCTCATAGGGAAATCCGGGGAGCTTATTGTAAGGGCGGCCGGAGAGCTTGCGCGTCTTCCGGGGCTTGGGGTAGACATAAATATGGGCTGCTCCGCTCCGGACATATACAGATACGGTTCCGGAATCGCATGGATGATGCGTCCGCTCCCGGAGACAGCGCGAATGGTGTCTGCTGTCAGAAATGAGCTTGAGCGGCGCGGGACGGAAGGTGCCGGGCGCAAACGGCTGAGCGTCAAGATACGTCTCGGCGACGAGGATTTTTCCGCCGCGGGATTCGTGGAATTCTGCTCCATGCTGGCGGACAGCGGTGCTGAGCTTGTCACGGTGCATCCGCGAACCAGAAAGGAGAAGCTTGTCAGACCTCCTCGCTGGGAATTCTGCGGAATGGCGGCTGAGGTTCTGGGGAAAAAAGGAGTTCCGGTTTATATAAACGGAAACGTCAGGGATGAGGCATCCGCAAGGGCTGCTATGGCCGCCGCTCCCGGATGCGCCGGAATCATGATTTCAAGGGAGGCCGCAAGGTCTCCGTGGGTTTTCATGCAGCTGGCCTCTGCGCTTGACGGTAATGTCCGGAGTCCTGAGCCGCCTGTAATGAGGAACGGATGCGTCGATCTGATGGAGCTTGCGCTGGATTTCATATCCGATGTCGAGATGTGTCAGCCTCCTGAATTCTGGAGGACGAGGCTTCAGCGTTTCTTTTCCTATTATTGCGACAACTTCAAGTTCTCGCATTATGCGAGGACGAGCCTGCTTAATGCGGCGGACAATGATGACCTGCGCGCCAGGCTCGGAGACTTTTTCTCAAGATGTCCGGACGAGCGGATGCGCAGGATCAGCTTTCCGTGCGGAAAAGACGAAAATCATTGAAAAGTCTATATGCCTGTCATCATTTAAACGATGGCGCGTTTTTTGGAAATGGTGCATCATTCCTGCTGCCGCCTGAGGCGGCGGAGGTGAATATGCTTGTGCTTGTGATTCTTGTCATGGTGACGGCGCAGATTGCTGCGATAACAGGAGTTGTCATAAAGGGCTGCGGGAAATGAGCCGGAAAATTTTCCGCGCGCTGTCCGTTTTCGTGGTATAATGTGCGCGGCTGAATCCGTTCCGCGGAGCGCCGATTTTTTTTCCGGAGAGGATTTATGAGAAAATTCCTGACTGTTCCCGTGTTCTTCGCCTGCGCCGTTCTGTTCGGCGCGGAATTCTATCCTGTGCGGCTCGCGTCATTCACCGACGGCAGCCGCTCCGCGGACGCAGGACGGATTTGGGCGGAATTCAGGAGCGGCGCGTTCACCGAGGAGAATTCGTGCAGGATTTCTCCGGGGTTTACGGACGGGGATCTGTGGCTGGCGGTAGCTGTTGACGGCGCGGATGACGGAAATGACAAAATCATGACTCTCGGACCTGAGCTTGTTGACCGCGCCGAGCTTTATTGCCCGGATCCGCTCTCGTGCGAGGGGGCTTTTGTCCGTACTGATGCCGACGGCCGTCGTGTTCCGAACCGTGAGCGGAAATATCTGTCCTGGCGCTCGTCGCTTCTTGTTCCCGCGGAATTCTGCGGGAACGGAATTTTTCTTGTCCGCATAAGGAATTTCGACTCGACCTCCCTGTCTGTTGCGGTCAGAAGCCCGGAGTCGTATTTTTCCGAGACGGTCATCTTCTCCTTCTATCATATAATCTCGATCAGCCTGCTCACCCTGATGTTCATAATAATGATGTTCATGTGGCTTTACACCCGTGACAGGAGCTTTCTTTACATATCACTTATGAGTTTCTGCAGCTGTCTGTACCAGATTTCCATGAAGGGAATAGGGGCTGTCTATCTGTGGAATTTCGCCGCCGACACTCTGCTGATGTCAAGAATAGGATATGTGGCATGCTGCTTCGGATTCTGTGTGTGCCAGCTTCTTTTTATGAGTCTGTTCGGCCTTGACGGAAAGAAGTCTTTCGTGAGGCCGGTGTTCGCCGTGTTCGCCACCGTCTCCGTGCTCTCGCTTTTCCTTTTCGGTTTTTTCAAAGATATAAAGGTCCCTTATTATTTCTCAATCGTTCTCCTTATATTGGGCTGTCTTTTCTGCGGAATCCTCTGGTTCTCTTCCTATGCCAAATCCCGGCGCGAGTCCGTTGTGTTCGTGCTGGGATGGATTCCCCTGTTCACCTACATTGTTTTCCGCCAGACTGTCCACCTTCTCAGAATGAGCTTTGACATGGAACGTGTGATGGCGCTTTTTGACAGGGACTACTATTTCAGCTATGACATCTGCTTCCTGTTCACGATCCTGATTTATTCCGTCCTTGTCTACATGAAATTCCGATCCCGTGCGGATGACGCCGCGCGCGCCCATGAGACATCGTATTTCCTCCGAGCGTCCATGCATGAGCTTATGGCTCCGGTGACAATGCTTCAGAATGCCTTGGAGGAGCTTGAGGAGACGGGGCTGAGGCTTAAGGCTGATTCCGGGGTGAATCCTGTGGAGCCGCAGGCAAAGGTGATCAGCGGAAATCTGCGCAGGATAAGAAATGTCGCGGTGATGGTCAATTCTCTTGAGCGTCAGGAGCAGAATGTCCGGGAGGCCGCACGCAGATGCCGCCCGGTGAGAGTCCTGGACGTGATAAGGCGTTCCGTTGACATCTTTGCTCCGTATTCAAAGCTCCGCGGAACCCCCGTCTGGTGGACCTGTGATTTTGATGACGGTCTGACGCTTTCTGTGTATCCTCTTTTTCTTGAGACGGTGCTCGTTAATCTGATTGACAATGCCGTCAAATATTCTGACGGAGGAACGCCGATAAAGCTGTCATTTTCATATAGCGGCGGAATTCTTACATACAAAGTGGAGAATTCATCTGCCTCTGTTCCGGCCGGGAAACTTGGGGATGTGTTCAAATACGGTTTCAGGCTTGACGGTAATTGTGATTCCGCGCCCGGATTCGGAATAGGGCTTCATCTTGTCCGCAGAATATGTGTCCTTTATGGCGGAGACTGCACAGTTTCGTCATGTCCTCCGGCTGTTGAATTCATCGCATCTCTGAGGCTTTCTGAAATTTCCTGTGCGGACAGCACGGCGGAGCCGGACTCCTGTCCTGAAACAGCCTCGTCCGGGCTGTCCGTCTGCATAGGAAAGTCCGCGTCATCATTCCTGTCCGGCAGGACGGTTCTTCTTGTGGAGGATGACCTGCCGCTTCTGGGGGAGATGTCCGATGTCTTCTCTGAATTCATGAATGTCGTTACCGCCGTGAACGGTCGTGATGCCGTCGCAGCAATGGAAAATTCTGTTCCGGATGTCATAGTCTCAGATCTTGTCATGCCTGTTATGGGCGGATCGGAACTTCTTGAATACTGCCGTGCGTCTCAGGCGTTGAGATATATTCCGTTCATATTTGTGACCGGAATTCAGGATCCGGCAATGAGGAAGAACATGATTTGTGACGGTGCCGTGGACTATATCTGCAAGCCCTTTTCCGCGGATGACATTCTGATGAAGGTCTGTTCCGTGCTGCGTCTTTGTGATTCCGAGCACAGCCGCTATTCCGATGCGCTTTCTGAATTTGTGAGCACTTCGCTCCGTGGAAAAAAACATCTTCATGCAGGTGATTCGGTGTCCTCCTCCGGGAATTCGAGGTCGTTGATGTGGCGTGAATTCGGACTTACGGAACGCGAGGTTGACGTTGCGGAGCTGCTTTACTGCGGACGGAGCAACAGGAATATAGCCGGTTCCCTTGGAATTGCGGTCAGTACAGTTGCGACCCATATACAGCATATATATGCGAAGTGCGGTGTCAGCGGAAAAACAGCATGGATCAGGCTTGTGAACAGTTTTTCCGTCAACTGCTAACTGCTATGCGCTCGTTTTTCACCTTCTTCCGGCGGATTTGCCGTCCAGTTCCGTCGCGGCGGAGACAGCGGGGCGGGAGAGACGGAGGGGAAGCTGAAAAAAAAATGAAAAAAGTTGAAAAAAAAGCGGAAAAAAGGGAGGCGGAGGGTTGACACAGGGCGCGTGAAGGTGTATATTCACTATCACCGTCGCACGGAAGCAGTGCGGCACGCTTTTTGACAGGAAAGGGAAGGAAAGAAAGACGAGAAGCAGCCCGCGGGACGCAGTTCCGCGGAGCGCAGGTGAGGGCCGGAGACGGCCGGGACGCCACGCCGGGGCGTCTGTAAAGAATGTCCGGCGGCCAGAACGGTCCGTGTCCGGAAGGGGCGCGGGCGCCGGAGAAGGCTTTTCAGGAGATCACGGGTCTTCGGACCCATGAGATAATCATGGAGAGTTTGATCCTGGCTCAGAACGAACGCTGGCGGCGCGTCTTAAGCATGCAAGTCGGGCGGGATTCATGCGCTTGCGCATGATGAGAGCGGCGGACTGGTGAGTAACGCGTGGGTGACGTACCCTCGGGATGGGGACAGCCCCTAGAAATAGGGAGTGATACCGAATATAATCCCCCGTGTCAGAGGCGGGGGATGAAAGGAGCTTCGGCTCCGCCGGAGGAGCGGCCCGCGTACTATTAGCTTGTTGGCGGGGTAAAGGCCCACCAAGGCGATGATAGTTACCCGGCCTAAGAGGGTGAACGGGCACATTGGGACTGAGATACGGCCCAGACTCCTACGGGAGGCAGCAGCTAAGAATATTCCGCAATGGGGGAAACCCTGACGGAGCGACGCCGCGTGGACGAGGAAGGCCGGAAGGTTGTAAAGTCCTTTTGGACGCGAGGAATAAGCGCGGGAGGGAATGCCCGCGCGGTGACTGTAGCGTGCGAATAAGCAACGGCTAATTACGTGCCAGCAGCCGCGGTAACACGTAAGTTGCGAGCGTTGTTCGGAATTATTGGGCGTAAAGGGCATGTAGGCGGTCGCGCAAGCCTGGTGTGAAAGGCGGGGGCTCAACCCCCGGACAGCGCCGGGAACTGCGCGGCTTGAGTCACTGAGGGGCAGCCAGAATTCCAGGTGTAGGGGTGAAATCTGTAGATATCTGGAAGAATACCAATGGCGAAGGCAGACTGCCAGCAGATGACTGACGCTGAGGTGCGAAGGTGCGGGGAGCAAACAGGATTAGATACCCTGGTAGTCC
>DBIW01000014.1 GCA_002296965.1 Treponema sp. UBA792 | reverse complement strand
TAATCTTGACTTTTTATGGGAGGTCTCTATGAAAAATCCGTTTCTTCACCGTGCGCGGCAATTCTCTTCTCTGACCGCGCGTATCCTGCTTGCGACCGCCATGCTTTTTCCCGCGTTTTCCGGCTGCGCTTCAAATTCCGCGGACTTCGGCTCAGCAAATTCAGCCGCAAGAATCTCAGAATCAGGAATCTCGCTTTCCGTCCGTGCCAAAAAAGACGGGCTTCATATAAAAAAAAGCCATCCATCAGAATTCACGCACGTAACCGTTCACGTGGAAGGCAGAAACGGCGGAAATTTCTCGATAAACACCGACGGAATCCAGAACAGTTTTGTATATCCGTTCGTAAGCGGCGGTTCGGAATATTCGGTCTATCTTACGATGACGGACGCGAAATGGCAGAATTTCACACGGACAGAGGCTGCAAAAGTCAGGGCAAAGGGCGGGCTCGGCGAGATGAGGACGGAATTCTCGTCCGCAGAATATGACAGTCAGAATTCGGAAATAATTTTCAGGGATTTCATCACCGAATCCCCGGAAGGAACTGCGGCGCGGAACTTGAACACGACATTTTCCGGCAACATTTACTACGGAGTCGAAAACGGAACCGACTGGAGCAAATGCGTCTGGGGAAACTACCGGACAGAAAATGACGGCAGAGACCTAAGAATCGGACTTAAAGACAAACTTCCGTTCTTTGCAGGCTCGGAATTCTTCCTCCAGCTGGATATGTCATTCGTATACGGCGGAACGAATTTTGTGCGCGCGCTCATCGGCGAGAACGACAGATTCCGCGACACGCACACAACAAAAAAACTCACCGCGGACAACGGAATTCTTCTTCCGGCGTTCAATCCGGCGGTCACGGAATACACGCTGATGGGAACGGAAAGCGACGCCATTCTGACGTTCGCCGCGGACGGAGAGACAGAAAACGGAAGCCCGGAACCGGCGGAAGAAACGCAGAAAATTCTCCGGGCTGTTCCGGAAAATTCGGTCATGTTCACGGCTGAGGACGGAACGGAATACAAAGTGACATTCGCCGCTCCACAAAAACGCGTTTTTGACGGCAAGGAATACATCCTGACTTTTTCGGATGATTTTGAGGGCACGGAGCTTGATCCGTCAAGATGGAGGCGCAGCGCCGAGCAGGAACGTCAGGCCCAGATGAACGGACACGGCTGGTGGGCGGACGAATGTTCCTATGTGCAGGACGGAAACCTTGTGATTGAGGCCAAGGAAAAGGACGGAAGGCTGATTTCGGGCGCAGTAGAAACCGCGGGAATATTCGAGCAGGCGCACGGACTTTACGAAATCCGCTTCAGGACGGAAAAAACCTCCGGACTCTGGTACGCATTCTGGCTTCTCGGTCAGAATGACGAGAATCATGTCGGAAACGGAGCGCGCGACGCGGCGGAAATCGACATCTTCGAGCTTGTTCCGAACGAGCCTTACGGAAACGGTCCGAATTTCTTCAAAACGACAATCCACTGGGACGGCCACGGCGACGCAAAAAAATCAAACGCTTCTCCGGCATACAATCCCGGCGACGACTTTTACGGCAGCTGGCATACGGCGCAATTTCTCTGGGATGACGAAAACTATTTCCTCTATCTGGACGGAGAACTGCTCTGGGAACTGGACGGCGAGGAATTCGGCGGAATGTGCGACGGCACGGCTCACGTGATAATCTCGTCAGAATTCGGAGACTGGGGCGGCCCGACGGAACTTTCTCTTCTTCCAGCAAAAATGTACGTGGATTATGTGCATATATATAGAAGAAACTGAATAGGATATGATGATTCCCGTGTCGCGGCACGGGAATGACAAATGTATGTGTAGCTCAGCGCGAATCAAAAAATGCACAATCCCACTCATGTAACGAAAACTGAAATGGAATGAACTCATTACAGAATTTATTCTAAAAAATAACTTTGGTTAAAAATTGAATTAACCAAGGTTATTTCGTCAAAATCCCCTTGATTTTTACAAAAACATAAACCTAGGATAGAATCCGTTGCGCAGCAGGAAAATTCTTAATCAACGGAGCAATTTATGAAATTCATGAAACTAAAACTACTGGCAATTGCCTCAAGCGTATTCATATCCGCCGGCTGTCAGATGGATGCCGTCTACAAGAGTGTGCGCGACCTTTCCGCTGTAAGAGAAAAAGAATCCATGAAGCCTTTCTCCGAACTGAATAATCCGATTGTAATAACAATGCCGGTGTACGACAAGCGTGCGCTTTTCGGCAACGAGAGCATGGGCGTAATATATGCACAGGAAGGAGATATTTTTGTAGTATACGACTGGGAAAACAACAGAATTCATGACTGGGCATTTTTCCCGGGAGCTCACGGTCAGAGCAACTGGCGCGCTGTGGAAATGGGAACCCCGGTAAAATACTACGATGCGGGCGATGCCTCCCGTAAAATAGGATGCCTGGATCCGGAGACTGGTTTTATCACAGTCTTTTCAAATCTGGTTGAAGGAACATTCATAAATCTGAACAACAACCAGAAAATAAAAAGCCGTTACGGAATAATCCATACAAGCGGCTGGAACTCCAAAAGAAAAATGGGAGAATACAGGATAAACAGATTCGACTCCGAGACCGGAAAAACAGATCTCAGACAGCTTGTAATCTACAGTGATGAGACGTATATATTCTATCCTATGCCGGACAGGGACGGTAACTTCTGGGTTATGTATATAGAAGACAACTACAACTGGTTGCAGAAAATAGACCTGGAGAACAACTGCCTTGCAAAACCGGTAAAGCATACAGTTCTTCCGTTTGAAACACCAAAGGGAAACGATAAGTATATCTATTACCATCCGTCAGTTGAAGGAACATTCAAAAATTATGTGCTTGTGGCGGAATGTGAAGACTCCGACATTAATCCGTATCCATATATGACCGTATACGACATGGACAATCTGGAAAGCGAGCCAATCTCAATTCCGATGCCAAATGAACAAGACCACAAAAACAGAATTTTCCTTGCAACCGAAGCAAACGGAGAATGTTACGGCATCTTCCCGTCGGACTATGACGGTGACGACTGGTTCACAAGCGTGGATTTATACAAAATAGACATTGAAAACAGAAAAATGATATTTACCGCCCGTATTGATTTTGATTTTACCGAAACCGTGTATTCCAGAGGCAGCAGAATATATTTTATAGACTCCAGCTGGCTGCATACGTTCCGCTGCACATACTACGATGTCGCGACCGGAGAAAAAGGCGAGGTTTTCGAGATTAAGCAGGAGGAAATCTACAACATCGGCAATTGACCAAAGCGTCTTTTTTATGCAAGAATTCTTCCATGAAATTCCAGACGATTTTTATTATGGCCGCGGTTCCGGTTCTTTTTTCGTGCAGAAAGACACCGGAACTTACGCTTGCGGAAATAGAACGGCTGACAGAGGAATCCGGTTCGGAATATATACGGAATACCGTTACAAAGCCATGGAGAGGCGAGGAATTCGTTCCGGGAAAAACCGGAGGAATCTGGCACGACACAATTCTTTCAGATCCCAAGACATTCAATCACCTTATCGCCGAACGCGACGCCACATCCGCAGGACTTGCAGGAGTCACGACGGATTATCTGGTGGATTACAATGCCGTCAGCAGAAAATGGGAGCCTCATGCGGCATTTTTTGAGATAGAAACCGACGCTCAGGCCGGAACACTTACCGTCCACTACACGCTGCGCGAGAATATGTTCTGGAACTGGTGGAATTCGGACAGAAAAATTCCGGTGACATCGGATGATGTGGTTTTCTGGTACAACGAGATTGCTGGAGATCCGCAGTTCGGAAGCAGCGCATACGGCCAGCAGTTTGTGACCATGCCGGACGGAACCGAAAAACATATAGAATGTATAAAAATCGACGACAAAAAATTTGATTTTGTATTCCCAAGGATTGTGGCGGAACCGCTGCTCGCCACCAACACAAGCATTTATCCGTCATTCCTGTACCGCGAGGCAAAGGAGCGCGGCGGCGCGGAAGGTGTAAAGGACATTCTGGGAGCGGACTCGGATCCGGCTCAGATTCCGTCGTGCGGAAGATGGTTCATCACCGAATACACGCCGTCGCGCAGGGTAGTCTTCCAGAGAAATCCCGGCTACTGGGAAAAGGATTCCGAGGGAACGGGAATTCCCTATCCGGAGCAGATGATTTATCAGATTGTCGGCGACATGAACACCGACTATCTGCTTTTCCGCCAGGGAAAAACCGAGACATTCTCGCCGCGGCCGGAGGAACTGAACGACGTGATAAAATCGCAGAAAGACGGCTACACCGTGTTCAATGCGGAAGGCTCCTCAGGCGCGATGCTCTGGTCGTTCAACCAGAATCCTGTGAACGGCGGAGAAAAATTCTGCGGCTGGTTCTCGTCAAAAAAATTCAGACAGGCGATGAGCTGTCTTCTGAACCGCGACAGAATCATCAGTCAGACTTACCGCGGACTTGCCGAGCCGAAATATTCGTTTTTTCCGGAGGAGAATCCGTTCTACAATCCCGACATAACGCTCCGGTACAGATATGATCCGGCGCGCGCGCTTTCGCTTCTTGAATCAGTCGGATTCCAGAAAGGAAAAGGCGGATTTCTGTACGACAGTTCCGGAACAAAGGTTGAATATGACCTGACAATTCCGTCGTCAAACACAGTACTGAACGACATCGCGCAGATAATTGCCGATGAATGTGCGGCGGTCGGAATAACGGTGAACATACGTCAGACGGATTTTCAGAAAGTGATAGAAATGCTTACCTCAAGCTATGATTGGCAGTCGGTGATTATAGGACTTGGCTCGAATAAATTTCCGTCGCAGGGAAGCAATGTGTGGCCGTCCGACGGCAACCTTCATCTCTGGCATCCGCTGCAGGAATCGCCGGCAACAGAGTGGGAGGCAAGAATCGACAGCCTCTACAACGAGGGCTGCTATACAATCGAGCACGGCCGGGCAAAGGCAATCTGGGACGAGTATCAGCGGATTCTGCTGGAGGAATGTCCGGTGATTTATCTGCTGCGCGCAAAAAGCTTCGCCGCGGTCCGCAACAGATGGAGTTTTGAAAACGTGTATTTTGACAACATAAACGGACTGCTCACGGACAGAATTTTTCTGGCCGGCCAGGACTGAAGCAGCGGAGGAATTCGGATTATATTATGGAAGAAAAAAAATCATTTTGGCTTTCAGAAAGCATAAACATGATTCTGAGACCGTTCCGTACATTCAGGAAAAAGGCTCCTCTCATCTCATTCATAGCCGGGCGGACTGTAACTATGGTTCTGCTGCTGTTTCTGCTCGGCTTCGCGCTTTTCGGACTGATGGAGCTTGCGCCCGGAGATATTGTTGATCAGATGATGACGCAGCAGATTCTGTCCGGCACCGAGGCTCAGGCTCCGAAAGGAGGAAATTCTCCTCTGAACGGCAACAGTTTTTCCGGTGAACAGATGGAACAGCTCCGACATGAATTCGGTCTTGACCAGCCGTTCTATGTGCAGTATTTCAGATGGCTCGACCGCGTGCTTGTCCACCATGATTTGGGCACAAGCCTTGTCTCTCGCGCGCCGGTCACTTTTCTTATCGGCTCAAGAATATGGAATTCCGTGCTGCTCAACCTGATTTCGCTTGTGTTCATAACTACGGCATCATTTCTGCTCGGCGTGTTTTTTTCCAGCAAGGCGGGAACCCGGCTTGACGTGGGAGCCACATTTTTCGCGCTGTTTTTCCATGCATTTCCGGGAATTCTCCTGCTGATTCTGCTCCAGCTTTTTGCCAGCGTGACGGGGCTTTTTCCGGTCACAGCGTATCCGGACTTTTCATTCCGGGAGGCGCCGCTTAAATTCAGTTTCAGCTACGCACATCACGTGTTTCTACCTCTGCTCGCGTCATTTCTCGGAGGCGTCGGCGGAACAATGAGGATGATCCGCGCCACAATGCTTGATCAGATGGGAATGCCGTATATTTTCGCCCTGCGCGCCCGCGGAATTTCCGAAAAACGTGTCTATCTGAACCATGCGTTCCGCAACACGCTGAATCCTTACATAACAGGCAGCGCGAATCTTCTTGCAGGCCTTTTCAGCGGCTCGCTTGTGCTCGAAATAATATTCGCATATCCGGGAATCGGACGGCTGATGTACGAGGCTGTTCTTCAGCAGGACATAAATCTTGTGCTTGCGAACAGTATGTTCATCTCCGCGCTTGTGCTTGCAGGAATGTTGATTTCGGACATACTGCTCGCGTTGGTAGATCCGCGCATAAGATACGGAAAAGGGGACTGATTATGGGAAAATTCTTCAGATATTTGAGGACACGGCCGCTGGCATTCGCATCGGCGATTGTCCTTGCGGCCATATATTTCGTGATGATTTTTGCGGAATTCTTCGCTCCTTTTCCTGCGGCAAAGACATTCAGCAGCAATTCCTACCATCCGGCAAACATACAGCTTACACGGAATGGCCTGAAAGTCCGCGAATACCGCGTAATCGACCGCACAACCTGGAGCTACGCACGCGTAAAGGATTCTGAATATGTCCACGACCTTAAATTCTTTGTAAAAGGCGAACCGTATAAACTTTTCGGCCTTATTCCATGCGGACGGCATCTGTTCGGCACGGAACCTGATTCGGACGGGAATTCCTATCCTGTGTATCTTCTGGGAGCGGACATTCTTGGGCGCGACCTTTTCAGCAGGATTGTATACGGAAGCAGAATCTCGCTGACGATAGGATTTGTGGCCGCCGCCATATCGCTTTTTCTCGCAGTATTTCTTGGCGGAATTTCAGGATATTTCGGAGGCGCGGCCGACTGGACCATAATGCGTTCCGCGGAATTCTTCATGCTTATTCCGGGACTATATTTTATCCTGTTTCTGCGCTCGCTGCTGAACACCAGGATGGACAGCGGAACATCGTACATGATAATCACGCTGATTCTGGCGCTTGTCGGATGGCCTGGTTCCGCAAGGACAATCCGCGGAATGGTCCACGCAATCAAACGCGAGGAATTCATAATGGACGCAAAACTTGAGGGAATTCCGGCGGCTGTCGTGATTTTCAGGCAGATAATTCCACAGGCGGCAAGCCTCCTTATTGTGAGCACGGCGCTCAGCGTTCCGGGATTCATAATGAGCGAAACAACGCTATCCTATCTCGGACTTGGAATAAACGATCCGGCGGTCAGCTGGGGCTCGCTGATAAACCGCGACATCTCGACGCTCTCAAACCTGAGGAATTTTCCCTGGCTTCTCTATCCGGTACTTATGCTCCTTGCCGTCACGCTCGCATTCAATTTTCTGGGCGACGCGCTGCGCGACTTTTTTGATCCGTACAACGCGGTTTTCAACAGACGGACGCTCACGGCATTTTTCAGCAGGGAACGGCGGATCAACCGGAATCACGAAAAAGAACATCCGATCCGCACGGAAAATGAAAATGACGGAAACAGCAGCACCGGCGAATTTTCCGAAACCGGCACGCTGCTTTCCGTAGAAAATCTCAGGGTGACGTTCGGAATAATGCGCGGAACAAAACGGATTCCGGTATATGCGGCGCGCGGAATTTCGTTCTATCTCAAAAAAGGCGAAATTCTCGGACTTGTAGGAGAATCCGGCAGCGGAAAATCAGTCTCCACAACCGCGATTCCCGGTCTTCTTCCGGCAAACGCGCTGGCTTCCGGCCACATATATTACAACGGCACGGATCTTATGGCGCTCGGACAGAAGGAGCTGCGCGAATTCCGCGGAAAACGGATTGCGCTGATTTTCCAGGAGCCGGGACGTTCATTCGATCCGCTTCAGAGCATAGGAAAAGTATTCCTTGAGACATTCAGAAATTCGGAGCCTTCCATAACAAAAGCGGAGTCCGACAAAAGAGCGGAGCAGCTCCTTGCCGAAGTGGGACTTCCGGATCCGGGCGGAAGATTGAATTCATATCCGCACCAGTTCAGCGGCGGACAGCTGCAGCGCATAGGAATCGCCCTCGCGCTTGCGCAGAACTGCGAGCTGCTTATTGCCGACGAGCCGACAACCGCACTTGATGTCACGATCGAGGCGCAGATTGTCTCGCTTCTGCTCAGACTAAGGCGGGAACGCGGACTTTCAATAATCTTCATCAGCCACAACATTCACCTTGTCGCGGAAATTTCGGACAGGATTGCGGTCATGTACGGCGGAAAAATAATGGAGACAGGAACGGCCGCCCGGATAATGAATTCCCCGCGGCATCCGTACACAAAGGCGCTTCTGGCGGCTGTCCCCGAATTCGGAAAACACTATACCGCCTCAAGAATGATTTCTATTCCGGGACGCGTCAAAGATCCGACGGAACCGGACGACGGCTGTCCTTTTGCCCAAAGATGTGAATATGCGCAGGAGCGATGCCGCAAAACAGAATCCGGATGCTACAAAATGCAGCCGGCAGACGGAGAAAAAAATGAACACAAATAATCCAGCTGAATTCCCTGTAATCCGGGCGGAACACCTTTCAAAGCGGTTCAACATGGAAGCAGGTTTTTTCGCGAAAAACAGAAAAACCGTATATGCCGTGAATGACGTGTCGTTTTCAGTGGAACGCGGACAGACTTATGGACTTGTAGGCGAATCAGGCTGCGGCAAGACGACAACCGCACGCCTCCTGATAAAAATGTACGGGCTTTCCGGAGGCAGAATCCTGTTCTGCCCGGAGAATTCATCAGCCGCGCAGGACATCTCATCGTTCAACAGAAAACAGCTCCGGAAATACCGCGAAAATGTAAAATACATCTTTCAGGATCCGGCACGCTCACTTAATCCGCGCATGACAGTTCTGGATGTCCTTACAGCCGCGCTCAGATATTCGACAAAATGGGAAGGCGGGGAAAACGCGCGCGCGCTTGCGGAGAAAACAATCCGCGAGGTGGGGCTTTCAGAAGATGACCTCGGCAGAAAACCGGCGGAATTCTCGGGCGGCCAGCGGCAGCGGATTTCAATCGCGCGGGGACTTATAATGTCGCCGGAACTCCTTATTTGCGATGAAATCGTCTCGGCGCTGGATGTGTCTGTGCAAGGGCAGATAATAAATCTGCTTCAGGACCTCAGAAGCGGAAGAAATCTGAGCCTGCTTTTCATAACGCACGATCTCCGCATAGCCTGCTATTTCTGCGACACAATCGGTGTCATGTACAGAGGAATGATTGTGGAGGAGGCTCCGGCCGCCGAACTTTACAGGACTGCCGTCCATCCGTACACAAAGCTGCTTTTTGACGGCGCGCTGGGAAAATTCACCTCCGCAAACACAGAGGTAAAAACCGTGCTTGAGGAGGAGAACTGCTGTCCGTTCGCGCACCGATGTCCGTTCGCCGAGAAAAAATGCCTGGAAGAAATTCCTGAGATGAGGACGGAGGAGGACGGACATAAAGTCCGCTGCAGACTTTCAGTTTGACTATAGTTTTACGTTTTTATATAATTTCCGCATGGCTAAGATACAGATGAAAAATGCGATCGCCGAACTTGACGGCGACGAGATGACACGTGTTTTGTGGAAGCTCATAAAGGAAGAGCTGATTCTGCCTTTTGTTGACCTGAAGACAGAATACTACGACCTTGGTCTCAAGAGCCGCGACGATTCCGACGATAAAATCACCCATGAGGCCGCCGCCGCGATAAAAAGACTGAAAGTCGGCGTAAAATGCGCGACAATCACCTCGAATCAGGCGCGCGTCGAGGAGTACAACCTCAAGCAGCTTACACCTTCGCCGAACGGAATCATCCGTGCGGAGCTTGACGGAACAGTTTTCCGCGAGCCGATTTTTGTAAGCAACGTTCACGGAACTGTCTCCTGCTGGAAAAAGCCGATTGTCCTCGGAAGACACGCCTACGGAGATGTCTACAAAAACTGCGAAATCAAGACTCCGTGCGCAGGAAAAGCCGAGCTTGTCTTTACCGGCGAGGACGGAAAGGAAATCAGAAAGACAATAATGGACATGAAAGGCCCCGGAATCATTCAGGGAATCCACAATCTTGACAACTCCATTGAGAATTTCGCGCGCTGCTGCTTCACTTATGCGCTCGACCGCAAAATTTCAGTCTGGTTCGGAGCAAAGGACACAATCTCAAAAATCTACGACGGAAATTTCAAGGCGATTTTCCAGCGCATTTTCGACTCGGAATTCAAGGAGAAATTCGACGCCGCGGGAATCGAATATTTCTACACGCTGATTGACGATGCCGTCGCGCGCGTAATGCGTTCCGAAGGCGGATTCATGTGGGCGACAAAGAACTACGACGGCGACGTGATGAGCGACATGATTGCGTCCGCCTGCGGCTCGCTTGCAATGATGACATCTGTTCTTGTAAGCCCGGACGGAAATTTCGAGTACGAGGCAAGCCACGGAACAGTCCAGAAGCACTACTACCGCTACCTGAAGGGCGAGAAGACATCCACGAATCCCGTGGCGACAATCTTTGCCTGGACAGGCGCGCTTGCAAAACGCGGAGAACTGGACGGAACACCGGAACTTACGGATTTTGCGAAAAAGCTTGAGAAAGCCACGCTCGGAACAATCGAGGACGGCTACATGACAGGCGACATCGCAAGAATCGCAGAACCCAAGGCGAAGAAAGTTCTTGACAGCTGGGAATACATCGCGGCCATAAAGGAACACCTTCAGAAATAACTGATCCGTGCGGAATTCACCGGAAAAATTCCTCCTTCTCCGGTGAATTCCAGGCTCACACCGGCGGACTCATCCGTAAAATCATAATCCCAAAAGTACGGAAAATCATATTATGTCTTCAATATTTCTAAGAACTCAACTCAATTTCGGCAGGGACAACATCAGAAAACTGGAGAATTCGCGCGTCGCTGTATTCGGAATCGGCGGTGTCGGAAGCTACGTAGTAGAGGCGCTCGTCCGTAATGCCGTCGGAGCAATCGACATTACGGACAATGACGTAATCTGCGAGACAAACATCAACCGCCAGCTGCATGCGCTGCACTCGACGGTCGGAAAATTCAAGGTGGATGTCGCGGAGGAGCGCATTCACGACATAAATCCGGAATGCAAAGTCACAAAGCACAGATGTTTTTTTCTGCCGGAAACCTCAGCCGGATTCGACTTTTCCGAATATGATTATGTCGTGGACTGCATCGACACGGTAAAGGGAAAAATTCAGATTATCGGACAGGCGAAACTGGCAGGAATTCCGGTGATAAGCTGCATGGGAGCCGGCAACAAGCTTAATCCCGCGATGTTCGAGGTGGCCGACATCTCGCAGACAAGCGTCTGTCCGCTGGCACGCATTATGCGTCAGGAACTGAAAAAGCGCGGAATAACTGGAGTAAAAGTCGTCTACTCAAGGGAAAAACCAGTTCCTCCGGTTCAGGATTCAGAGACCATTTCTGAACAGGAGAATTCCGGCTCGATGAACAGGGCGAAAAAGCAGACACCCGGAAGCAATTCATTCACTCCGGCAGCGGCCGGGCTTCTGATTGCATCGGAAGTGATAAAGGACATCACAGGATTCCGCGGAGAATAAGCAGTCCGCCGGACATATAGAAGAATCACCCTATTGAATTTTTACGTCATGATTTTATACTGACTACACAATTATCATCATACCATTTTAAGTTTATTGCAGCATGAGACACACGACAAAATACGAAATCCGGGGAAGAGCTTATTTCAGTCACAGGACACTCGTTCTGGTTCCGTTCGGAATTCTGACCAACGTCCTTCTTTCAAGACTGGCGGCGCTGCTCAGGCTTCCGCTTCGCCTTGACACCTTGGGGACACTGCTTTGCGCGTCCCTGATCGGGGCAATTCCCGGAATGATTACAGCATTCATCACGAATCTAATCGGACATATATGGAATCCGTCGGCGATAGTGTTCGATATGCTCATTGTGCTCATGGCCTATCTGACGGCACAATTCTCAAGGCGCGGATTTCTGAGAAATTTAAGGGGACTTATTCTCCAGTGGCTGATGATGGTCACCATGGTCGGAGCCGCAGGCTTTCTGACAGGATGGCTCGTCTCCGGGAAAAACGCCGGCGGAACAACAGTCAGCCCATACATAATGCGGCTATGCGGTTACGGTTTCTCCGGATTCGCCGCGCAGTTTGCGGGATGCATCATCCGGGACATGGCGGACAAGGGAATCACACTGGCGGCCGCAGCCCTGGTGTTGCGTTTCCTTCCGCAGAAAATGAGGCGGTCACTTCCGTTGGGATACATTTACAACTGCACGGACGAACAGCTCGCCTCGGATTTGGAGAAAATGCGCCGTCCCTACAAAGGCCGGTCAGTCTATATAAAAGTAATCAGAATACTGACGATTTCTCTGGTCTCGATGGGAATATGCGTGACCGCTTACAGCATAATCAGGTACACGGTTAATGTATACAGCAAAAACGGCAATGTCTACGCGCTTTTTGAATATATCGTCCACCTCGTTGACCTTGAATTCCTCATAATAATGTTCATCCTGTCGCTCACAAGCTGGATAACCTATATCGGCCTGAAGAAGCCGCTGGACGAGATAATAAACCACACTGCGGCATTCGGAAAATACGTTCCTGACCTGTGGCTCGATTCGGAAGAATGGAAGAACCGTCTTGTCATAAGGACAAACGATGAGATTCAGGTTCTGTACGAGACAATCTGCCGCTCGGAAAGAAGCATCGCGCAGAAAGTAATCAGCATACGCGAGGACGAGGACAAACTCCGCGAGCTTTCGGAGACAGACATGATGACAGGAATAAGAAACCGCGGAAGCGGCGAACAGAAGATAACGGAGCTGATTGAGAGCGGAGCGGAGGGGCTTTTCTGTCTTCTCGACTGCGACAACTTCAAGATGATAAACGACACTTACGGACATGGAACCGGAGATGACGTTCTTGTGGCCATAGCCTCAAAAATGAAGAGCGTCTGCCGCGAGAACGACGTGTTCATGAGGCTCGGCGGAGATGAATTCGCGCTCTATCTGCCGGGAATCACGAAAAATGCACAGGCGGAGAATTTCTTCAGAAGGTTTTTCGGCGGACTTGCGGAAATTTCGGTGCCCGGACTGAAAGACCGGAAATTTTATGTGAGCCTGGGAGCCTCATTCAACTCAGGCTGCGGAAGCTGCACATTCGACTCCCTTTACAAAAACGCAGACAAGGCTCTTTATCTCAGCAAAAAACTGGACGGATTCTGCGCAAACATCTACGGAACAGACGGACAGCCGTACATTTTCTGAAAATTCCGGAAAACAGCGCTTTAAAAACAATAAAAAATTCATTTTCATTTCATGTTTCCGCAAAATCGGAGCAATATTAATTCGGGAAAGTTTTCCCGGAGAAGACTCTTTCCCTGAATATTGTTGCGGCGCGGCCGGATTTTTCGGCCGGCGGGAGATTGTATGCAGATTTATTCTTTTTCGCCTTTCGGATATGAAGGCGCGCTTGTTTCGGTTGAAGTGGATTTAAGACGCGGAATTCCTGCTGTTGACATAGTGGGACTGGCGGATGGAGCTGTTCGGGAATCGAGGGAGCGTATGCAGGCGGCAGTAAGGAATTCGGGATTTGATTTTCCTCCGGAACGGATTCTGATAAGCCTGTCACCGGCCGACTTGAAGAAAGAGGGAGCAGGATTTGATCTGCCGGTCGCGCTGGGAGTTCTGTGCGCGAGCCGGAAAAACCAGATGAACGTGAATCCTTTGAACGGAAAGGTTCTTGTGATGGGAGAACTGGAACTTTCCGGAAAAGTGAGAAGCGTGAAGGGAATTCATGCCGCGGTCTCTACGGCCGCATCGGCAGGAATCACAAAGTGCATTGTCCCGGCGGCAAATGCTGACGAGGCGATGGAAGTCGATGGTATTTCGGTGTACGGCGCAGACACTCTGTGCAATGCATTCTCCGCATTGAACGATTCATCATTTTTCACCGCAAGAAATTCGGGAGGAGCAAACGCTTTTGTTCCGGAAGGCAGCACTGAAATAAACGGTGTTGCCTTCCCTCCTCTTCCTGCCGGCGAGGATTTCTCCAACATCACCGGGCAGAAAGAGCTTGTCAGGGCGTTACAGCTTGCGGCGGCAGGAGGACACAACATTCTTGCGGTCGGCGCTCCCGGCTGCGGAAAGACAATGGCCATAAGGATGATGCCGTCGATAATGCCGCTGCTTACGCAGGAAGAGGCGCAATCAGTCACAAGAATCTGGTCTCTGGCAGGACTTCTCCAGCCGTCAGAACCTCTTGTCCGGACGGCTCCGTTTAGAATTCCGCATCAGACGGCCACAATCGAAGGAATCTGCGGAGGAGGCGTAAACTGCCGCCCCGGAGAAATATCGCTTGCGCACAATGGAGTTCTTTTCCTTGATGAGGCCGCTGAATTCAGGACCTCGGTTCTTCAGATGCTTCGCGTTCCGGTGGAGACAGGCAGCATAACACTAAGCAGGGCAGGACGGTCGACAATATATCCGGCGCAGTTTCAGCTTGCGATGGCGGTGAACCCATGTCCGTGCGGAAATTTCGGCTCAAGAACGAAAATATGCCTTTGCAGCGCGCGGTCAATCGAACAATACTGGCGGAAATTCTCAGCGCCCCTGCTTGACAGGATAGACCTGCGTGTATTCGTGGAGAACGGGCAGGAGAATGAAAATTCCGCAAAAGCAGTCAGATATGGCACGGCAAGTACCGCCGAGATAAGAGAAGGCATAGCGAGAGCGACTGTTTTCAGGAGAAAAAGGCAGACGGTAAAAAACGCGAGGCTCAGACCGGATCAGATCGCGGAATTCTGCCGTATGGACTCAGGCGCGAAATCCGCCCTGGAAACTGCGGAAGCGGAATACGGTTTTTCTCCGCGCGCATCCGCCTGCTGCATGAAAGTCGCCCGGACTGCCGCAGACATGGACACAAGTGACATCATAAAGGCAGAACACATTGAGGAGGCCATAGAATACAGGAAAGTATGCAGTTCACTTGTGCCGGAATTCCAGTGAACGGAAAAGACAGGAATGACTACCGGCGAAGAGACTTGAACTCTTACACGATTGCTCGCAACAGATTTTGAGTCTGTCGTGTCTACCATTCCACCACGCCGGCAAGTTTTCCAAATATAACAGAATAACCAGGGTTTTTCAAGTGGAGACTAACTGCTATAATAACTATGTGAAAATTCATAGCGACACATTCATCGAATCATCTCCGGAGCTGGTGCTGCAAACGGCTTTCGGATACAGCTCATTCAGACCCGGACAGGAAGAAATAATTTCCTCCGTGCTTTCAGGAAGAGACACGCTTGCCGTACTTCCGACAGGCGGAGGAAAATCACTGTGCTATCAGATTCCGGCGCTAATTTTCAAGGGAATTACAGTTGTCGTATCGCCGCTCATATCTCTTATGCAGGATCAGGTATCATCTCTCCGCGCATCCGGGATAAACTCAGTGTTTCTGAACAGCAGCCTTGAGAGGGACGGTTATATCGCCGCAATTGACGGGATAAAATCAGGAAACGTAAAAATCGTCTATGTGTCACCAGAAGGTCTGGCGACCGGCCGTATCAGGGAGCTTCTTTGCGAAAACGTAACCGTAAGCTGCATCACAATCGACGAGGCGCACTGCGTAAGTGAATGGGGGCATGACTTCCGGCCCGACTATCTTGACATCCGTTCCGTAAGGAAAATTCTTCCCGGCGCAGTCATGCTGGCCCTTACCGCAACCGCGACAGAACTGGTCCGCGGTGACATAGTGAACAATCTCGGAATGAATAATCCGTTCATTTTTGTATCAAGCTTCAACAGGAGCAACATCTATCTTGAGGTCCGTCCCAAAAGAAATCCGGAAGCTCAGGTGACAGAATACCTTGGAAAGCATAAGAACGAAAGCGGAATCATCTATTGCTTCTCGCGGAGACAGGTGGATGAGCTGACCGAGTCGCTTGAAAGAAAAGGATTTCCTGTCCGGAGCTATCATGCGGGCCTGACTGATGAAAGGCGTGCCCAAAATCAGGAGCTTTTTATAAAGGACGAGATAAAAATAATGGTGGCAACGGTCGCCTTCGGAATGGGAATAAACAAACCGAACGTGCGTTTCGTAATAAACTATGATCTGCCCAAGTCAATAGAGGAATACTATCAGGAGACAGGGCGCGCAGGAAGGGACGGCAAACAGGCATATTCACTTCTGCTGTACAGTTCCGGAGACATACACAAAATCCGGTATTTTTTTGAAGAGGCGGCGGACAGCAGGAAATCGGAGAAGCTGCTTCAGGGAATGTTGAATTTCGCCGCATCAGGAAAATGCCGCCGCCGGACACTTCTTGAGTATTTCGGGGAGCAATATATTCCCGAAAGAAATCATAATGAATTCTGCTGCGATATATGCTCGTCCGGAGAAAAGCCGGAAAATGATGTGACAGTTCCTGTCCAGAAGCTCCTGTGCTGCATAATACGTACCGGAGAAAGATTCGGAACATCATATATTGTCGATGTGCTGCTCGGCTCAAGACAGAAAAGAATCATCGAAAACCGGCATAATTTTCTGTCCACCTGGGGAATCGGGAATGAACTTTCCCGAGATGAATGGTTCGAGCTTGTCGATCTTCTGATTGTACACAACTATCTCAGGAAATCAGGTGAATACAATATCCTCAGAATAACAGCCGAAGGCAAATCCATTCTAGCGACAAGAGAAAGCGTACGTATGCCGTTCGCTTTTTCGGGAAGCAAAAATACGGCTGCCGGACTTCCGAAAACTTCCCGTCCGAAATATATTTTACACAAAAAAAAACAGGGGAGAAAATTCCACCGCGGAAAAAACTCCCCCGTATAGAAAAAGGCATTGAATGTCCGGCGCAGACACCGGACATAGGTTACCGTCAATCCATCAGAGGGCGGCAAGAGCCGAATAGGAATTCTTCAGCGCAGGGTAGATTGACCTGTACAGCTGATAGAATTTCTCGTACTCAGGCACATTCTCCCTGACCGGTTCCTGCGCCGGATTCAGCTTGATTACGGAGCGGCAGCCTTCCTCGACGCTTCTGTAAATTCCGGCAGCGGTTCCAGCTAGAATCGCAACTCCGAGCGCCGGTCCCTCCTTGGAGACGACTGTTTTTACAGGACAGTTGAATGTGTCGGCGAGCATCTGTCTCCAGAGCGGAGAACTTCCGCCGCCGCCACAGGCAAGCATCTCGTCTATTTTGACACCCATCTCGCGCAGGACCTCAACACTGTCACGCTGACTGAACGTGACGCCCTCCATTACGGCGCGCAGAAGATGTGATTTTGTATGCATCGCAGAAAGTCCGAAGAAAACACCGCGGCAGTTCGGATCAAGATGTGGAGTTCGCTCTCCCATCAGATAAGGCAGGTAGAGAAGCTTGTCGCTTCCGATCGGATGCCTCGCCGCCTGCTGATCCATCAGGATGTACGGATCCTTTCCAAGGCCTTCCGCGGTTTCCATTTCGGCGCGGCAGAAATTGTCCCGGAACCACTTAAGCGAAAGTCCGGCCGCCTGCGTCACTCCCATGACATGCCATGCCCCCGGAACCGCACAGCAGAATGTATGGACACGCCCCTTCGGATCTATGCTCAGTTTTGACGTGTGGGCAAAAACAACACCGGATGTTCCGATTGTCGTGAACGCCTTTCCGTCAATGACGGTACCAGTTCCTACCGCCGCCGCCGCATTATCTCCGGCGCCTCCGGCAACGATTGTTCCCTCGGCAAGCCCCGTAAGCTCGGCGGCCTGTCTGGTGACGGTTCCGGTCACATCCGGAGATTCATAAACCTTAGCAAGAAGAGAACGGTCTATTCCAAGCTTGCCGAGAACTTCATCGGACCAGCAGCGGCCGGGAACATCGAGCAGCTGCATTCCGGACGCATCGCTCACCTCCGTGGCAAATTCGCCGGTAAGCATATAGCGGACATAATCCTTGGGAAGGAGAATATGAGCGCATTTTGCGTAAAGCTCCGGCTCGTTGTTCTTTACCCACATTATTTTTGAGGCCGTAAATCCGGTGAGCGCCGGATTCGCGGTGATTTCAATCAGTCTTTCCGCTCCGACTTTTTCCGTGATTTCCTCACATTCCTTTGCAGTACGCTGATCGCACCAGATTATTGACTTTCTGAGCACATTTCCGGCTTTGTCAAGCATGACAAGTCCGTGCATCTGACCGGAAATTCCGACTCCTTTTATCTCAGAGGCGCTGATTCCCGCCTGCGCGATTACAGCTTTTGTGGTTCCGCAGGTCGCATTCCACCAGTCAAGCGGATCCTGCTCCGCCCATCCGTTTTTCGGCTGATAAAGCGGATACTCAATTGTCTTTGAAGCGACAACAGTACCGTCTTCCTTAAAAAGAACCGTTTTTGTTCCCGATGTTCCAAGATCAACACCAAGCAAGTAGCCCATTTTATTTCCTCCAGTAAAATCCGTGATTTTTTGTTCTGTGATTATATTATTCTACTTTAAATTATTGCGGCGGTAAGTCAAGCGGAGAAAACACCTAAAATTCCCGCTCCGTTCCGTCCGGACAGAGCGCGAGCGCCGTTCTTCTCATTCCGTCCTCGCCGTCCAGAAAAAGCGATTTTATAAACGGACGCGCGGCAATCACCTTGTCAGCGCCGAAAAAAAGCGCGGTACGGACGTTTTCCGGAGTACGGATCCCTCCGTCAACCCAAATTTCTCCGCAGAAATTCCTGAGCAGCTCCGAATTCTTCACAAGAAATTCAGCCGTGCTTCCGATTCTGGTCTCGACACGCCCGCCGTGATTTGAAATATAAACTACATCCGGACGGACAAGTCTGACAAGCTCAATATCGTCGTCCGTAAAAACGCCTTTTATGACAAACGGAAGTCCTGTCCGCTTTCTGAATTCCATCAGCTGGGAGGCCGTCTTCCGCTCAAGGTGAACAAGACTCCGCATCGTGGCGATGTTGTACGAATCAATATCTATTCCGACAAACGCCGCATAAGGCGCGACAAGCGGAATCCGCTCAAAGAGTTTCTCATCGGGATAAGGCTTCAGAAAAAAAGCCGCTTTTAGCCCCGGATTTATTGCGGAAAGAGTTCTCACCGCCCCGACACCGAAATCCAGTTTTTCATCGGGATAACCGTCGCCGACACAAAGTCCAATTCCCGCGGAGACGGCGGCACGCAGATACGGAAGATAAAAATCACTTTCGTTCTCATAGCCGATGTTCTCGACCGCTCCGGTAACCGGACCGCACATAATTTTTTCCGGCAGAAGACGGATTCTTTTGAATTCCGCGGACTGTCCGGCTGAAACACCGAATTTCTCCCAGTCGGAGCAGTTCAGCTGGAAATTCTTTCCGCCAAAAACTCCGCCCATACCGGGAATCTGTCCTGCGCAGGCAAAACCGTTGCAGACGGGACAGGACAGACACTTGAATTCATCAGTCGCCAAAACAGACACCCAGTGTTCGTGCCGTCTGGAGCATAAGGTCATCAGACGGAATATTCTTCACCTTTCCCTCCACTTCTGACAGCGGAATTCCGGTGATTTTTCCGTCCTTCACCGCGACAAGAACTCCAAAGTCCTTTGCCTCTATAAAGTCCACCGCCGCCGCGCCAAGTTGAGTCGCAAGAAGTCTGTCATAAGAAGACGGAGCGGCACCGCGCTGAAGGTATCCGAGCACAGACGACCTTGACTCCATTCCCGTAGCGGCCTCAATCTCCTCCGCCACACGCGCGGAAATCGCCTTTGTCATCTCAAGACGCGATTTCTTGAATTCCTTCCTGCCAAGCTTTGATTCGCTGACCGAAAGAGCGCCCTCCGCACATACAATCACCGAGAAATTCTGACCGGCACGTTTCTTCTCAAGAATGCAGGCCGCGATTTTGTCCACATCATAAGGAATTTCCGGCAGAAGAATCACATCGGCATTCGCCGCGACGCCGGCATAAAGTCCAAGCCATCCGGCCTTGTGTCCCATAATCTCAACGACCATGACACGGCTGTGGCTGCGGGCTGTTGTCCTGACCGAATTTATTCCTTCCACCGCGACATCTATCGCCGTATGAAAACCGAATGTCTCATCGGTTCCCTCAATATCGTTGTCGATTGTCTTGGGCAGACCGATTACAGGAAATCCTTCCTTCGCAAGAAGAGACGCCGTTGAATTCGTTCCGTTTCCGCCCAGACACACAAGGACATCAAGCCTGTTCTTCTTGAAGGTCTCCCGTATCATGTCAACAGGAAGCATTCCGGTTTTTGCGTCGGGAACAGGATTCTTGAACGGCTTTATCCGTGATGTCCCCAGAACCGTTCCGCCGGAATCAATCATGCTGTCAAAATCGGCGCCATTAAGTCTGACAAAATCATTGTTTATAAGACCGCGGTATCCGTCCCTGAATCCGATTATCTTTGCATCAGTCCTGTTTATCGCAGTAAGACACAACGCCCTTATCGCCGCATTAAGTCCCGGCGCATCACCGCCGGATGTAAGAATTCCGATATTTTTCACAGAAGTATTTCCCATAAAACGAATTATAACAGTATTTTTAAGCCCGATTCAAGTTTATCGATGAAATTTTAAGTCCCGTCTTTCCGCCTTTTCAGATAAAATGGCTGAGAGTGTGGTGCTCAATCATTTTTGTCTTTACGGCGATTATATAGCTTCCGAAAACCGCGGTCACAGCGTCAAAAAGCGAGGCGAACGAGCAGATTATAAGCGCGGCCGGTTTGAGCAGAATAAAACTGGTCTCAAAACCGCGTCCATAGACGCTGCACAGAATCGACAGCAGAACAAACGCACCGCCGGAGGGCAGGCTTCCAAGAAGGAATGAAAGTCCGAACGACATTCCGAAAATCCACAGCACATCCTGTACAGGCAGACTGAGACTTGAATATGAACGCCAGATGAGAATAAATCCTATGGTCACGACAAGGGCGGAGCCGCCGCGGGCAAACACGGAAAAAAGCGGAAAAGTGAAGCCGCCGCTGCGACGTCTGATTCCGAGGCTTTCCTTTCCGTGACGGATGCTGAGAGGAAGCGTCATGTTTGAGTCTCCGCTGAAAAACGCGAGAAGCATCGGAGCAAGAGCCGCAAAAAGCACCCTGTACGGATGCGGGTCGTGACAGAGAAAATAAAGAATCAGCGGATAGATTATTCCGGCTATTATCACAAAATCGCAGATCAGCATCAGAATCATCGGAGTGTAAATTCCCGTCATGATTACCGAACGGAACGTGATTGTCCAGCTGCACATTATAGCGACGATACACACCGCCATGACTTCCGTAAAACCGACGGCAATATTATAGAAAAGTTTGGAAAGCGAATCAGCCAGAGTGAACACAGGACGGAACGCACTCTGATCCGATGCCGTTCCCCAGCCGATGAATCCCGCAAAAAGGAACGACACAAGCAGAAAGGAGCCCTCGCGCAGCGAATCAAACGCCGAATAAGGAAAAAGCGAAAGAATCATCCCTTTTACGTCAATGGAAAAAGCCTCCGCGGAAGCGTCCACAGTAATAGGAATTCTCGGCAGCCTGACAAGAAGAATGGAAATCAGCCCCACGGCCGCAAGCAGAAACGATGATATTATGATTATTCCGAAAGTCCAGGCGGAAGTCCGGAAAAACAGCCTTGAATTCCTGAGTTTTCCGACAGAGACGACCGCCGTAAAAAAAACCGCCGGTACGACTATATATCTTCCGAAGCGGACAAAAAGTTCCGTAAGAAAATTCAGCGCCGAAGTTCCGGCCGCCGTATCAAGAGGGAGAATCAGCGCACTCAGAACACCCAGCGCGATTCCTATAAGATATTTTATCCAAACTTTCATGGACGCATTATATCATAGTCTGGAATCACAATCCATACTGTGATATAATCCCGCCATGCCCAACATTCTTATCGCCGGAAAGGATCTTCCGGAAAGTCTTGACATCTGCGAGGCTTTTGCCCGGACGGGACGGAAAATTTTCACCGTAAGCAAGTCCGAATCCGACATCGCGAATTTTGAATCGGAGAATATTTTTGCCGCACCCTGGAACAGGGCATCCGCTGTCTCCGCGCGCTCGCTGATAATAAAATCAGAGACAAGGCTACAGAAAACAGACGAGATTCTGGTATATTTTGACGCGCCGCCGTTCGCCGAAAAATTCATCTCGGACAGAACCGAGGACGTGTCACGCGGAATCGACTGCATGATAAGCGGCTTCCAGTATCTTACCGCCGAGCTCATCAGGCGCATCGAAGAAAAAAAAGAGCGTGTCACCATATCATTCATGCTGAGAACCTGTCCCACGAAACACGACCTGATTCATTCGGGAGCCGCCAAAGGAATCAACGTTCCTCCGGCCGGAATAATCGTAAGCGGAGCGCAGGCGGCATTCGCGGCTGCCGCGGAAAATGCGGCGGCGGTTCTTTCAGAAAAAGATTACGTTTCCGTCTTTCTTGTCCAGAACACGCCGTCAAATGAATTCTACAAAAACGAGAAGGAAACCGCAAAATGGCTTGTCGGATATTTTGACGGAATCGAGGGCCTTAAATCAAGGCAGAATCCGCGGACCTGCACGACCTGGATAAAAGTCGGCGCGAAACTGTCCGGAGGATTCTCGCTTTTCCGCTGAAAATGCTTTCTGGAGGCGTGACTTTATGGAGAACCAGCTAGGATTCTGCGGAATTTACAGCGGATATTTTACAAGGCTTTTCGCAGCCCTTGTATGCGGCTTTCTGCTCGGACTTGAGCGGAAAATCAGGCGGCACAGCGTCGGAATAAGAACCCTTGTCCTGATAAGCATATCATCCGCAATGCTCGGAATTCTTTCCGTATATATGGCGGAAAACAACACAGTTTATGGAGACCCCACAAGGATTGCGGCGGCCGTCGTTACCGGAATCGGATTCATCGGTGCCGGTGCAATGATAAAGCAGGGGCTGAACGTCCGCGGGCTTACTTCGGCCGCGATAATTTTCTCAGCGGCGGCAATCGGTCTTGCCTGCGGCGCGGGCCTGTTCGTTCCGGCGGCGGCGACGCTTGCAGTTTCGCTGCTCACGCTGGTTTTCGTGGAAAAAATGGAGCACAGGCTGTTTCCGGCGGAAAAACTCAAGTCGCTCAGGCTGGAATTCTCCGGCACAAATCCCGACGAGGCGGCGATCTCATGCCTGCTCAAGAGCAACGGACTGATAGTGCAGGATGTGGACATGATATGCTCGCCTGGAAAAGAGACGGTTCTGATATATTCCGTAAAGACGCCGGACGGTCTCGATGTCCTGAAACTCTCGGAAAAGCTGTCGGAATTTACAGAACTGAAAAAGATTTCATTGAGCGGAAAAGAATGAATTTTTTCTGTTTCTGAGAGCCGGCTCAAGCCCGTCAGTCCAGAAGGAATCGCTTATCTTCCTGTTTCCGCAGGTGTGTCCGAGCTTTCTGTCGGCGCGGACTTTCTCGCCATGAAAATCGCTTCCGGCGGTAACAAAAAATCCGTATTTTACGGCGGCCTCCTCCAGACGCAGGCAGTCCGTCATGCGCGCCCCCGGATGAAATGCCTCCAGCCCCTCGACTCCGCGCCCGCGTATGTCCTCAAGCGCCGGCAGCATCTTTCCCCAGGAAAGATAAAGCGACATCGGATGGGCGATTACGGGAATTCCGCCGGATTCATTTATGGCGGCCACAGCCTCGTCAAGATTTGCAGCGGTCCGTTCCGCATACCAAGGTTTTCCCCTTGCAAGATAGCGGTCAAATGCCTGCTGACGGTTCTTTACAACGTTGTGCTTTACAAGTTCCGCGGCGAAATGAGGCCGCCCTATCACCGTTCCCGGAAAGTCGGCGGTCATCTCCTCCATCGAAATCGGAACTCCGTCCTGATTCATTTTTTCTATGATTCTGGCGTTGCGGCTGTTCCTGCTTTCGACCAGACGTTCCGTCACATCCCTCAGTGAAGATGAAATTCTGCTGAATCCAAGCCCCAGAAGATGAAATTCCCCGCTGTGCCATTCAATATTAAGTTCTATTCCGGGAACAAAACGAATTCCGAATCTGTAGGCCGCGGCACGTCCCTCCTCCAGTCCGGAAAACGTATCATGATCGGTTATGGCAAGCACGGAAATTCCGGCGGCGGCGGCCTTTTCCATTATCTCGGAGGGCGAATACTGACCGTCCGAAGCCGTTGTATGGACGTGAAGGTCTATCATGAAAATTATAATAGCATAAACACCGACATTGTGATATAATAGCTGTGACTATTTAAAATAGATGTCAGTATGTTGTCATAAAATAAACGTTGGCGTTCAGGAGATGTTCTATGCCCAAAGCGATGCAGTATACAAAAGGTTCGATTATATATTTTGACGGAGACCGTGACGAAAGGATTTTTGTCCTCCAGCACGGAACAGTGCTTCTAACTTCTACTGACATGGAAACAGGCCAGCCGGTAACCGAACAGGTAAGGGACGGAGAATTCTTCGGCGTAAAATCGGCGCTCGGACATTTCGGCCGCGAGGAGACGGCGACCGCGCTTGTTCCCACCACGGCAGTTGCCCTCACCGTTCAGGAATTTGAGATTCTCGTAAGCAACAACAAGCAGCTCATAATGAAAATGCTGCGTGTCTTTTCCAACCAGCTGCGGCAGATTCACAAAAAGACTGAAGCCACACTTAACAACATAACCGAAGACCAGCAGTCAGGAATGCTCGCCGTGGCAAAAAGCTTCTACGATGACGAGCAGTACCGTTCCTGCTGCGACATATATCTTAAATTCCTTGAGCGTTATCCCAACAACCCGCGTCGCGCCGAAGTCGCAAAACTGTATGCCGACGCAAAGCTGCGCGCCCAGAGAATGGCGACGCGCAGAAGAAACGAGTCTGAGGAAATTCCGGCGGAGCCTACGAATTCCCTTAAACTGTTCCAGCTGCCGGCATTCTCGCGGTTCGCAAAAGCATACGAACCCGGACAGGTCATCATATCCGAATACGAGCCGGGAGACTCATTCTATCTTATTCAGGAAGGCCGCGTTCAGCTTGTAAAATGCGTGAACGGAACAAAGAAAAACCTTGACATCCTGAAGCCCGGAGAATTTTTCGGCGAGATGGCGATTCTGGACAATTCTCCGCGATCGGCGACATGCGTCGCCATCGGAAACGTGGAATGTCTCGAATTCAACAAGGAGAATTTTGAGATTCTGATAACTGGAAATCCGCAGATTGCGCTTATTCTTCTGAAGCTTTTCTGCAAGCGCATATACGACCAGAAGCGCCGCTACAGAATTCTCGTAGTGAAGGATCTTCAGGCGCGCCTTGCCGATGTGTTCCTGATGCTGGACGAGATGAATCCGTCTCTTGCGCAGTCCGAACGCCAGAGGCGGTTCAATGTGACCGTAGCAGACATCTCGCACTGGGCCGGACTTACGCAGGAAATAACAAGGGATGAAATAAACAAGCTGATAGAAAAGCGGAAAATCGAGGTCTACGACAACTACATTATCGTGAACAACATATCCGACATGAAGCGCATGTACGACACAAGATCCGGCGCGATAAAACAGCGCTGACCGGCACGAAAAATTCCGCCTGACGAGGGCGGTTTTTTTATGCCCTGAACGATACCGCAAAAAATTACTTGAAATTTTATCTTTGTTTACTGTTTTTTTTACATTTTTTTAGGAACATTCCCCTATGTTTAGGTCAAGGAATTCCATTTACAATAGCCTCATAGTTTGAACGTTCAACCATTACAATCTATCTCTTTTTAAAAACAATTTTTTCTATGTCACTCAGGAGGAAAAAATGAAAAAGGTACTGTTCGCACTTCAGGCAGCGGCGCTGGCACTGTGTCTGACAAGCTGCGGAGGAAAGTCGTCAGGAAATTCGGGCAAACCGCTCAACATATCGGTATTCACAATACAGCAGAAGCAGCAGCCGGCCGCAGACAACAAGATGTACAAATGGATCGAGGAGAAATTCGGCGTGACTTTCTCCTGGGACATTCTTGTAGGCGACAAGGATCAGAAGATAGGAGTTCTCATCGCATCCGGAGACCTTCCGGATCTTGTCGAGGTTGATTCCACGAAATTCCAGGATGCGGGCTGTCTGATTCCGCTTGAGTCGCTGATTGAAAAATATGCTCCGAACATCAAAAAGCATTATGCGTCATGCTGGAGCAAAATCACCGAGGCCGACGGACACATCTACTGCCTTCCGAACTGGGGCGTTTACGACGGTCCGGATCAGGGAACTTTCTACAATCAGAACGGTTTCTGGATCCAGAAGGAAGTCCTCAAGGAATTCGGCTATCCGCAGATAAAGACAGTTGACCAGTATTTTGACATTCTCGACAAATACGCCAAGAAATATCCGGAAATCAACGGAGCAAAGACAATCCCGTTCTCAATCATCACAGCGGACTGGGAAGTATTCAATCTTATAAATCCGCCGAACTTCCTTGCCGGATTCCCGAACGACGGAAACGGAAACGTGACGAAAAAGAACGGAAAATATGTCTACAGCGACAACTGGCGCGACGACAACGCAAAGAGATGGTTCAAGATTGCGAACAAGATGTATCAGAAGGGACTTATAGATCCCGCCTCTTTCACCGACAACCGCGATCAGTATTATGCGAAAATCGCCCAGGGACGTGTGCTGGGAATGTTCATCCAGGGATGGGAATTCCAGGGCGATGCTGAGAACACTCTGAAATCAAGCGGAATGTGGAACAGGACTTATGCGCCGCTTCCGGTCGTATTCGACGAGTCAATCAAACCGCATTACCGCGACATCTCAATTCCGAACGTAAGACGCGGATTCGGAATCACCGTAAAGGCAAAGGATCCTGTGGCCATAATCAAATTCATGGACGAGCAGCTCAAGGAAGAAAACCAGAAGATTCTTCAGTGGGGATTTGAGGGCGAGGACTGGCAGAAGGATGACCAGGGACGCCCGTCAAGAACCCAGGAGCAGAGAGACCAGCAGGCCGACAACAACTGGATTCTCCACAACAAGGCTGATCTGTGGTTCGCGACAGCTCCGAAGATGGAAGGCTCCTTCTCCGATGGACTTGCGACAGTAATGAACAATATGCCTTGGGAATTCCAGGCGAACGCACGCCCTGAGGATGTTGAGCTTTGGAACGCTTATGGTGTGGCCTCTTACGCCGCTCTTGTTGACAAGAATCCTCCGGAAAACGCCGGATGGTATCCGATGTGGCAGGAAGTTCCGCCGGACGGCTCAGATGCGGCTCTTGCCCTTGCAAAACTTGAGTCAATCTACAGAAAAGCGCTGCCTGCGCTGATTATGGGAAATCCCTCTGATTTTGACGCGAAATGGAACGATTATGTGGCCCAGTTGAACGCCGCAGGAGTCCAGAAATATGTTGATTTCATGCAGGAAAAACTCGATATCCGTGTAAAAAACTACGGCGGATTCCCTGAGTAACGGAATTCCTGAACAAACACAGTTTCTGCCGGCATGAAATGCAGGGCGGAACAGGCGGGCCGCCCATTCCGGGAGGCCCGCTTTTACAAAAGAATACAAGGTGTCTTTATGAAAAACAAAAAATCCGGCTGCCCCGAACAGACGGCGCTGGCTTCAAAAAAGAATTTCTGGCAGATTCTGGGAAAACAGAAGCAGCTTCTCCTGATGTCAGTTCCTTTTGTAATATATATAATCATATTCAAATTCGTTCCGCTCTGGGGCTGGACAATGGCGTTCCAGGACTACAAGCCGGCGCGCAGTTTTTCCCAACAGACTTGGGTCGGGCTGAGATGGTTCTTCTTCCTCTTTAAGGACAAGGAATTCCTGCTCTCGCTCAGAAACACAGTCTGCATGAGCCTTATCAGCACTGCGCTCGGATATGTCACCGCCGTTCTTATCGCGGTGCTTTTAAACGAAATCAGACATATAGGAATAAAAAGATTCATACAGACAGTATCATATCTTCCGCATTTTCTTTCCTGGGTGATTGTCACAGGACTTGTCGCCAACGTGCTTTCGGTGGAGGACGGAATTCTGAACAATGTCCTCATGTCATTGGGAGTCATAAAGGAGCCTCTGCTGTGGCTTTCGGTTCCGAAATATTTCTGGCACATAATAGGATGGACTTACGTCTGGAAGGAAGTCGGCTGGAACACAATCGTTTATCTTGGAGCTATGACCGCCATTGACCCGTGTCTCTACGAGGCCGCCGAAATCGACGGATGCGGTAGGCTAAGAAAAATAGCGCATATAACGCTGCCGGGAATCAGACCGACAATAATAATCATGATGATAATGAGCGCCGGACACATTCTCGACGCGAATTTTGAGATGCCGTTCTTCCTCAAAAACGGAATGATTGAGGATGTGGCGTCCACAATAGATCTTTACGTACTGAAATACGGCTTCAAGCTGTTCAACTTCTCACTTGCGACAGCCGCCGGAATTTTCAAGAATGCCGTCAATATCCTTCTTCTGCTGCTGGCAAACTGGTTCGCCAAAAAGGCCGGCGAGGAGCGTCTTATATGAAAAAACAGAACAACAGCTATCTTGCCGCAAAAAAACGTACCCAGGTAAGCGACTCGATTTTCAATATATTCAATTTTTTGGTTCTGGGGCTGCTGGTGGTTGTCACCGTCTATCCGTTCTGGAATACAATCGCAATCTCTTTCAATGACGGACTTGACTCCATCCGCGGAGGAATAAGACTCTGGCCGCGCAAATTCACGCTGCAGAACTACAAGGCTCTGTTCACGACAGGAGAAATTTTCAACGCATTTTTAGTCTCTGTAACAAGGACGGTTTTACAGACCGTGCTAAGCGTGTTCTGCACATGTATGCTTGCATACGCGCTGAGCAGAAAGGAATTCATAATCAGAAAGCCGCTGACAACCATTCTGGTCATCTCGATGTATGTAAGCGCGGGACTTATTCCAAGCTATATGCTGATAAAAAAGCTGGGACTGCTGAACAGCTATGCAGTCTACATCGTTCCGAATCTTGTGGACGTTTTCAACTTCATTCTTGTCAGAACATATATCAACGGACTTCCGGACAGTTTTGTAGAATCGGCGAGAATCGACGGGGCAAATGAATTCAAGATTTTTATAAGAATCATCATGCCGCTGATTGTTCCGGCCGTCGCCATGATATGTCTTTTTGTGGCGGTAGGAGCATGGAACAGCTGGTTCGACACATATCTCTACACATCCGGAAAACAGCAGCTCCATTCGCTGCAGTACAAGCTGATGCAGTTCCTTCAGGCAAGCCAGAATCAGAGCTCCTCAGCAGCAGACGCTAACGCCCTTGCGGTAGCCGCGGCATCAGGAAGCGCAAGCGCGATGGTAACACCGATAAGCATCCGCGCGTCAATAACAGTTGTCGCGACGCTTCCGATTCTGGTTGTATATCCGTTCCTGCAGAAATATTTTGTGGTCGGCATGACAATCGGAGGTGTAAAGGAATAGTCATTCTCCGGCGAAGCGGGGGAACAAATTCTCCCGTCCCGATAAAATCACGTCAAATAATATTGAAAATATATCAGTGTATGTGTATAGTATAAAACATGGCAGACAAAAAATTTACTGTTCTGGATTTGCTCGACTTGGACTTATCAGGCCACGATGCGCTCAACCTTAAATGTATCGCCGGAAGAAGAGGTCTGCCAAGAGCCATTACCGTGGCGGAGATAAACAGGCCTGGACTCGCGCTCTGCGGATTCTACGAATCATTTGCAAGCCAGCGGGTTCAGGTTTTCGGCCGCGGAGAAACAGCCTACCTGGAAAAGCTTCACAAGGAAAAATCAACAGAGGAAATCACCAACTTCTTCACCAGTTCAATGCCATGCTGTGTATTCACATACAACCTTGAGCCGACGGAGGAATTCAGGCTCATTGCGGAAGAAAACTGCTGCCCCCTTCTCCAGACCGACCTTACATCATCAGAATTCTCAAACAGACTCATACGCGTGTTCTCAAATATATTCGCGGCACACAAAAACATGCATGGTGTTCTTGTCGAAGTCTACGGAGTGGGAATTCTGCTGAACGGACATTCAGGAGTCGGAAAAAGCGAGACGGCGCTGGAACTTGTCGAACGCGGACACAGACTTGTCGCTGACGATATAATCGAAATAAGATGCGTCAACGGAAACATGATTCTAGGCCGCGGAATAAACACGGTGATAAGTCACCACATGGAAATCCGGGGACTGGGAATCATAAACATATCGCAGCTTTACGGAGTCGGCGCGATCCTGAATCAGAAGGAAGTCCAGCTCATCGTCCAGCTGGAGGACTGGGACTCCAACAAGCCTTATGACCGGCTTGGAACGGAACAGAAATACAACGAGCTGCTCGGTGTAAAAGTCCCTGTAATTGAGATTCCTGTAAAACCGGGAAGAAACCTTCCTATCATTATAGAAGCGGCGGCCATGAACGAACGCCTCAAGAACATGGGCTACAACTCCGCGAGGGACTTCAATCAGAATGTTCTCAAATGGATTGAGACAAATGACGCACAAAAGGCATATTACGGAAATGACAATTCATACTAATAAATTATGGCAGATTACTGCCGGGGAAGCAAAATGACAGAAAAAATTCTTACTGTAAGAAACCGCGCGGGAATTCATGCAAGGCCTGCGGCCATCATCGCCCAGACAGCAAACAAATTCAAAAGCGAAATAACACTGTCCAGAGACGACGCGACAATCAATGCCAAGTCGATTATGGGTGTTATAACGATGGCGGCAGGTTACAACACAAACCTTACGATAAAAGCCGACGGGCCGGATGAGACGGAAGCCGTTGCAGCTATAGAAAATCTGTTTGAGAGCAAATTCGAGGAAGAATAAAAGTTTTCCACAGGATTATTGGCTTCAGGAGGATTTTACATGAAAGTCATAACAGAAAGACAGAAAGAAGTTCTAACCTTCATCTCTGAATTCGCGGAGGAGAATTCGTTTCCGCCGACGGTCAGGGAAATAAGCGAGCATTTCGGAATCTCACTCCGGGCGGTTCAGGACCACATAACGGCGCTGCAGAAAAAGGGCTATCTCTCGCAGTGCCAGAAACGTTCCCGGTCAATCAGGGTTCTCTCCGACTGCCGTGAGCGTGAGCCTAAACTGTATGTGGGCAAGGTGCCGCTGCTGGGAACCGTAGCCGCCGGAAAACCGCTTCTATGCGAGGAGAATCTTGACGGATACATCAGTCTTACGGAGCCGTTCGTGCGGCCCGGAAAAAGCTACTTCGCGCTCCGGGTACGCGGAACAAGCATGGTGAACGCAGGAATTCTTGAAGGTGATCTTGCCGTCGTTGAACAGGCGAACACCGCGGCGGACGGACAGATTGTTGTGGCTGTAATAGATGACGCAATCACGCTCAAACGGTATTACAAGGAAGCCACACGGGTAAGGCTTCAGCCGGAAAATCCTGAATTTCAGGCGATATACTGCCAGGATGTGAGGATTGTCGGTATTCTTTCCAATATTGTAAGAACCTACTGAGATGACGCCTCCAGTCTATCTGTATACCGGTCCGGAATTCGGAGAAAGAAATGATGCCGCAGACGCAGTAAAAAAATCCCTTGAAAAAAAATACGGGACAATAGACTCGCATCTGTTCTACATGAACGAAACTCCATTCTCCCAGGTGATGACAATTCTCCAGAGCGGGACACTTTTTTCCGCAGGAGTTTTTGCCGTATGCCGTAATGCCGAACTCATAAAAAAGAAGGATGACATAGAAATTCTCTCTGAATGGATAAAATCCGTTCAGGACGACAGTGCCGTTCTTGTTCTCGTCTCGGACGAAATCTCGGTTGACGCGAAGCTTGACAGGCTTATTCCCGCCCAGAACAAAAAGAAATTCTGGGAAATGTACGAGGACAGGAAACTGCCATGGCTTCAGAATTTCTTCAGCAGGAACGGATATTCTGTTGACAAAGATGCTGCGGAACTTGTGCTCGAAATGGTAGACAACAACACGGATGCGCTGCGGCGCGAATGCTCAAGGTTTTTCCTCTGCTTTCCCAAAGGACACGCCGTAACCGCAGAAGACGTGGAGTCGATTCTTGCCCACAACCGTGAGGAGTCGGCATTCACCCTGTTCAACAGAATGACTGAAAATTCGGAGACGTCGCAGAAAAGGCTGGAAGCATCGCTGCTTATACTCCAAAAAATCAGGCTTTCCAAGGATTCCTCTTCAGTGATGAT
The DNA here is from genome assembly GCA_002296965.1 of Treponema sp. UBA792. Classification (GTDB taxonomy): domain Bacteria; phylum Spirochaetota; class Spirochaetia; order Treponematales; family Treponemataceae; genus Treponema_D. The sequence continues at coordinate 14,106 of DBIW01000014.1, read as the reverse complement.
TCTGGCGGGATTGGCCTCCTGCTTCCGGAAGCTTTCCGCATGGCACAGAATGCTCTCGGAGAATCCGTATCCTGATGATTTCTATCTGAAAACCCACGGTTTCGCGGGAAAAACAATACAGAAGCAGTACAGAAACGCCGCAAAAATCTGGACACCGGGTCAGACCGCGGCGATTCTTGCCCTGACCGCCGATACGGACATACAGATAAGATCCGGCGGCGCAATTATGGAAGACACGCTTCTCCAGATGCTGCTATATGAGATTATAATGAAAAAGGGGGCGGGAATTTCCACCCTGTAAGACCTGCGGATTCTAAAGGGTGATGGAATCAAGAAGATTTTTTAGGGCGGCAAGCTCCTCTTTCGTGAAGGTGGAGCCTTTTCCCATCTTCTGATGATCCGGAGACCAGCTCCTTATATCATATTTCGGAGGACGGCCTCCCCAGGAAACAAGATTCAGTTCCGTCTTCCAGCCGCCCTTTCCTTCGGACACGACACCAAGATTCTGAACAACTTCAAAAGAGAATTCATCTGCCATTAATAAAGTCCTCCTCAAATTCCGATATTAGCACTGATTATATCATATATTATCGTTGTGCAGTTGGAAATTGTGTAGTAAAATGTCGCTATATATTTTCAAAGTGAGGATTCCATGAGAAAAACACTTCTAGCTTCTTTTTCAGTCCTGATTCTGGTTATTTTCGCTTCCTGCGGCTCAAAACCGGCACCGGAACCGGAGACTGTGCCCGAACCGCCGGCCACTGAGAATGTGCAGGAAACTCCGCCGGAGGAAAAACCGCAGCCGGCCGAAACTCCGGCACCGGCCGACAACTCCGCCATAATGGAGACAATTGAATCGGCGAGGCAGTCGGCAGTTGAGGCAGGAGCTGAACGGGATGCCGCTGAGCAGCTCGATTCGGCCGACGGTATGTATCAGCAGCTCAAGGAAAAATCAGACAGAGGCGATGACATATCAGGTGAAGGCTCAGACATCGCCGACAGATACAACGCGATCACCGCATACATAAAGGCAAAGAATGCGAAACAGAAGATAGATGAAAACAGCCTGTCATCATATCTTCAGGCGAAATACGATGAGGGGGAGATTCTTTTTGAGGAATTCAAGGCCGCATATTCAGACCCGGCTTCCGGCGGAAAGCTCCTTCTTGAAAAAGCGGAGAAGGCATATTCAGCCTACAATTCCGTCCTTATAGCCGCGTACAAGACTCTTGCCAAGAATGAACGTGCGGACGCGTATTCAGCAAAGAAAGATGCCGACAGCGTGAAAGCCGGAGTGTCGCAGAAAGAGAAATATTCCGGCGCGGTGGAGCTTTTCAAGAATGCGGATGCAATGTATTCAATGCAGAATCCTGAAAAGGCATATTATGACTACAAATCCGCGAAGGAGATTTTTGCGGAACTTTACGGCATAGTCTCGGAAAGGCGCGCGGCGGCACAGAAAGCGATTGACGAGGCAAAAAAGAAGGTTGAGGACAGCGCGGGCTACGCCGACGATGCGGATCAAAAAGCTCCGATAACAGGAACTGTTGACGGAATAGAAGACGAGGACGCTGTTCTTCTGGAAGCGGACAACTATGACGCTCAGGATATGTCGGAGACAGAAATTCCTGAGAGCATAGACGGCGAGGCGGACGGCAGTATTTCCGCCGGAGAAAACGCATCCGCCACGGAGGACGCGCCCGATCCGGAGAATGAAGACGGAACGGAGGAGACTCAGCCATCCGGTACAGAATCCACGGAAGAAGGAGAAAACTGATGAAAAGAACAGCCATTATTTTTCTGACAGCAGTTCTTTCTGTATCCGCTTTTGCGGCAAGCTACAGAAACAACACATACCAAAAACTCGCTGATGAATACACAAAAAAAGCCGAAGCCGCCCTTGATGCGGGATATTATGACGATGCGGTGGAATATTCAAAAAAAGCAGAGGAGAATGCGGCGCTCTCAAAAGCATACATCGAAATGATGCTTGCCAGAAGCGAAGCCGACAGCAACATCAGAACCGCGAAGGAAAAACTCGCCTGGGCGGAAAAAATCAACGCGGACAAGACATTCCCGATGGCATATACCTCGGCAAAAGACAATCTTGCGAATGCGGAAACAGCTTTTTCCGGAGAAAACTATCCGTCAGCGACAGACTACGCCAGGCAGTCTGTCGCCGCGCTGGACGGTGTCCGCGAAATCACACCGCTGCCGGAATTCTATATCGTAAAACCCTGGGCGGAGACGAAGGACTGCTACTGGAACATCTCAGGCCGTCCGTACATCTACAATAATCCGCTGCTCTGGGAAAACCTCTATCAGGCAAACAAATCAGGAATGCCCAAGCCTGAGGATCCGAATCTGATAAGACCCGGAATGAAAATGAGTGTGCCGAGCATAACCGGAGAATTCCGGTCGGGAACATACGATCCCAAAAAGGAATACGAACCCTACAACGCGGACTGACAATTCAAATCCCTGAATTCCATACGGCGGAATTCAGGGATTTTTTTCAGGAATTTCCGGACAGAATTTTGCTCTTCAGATACAGGCTCAGTGCAGAGGCCATGAGCGCATGAGGAAATTCCGGAGTGCCCATTCCGCGGATTACATCTTCTACGGAAATCTCAATGCAGTTTATGAATTCATCAGAATCAAGATTCTGGCCGCCCGTTTTCTCAAGGCTTTCTGCCAGAAAAACATGGACATGATTTGAGAAAAGCGCAGGATTCGGATTGAACGAGCCGAGCTTTGTAAGTCTTCCGGCAGCGAATCCGGTCTCCTCAAGCAGCTCACGGGCAGCGGCTTTTTCAGAAGCCTCCCCCCGCTCTATTACGCCGCCCGGAAATTCCACGCTAAGCGCCTTCTCGCCGTGCCGCCATTGCTTGACCATAAGGAAATTTCCATCCTTTACAGGAAGCGTTATAACCCAATCCCGCGCATTCACGACAATGTAGTCACCCCTCATGCCGCCGGCCGATACGGAATTCCTTTCTGTGACCTCAAAAACAGGTGTATTCAGCAGGCTGCGCGAATCCAATTCATCCCATTTAAGATTTTCATCGTCCGATGTAAAAAAACTTTCCATAAAAATTCTCCAAACAAGTCTGTCCCCAAAGCCTAAAAACAGGAACTTTCCTTTTGACTTTATGCGCTTATCGTTTTATCATGAAACATAACCAAAAAGCAACAACATTCGGTTTTTCATAAGAGGTGGACTATGGCTATAATTACAATTTCAAGACAAGTAGCAGCATTCGGAGATGAGGTGGCATCCGCGCTGGCGGAAAAAATGAACTACAAATTCATAAAAAGGACGGATATCGAGAAAAGGATAATAAGCCTGGGATTTCCGGAATCAAAAATGCCCAAATATGATGAGAGAAAACCGGGATTCTTCGCGTCGCTCGCAAAAGACCGTGATGAATACCTGGATTATGTGCAGTATGCGATTCTTGAGGCCGCCGCTCAGAAAAACGTAGTGATCATCGGCCGGGGGGCATTCGCCGTGCTGCACAATATTCCGAATCACGTGTCAGTCAGACTTGTCGCCGATGAAAAAATCAGACTGACAAGGCTGGAGAATGAATTTTCCTGGGACGAGAAACAGGCCCGGCAGCGCATAGAAGAAAGCGACACGAACAGGGACGGATTCCACAAAAGCTTCTACAATGTCAATCTTGAGGACGCGTCCCTTTTCCATGCCGTGCTCAACACGGGAATAATCGACATTCCGGCGGCGGTTGACATCATAAAATCCATCGTTGACAGGACTGTGGACACGAAAAAGGAAGAAGAGGGGACCGACAGAATCGCAAAAATGTTCAAGGCGCAGTCTCTGGTGAACAAACTGGTATTCGAGCACCACATAAACATCGAATTTCTTCATGCGGTGATAGAGAACAACACGCTGACCTTACAGGGAGTCGCAGAATCAATTGCGGTCGTGGAACAGGCGCTGAGAATATGCAGACAGGAGCTGCCCGACTATTCGGTACAGTCCGCAGTCAGCATCATCCACGACTTCAAGACGTTCCAGTGACAGCGATGAAGGAAAAGCCATACATGAAGATTGTATTGACTTTTCTTTCCATATTATTAATACTGGTTCATTATGAAATTATCAAATAAATTTACCCTTTCCAGACTTGTGCTTGCTCCGGTTTTCCTGCTGATTTATTTTATTCCGATATGGACAGGAAATTTCGGCGCGCTGTCTATGATAATAGGAATTCCGCTTCTTGTGTTCATGGAATTCACGGATTATCTTGACGGACATTACGCACGCAAGCACAATGAAGTCAGTGATTTCGGTAAATTGTTTGACCCTTTCGCCGATGTCATGGTTCATCTGACCACATTCCTGTGCTTCATGTTCTCGGCTGGCGGAAACGGATACATGAAGCCTGTCATCTTCGCGCTGATTCTGTACAGGGAAATGAGCATGAATTTTCTAAGAATGATTGCGGCAAAACAGGGAACCGCCATCGCCGCAAGACCGGGCGGAAAGTTCAAGACCGTCATGTACGTCGCCTCCGGATTTTTCGCGCTTTTTCTTGAGGCGCTTACAAGATTCGGCGCGGAACCGGAGTCTTTCGGAGGATTAAGGATTGCGTCGCTGGTGATGTTCTGCATCTGCCTGTTATGCAGCTATGCGTCATTTGCCGACTATCTGATTCATTTCGGAAAACTGATAAAAGAATAAAAAAATCCTGCGGATTCTGGTTTTTCCGCAGGATTTTTTTTACGCCGACATTCCGTCTGTCAGGCGAGAACTTTCTCTATCTCAGAAATCTCTGCCTCTGAAAATTCAATGTTGCGGACAGCCTGAACATTTTCCAGAATCTGCCCAGGACTGCTGGCACCGATAAGCACCGTAGTAACGGACTTGTTGCGCAGAATCCATGAGATTGCCATCTGCGACAGCTTCTGACCGCGGGCCGCAGCAATGCCATCAAGCCGATGCAGCCTCGCAACCATGTCGGCGTCAAGCTCCTTTCCTATCCAGGTATCGCCCCTGCCGACCCTGGAATCGGAAGGAATTCCGTCAAGATAGCGTCCGGTTAGAAATCCCTGATAAAGCGGAGAAAACACCGAGATTCCCACTCCGTTTTCAAAAGCCCAGGAATCCAGCCCGTCCTTCTCAATCCATCTGTTAAGCATGGAATATGAAGGCTGATTCACCACAAAAGGAGTATGAAGCTCCCGGAAAATTCCGGCGATTTCCGCCGTCTGCTCCCTGTTGTAATTGGATACGCCCACATAAAGAGCCTTTCCCGACCGGACAATGCTGTCCATCGCCACGGCCGTCTCCTCCAAAGGCGTGGCTGGATCAAACACATGATGATAAAAAATATCGACATAATCCAGGCGCATACGCCCGAGGCTCTGATCCAGAGACGAGACAAGATATTTTCTCGAACCGTTTCTGTCCCCATAAGGTCCCGGCCACATCTCATAGCCGGCCTTTGTGGAAATACAAAGCTCATCACGATAACGGCGGAGACCGCTGTCAAGAACACGGCCGAAATTCTCCTCCGCGCTTCCGTTGTAAGGACTGCCGTAATTATTGGCCAGATCAAAATGCGTGATTCCGCAGTCAAATGCGGTTCGGCACATACGTTCGATATTCTCGAATGAATTCTGCGCGCCGAAATTCTTCCACATTCCAAGAGAAACCGCCGGAAGCTTCAGCCCGCTGTTTCCGCAACGGTTATAGACCATTTTTTCGTACCTATGCTCATCGGCAATATACATAGAAACCTCGTAAAAACCTTCTGGTAAAAAAAACAGGAGCTCCAATCGGTAACACCAAGAGGAGCTCCTGCCGTCCAGCGCTGCTGGACATCGGAGAGAGTTTATCAGCTTATTTACAAGCTGACTATAAATTACCGTATTATAAAAAATATGTCAATAGGAAAAACATTTTTTTTTGAAAAATAGTTTCAGAATTTTCCACCCTCAACTACAAGATTGTCAGCGTCGGCGGCGGCGCCATAAACAGGACGGAGCGTCGCCTCATAGTCCGCATGGAAAAAATTCTCCGCGGCAAGCGACTCTATCTCGTCGTTCAGCCAGTTCAAAAGATCCGTGTTTCCCTTTTTGACAGCCGGAGCAATCACATCTAGACTTCCAAGAGACTCAATTCCGACCTTGTAGCCGGGATTTTCAATCGCCCAGGCGAGAACCTCCGTGTTGTCGGTGGAAAGTCCGTCTCCGCGGCCGTCAAGAAGAGCGTTGTAAGCCTCGCTGTACTGGTCAAATTTCAGCAGCTTAACCTGCGGATAATTTTCCATAAAATAAGTCTCGGCTGTGGTTCCCTTGCTGATTATCAGAGTCCTGCCAAAAAGATCCTCCGGCTTTGTCACCAGATTTTTCTCCGGAGAAACGACACCGAGTGCGACCTTCATATAGGGGAGCGCGAAATCGACTTTTTCCGCGCGTTCCGGCGTTTTCGTAAAATTCGCAAGGACAATGTCCACTTTTCCCGTGGCAAGAACCTCGACCCTTGCGGCGGCCTCGACCGGAACGTATTTTACTTTTACGCCAAGATCCTTTGCAATCCGTCTAGCAAAATACACATCATACCCCTGATATTCGCCGTACTCATCGACATAGCCAAACGGTTTCTTGTCGCTGAAAACCGCAATTCTGACGGTTCCGCTTTTTTTAATTTCAGCGACAGTCCGGCCGTTCGGATTCCTTTTTGCGAAAACTGGAACTGCGACGAAGGCAAGAATCAGCCCGGCAGTTATTCTGACAAATGATTTTTTCATGACATCCTCCAAAAATCTTTTATTCTCAAACGATGGGAATGTTATAACCTCTTTTTACCTAGTTAATCAATAGGTTTTATATGTTTTTTTCGTGGAGCTTATCCGGCCAAACGGGGTTCGCTCACGCTCATTGCCTGCGGCAACGGCAAGCCGCCCCTAATGTCCGGGCTGGAAAAACCGCATCACAGACGGTAATAATTTAGCCATTCTCAATTAATGCCGGCTTTCAAATTCAAAGCTTTCCAGAAAAGCCTTTGCCCGCTGAGTCTGAGGATTTCCGAAAAACTGGCCTGGCGCCGCCTGCTCAACTATCTCGCCGGAATCCATAAAAATCACCCTGTCCGCGACAGCCCTTGCAAAAGCCATCTGATGTGTAACTATAAGCATCGTCTTTCCGTCCTTGGCAAGCCCCATCATCACGTCAAGAACCTCGCGCACCATCTCCGGGTCAAGGGCCGCAGTCACCTCGTCAAAAAGCATTATCTCCGGATGCATACACAAAGCGCGGACAATGGCGACACGCTGCTTCTGTCCGCCCGAAAGCTGACGTGGAAACGCATCCGCCTTGTCAGAAAGCCCCACTCTCGCAAGCCACTGCATCGCCTCGGCCTGAACATCATCCTTTGAGCGTCCCTGCGCCTTCATCGGACCAAGCAGAATGTTCCTCATCACATTAAGATGGGGAAAAAGATCGTAACTCTGGAAAACCATTCCTATTTTCTGGCGCACAAGATACATATCCTTCTTTCTGTTGCTGATTGTCTCGCCCGAAAGGAGAATTTTTCCTTCCTGAACCGACTCCAGTCCGTTGATGCAGCGGAGAAGCGTGCTCTTTCCGCAGCCGGAAGGACCGAGAATCACAATCACCTCGCCTTTCCTCACGCTGAACGATATGTTCTTGAGAATCTCGTTTCCGTCGTAGAATTTTCTGATATTCTGTATTTCCAAAAGCGGCATAAATTTTCCTCTATGATTTCTGTTTTTTCTCTATGAATCCGGCAAGAGCGGAAAGCACCCGGCAGACAATAAAATACATAAAAAATATGACCAGATAAACGGCGATTGAGGCTGTCGGCACCTTTATCCTGTTGGCTTCAATTATCTGCTGCCCGATTTTCACAACCTCAATCACCCCGACAAAAACAACAAGGGAGGTTGTCTTTATCATGCGCGTTATCAGATTCATGGAAAGCGGAATCAGGCTTCTGACCGTCTGCGGAATTATCACCGAAAAGAAAACCTGTCTGTCCGTAAGTCCCAAAGCCATAGCGCTTTCATACTGATGACGCGGAACTGACTCCAGAGCGCCGCGCACAAGATCGCCCATTTCTGCGGTTCCCCACAAAGTGAACACGATTATAGATGCGGCTTCTCCGGAAAGCTCCAGTCCGAACATACGCGAAAGCCCGTAGTATGCGATAAAAAGCAGGACAAGCTGCGGCATTATCCGCATGAACTCAAGATAAACCCTGCACAGCGCGCGGATTATACGGCTTTTCCGTGTCATCAGAATTCCGAAAAGAATTCCAAGCACAACGGAAAAGGCCACGGAAACAAGCGCAATCCATACGGTAACCCAAAGGCCTCCGAGAAGGCGGACAAAATTCCGTCCCATAAAAAGCACGCTGAACGACTGCTCAAGCGCAGCCAGAATTGACACGCTACCGGCCGCCGAACTGGGCATAACGCAGCCTCCTCTCCGCAAGACCGGCCAGAACCGTGACCGGAAGAAGCAGAACAAAATATGCAATCACAAGAAGAAACAGCGCCTCCTCGGTCTTGTAGTAAAGTCCGATAAGGTCCTTTGCCACGTACATAAGGTCAGCTACGGCGACTGCGCTGAAAACCGAAGTCTCCTTTATCAAAAACATTATGTTGGCGCAAATTCCGGGAACAGAGACGGCGGCCGCCTGAGGAAAAATGACGAAACGGAGAATCTGGGCACGCCTCAGACCGATACACTGCGCGCTTTCAATCTGAACCGGAGAAATCGAATCCAGCGCGCTGCGGAAAGTCTCCGCCATGTAGCTTCCGCCCAAAAAGGTCATGCCGATTACACAGCACTGAAGCGACGACAGCTTAAGCCCCATCCGCGGAAAGGCAAAATAAAGGAAAAACAGCTGGATAAGAAGCGGCGTATTGCGCGAAAGCTCAATGTAGACATGAACAATGCCGGAGAGAACCGGAATCCGCTCGTATTTTACAAGCGCACAGACAAGTCCCAGCAGAAACGAAAGGAGAATTCCCGCCGCCGCAATTTTTAACGTAAGTCCAGCCGCCCCGACATAAAGCGGCATCACCTGTTTTATAAATTCATAGTCCAAAATATTTACCTGAAAAAACGACTGAACAGCCGCCGCGCGCAAGACACACGGCAGCTGTCCGTTAAAATTAGTGGATTACAAAAACGCTGTCAATTGCGGACTGCGCGGACCGGATTCCGGGCGTAAAGTCAATCCACCTTGAACACGGAAATGTGCTTCGTCATCTTCTCGACAGCAACCTTATTGTCCGAAGCCGTCTCCGCAACCATCGTGACGGAATCAGTAAGATTCTGTGCGGCCTGCTCACCTTCCTTTATCACCGAAGAGACTTCTTCCGTTATTCCGACGACTTTATCCATGGCGCTGCGGACCTTATCGGCAAATTCACTCTGCTGCTTCGCAAGCATATTCGCCTTTACAAGCGACTCGGAGACAGAATTCGTGACGCGCATATTGTCCTCCGCGCCGGAACGCTGCTCCTCCATGGCGCTGAAGAGCGTCTGCACAAGCTCCTTGTTCTGCTGGACACACGCCTCGATTCTGCGGAAAGCATCTCCGGCCTGCGATATTGCCTGAACTCCGCCGTCTATTTTTTCAACCATCGTCTTTATGTGTCCCTGAATATCCTTTGCACTTGCGGATGATGACGCGGCAAGCGACCGGACCTCATTGGCGACAACGGCAAATCCTGCGCCCACATCGCCTGCGTGCGCGGCCTCAATCGCGGCGTTCATCGAAAGAAGATTCGTCTGATAGGCGATGTTCTGCATCACCTTGATTATGGACTGGACTTCCTGGGATGCATGTTGAATTTCGGTAATCGAATTCACCGCCTGGGTGACAAGGCTGTTTCCCTGACCACTCGTCTCCGAAAGGACGGCCGAAAGCTCCTCGGCCTTTTTAGTCATGTTCGCGACAGATTTTATGTTCTCGGCCATTTCCGTTATCGACGCCGAATTTTCCTGCATGGCGGAACTCTGCGACACCATGAATTCCATAAGCTCGCCGGAACCTTTCTTCAGTCCTTCGATGTCGCGGCTCACATCAAGAATCATTCCGTTCTGTTTGTCCTCCTCCTCAAGAATTCTGGTAAAGGAGCCAGACATCTGATTCAGAGCAGAAACAGATGAATTCACGACATCGGTAAGAATTCCGGCGGAATTCGATACCGACTCCGTCTCGCTTCTGACTCCTCCTATGATTTCGGAAAGATGCTCCATAAGGGTGTTCACGGCTGTGGTGAGGAGGCCGAAATCATCCGTAACAGTTATGTCGATTCTGCTGACAAGGTCGCCTTTTGCCGCGATGTCCATTATTTTTGCCGAATTGTCCGCAAGCCTGGTTCTGAGTCCGTGAAGAATCATGTAAATGGGAACAAAACACAGAATCTCCGTAATTCCGAACACGAGCAGCGTGTGACTCAGATAGAATGAGAACGGATTCTCCGCCAGCTGAACCGAACCGTCGCGCACAAGATGGAACGGGACCATTGCCACGGTGGAAGCGACGCAAAGCACATTTATCGTGACCATATAGGCGATTGTCGAGCTGATTTTTCCGGACGAGCTGTCTCCGTCGATTTTGCGGATTTTCAGGAGCGCGCGTTTTTTTGCAAGAAAGAAATCCATCAGATTTATTGTGTAGAAAGTGGCGAGTCCGCCGAACGACACGGAATGAATGACCGCAAAAATCACGCGTGACCCCTCAAGCGGAATCGAGCCTTTTGCGATTGAAATGAACATCGTAATCAGGTTTCCGAACACAAATCCTATCACTGTAAACACAATTGTGACAAGTTTTATCTTCTTGATTGAGTCAAGCGCAATTTTCCTGTCCTCATCGGTCGGCTCGTCTCCGGTCCGCTCAATTTTTCTGAGAATATCGTCAAAAGGCGCAAGACAACGGCCGGCAATAATCATGACAATGACACAAAGACCGACCGTAACACCGAGAGTTATCGGAAGTCCTTTAATGTAGCCTTCTGGCTGCCCCTGAAGATAGAATTTCTGAATCCAACTCAAAAGGATTACACCGACAAATGAACTGGGAACAAAAAGTGCAGAATAAACCGCAAATGCTGACATAATTCCTCCAAGAAACAAATTCGCAACGCGAATTTATGAATAAAATAAAATCGCATAATGATAACACAGGTCTTCTTTATATTCAATTTCAACGATATGAATTGACGCTTTATCCGCAGGCTCGCACAATGCTCATTTGGAATTTCCCGTGAATTCTGGTAGAATCGGTCGCATGGGTTTTCTTTCTGTAAAACACATCAGCTTCACCTATCCGGGAGCGGACAGAAAAACACTTGACGACATTTCCTTTGAAATTGAAAAAGGCTCATACACCGCCGTCGCAGGAACAAACGGCAGCGGAAAAAGCACCATGGCGAAAATAATATGCGGACTTCTTGAACCGGACAGCGGAACTGTCGAAATTCAGGAAAACTGCCTTACATCGATGGTTCTCCAGTCGCCGGACGACCAGATTGTGCGTGGAACTGTCGCAAAGGACACGGAATTCGGTCCGAAAAACCTCGGACTTTCCGCCGCGGAAGTGGAGCTGAGAACAATCGAAAGCCTGGGAATCACAGGAATTCTTGACCGCGCGCAGTCACCGACATCCGCGCTTTCATCGGGGCAGCAGCAGAAGACGGCATTCAGCGGAATAATCGCGATGCGCCCTAGGATAATGATTCTTGACGAGGCGGTCTCGATGATGGATCCGGAATCACGCGCGGAGATTTTCAGTTTTCTCAGATACTGGCACGGATGCGGAAACACGATAATCCACATAACTCATGACCTTGAAGCCGTGGCCGAGACGGACAATACGATTCTGATTGAAAAAGGAAAACTTGTATATTACGGCAGAACACAGGAATTCCTGAAATCTGATGAGCTGAGAGAAAAAGTTGACGGAACGCCGCTTGCTCCTGCCGAAAGGACGCTGAATGCGCATAAATTCAAATCAGAGCCGTCCCTTGTCTTTTGCGCCGCGGAATATTCATACGACGGAATTCATGGAATCAGCGGAACGGATGCGGCTTTTTATCCGGGAACACTGACCGCCCTTACAGGAGCATCCGGCTCAGGAAAATCCACGCTTCTGGAACTTGCCGCCGGGCTGACCGGATGTCAGAAAGGCTCGGTCATGGCCTCGTCGCGTCCGCTGCTTGCAAGACAGAACAGCCGCGCCGCGCTTTTCGAGACATTCGCCGCGGACGACGTGGCATTCGGCGCCCGCAACACAGGGCTTTCCGGAAAAAGACTTGTCGAATCCGTAAAATCCGCGATGGAAGAAGTCTCCCTGCCTTATGATGAATTCGGCGGAAGACAGACATTCTGTCTTTCTGGCGGCGAGCAGAGACGCCTCTCGGTAGCGGGAATTCTTTCTATGAATCCGGAAATAATAATGTTTGATGAACCGACCGCCGGACTTGACGGAAAAAACAGAATCCGGGTGATGAGCATGATGAGAAAACTTGCGGACAGCGGAAAAACGGTCATTTTCAGCACGCACAGAAGGGACGAAGCCTCATTCTCCGACCGCGAGATTGTGCTCCAGAACGGAAGAATCGTGCTGGACACGCTCCGGCCTGCCCAGGAAAATCCGAAAAAACAGGAATTCCGCCAAGGAATGAGACCTGTCTCTCCGTCACCGTCGGTAAAAATCCTTGAATCGCTGCGGAAATTCTCGGAGTCATCCGCAGCAAAGAATGGGAATTGTTCTCCCGTCACGAAAATTCCTTCCGTCCTGAAAATTCTGCTTTTTCTCGCGCTGTTCTCGGTGTCGCTTGCGGTACGGCCGGTCCGTCTTTGCGCAGTCATGACGGCGGTTTCGGCCGTCTATTGTGTCACAGCCGGTTTTCCGCTCAGAAAACTTACGCGCGCGCTTCTGAAGCTTCTTCCGTTTCTGCTGATTTTCAGCGTGTTCCAGATTATCTTCGCGCCGGCGGCACCGGGAGAACGGATGCTCACGGAATGGAGATGGTTCACCGTCACGCCGTCCAAACTTCTGCTGTGTCTGTCCACGATTCTCAGGACGGCGGCTGCGGTCGGATGCATAAGCGCATTCTCGGCATCCACACAGGAGCAGGAGCTTACGGACGGAGTCTCTTCAGTCCTCAGGCCGCTTGCCGCGCTTGGAATTCCTGTACGCTATCTTGTGATAATCCTTGAGATAATATTCAGATTCATTCCGCTGCTTGTAAAGGAGGCTGCCTCGATTCTGAAAACGCAGATTGTGCGCGGCGGACTTGACGGAAAGAAAGGAAAATTCGCAAGGATAAAGGCGGCTGTTCCGCTTGCCGTTCCGCTGATTCTGCGTACAATAAAGCGTTCCGAAATTCTTGCGGATGCGATGACAATACGCGCATTCAGATAAAACAAATTATACCGGAGGAAAAATGGACAACAGCTTCAATCTCTGCCCTATGTGCGGAGGAAAAAACATCATCAATCACAACGACAGAAAATGGACCTGCCCTGACTGCGGATTTGACCTTTACTGCAATGTGGCGGCGGCCGTAGGCGTCATAATCGCCGACAGGGAGCATAATGTCCTGTTTGAAGTACGGGCGAAGGAACCGCGGAAAGGATTCATCGCGATTCCGGGCGGATTCGTAGATGCCGACGAGAGTGCGGAGAACGCCGCAGAACGCGAATGCCGCGAGGAGACAGGAGAAACCGTGACCGGAATAAAATATCTCTGCTCGGATCCCAACACTTACCGCTACAAGAACATAACTTATAAGACCTGCGACATATTCTTTACGGCAAGGCCTTCCGACAGGACGGACTCGATACCTTCCCTGATAAAAAAACTGAACGGACAGAAAACGGAGGTGCTGGGATTCCAGAGCCACAGAATCACCTGTGCGGCCGACATAGAAAAACTGCCGATTGCCTTTGATTCCACAAAAAAAGCCCTTTCCGTCTGGCTTAGCAGCGCCGAATTCTGACAAAACCTGATTCACGCAGGACAGAATTCAGACAGCTCCGGCAATTCCCGGAATTCGCGGAAATCAATATGTCAATAGTTTTTGTTAATCT
>DBIW01000007.1:18508-56423 GCA_002296965.1 Treponema sp. UBA792 | reverse complement strand
CGGTTCGTCTTTGGATTTTTGATGTCGATTTCCTCGTGGGCAACGTTCATGTCTCCGCAGACAATCACGCCTTTTTTTTCGGCGAGCGTTTTAAGATACGCGCGGAAGTCGTCTTCCCATTTCATTCTGTATTCAAGGCGGCGCAGCTCGTCCTGAGAATTCGGCGTGTAGACCGTCACAAGGAAAAATTTCTCGTATTCAAGAGTGATTACGCGGCCTTCCGTGTCGTGCTCAGGCGTTCCGATTCCGTAGCTTGCACAAATCGGCTCGTGCTTTGCAAAAATCGCGGTTCCTGAATATCCTTTTTTTTCGGCGTAGTTCCAGAACTGATGATAGCCCGGAAGCTCCATCTGAATCTGCCCGGCCTGGAGCTTTGTCTCCTGCAGGCAGAAAAAATCCGCGCCGAGCGAGCCGAACGCCTCCATAAAGTTTTTTCCCATCACGGCGCGAAGTCCGTTCACGTTCCACGAAATGAATTTCATATTTTGTTTCCTTTTTGGTTTTATTTTTTGTAGAATCCGTTTTCGCTCAAGACAGCCCAAGTCTTGTACATATCTTTGTAATTGTCTTTTATGAACTCTTGTATTTTTCGAATTTCTTTGTCATTAAGAGTTCCTTTTTTCTGTATCAATGTTGAGCCGTCTTCTCTGACGAAAAATTTAGCAGCTCCTTCTTCTGTAAGTTTTGAATCGCTTGCGTGAACATGAAATGCTTCAACAATGCATTTTGCGGTAAAGTATAGATAATATCCGCAGACTTTGAATTCAAAATATTTAGGCATTTTCACATTCCATATATTTTCTGCTTTTTTTAAGATAGTCCCGGACTATTGAAAGTTCTATGTCGTCCATGCTGGTTTCAAGCATTTCTCCTTCGTTTGAAAAAACTGCGGCATGGTCGGGAGCATTCAGATTTAAGACTGAAATGCCGTTTTCACATTTTGAGAATGCGTATCCGCAGATGATTACTTCCGCGTTGTCTGCCAGTTCCTTGATTTTTTCAGTATTCAATTTTCACTTCCTTTATCGGGGCTAGAAATTCTTTTTCATTAAAATGCAAATCTTTCAGAATTGGAATCAGGTCAATGTATTCTTCTGTGAGACCGAGTTTCTTGTAGTCCGCAGTTACAACCAGATAGCCTGAATCCCATTTTTTGATTTCCGTGTATTTTTTCAGCGCGGCTGAGGTTCTGAATCTTATGCTGTGGTTTTTAAAAGTGAATGACGTGTATTTTCCGCAGCTGCTCAGAACCGCATAATCCGGCGTTTTTGGTGTTTCCATGGTTTTCATCATACTACATCGTTTTTTTTCAGTCTATAAATCGGAGAGGGGCGGCTGAATTTCTACTATACAAAAATCTGTTGCAAACTTCGTTTTTTATGATTATTTTTATTGCATGAATCTTTCTGACTTTGAGTGGCTTGGACAGAACCTCCGCGCGGAAAAACTTTTGGGAAGCGACAGCGCGCCTGCAAGCATTTTTCTTCTTCAGGACAAATACGGAATCGAGCTTTTGGTCAGGGACGGATTTCTGTTCCGGCGTTACAACGGAAACGGCGGCAGAAACGGATTCGGTTTTCCTCTTGCGGTTTCTGAAAATTCCGCGCTGAAGAATGCGATTTCTTTTCTTGTTGAAAAATGTTCCGCGGAAAAAATGCCTCTCAGATTCTGCCTTTGCACGCGCGACCAGAAAAACGAGATTGATTCCTGTCTTGCCGAAAATTTTCCGGGAATTAAAATCAGCTGGAATTCCGACCGCAACGACAGCGACTACATTTACCTTGCGAAAAACCTCGCGGAACTTCCGGGGCAGAAATTCCACAAGAAAAAAAATCACATCGCGCGGTTCATGCGGCTTTACGAGAACCGCTGGGAATTCAAAACTTTTCCAAAAAACGACATTGCGGACGACATCATTTACATAGAAGAAAAATGGCTGGATGAGAAATTTTCTTCCGGCGAAAATCCTGACCATGCGCTTGTGCTTGAGAAACAGAGCATTGCCTCTGCGGTTCAATTTCATTATGCGCTGAATATCCGTGGCGGAGTTCTTTACGTTGATAAAAATCCTGCCGCGATGACGCTTGCAAGTCCGGTTTCCCCTCAGGTTCTGGACATTCATTTTGAAAAGGCTCTTTCAGATTATGCGGCGGACGGCGCGTATTCCGTGGTGAACAATCTTTTTGCGAAGGAAGCTGAAAATTTTATTTACCTTAACCGCGAGGAGGACATGGGAGTCGAGGGACTGCGCAAGGCGAAACTTTCGTACAAGCCCGACATCATTTTGGATAAATTCTACGGCGAAGCGGAGATGTGAGAGGCTTTGCCGTGGAAAAATTTCTGCTGTCATGGTAATCTGTGTCGGTATTCAGGAGGAAGTTTCGGGTGAGATATTTTTTTTCTGGACACGTTTTCAGGCGTATGGCGGAGCGGGGCTTTTCCCCAGATGTCATAAAATCCGTCATAGAAAACGGAGATGTGATAAAGGAATATCCGGACGATACGCCTTATTCAAGCAGGCTTATTCTTGGATATGACGGTATGCGCCCAGTTCATGTTGTCTCCGCATATAATCCTGCCGACGATACGGAATATGTGATTACGGTATATGAGCCGGATGCGGAGCGGTGGACAGACGATTTTACAGAACGGAGGAACTGATATGAAATGTCCGGTTTGCAGATTCGGAGATATGGAAAAAGGATTTGCTCAGGTTGTGCTGAACCGCGGAAATGCGACGGTGATTTTCCGCAATGTACCTGCAATGGTGTGCTGCGACTGCGGAGAATATTATCTTGACGAGCAGACGGCGGATGAAATTTATGCGCGCGCCGACAGCTGCTTTTCTTCCGGACAGGAAATCGCCATCATGGAATACAGACATCCTGTTTCCGCATTGTCCGGCAGCTGACCATGCTTTCAAAAATCTTAAAAAAATCCGACTGCGCGTCATGCCGGTTCTGCTGCTCATTCCGCCGCCAGAGCCTTTGGGAAACTCCGCTTTTTGACCGGGAGACAAAGGAACGGCTTGAGAAAAAATTTCCGCTTGCACGTTTCCGCCCTGTAGGGAAAGATTCGTTCACCGTTGACCTTTCAGCCGGCTACAAAACCGATGAGCCTGACGAGGAGGTCGCCTGTCCGTTTTTGGATTCTGAAAAAGGCTGCGTTCTCTCTGCCGAGGAAAAGCCGTTCGACTGCAAAATCTGGCCGCTGCGTGCTGTGAGAAAATCCGCTGGTGGAAAAATTTTTGTCGCGCTGACTAAGACCTGCCCTGCGGTGAACCGGCTTCCGTTCTCTGAAGTTCAGGAGCTTGTGAAATCCGGGCTTGGTGGGAAAATCCTTTCTTACGCTTCTTCCCATCCCGACATCGTGAAGGACTGGCGCGAAAAATTTGCTGAGGTTGAATAGATGAAATATATTTTTGAGTATGCTTCTCCGCTCGGAAAAATTTTTATCGAAAGCGATGGAAAATTCCTGACCGGTCTTTGGTTTGAATATTCGTTCGACGAGAAAAAGCACGCAGAAAATTCAGCTGGTGAGGTAAAGAAGCTTTCTGCGGATTCCGCGGATTTCATTGATTTGTTTCCTGTGATTTCGGAAACCTGCCGCTGGCTTGACGTTTATTTTTCCGGAAGAGAGCCGGACTTTACGCCGGAATTCAGAATTGAAAATCTTACGCCTTTCAGAAAACTGGTTGTTGATGAGATGCTGAAAATTCCGTTCGGTGCGACGGCGACTTACGGCGGGATTGCAAAAAATATCGCCGCGCAAAAAGGGCTAAAGAAAATGAGCGCGCAGGCTGTGGGCGGAGCTGTCGGCTGGAATCCGATCTGCATTGTCGTTCCGTGCCACCGGGTGCTTGGCTCAAACGGAAGTCTCACTGGCTATGGTGGCGGAATCAAAAACAAAATCGCGCTTCTTAAACTTGAGGGAATCGACACGGAAAAATTCGCGCTTCCCAAAAGCCGGAAATTTATGTGAGAACGTCCGGCGGATTTTTTGTGTCATGCCTTTTTCTGAGCCAGCCCCTTTTTTCCGCCTCATCCAGATTTTTCTCAATCCAGCCGTAAACTTCCGGCATGAATTCCTTTACGATGCGCATTCTTTCCTCAACCTGATTCCGCGATGTGTTTCCTTCGACCCAGGTGTGTCCGCCTGTCATCGTGTTGTGCAGAAACGGCTGAATCCTGTCCATGCAGGCGGCATATTTCGCATCCGCCGTGTCCGCTCCGTCGAATTCTTCCCAAAGTGAGCGGATTTCGTTCCCCTGTTCGGACGGAAGCAGGGAGAACAGCCGGTCGGCGGCAGCCTTTTCCCGTTCTTTCTTGTCACTGTTTGCGGCCGGATCATAGGCGAAGGTGTCTCCCGCGTAAATTTCGACAAGGTCGTGGACTGCGCACATCTTTACGGCGCGTCCGATGTCCGGCTTTTCCGCAGCATATCCGGAGAAAATCATCGCCATCACCGAAATATGCCATGAATGTTCCGCATCGTTCTCGCGGCGGCTCCCGTCAATCAGGACAGTCCGCCTCAGAATGGATGTCATCTTGTCGATTTCCGCCGTGAATTTCAGCAGTCTGTCCAGTTCCGTGTCTCCGGAGGCGATGAAGTCCGCAATCTGCTTTTCCGTCATTTCAGTCCGCCTCCAGGCCTGTGAATTTGAATGATTCGACGTCGAAAAGTCCGCGCGGCGTGAGCTTGAGTTTGGGAATTACCGGAAGGGCTAAAAATGAAAGCGTCATGAACGGCTCTATCTCCCGGCTTATGCCGAGTTCCGCCCATGCCGTCTCAAGCAGTTTTCCCAGTTCCTCCGCCGTCTCTTCGCCGCTTCTGTCGGACATAAGTCCCGCGACCGGGAGCGGAAGCAGTCCGAGAATTTTTCCGCCGGATACGAGCACCATTCCTCCGCCGGCCTGGTTGAGCGCGTTTATTGCGGCGGTGATGTCGCCGTCATTGTCGCCGGCCGCTATTATGTTGTGCGAGTCATGTGCGACGGTGGTGGCGGCAGCTCCGTTTGTGATTCCGTAGTTTTCTATCAGTGCCAGTCCGGTTTTTCCTGTCGCCCTGTGCCGTTCCATCACCACGAGTTTCTGTATACCCCGGTTCATCTTGCATTCAAATGTTCCGTCCTCCGAAAGGCGCACTTTTCTGACCGAACAGCCTGTAGTTATTCCGTGCGGAACAAGGCTTATCACCTTTGCCCTGTCCGATTTGAGCCGGATTTTAAGCGCGTCCTCCGAGAACGGCTTTATGTTCACCGTGTGGGTCATCGATCTGTCCGTCCTGTTGGGAGTGCTGAACAGCGGCTTTCCGCCCCTGGCCTGTAGAATTCCGTCGATAAAAACCATTTCCGCATCGAAATTCTCAAGATTCTTCCATAATACGAGATCCGCCCGGAATCCCGGGGCAATCAGTCCCTGATTTTTGAGGCCGTAACATTCCGCCGTGTTTATCGTCGCCATCGCAACCGCCGTGAAAGGATCAAGCCCTCCGCTCACGGCGATTCTGAGATTCCCGTTTATGTGGCCGGACTTTATTATATCCTGCGGATGCTTGTCGTCCGTGCACATCAGACACCGCCTGGAATTCGCCCCGGTCACCGCCGGAATGAGCGACTTCAGATTCTGCGCGGCCGATCCCTGCCGCAGCAGCACATACATTCCTTTTTCTATGCGCTCGGTGACTTCTTCCGGCGCCGTGCATTCGTGGTCGGTGGTGATTCCGGCCGCCCTGTATGCGGACAGCAATTTTCCGGAAAGCGACGGAGCGTGTCCGTCCAGAGTTTTTCCGCTTCTGAGCGACACCAGAATTTTCTCCAGAACGGAGCTGTCGCAGGCGCATACACCCTGAGCGTTCATCATTTCGCCAAGCCCCGCCGTATTCGGTTCCTGCAGAAGGCGGCTGATGTCCTCCGCTGTAAGTTCCGCGCCTGAATCTTCAAACGGTGTCGCCGGAACGCATGACGGAATCATGAATTTTGCCTTGAGCGGAGTCCTCCTTGCTGAATTCATCATGAAATGGATTCCGTCTGCTCCCTTCACGTTGGCGATTTCGTGCGGATCCGCAATCACGCAGGTGGTGCCCTTGGGAATCACCATCGCGGCGAACGCTTCCGGTGTGCACATCGCGGATTCTATGTGCACGTGCGCGTCGATAAGGCCCGCCGTGGCGAAAAGTCCGTGTCCGTCAATTTCCGTGATTCCGCTGTATTCACCGCAGCCTGCGATTGTTCCGTCTTGAACCGCGATGTCTCCTTTTTCCGCGGATTTTGTGAGCGGATTCACAATCCGGCAGTTCTTTATCACAAGTTCCGCCGGAATTCTCCCGGTGGCGGCATCTATCAGTCTTTTTAGTCTTTCTGCTTCTGTCATTGCACGTTTTCTCCGGAATTCAGGCTTTTTCCCTCCTCTCCAATCAGTCTCATCACCTCGTCACGGCGCAGCGGTCTGTTTGCGTCGTATTTCCGCCGGTTCTCCTCTATCTCGTCCCGGCTCCACAGCTTTCCGCTGTTCATTCCGGGGCAGTCGGCGGCGCAGCTCTCCCAGGTTTCCCTGTCGCGCAGCATCCATGACCAGAACGGATAAGTCGAGCACTGGACGGGCCTTGCTCCGTACGCCGTGCAGCCGTTGTCCCATAGGATGCAGTCGTAGTTCTTTTTTTCCAGAAGGGCAAGAACTTCTTCTCCGTAATAATAGTCCGCCCACCGGCAGTATTTTTCGACGAATGTCCCGATGTCTGCGGCAAAGAATTCGCACAGTTTCTTCAGGTCGCGTTCGGAAAGGTAGACAAATCCCGGTGAATGTCCGCAGCAGAAGGAGCATCTTCTGCACGAGAAATTCAGGCCTTCGTCATAGAATTTTCCGCTTCCGTCATTATTGTCCATGTTGAATTTTCTCCATTTTTTGAGCACGTCGTTTCTTCCATAATACCACAAATTCCGCGCTGTGCGGAGCGTATCCGTTCTGTACGGCGAATTTAATTTACTTTTTGATTTCTGGTGTTATAATTTGAGGCATGGAAAACGAGTTCAAGAAAAATCTCAGGCCTGTCATTCATGTTGACAGTGAAAAATGCGTCAACTGCCAGCGTTGTATCGCCGTCTGTCCGGTCAAGATGTGCAACAACGGCTCCGGAAATCATGTGGATCTGGACGAAAACCTCTGTATCGGCTGCGGAGCATGTATTCAGGTGTGCGGTCACGGCGCCAGAACCGGAATTGATGACTCGGAGGCGTTTTTCTCCGACCTGAAGTCCGGAAAGGGAATTGTCGCTGTTGTCGCACCGGCCGCCGCCGTGACCTTTGAGGGAATGGATCTTGAGCTGAACGGATTTCTGAAATCACTTGGTGTCCGCGCCGTGTTCGATGTGAGTTTCGGCGCCGAGCTGACCACAAAATCATATATCGAATACATGAAGCGGAAAAAAACGGACTGTATAATATCACAGCCTTGCCCCGCGCTTGTCACATTCATAGAAATATATCATCCGGAACTGATTCCGTATCTTGCGCCGGTGGACAGTCCCATGCTCCACGTGATGAAGGCGATCCGTGAATTCTATCCGCGGTATTCTGACTGCCGGATTGCCGCAATATCTCCGTGCTATGCGAAACGCCGTGAATTCGACGCGACCGGAACCGGTGATTACAATGTCGCCATGGTTTCGGTCAAAAAATATCTTGAGGACAACAGGCTGAATCTGTCATCGTTCGGAAGAATTCCTTATGAAAATCCTCCTGCGGAACGCGCCGTGCTTTATTCCTCTCCGGGAGGACTTATGCGGACGGCGGAGCGTTTTGTTCCGGGAATTTCCGAACGAACAAGGAAAATCGAGGGAAATCCGAAAGTCTATGAATATCTGGCTGATTTTGCGGAGGAGAACAGCGGACGCAGACCGTACTATACGCTGATTGACTGCCTGAGTTGCGAGAACGGATGCAACTGCGGAGCCGGAAGCGGAAACTGCGGAATGCATCTTGACAGAATGGAGCGTTTTGTGGAGGACCGGATGCGCGCCCGGCGGGAACTTTGGAGGTCAAAGGGACATTCCGAAAAATCCGCGCTGAAAAAGCTGAACAGGATGATAGATTCCTACTGGAGGCCGGAGCTTTATTCACGGACGTACACAGACCGTAGCCGGTATTTCAGCGGGCATATAAAGACACCGTCCGCAGATGAGATTCAGAAGATAATGGCCGATATGCACAAGCATGGAAGCCGGGATATTCTGAACTGCGGCTCCTGCGGATACGATTCCTGCAGGCAGCTTGCGGTTGCGGTTTTTAACGGAGTGAACCGTCCTGAGAACTGCCGTCATTATCTTGACATCCAGAAGGGGATAACTGGCGAGATTCACCGCGAGGAGCTGCGCAATTCGGTGAGAAAAGTGGCCGAAACAAGCGCGGACCGTCTGAGCGAGGCCGAGTCCGACATAGCGAAACTTGTCGAGGTGTCGCATGACATGTCGCGGAGCGTGGAGGCGGCATCCGCCGTAATCGGAAAGATGATAGAAGGAATCGGTTCAGTTGACGGAATTCTGAGCCGCAACACCGAGGCCGTCTCCGGACTTGACGCGGCCACCCGCGAGGGACAGACCAACATCGAGAAGATAACGGCTCTTGTCGGCGACATAGAGGAGAATTCCCGCGGACTTGAGGAGATGAGCGCCGTGATAAGGCAGATTGCCGGGCAGACGAATCTTCTTGCCATGAACGCCGCCATTGAGGCTGCCCATGCCGGAGATTCAGGCCGCGGATTTGCCGTCGTAGCCGAGGAAATCAGAAAGCTTGCAGAGAATTCCGGCAAGGAAGCCAAGATGATTTCAGATGTCCTGAAGAAGGTCAAGGCTCTGATAGACTCCACGTTCACCACCACCGGGGAGGCTTCCGGCGGATTCAAGAAGGTGGTGGAGCTGTCCAGAACTGTCGTCGAGCAGGAATTCAACGTAAAGAATGCGA
Source organism: Treponema sp. UBA792 (assembly GCA_002296965.1). Lineage (GTDB taxonomy): Bacteria > Spirochaetota > Spirochaetia > Treponematales > Treponemataceae > Treponema_D. The sequence goes on along the minus strand of DBIW01000007.1, from coordinate 47,467 downwards.
TGTCGGAACAGAGCGCGGGCGGAAAGCAGGTGCTTGATGCCACTGCCGCAATGAACGGTCTTGTCAGAACCGTGATGGATGCGGCGGAGAAGCTTCAGGCCGACACACGGCAGATAAGGGATAACATAAGGAGCATGGGCGCGGAGTAGAATTTTCCGGAACGGAGCCTTCCTTTGGAGATTTGTACAATAAAATTATCGGAAAATCCGCTGTTTTTTTACATTCACGCTGATATTATTCAGGAATGAGAAAACTGAATTATCAGCATACGGTGTATGCCTGTTTCGCCGGATATATTGTCCAGGCGGTTGTCAACAATTTTGTTCCCCTGCTTTTCATCACTTTCAGCCGGGAATTTTCAATTCCGCTTGAGAAGATGACTTTTCTTGTGACGTTCAATTTTGCGGTCCAGCTGATTGTGGATCTGGCCTCGGCATGGTTCGTGGACAGAATCGGATACAGAATTTCGCTCGTGGCGGCGCATCTTCTGGCCGCCGCGGGACTTGCGATGCTCACCTTTCTTCCGGGGCTTGCAGGGGATCCGTTTGCGGGGCTTCTGTGCTCCGTGATGGTCTATGCCGTCGGCGGCGGTCTGCTGGAGGTCCTTGTAAGTCCGGTGGTTGAGTCCTGCCCCACGCAGAACAAGGAGAAGACGATGAGCCTCCTTCATTCGTTCTACTGCTGGGGACACGTGGGCGTTGTTCTTGTATCGACCGTTTTTTTCAGGTTCGCAGGAACGTCCTGCTGGAGAATTCTCTGCCTTGCCTGGACAGCTATTCCGCTCCTGAATCTTCTGCTTTTCACCGCCGTTCCGCTTGCTCCGATAACAGGAGACGGGGAGGCCGGACTTTCCGCTTCCCGGCTTTTCAGGATGAGGATTTTCTGGCTTTTCATGCTGATGATGCTGTGCGCCGGAGCCAGCGAGCAGGCGGTAAGTCAGTGGGCTTCCGCGCTTGCTGAGAAGGAATTTGGAATCTCCAAGACGACCGGAGACCTTGCCGGACCGATGCTTTTTGCCGTCTTTATGGGAAGCTCGCGCGCGTTCTACGGAAAATTTGGCGACAGGATTAATCTGGGCAGTTTTATGAGGATAAGTGTATGTCTCTGCATAATCTCCTATCTTATTGTGGCGTTCGTTCCGGTGCCGGCATTTGCCCTTGCCGGCTGCGCCCTGTGCGGACTTTCCGTTGGAATCATGTGGCCGGGAACTTTCAGCATGGCCGCCGCATCTGTCAGGCGCGGAGGAACCGCGATGTTCGCATTCCTTGCTCTTGCCGGTGATGTCGGATGTTCCGCAGGCCCCACGGTTTCCGGACTCGCCTCCGGATTCTTCGGCGGAAATCTGAGGCTTGGAATCTTATGCGCCGTGATTTTTCCTGTCCTCATGCTTGTCCTTGCTTTTACCAGACGGAATTCCGCGGATTCACAGGCCGACAAAAAATGACAGCCCGGAAAGCAGAAGCGTCCTTGTGGCGGAACTGAGCTGTCCTTCCTTTAAGGCGGCCTCTCCGGACCCCGCAAAGTCAAGCGGAATTGGAACTGATTTTCTTATTCCTGCCACAATTCCGCCGGGTAATTTTGCGGTAAGGGTGAGCGACGGTACGACCAGCGCATATCTTCCGTTTGCTTCAAAGTTAAAATTCCATTTCTGCTTTATTTTTATCAGCAGCAGTCTTATGTCACATGATGGTTCTGCAAGGGAATTTCCGAGCGGCATGAACATGAAGTCTGCTCCAGCTGACCACAGAAATATTTTTCTCTCATGCCGGAAGTCTATGCCGGCCGCTGCAATTAGAAATATGTCATCCAGATGTATCTCCGCATCACCGGATGCCGTGCGCGCATCCGCATTGCCGGACGTGAACACAACGCCTCCTCGGAAATTGACTGAGTATTTCCCGAATATAACGGAGTTTGCATAGGCGAATGTGGCTCCTCCCTGAAATCCGGATGAGAGTATTTGCTCTGATGATTCTGAGACAGCCCTGATTTCCGCAACAGCTCCGCCTAAAAAGAATTTTCCGGCCGGAGAATTTATTCTGGCGGCTGTAGCAAGAATAAGCGGCAGTTTCGGGACGGCACGGAATCCCCAGAATACTCCGTTTGTCATATTTGCAAAACCGCCTGTGAATGACAGTTTTAATCTTGAATTTCCGACGGACGGAAAATCGGCTCCTGCCGTAAAAAGTCCGGCTCCTCCGTTTTCTATCGAGACCGTCTCCAGAACGGAAAAGTTTTTTATGCCGAACATGGAGAATTCCGTTGTAAACAGGATTGTTCCTGCCGCAAAACAGAATTTTCCGGAAAGAAATTCCATATCAACTGAACACATGGGCATTGCCGAGGATACTTTTCCGCCCGAAAGCGAGAAAAAAGTGTCTCCTGTGGCAATGTCAGCTTTCGCCGTTGAATATCTTATTCCGCCGGTTTCCGTCTCAACAATGTCGGATATTGCCGCCTCTGCATGGAAATTCTGCGCGACAGACGGAAATTCCATCGCAGCAAGTAGCATTATGGTTGGAAAGAATTTTTTTGCCGGCGGAAACATAGTTATTTTAGTTGCCGCTGAAAATTTTCCCGGCTTCCTTCACGATTTTTTTTGTAAGTTCCATTATCGAATTGTAGTCGTATTCTTTGCTGAACGTCTCTTTTCCGTCAGAATCCGTGACTTTAAGATTCAGGCTGTTCTTCTCCGAGTACAGAAGACCATAGATGTTGTAATTCATCAAGTTTTCCCAGAATTCTCCCAGGTTCTCCTTTGTGTATTTCTGTTCGAGTGAAAGCGACAGTTTTCCACCGGGGCATGATTCCGTTCCGTCCACGCTGACCCATATTCCAGACGTACTGCTGCACAGGAATTCCCTGGCTATTTTCTGTGCATATTTCTGCAGCACATCACCCCGTTTTTTGTTGTATTCCTTAATTAGTTTTTGATATTCTATAACATATTTGTCAAAGTCGTCATAATACTCATATTCTGGCCCTTGAAATTGAATTTCGCCGATTTCTTTGGACATGGTCAGAATGTTGATTCTGTTTTCTTCTGTTATGTCAGCATTGAAAGAAACTTTACAGCTTGTTCCTAAGGAATTCACCGGAAGATTTAGTTTTTCTGGAATATACAGTTCTTGGAATCCGGTCTGATTCAAGGCTTCCATCAGAGTTTTTATCAGACTGTTAATGTCATTCACATTCATGCTGACTCTGAAGTCGATGTTTCCCTTGGCGTAGCTGTCGCTTCCTGTTGCATTCTTATTTGCGTTGATGTTTCCGTCCAGATAAAGTTCCGGAATTATTACATATCTGTCAGCTGCGTTTATCAATGATGAGGCTTCTTGTCCGTGACCGCCAAAAAGCATGTCAAGAAAGGCTTCATAGCTGAGCGTTTCAGCGCTGTCAGAATAAATGCTGTTCACATGGTTTGTTATATCCATCGCAGAAGAAAACGCCGTTTTTGGAGTTATGTCTTTGAGGTCTACCTTTTTTTCAAAATTCAGGTCGGTTTTATATCCTTCATCCACAAATCCTCTCTGCAGGTTTTCCCAGTTAGCAAGGTCTTTTCCTTCTCCGGCAGTTATGTATGCATCGATAAGCGCTTTGAGCTGCTCCGTAATCTCGGACTGGCTTGCAGCACGTGATGGGGACGTTGATACTTCCGTGGTGACGATACCAGTCTCTTTGGCGAATGCGTAGTACTGTCTGATTACGTTCAGCACGCAGTCAACTAGGTCATCCTCGCTTTTTATGTAGTTGCCTGCTGCTTCCGTCTGATTGCCTCCTGTGGTTCCAGACGGATTTTGCCCTGATTGACCGCCGGTAGTCTGTTCCGTACCTGCGTCCTGATTCTGCTTTGTCTGACCGGCCGGATTCTCACATCCCGCTACAATCATTACGAATGCGGCAGCGGATATGGCTGCAAAAAGAATTCTTGATTTTTTCATTTCTTGCTCCAGATTAAAATAGTGTCTTATTTTACCCCCCCCCCTACTGTACTGTCAAGGCGGTGTTTTTCTCCTTGTGGCGGCAAAACTGTTTTTGTGCTAATCTTCTGTAAAAACCAGAAGAAGGCGGTGGATTGATGTCCAGGCAGATGATAATGGGAAACCAGGCGGTTGCTCTCGGCGCGCTGAAGGCTGGAGTCGGACTTGTGTCGGGTTATCCCGGAACTCCCTCCAGTGAGATAATAGAATTTGTTGCGAAATACCGGCAGAAAACCGGAGTATATGTGGAATGGTCGGTGAACGAGAAGGCCGCCGTCGAAGTTGCGGCCGGAGCGAGCATTGCCGGTGCGCGCACGCTTGTGACCATGAAGCAGGTCGGCCTGAATGTGGCCGCTGATCCGGTGATGTGCCTTTCGTACGTCGGAATAAAGGGCGGAATGGTGATTGTCTGCGCCGACGATCCGGGGCCGATCTCAAGCCAGACGGAGCAGGACACGCGGACATTCGGCTCGTTCTCCAAAATTCCGGTTCTTGATCCTTCGTCGCCTGAGGAGGCGTTTCTGATGGTTCAGGAGGCGTTCGTGATTTCCGAGAAATTCCGGACGCCGGTTCTGCTGCGTCCCACGACCCGTGTTGACCATGCGTATCAGTCGATGGAGATGCCGGAGCTTGAGCCTTGCCGTCCCCATGATGAATTCAAAAAGGATTCTTCGCGCTGGGTGATTTTTCCGCGCCTCTCGTATATGAACCATAAGCGGATTTTTGAGCGCAATCTGTCGGAGCTTCCGGAATTCTTTTCGGCCGGAAGACTGAATCCTGTCGAGAACGGTGGCGGCGGAAATCTTGGCATTGTCTGCGGCGGAATAAGCTATGCCTATGTGAAGGAGGCGCTTGAGCTTCTGGGGCAGAGAGATGTTCCTCTTATGAAAATCGGAACACCGTATCCGTTTCCATCTCCGGCCGCCGAGGAATTCATGTCCGCGCGGACCCATGTTCTTGTCGTAGAGGAGCTTGATCCGTTCATAGAAGAGAATCTGCTTGTCGTGAAGGCACACGGAAATCTTTCGTGCTGTGTCCATGGAAAATTTGACGGAATGACCTGCGCCGCCGGTGAGAATTCCGTCGCGTCCGTTATGGAGAATATCGCATCCTTTCTTTCGGTTCCTGTTCCCAAGCTGCCGTCGCCCGCTCTTCCTCCTCTTCCTGTGCGTCCTCCTGTTCTTTGCGCTGGCTGTCCTCACCGTGCGAGTTTTTATGCGGTAAAGCAGGCGATGAAAGGCGAGAAGACTGTCTATTGCGGCGACATCGGATGCTACACTTTGGGAAACGCCAAGCCGCTTGATATGTGCGACACTTGCCTTTGCATGGGCGCGGACATAACTATGGCGCAGGGATTTTTTCATGCGGAAAATGACAGGCACTGCTTTTCATTTATCGGCGACTCGACTTTCTTCGCTTCGGGAATCACTGGCGTTGTCAATGCGGTCTACAATCAGGCGCGTCAGACAATCTGCATTCTGGACAATTCCACAACTGCGATGACGGGACATCAGCCTCATCCTGGAACAGGCGTTACGATGATGGGCGAAATCACGGAAAAAATCAGCATCGAAAAAATCCTCAAGGCGGTTGGAGTTGAGCCAGTCGTTACGGTAAATCCGTTTGTCTTGGAAGAAAGCATTGCGGCGGTAAAGGAATGCGATTCGCACGAAGGAGTCAGCGCGGTGATTTTCAAGTCTCCGTGTATCGCACTTTTGCGCAAGGAAGAATTCAAGGAATTTAGAAAGCCTGCTCTTTACGTTGAAAATGAAAAATGCGTCGGCTGCAAAAAATGCATAAACGAAATCGGCTGTCCTGCGCTTGGCATGAACGGCAAAAAAGCTCAGGTTGATTCATCGCTCTGCACAGGCTGTTCATTGTGCTCGCAGATTTGTCCGGTGGACGCGATTGCTTCAAAAAATTAAAGGCGGAAAAAAATGAGTGTGAATATCTTGATATGCGGAATCGGCGGACAGGGAACTGTTCTTGCCGCTAAGCTGGTCTCCGGCGCTGCGATGGCGGACGGAAAAAATGTTCTCTCCGCTGAGACAATCGGAATGGCTCAGCGCGGCGGCTCAGTCGTAAGCCACGTCAGAATCGGTGAAAACTGCTGGTCGCCCCTGATTCCGCTCGGCCAGGCGGACATGATGATTGCGTTTGAGCCGTGCGAGGCTGCAAGAAATCTTCCATATATGAAGGCCGGCGGCACGGTTGTCGTGAGCACGGCGGCTGTTCAGGGTGTCGCGGCGAGTCTCGGCGGAAAAATTTTCACTGCCGGCGAAATGCTGGAATCGCTTTCCGCCGCCGGAATGAATGTGGTCGCTGTCGATACGGATGCGGCCTGCCGGGAGCTTGGAAGTACGCGCGTCGTGAATATGGTTCTTCTTGGGGCGGCCTGCGGGACAGGAATCATCCGCCGTGAGAATCTCATTCCGGCAATAGAGAATTCAGTCCGGCCGGAGTTCGTCGGGTTGAACATAAATGCGCTCGGCTGGTTCTCCGCGAATAACGGATGACTCCGGTCATTTGTTGAGCATTTGTGTGTTCCTGTTGACAGAAATATACTTATAAGTTACTATGTGAAGAAACAGACATTCAGGTGGAGTATATGCAGATTACAGAAAAACAGCTTGGACAGGTGCGGAACCAGATCCGGCGCGTCAAGATGTGCGGAAATCCCTTTTATGAGGAAAAATTCAGGGATATAAATCCGGAGGACATAAGGACACAGGCTGATTTCGAGCGCCTGCCGTTCAGCTCAAAGCAGGAGCTGCGTGATGCCTATCCGCTCGGACTTGCCGCCGTTCCGGAGGAGCAGATTGTCAGAATCCATTCTTCCAGCGGAACGACCGGAACTCCGGTTATAATTCCCTACACGCAGAAAGATGTTGACGACTGGGCGCTCATGTTCGCGCGCTGCTATGAGATTGCCGGAATCACGAGAAAGGACAGAATTCAGATTACGCCGGGCTACGGACTCTGGACCGCCGGAATAGGATTCCAGCTCGGCTGCGAGAAGCTCGGCGCGATGGCCATTCCGATGGGACCTGGAAACACGGAGAAGCAGCTGCAGATGATGCGCGACCTGAAGTCAACCGTAATCTGCGCCACATCCTCCTATGCGCTGCTTCTTGCCGAACAGGTCGAGAGCCGCGGAATCCGGGACAAGATATGCCTCAGAAAGGGCGTGATCGGTTCCGAACGTTGGGGCGACAAGATGCGCGCGCGTATAAAAAACATCCTCGGAATCGAGCTTTACGACATTTACGGTCTGACCGAATGTTACGGGCCCGGAATAGGGATAAGCTGTCAGGAGCAGGACGGAATTCATATTTTTGACGATTTTGTCTATGTCGAGATTTTGGATCCGCAGACCGGACTTCCTGTAAAGGACGGTGAGCTTGGGGAAATCACCCTGACGACGCTCGTAAAGGAGGGCGCTCCGCTGTTCCGCTTCAGGACCCATGACCTTGCTGCTTTTGTTCCTGGCGCGTGTCCGTGCGGCTCGCCCTATCCGCGAATAACGCCTATCCTCGGACGGAGCGACGACATGGTGAAGGTGAAGGGGAATATAATTTTTCCCGGAACAATCGAGGACGTGATAAAGTCTGTTCCCGGAACGTCAAGCGAATACCGCGCGGTGATAGAGCACGCCGGCGGAAAGGACGAGATGACGCTGACGGTTGAGGTGGAGGGCGGAACCGACAGGACGGAGGCCGCGCTGACAATCGCGCTGAATTTCAAGTCAAAATACAATCTGACTCCAAAAGTTCAGATTGTGGGCGAGGGGGAGCTTCCTCGCAGCGAGAAGAAGACGAAGCGCATTGACGACAGGCGCTTCAGCTGAGCCGGATCGGGTCGTATTGGAGGAATTTTTATGTACAGTCTTATACTGCTTCTTGTTTTTCTTGTCGTGATGATATGTGTCGGAATCTGGGGAATGAGAAAGACCGCCACGCTGAACGACTTTTTTCTTGGCGGCCGCAGCGTAGGTCCCTGGATGTCCGCATTCGCCTACGGAACGACATATTTTTCGGCGGCGGTTTTCATCGGCTTTGCCGGAAAGCAGGGCTGGGGCTTCGGATTCCAGTCGCTTCTGATTGGCGCCGGAAACGCCCTGCTTGGAGCCTGCGCCGCCTGGATTCTTCTTGCCGGCCGCACAAGGCGTATGACGCAGAATCTTGACACCATGACGATGCCGGAATTTCTTGAGGCGCGATATGGAAGCGACCATATAAAGATGATTTCCGCTGTCCTGATTTTCGTGTTCCTGCTTCCGTATTCCGCATCCGTGTTCAAGGGGCTTGGGCATCTGTTTGAGTCCACGTTCAACATATCGTTCGATCTTGCGCTGGTGATTCTTGTGGCGATTACCGGAATTTATCTTGTTCTCGGAGGATATTTCGCCGTCACCCTGACCGACTTTATCCAGGGGTTCATTATGCTCGGCGGCGCTGTTCTGATGGTGGTCGTGCTTACCGTAAAGGCCGGCGGATTTTCTGAGGCTGTCCGGGCCGTGAACGTGAACTATGCGGCCCATGTCCCGGCGGCTGACCGTCCGTCCGCGGTTACAGTCGCCTCGCTGATTTTCATGACGAGCGTCGGCTCCTGGGGGCTTCCGCAGATGGTCCAGAAATTCTATGCGATAAAGAACGAGAAGGTGATACCGAAGGCCGCTCTGATTACGACGGTTTTCGCGCTTGTGATCGGACTCAGCGCATATTTTACCGGAACTCTCGGTCATGTCTTTTTCGGCCTGGATACGGTTCCCCGGCTTGCGGACGGCTCCATAAACTACGACCTGATTGTTCCGTCGCTGCTGTCGGCCTATCTTCCCGAAGGTCTTCTTGCGGTGATAATGCTGCTTGTGCTGTCGGCCTCCATGTCCACGCTCGCATCGATGGTTCTGGTAAGCTCATCCGCAATAACGATAGACCTTTATAAAGGATATATGCACAGGGATGTGGGCGAGAAGCAGTCCGTCGCTATGATGAGGATTCTGAGCGCGGTGTTCATTCTAGGCTCTTATCTGATTTCCAAGCTTCAGATCGGTTTTATCGTGACGCTGATGTCGCTTTCCTGGGGAGTCCTGTCCGGAGGGTTCCTTGCTCCGTATGTGCTCGGAATATACAGCCGCCGTGTCACCAAGGCCGGAGCCTATGCCGGGCTTTATTCCGGCGCCGCAGCTGCGATAATACTGACAATGCTTTTGGGCGCGGACAGGTCTCCGCTCGCTGCGTCCGTTGCGATGATCATTCCTTTTGCCGTGGTTCCTGCCGTATCCGCATTCACGCCGAAGGTTCCGCAGGATATTGTTGACAGGGCCTTCAGCTGACACGCATGAGGTTTCCGTTCCCGGTGTCTTGAGAATGCCTGAGACGGAAACCTCATGCGGCGCGTTGTATGCCCCTACAGTACGGAGATGAATCTTGCGAATGCGGCTTTTCCGTCCGCGGTGAATTTGTAGACTCCGGCGTCCTCCAGAACTTTTGAGAATACAAGCCCTGTCTCCTGCCTTAGAATCTGCTCCGCATTGCTTCTGCCGAATTCCGGATGCCTCTGGAGAATTCCGGCGGCCCATTCCGCGTGTTTTGAGAGAAGTCCGTCCGTGGCGATGTCCCTTTTTCCGCACATAGTATCCGCAAGCAGAGAAAGCTCGTTCTTCAGCCTGGACGGAAGAATCGCGACTCCCATCACCTCTATAAGTCCGATGTTCTCCTTTTTTATGTGATGAAGCTCCGCGTGCGGATGGAAGACACCCAGCGGATGTTCCTCCGTGGTTATGTTGTTCCTCAGGACAAGGTCAAGCTCATATCCGTCTCCGCGCCGCCTTGCTATGGGAGTTACCGTGTTGTGCGGAATTCCGTCCGTATGCGCGAAGATGAAAGCGCCGGCATCGGTGTAGCTCCGCCATTTCTCAAGAATATGCGCGGCGGCACGGGCGAGCGCATTCCTGTCGTCTGAATTCAGTCTTATCACCGACATCTGCCATCTGAGTGTATGCGCCTTTACTTCCGGAAAGCCTGCGATGCTGAATTCCATGTCGTTCTCCGCGCGCGCCATCGGGAATTCGTAGTGACCTCCCTGAAAATGGTTGTGCGTAAGAATCGAGCCTCCCACAATCGGAAGGTCGGCGTTGCTTCCTATCGTGTAGTGGGGAAATTCGGTTACAAAATCAAGCAGGCGCACAAACGTCTCCGGAGCGATGCTCATCGGACTGTGGGTGTCGCTGAACACAATGCAGTGCTCGTTGTAGTAGACGTACGGTGAGTATTGAAGCCACCAGCGCTCGCCGTTCAGTTCGAGCGGAATTATGCGGTGGTTCTGCCTTGCCGCATGGTCAGGTCTGCCGGCGTATCCTTCGTTCTCGCGGCAGAGAAGACATTGCGGATATCCGCCCTGTCCTGCTTTCCCGGCGGCAGCTATCGCCCTTGGATCCTTCTCCGGCTTGGAGAGGTTTATCGTGATGTCGAGAATTCCGAACGGAGTCTCCGTCGTCCATTTTTCGTCACGGCGGATTCTGTAGCGTCTGATATAGTCGGTGTCGCAGCTGAATCTGTAGAACCAGTCCGTCGCGGCCTGAGAGCCTCCGCCTTGTTCAAGCGTGCGGAATTTTTCCCGGACGGCAGACGGCGGCGGAACCAGAAGCCCCATTATCTTTGTGTCGAACAGGTCCCTGGAGCCTGTTCCTGTGTCCGCAAAGATTCCTCTCTCCGCCGCGAAGTCCAGAAGCTCTCCGAGGATTTCCTCCAGTCCGTCCCGATCCTGGTCAGGAATATCTTCCGCCTGTTCCTGGGTCTGGAATCCATCCAGCCGGAACAGTTCAAGAAGCCTGTTCTTGATGAATGTCACGTCATCCCCGGCGACAAGCCCCGTCTTCACCGCATACCCGATGAGTCTGTTTATGTTCTCGAAAACCGTCATGTTTCCTCCGTTGTGATTTCCGTAAGTCCGTGTCAGATAAAATTGAACGGCGTCTCCTGATATACGTAGTAGTTCAGCCAGTTTGAATAGAAAAGATGGGCCGTGCTGCGCCAATATGATGACGGCGGAAGGCTTGAGTTGTTGTTAGGAAAATAGTTTTTGGGTAGAGGGACATTCATCCCCTTTTTTATGTCGCGCCAGTATTCCTCAGACAGCGTCAGCGTGTCGTATTCAAGGTGGCCGGTCATGAAAATCTCGCGGTTGTCATCGGACTTTATCAGCGTGACTCCGGCCTCTGGAGATTCCGCGAGCACAGTTATTCCGTTGCGTTCCGTCACGTCATCTTTCCTGATTGTCGTGTGCCTTGACTGGGGAATCGGAAACGTGTCGTCAAATCCGCGCAGCAGCGGTTCTCCGGGAGTCGTCCGGAAATTCATGAAAACGCCGGAAAGTTTTTTCTCAAGCGGAAATTTCCTTATTCCGTAAAGGTGATACAGTCCCGCAAATGCGCCCCAGCAGACATAGAGCGTCGAGAACACATTGCGCCTTGCATAGTCCATTATCGTGCAAAGCTCGTTCCAGTAGTCTACATCCTCAAATTCCAGCTGCTCCACCGGCGCGCCGGTTATTATCATTCCGTCGAATTTCTGTCTGAAAATCTCGCTTGACGGAATGTAGAAGCGGTCAAGATACTGTTCTCCTGTATGTCTGTACCGGTGGTTCTCCATTCTGACCAGCGAGATTTCAATCTGAAGCGGCGTGTTTCCCAAAAGCCGCAGAAGCTGCGTCTCCGTGACTTCCTTTGTCGGCATGAGGTTTACGATGGCGATTTTCAGCGGGCGGATGTCCTGTGCCGCCGCGCGTTTTTCCGTCATCACGAATATGTTCTCTTTTTCCAGAATTCCGCAGGCCGGCAGGTCTGACTGAATTTTTATTGGCATTGGATTCTCCAGAAGTTTCGTTTTCTACGGGAACCGTGGAATTCCGCCGAGTATAGCAAATTTATGTGTATTTTGCTATATTGTGCGTATATGTCTGTACAGAATGACCGAAAAAGGGCGGTGAAAAAGCTCAGGCTTCTCGCATACAGCGGAAAGTCAGATGTCGGAATTTTCAGAAGCCGGATTGACAGTGAGTTCAGTACTGTCTTTCTTCCGAACAACGTTGAATGCGCGGAGCACAGATACGGAGATGTTGACTGCGATGTGCTGTCTCCGGAAATTTATGCGTCCAGCCGGGTGATGCTGTATGTTCATGGAGGCTCGTTTGTCGGAGGCTCGCGCCGTGCATGGCGGGGATTCTGTTCATCGCTCGCGGCAAAGACGTTCAGCCGCGTCATCGTTCCGGAATACAGGCTTGCGCCGGCCTATCCGTATCCTGCGGCGATAGAGGACATCCAGACTGTTTTCCGCACGCTTTTTACGGAGGAGCAGGTGGCCTGCTCGCTGAATTCCGGAGACCGCGCCGGAATTCCGGAGATAATAATTGCGGCCGACGGTTCCGGTGCGGCTGTCGTCTGCGCGTTCCTGTTCAATCTGCGGGAGCGGTACAGGAACTGCATAAGGAAGGTGATATTTTTTTCTCCGTGGCTCGATTTCTCTCCGGAATCAAAAATCATATCGTCAAAGAAGATTTCAGATGAGATAATCAGTTCCGAGATTTTGCGCAGGAGCGTCTCCGAATATACATACAGCTCAAACACGTCAAGCCCGTTCGTGTCGCCTCTCGCTGCCGATGAGTCGCAGTTCGAGTCGTTTCCGCCGGTTTTTATACAGATGGGCGGACGTGAGATTCTTCTTGACGATGCCGAGAATTTCCGCCGGAAAGTTGTTTCCGCCGGCGGCCGCTGCGAGATTGACGTATGGCCGGACATGATGTTCATGTTCCAGATGGCCGATGAATTCCTGAACGAGCCGCATCTTGCGCTGGACAGAATCGGTCATGTCGTCACGGAAATTTCCTCTGACGGCGGAGTACAGATTGACAACTGTCCGCGGCTTGAGCACAGCATAAGGGCGGACGCATGATGGAGCTGCTTTCGCCTGCCGGCAACATCGAGAAACTCTACTACGCATGGGAATACGGCGCGGATGCCGCCTATATCGGACTAAAGAAATTCTCGCTCCGCGTCAAGGCGGACAATTTCTACGATGACGAATACAAGAATGTCTGCGCGCTGAAAAAGCGCTATCCTGGCCGGAAACTTCACTGCGCGCTCAATATTTCTTTTCATGACAGGGACATAGATGCTTTCACCGCGGATTTGGATTATTTCCGTCAGTATCCTATAGACGCGTTCATCGTTCAGGACTTGGGAATCGTTCCGCTGGTCAGAAAGCATTTTCCGGATGCGGCGCTGCATCTGAGTACCCAGGCAAGCTGCGTCAACAGTTCCGCCGTAAAAATGTACCGTGAGCTCGGATTCAGCCGTATTGTGCTGGGCCGCGAAATATCGCTGGACGAGATCCGCCGGATAAAGGATTCCGTGCCGGAGATGGAGCTTGAGGCGTTCTGCCATGGCGCGATGTGCATAGCCTATGCCGGCCGCTGCCTTATGAGCGCGTATCTTACCGGCCGTAGCGCCCAGAGCGGATTCTGCTCGCACACATGCCGCTGGGAATACGATGTGCTCGCGCAGTCCGGGCGGCTTTTCCTGCGTGAGCATCAGCGTCCGGACGAGTATTTCCCTGTGTTCGAGGGAGATGATTTTACGGCCGTGCTGTCAAGCAAGGATCTGTGCATGATAAATCATCTTGCTGACATGAAGGCCGCCGGAATCGACTCGGTGAAAATCGAGGGAAGAATGAAGAGCATCTATTATGTCGCGGTCGTCACGCGCGCATACAGGAAGGCTCTTGATGTTCTGGACGGAAAAATTACGGACAGCATGGCGGCTCCGTTCATCGCTGAGCTTGACAATGTAAGCCACCGCGAGAGCACGACCGGATTTTATTACGGACGGGCGGAAGCTGATGTCACTACGTCCGGCGCCTCTGACAGCCGGTATCAGCTTGCGGCAAAAGTCGGACGCGAACTGACGCAAAATGAGGTTGAGCTTATCCTGTCCGAAGGTCAGAAGAATTTCCGTGAATTCCGTGCCGGGCTTGACTCCCTTCATCCGGAAGCTAAAAAGGCCCGCCTTGACAGTATCAGGGAGAATCCGGACAGGGATGTCAGGGCGTTTGAGCCGCGCGCGGGATGGAGAATGTACGAATTCACCGCGCTGAACAAAATATCCGCAGGGACAGAAATAGAATTTGTGTCGCCGGAATTCACATCGCTTCGCGCCCTGCCCGGAGAATGGCTTATTGCGGATCCGCGGCGTGGAATTCTAATGAACTGGGTCTGCGACGGCCACCCGTGCGTCCTCTACACAAAACATGCATTGCCTGGCGGAACCCTTGTCCGTACTTTGGACGACGGCTACCGGGACGGAGTTATAAGGGATAACGGAAGATGAATTTTGTCAGAAGAATTTCAGCTGTTTTTGTGATGTCCATGTGCGCTTTCTGCTGGGGCGGTCCGGTGTTTGCGCCGTCCGTGCCGGAAATTTCGTTCATCCAGAAAATCAGGTACAATTTTGTTCCCGACACCAAAAACTGCGCTCCCGGAGTATCGTCGGCCGTATATTTGGATATGGATACGCTGCGTTCATTTGCCGGAATAAATGAGGTTGCGGACCGCACGGACATCACACTGAGCGCATTGTACACGCCTGTATTCGCGGGAAAAGCCGGGTTCGGACCGGGCTTGACCTATCATTTTTACAGTATGCCCGATATTTCGGTTGAGCATGATATACTTGCCGGACTCTATTTCTGGTGGCGGATTCTTCCTTCCCTTACGGTCAGCACGGATTTCTGCGCGTTCTGGAAAATCTCCGTGATACATGCCGTCGCTTCGGACATGCCTTGCGCCATGAACCGTTCCTTTGCCTTTGACTTTACGGTATCCTGGAAAATTCCGCACGGTTTTTCCGTCCGGTACTCATTCGCGACGGTTTCGGTGTTTGATTATCCTCTTTTCTGCTCTCCGGTGTTCACGCTGGAGGCTGAGAAGGAGTTTCCCCCAAGAATCCGCGCCGGAATCAGCCTTTCATCCTTATGGATAGATATGTTCACCGTAAGCTCAAATATGAGCCGTCTGAGCGCGGATGTGTTTCTGAAGGTCACGTTATGAGAAAATTCCTTTTGCTTGCTCCGCTTTTTCTTCTTGCGGGGTGCCGCTACAGTTCGGACAATCTGTTCTATTATGGAAATTCGGCCGCGAACCGCGCGCAGGAGCTGAAGGTTCTTTCCGAAAATGAATTCAGCCCCGGAACGGACGGGAAATTCACCGCCGTGGTTTTCTCGGACAGACATATGGGTTCACCCAAGGCTGAGCCTCCGGACGAGGAATTTTTCTCATGGCTGGGCGGTCTCCGTGACTCAGGTGAGCTTCCCGCTTTCTGCGTTTCGCTCGGAGATTCAACCGACCACGGTTTTTCCGCTGAGGAGGACAGCTATGCGGAATTCATGGAGCGTGTCGAATCGGAATTCGGAATTAAGGTTCTGAATGCGGTCGGAAACCATGACCTGTACAATTCCGGCTGGGACTCCTGGAGGACGCATTGCTTTCCGGGAACTTCTTTCTATAAATTCGTCACCGGAAACGGATCTGAAAAGGTCAGCTGGTATGTCCTTGACACAGGCACGGGAATGCTCGGACGGAGGCAGCTTGACAGATTTTCCGCCGCCGCCAGAAATGATCCGAATCCGAAAATCGTGCTGACGCATTATCCTCTTGTGACAGGAACCTTTCTGTTCGGCCAGCAGGACACGACGGAAAGGAATACTCTCATCTCCCTTTTTTCGGAGTGCGGGGTAATCCTGTATGTCGGCGGACATCTTCACATATATGAAGAAACGAATTTGGGAACGTACACGGCTTTTTCGATTCCGTCGTATATGTACGGCAGAAAATGGGCGCTTGTCGCCGTCAGCGGAAACAGAGCGGAACTGGAGATTATAAGCGCGGATTGAGACCGCTTCAGCCGATTTTCGTAAAGTGCGGATATTTTTTTTCCGTTTATTAACTAAGAGGAGTAAAATTGTAGCGATATGCCGGGCTTAGGTCAGCTAAAACAGTTCAATAAAGATATTCTGTCTCTTGGGGATGAGTTGAACCTCAGGGCTTCTCGCGGCGAGCAGCCTGTGAAAGTTCCTTTCCCGAAAAACATCAGCGATGCCGACGACTCCGAGGATTTTGTGCTCGGTATGCCGGAAAATGACGCTCAGACGGAAAACGGCTCCGGCCCGGATGATGATATTTCTGATCTTGCGGATGCTGTCGGCGGAGCTGCGGATGCGGATTCTGCCGGAGAAGCAGCCGGTGCTCCTGACTTCTCGTCCCTGCTGAATCCGATTAATGTTCCGGATGACGCTTCCGCCGGTACGGAAATGCCGGATCTGTCCCAGTTTATGGATGCTCCTGCCGGGGACGCTTCGTCTGAAGCCGCGGACGAGCCTCCGGCGGAGGAGCCTGTCTCCATAGCTGACATGGGACTTGATGCCCTTCTTTCCGGCGCGGCGGCTCCTGATGATGCGGACTCCGTGAATCAGTCTGATTCCAGTGATTCCGGTTCCGATGATGGAAATTCCGGTGTTCTGTCCGGAGATGACGGTTTTGATTTTTCGGATATTCCTGACATTGATGACATGGATCTTGATATGGACGGTCTTGGCGGAGATGTCGAGGATGTCCCTGCCTCCGATGTCAAGGTCGAGGATGACAATTCGCCGGTTGCGGAGGAGAATCCGCCGGCAGGACAGGATGATGCCGCCGCCGCTCCCGGAAATTCAGCGGATTCCGCGGACGGCGGTTCTGTTACCGATATGACCGGCGGCGATGCCGCGGCCGCTGAGCCGCCCGCAGAAAATGTGCCCGCTCCGGCTGCTGGCGCTGACCGGAATCCGGGAGTTCCTGACGGGCTCGGCCTGGACGACATTCCTTTTGACGACAGTCTGCCGGATTTCGGAACAGGGGACGGCTCCGGCGGAGAGCATGAGATTTTTGACACGACAGGAATGGACGGCGTGGATTTCGGCTCTCAGGACAGCGATTCCGGCGGAAATGAGAATTCCCCGGACGGCGGACTGGATCTCGGCGGAGGCGCTGACTTCCCGATGGAGGGAAGTGATTTTGAGATTCCCGGATTTTCCGATGTCGCCCATGCGGAGCCGTTCAAGAAGACTCAGGAACCGAAGCTTCAGGCTCCGGATTTTTCCGGCGCGCTTGAAGGTGACGGAACTCCGCCGAACACGCTGACCGACAAGCAGTACAGGCAGTTCCTGAAAAACCTGTCGCGCTATCCTCTGAATGTCAGGCTTGCGTTTGAGGATCTGATTGTAAAGAATGAATTCACCGATGACGCGGAATTCGAGATAATCGAGAAAATACTGAACAATGCGCCTGCGCGTCAGGTTGCCGCCGCGCTTGAGAAGATGCTTGATGTGTCCATTCCTGTCCCGCGTGATTTTGAGCACAGGACGGCGGAGGAATACGAGGCGTACAAAAAGTCCATTCAGTATCAGCTGCGGAACAAGATAATCCCTGGAATTTTCGTTGGGCTTGCCACGCTTCTTGTTCTGATCGGACTGTTCAACTTCTGCCGCCACTGCATCTACATCCCGGCAAAGGCTTCAGGACTTTACCGGCAGGGCTACGCGCTTCTCCAGCAGGAGGCTTATCCGCAGTCGGAAATGAAATTCAATGCCGCCGTAAAGTACCGGCCGAACAAAAAATGGTTTTTCCGTTACGCCGAAGGCTACCGTGACCACAGGCAGTACCAGCGTTCCGCCGACATTTACGAGAAAATTCTACGGTATTTCAATCATGACAAAAAGGCCGGGCTTGAATATGCGGCCATGGAGCTTGACGACCTTGCGAACTATGAGCGCGCGGAGGAGATTGTAAGGCGCGAGCTGCTTGACTACCATATAAATGATCCTGACGGTCTTCTGATGTTGGGTGATGTTTATCTTGAGTGGGCGACGGAGAAGGATCCGTCAAAATTCGAGGATGCACGCGAGCAGTATGCCACGCTGATTCATCTTTACAAGCCGAACGATTTGTATTTGTCGCGCATGATGCGGTATTTCATACGGACGGACAATCTCCGCGAGGTTCTCCAGATCAAGAACACATTCGACACAAGGCGGAAGAATCCTCTGGGTGCAGCCGATCTTACGGAGCTTAGCGGTTATCTCCTTGACAAGCTTTATGGAAAACTGCCGCCGGCCGAGGAATATCTCAAGTCCGGCATAGAGGGAGTCCGAGGGCTTCTGATAAAGGCTGTCAGTGCGGATCCGGAGAATCCTGTAGCCCTGTACAACCTGTCAAGATATTACATAAAGACAGGGGAGAACCAGTTCATAGAGCCGACGCTCCGGAGCGCGGTTTCAAAATTCAATTCGGTGCGCTCAATAAAGCCGCGCGACCTTTACAAATACATAGACTCGTACAGGCTTCTGGGTGAGCATTTTGTGTCGCGTGCTGATTATATTCAGGCGCAGGAACAGTTCACCGAAGGAATCGCGCTCTACACTGCTGAACGCGACAACGCCGGTTTTGCCGGAACACCTCAGATCGGCCAGCTTTACGAGGATCTTGCCGATATTTATTATTTTGTTTCCGGAGACTATGACGGAGCGCTCGCGGATTATGCGCATTCCGTGGAGCTTGGCAACGATACTCCTCAGATACGCTACAGAATGGGGTACGTGCAGTACAGGAACAGGAAATATGCCGATGCGCTGTCCTCATTCATGAAGGCTGGAAACGGCAGCTCAAAGGACAAGAATCTCCTTTTCGCCATGGGAAACACGCTTTCTCTGCGCGGAGATGATTATGCCGCGGCCGGATATTATGAGGCGCTTGTGTCTCTTCTTGACGGAGCAGTGGCCGAGCGCGGAATTCTGTTCCCCCAGAAGAATGCGTCTGAATATGACATCGTGAACACCTATCTTGCCGCGGCGAATAACTACGGCGTAACCCTTCACCGTCTTGCGGCGCGGACCGGAAGCAGCTCGCTGAATGCCCAGGCGATAGTCCAGTTGCAGCAGTCGGTGCGCGCATGGGATTCGCTGACTAGAAATCAGGATACGCTTGTCAGACTTGAGGGAAGCAACCTTGCGGAGGAGAACATAAAGTATCTTACGCATCCGGTTCCGGAGTTTGAGCCGGCTATCTATGTGGATATTCCCAAGACGCTGACAGATGCGGAAGGAATCTGAGAATGAGATACACCGGCGCGGACGGAATACTTATCAAGCAGCGGGCCAACAGCATCTTCAAGGAGATTTTCAGGAAGGCGATCCATTTGTGCAGCGCGGCTGTTCCATTTCTTCTGTCCGCCGCATATATGCCTGTGATGGTTCTGCTTGGATGCGCTCTTGTGCTTTATTCGGTCTCTGAAATTCTCCGCTGCCGCGGCGTCAACATTCCTGTCGTGTCAAGAATTACGGAAACCGCCGCGCGCAAGCGTGACGAGAACCGCTTTGTGCTGGGACCGGTCACTCTTGTCGCCGGAATAATGATTGCCGCCCTGCTGCTTCCTCTTGACAGCGCACGCATCGGAATTTTCGCGCTGTCATTCGGGGACGGACTCGCGAGTCTTGTCGGAAAGCTTGTCGGAAAAGTCGTGATTCCGTTCACCAGAGGAAAAACCGCGGCCGGAAGCCTTGCCTGCTATGCGGCTGTCTTTACTGCCTCGTTTCTTTGCTGTGGAAATGTCCTGACCGCCCTGATTCTTGCGCTCTGCGCCACGGTGATAGAAATTCTTCCTCTGGCTGATTTTGACAATCTGGTTATTCCCGTTGCAATCGGTTCTGTCTATTTCTTTTTTTTCAGGTAGACCGATGGACTCAGAATGCCCACATATACTGGTTGTGTAGTCCGCGGATATAAATGTATGTTCCGATGAACAGCGCCGAAAAAGTGACCGCCGCCTTGAGAATGTCCGTGCAGTCGAATATCTCGACGGAGCCGTATGACATCAGCCAGAATCCCGCCGTTATCGAGTCGGCAAAACCCTTCTTCCTGTTCGTGACCGAGAATGTCGCCGCGGCAAGCAGGAGCATTATAACGGTGGATGCGCTTATCACATTTCCGAATCCGTATTTCACCGAGAGATTAGGCGTTATTCCGACCGTGTTCATCGGAACCGCAATGCAGAGCATCAGTACTATTATTATGGTGATTATTATGTTCTGTTCGGCGTTCTGCCGCTGCGATTCGGTTCCCATGACCGCAAGCATGAACAGCGACAGCGGAGTCATGATGCGGGCGAAGAGGTTTATGTTCGCACAGAAAATCAGAAAGGCGGAGAATGTTCCGGCAAGGTGAAAAAGCGTTATCCACAGTCTGATGGATTCAAGCAGCACGGAGGCGAGGAACAGGGATATGAATATCAGCTCCGGCGCCTGCGTCTTCTCGAAGCTCCTGAAAATCAGATATGCCGTTACGGTGACATATAGAATCTGTATGTAGAGAGATATGACCACAACATCCGGATTGTATTTTGTGAGGAGGAAACGTTTTCCGTCATGCGCCATGCCGGAAAGGGGAACCGCGAATGTGCCGTTCAGAATCTGGAGCACGGCAAGAGTTATGTCCAAGGCCAGAATCAGAGCCGAAAATGCGGAAATTCCTATATTTATCCTGTTTCTTGTCCTGAGAGTCATGCGCAAATGATATATGTTCACGAAATATTAGTAAAGACTTAATGATAAAATCCGAAAATTTAACAGCTAGGACTGCGTTCTGCTGTCCGTAATCACGTGAATACTACGGGAGGATTCCGATGAAAAAGTTTGTTCTTGCGGCGGCGGCGTTCGCGCTGGCTTCCGCTTTTCTGTCCGCAGGAGATGTGGCGGTGTTTGTGGACGGAGGTTTCTCTTCCGACGGAAAAAGCTATGTCTTCGGCCAGTACGGAAAAACCGACGTGAAATTTCAGGGATGGGCCGAACTTTATCAGGTTGACATAAAATCCAATGACTATGTTGACGGAGGCGTGTTCAGGATAAAACCGACGGCCGTCACCTCGGACAAATCCGGAAAGGAAGTCTTCGAGGCGCTTGAGGCGAAAAGCTACTATTATATGAAGAATCTTGCCTGCGAGAAGGCCGACGTGGAGCATGTCCTTTACGTTCTTGACAACGGACAGAAAGCCGGATCCGATGAGATTGTGTTCAAGGATTTCCGCAGTTCCTCCGTTGACAGCCAGAATTCGTATCATGTCCAGCTGGTTCCGACTTTCAGCGGAAACGGAAAAAACATAAAATCTTCTTTCTATATTATGCTGGAAAAACGCAATGCATCCGGAGACGTGATTCTCCGCCAGAAAATCGGTTCCCCGCAAATCGTCCGGAATGGTGTTTCCGGGTACAGAATCGAACGGATAATGAGTGACCGTTCCGAGAAAAAACTCATTTTCGTTGTCGAGAAGATGACCGAAGACGACACTGGAGTTTCCGTAAGATATATGGTGGAAGCCGCCGAGCTTAAGGACTGAAAACGTGAATTTCCTGTCAGAAATGGTATGAAAATATAGTTCCGTTTCTATATTATAAATGTAAAACAAATCATTCTCCTCCAAAAACAAAAATGAGCCGGTGCAGACCGGCTCATTTTTGTTTCGGGACGCTGTTGCCGTTCCCGATTCTTTTTCCAGCGGAGGTTTTTATGCTGAAGAGATTTTTTTCTGATGTGAGGGCAGGCGGAATGATTGTGCTTGCGGTACAGACGGTTTTTGTCTCCGGTGCGGTTCTTGCGGCTGCGGTTCCGATTTCATGCAGAATGACAGCTGACGGAGTCAAGGTTGTTGAGCCTGACGATCCTGTTATGCCTGAACTGAGAACGGTGTCCGTTGATGACGAGAGCACGCTCAGGGTGACTTTCTCTGAGGATGTCAGTGTCTCAGACTGTGTCGTGTCAGATTCCGCCGGCAGAATCGGCTCGACGTTCAGTCACGAGGGGAAAATTCTCACCTGCACGCTGGACAAGCCGATGGAAGTCGGCGCGGACTATAATATCTGCGGTGTGGCGGAAAGCAGCGGAGGAAATTCCCTCAGCTTCAAGGCGCCTTTCAAGGGCTATAATCCTGGAATTCCTGAGCTGATTATAACCGAAATTCAGGGAGATGCAGTAAGCAGTATGTTAAAAGATGAAAAGAGTAAAGGTACTTGCCGCGCGGAATTTGTGGAGGTGTTCGCGCTGAAAGGCGGAAATCTTGCAGGACTGGAGCTTGTATGTGCGAGTGACGGGGAGGAGAAGAAATATGAATTTCCGCAGATAAAGGTGAATGCCGGAGAATTCGTGATTGTGCATCTGCGCAGAAAGGGAAACGGCTGTGAGAGCGAGACCGGCGACAATCTGAATTTGTCCTACGGCGGATATTCTGTGGACGGTGTCAGGGATTTGTGGGCGGACAATGACAGCGATCCGAGAATAGGTTCAAAAGAGGACATAATAATTATAAGGAACGGAGCTGACGGAAAAATTCTTGATGCGGCGATGTACAGAAAGGATGCTAAGGCGGAATGGAGCAAGAAGATGAATGAATTCTCGGCGAAAATTGATGATGCCGGAATATATGAATCAGGAGACGCGGACAATGCGTTTGTCGCGGATAAGAAAAGCGAAGCAAAGACCATTTCCCGCAAGGGGCTTGAGGAGATTGTCGGAAAAATCGGCCGTGGGGAGAAAGTCGCTTTTCCTGTTCAGGCGAATGCGGACTCATGGGAAATAACGGCGGCAAATCCAGGCACATTCCCGAATGCGGATGTCAAGAAATGAGACTGACACACTGACTGCAATGTGACAAGACAGTTCTCCGGCAGGAATTTTCCTGTGGGAGAACTGTCTTTCTGTTACGGACTACCGGCAGTGACATCTGCCTGGGCTTTACAGGGCTTTACATGGTGCTTGCGGCGGGGTTGTCGATTATGCTATATTGGCCGAATGGTCGAATTATTAGCTCCGGCAGGAAACATAGAGTCGCTTGATGCCGCCATCGGTGAAGGCGCGGATGCCGTTTATCTTGGACTGAGAAGCTTCAACGCAAGGCTCAGATCCACGAATTTCGCTTGGAATCAGTTTGAGGCTGCCGTCGAGTCGCTGCACCGTCAGGGAAAAAAGATTTATGTTACGGTGAACACGGTCTGCGAGGAACGTGAGACGGAACGGCTGTACCGTTTTCTTTCATATTTGAATGAGGTGGGGCCTGACGGTCTTATTATCCAGGACTACGGAATCATAAGAATGGTTCAGGAGTTCTTTCCGGACTTAAAACTTCATGCCTCAACGCAGATGAATGTCGAGAGTTCATCTGCCGTCCGGCTGCTTCAGTCCCAGGGATTTGAGCGTGTGGTTCTTGCCCGTGAGCTTGGTCTTGATGAGATAGCTTCAATAAAGAAGCAGACTGGAGCCGAGCTGGAGGTTTTTGTTCACGGTGCTCTCTGTGTCAGTGAGTCCGGGCTGTGTCTTTTTTCAAGTTTCCTTGGAGGAAAATCAGCAAACCGCGGTATGTGCACTCAGGCCTGCCGCCGTCTTTATACAGCTGAAATTCCCGGAGGAATAAAACAGGGCTATTATTTTTCCCCATGCGATCTGGAGCTTATATCAAAAGTTCCTGACCTTGTCCAGGCAGGAGTTGATTCATTCAAGATTGAAGGGCGCATGAAGAGCGCGGAGTATGTGGGAAGCGTAGTCGCGGCCTACCGGTATGTGCTCGATCACTGGCAGGAGGACCGTAAGGGAGCTGTCGCCGCCGGAAAACGTATGCTTGCGTCTGACTTTGCGCGTACAAAGACAACCTACTGGTACGGATTCGGTTCCGAAACGGAAGGGATCGAAAGCGCCGGGGCGCAGATTCTGAATCCTGATCAGGCTGGCGGAACCGGAATTTATCTTGGAAATATTGTCTCCGTAAAACAGGCGCCTGTGGAGGTCGCCGAGGCCGTGATACGCTCGGCTTCTGCTGACACTCCTCCTGAGCAGCTGCGTATTCAGATGGCGGTTTTTTCCGGGGGAAGCTACGATCCTGATCCCGGTGATTCTATAAGAATTCACAGGAAAGATGACACCGGAAGGGTCAGCCATAAAATCAGAAGCGTTGAGGAGACTGCGGACGGAACCCGTTGGGTGGATATTCCCGGTTCATTTGGAATCGGCGACAGCGTGTATCTTCTTCAGACGAAGTCAATGTCCAGACGCTATCCTCATGTCATTCCGAACGATCTTGGCAGATACCGTCGGCAGCCCAGGGATGGGATACTTCCTGTTCTGGACATAACACCTGTTCAGGGAAAGGAGCTTTCCTATTTTCCGTCCGGGTTGTATGTGCAGGTTTCGTCAATACCTGATGTTTTCGCCGTCCAGGGACTTAATCCGGTCAGACTGATTATTGAGCTGAATTCCGAGACTGAATATGACCTGATGAACCATAAGACAGTTCTTCCGTTCTCCAGGAAGCAGATTTATATCTCGCTGGATCCGTTCGCGCCTGAATCCCGAGAAGAACGGCTCCGGCAGACGCTTGATAGGCTGGTCACTGACGGTTTTGTGAATTTTGTCGCCAATAATATAGCCCATATTCAGCTGCTTAGGGGAAAAAATGTAAACGTGACGGCCGGACCGTATCTTTATACGTTCAACAGATGGGCTGTCTCCTGGCTTGAGAACACCGATATAGGCTCATTCATAATGCCCTATGAGAATTCCCGCCGTAATCTGGAGGCTACGTTCGAGCCTTCTGTCCGTCAGCGGGTTCTTGTGCCGGTGTTCGCATATCCCGCTCTTTTCAGGATGCGGTTCCGCTTGCCCGGTGACTATGACTTCACATATTTTGAGGACAAGGAGGAGGCCGTGTTCAAGGTGAATTCGACTCCGGACGGTTCATTTGTCATGCCGGAGAATCCTTTCTCCATAACGGATAAAGTGGAATTCCTCTCATCGGCCGGCTTCAGCAGAATTCTCGTGGATTTCTCCAAGACTCGTGTCTCCAGAAGCCAGATAAAGGCTGTCCTCTCGTCAATGACAAAAGGACAGCCGCTTCCGGATGTCTCCAGATTCAACTGGAAGGACGGATTCTACTCTCCTGAGAAAATGGAGGAATTCAGGAATGCGAATCTAAGGCGTGCCGCCGAGAGGAATTCTCCGGCAGCACGTCCGGAAAGGAGATCCTCACGTCCTGAGCCGCGCGGAAAGAGAAGGTGAGTTTCCTTTCCCGGCTTTTATGAGGATCGGCTTACGTTGATGCGGGCGGATGGAACGCCCCCTCCGAAGCTCAGCGTCGGGGCTGCCCGTTCAGAATTCGGAAAGTTCTCCGTCCGATTTGCGCTCCGTCTTTACCTGAGGCTTGAATTCTATGTGCTCCGCGACTATCAGAACCCTGCTGGAATTTTTTCCGTCGGAATCTTTCCAGCGGTTCTGTTTTAGCCTGCCGACGACTCTCATTCCTCTTCCTTTCGCGCCGTTTTTCTCGCAGTATTCCGCGGCTTTTCCGTAGGATTCGATGTCGAAGAAAGACACTTCCTCGACATCCTCGCCGCTTGAATTTTTGTAGAATCTGTTCACAGCGATGGGAATCCTGCACACTTTGAATCCCTTGCTCGGTTCAGACAGCTCGCACTGTCTGACCACGTTTCCTTCAATAATCACTGAATTCAGCTGGTTCATAATATCTCCTGTAGGCATATTCGCAGTGAAATGGGAATATGCAGATGATGATAGGTTTGCGACGCAAACTTTTTACTACACCCTCCTGTAAAATCGGTTTTCATCCGCATCAGTTTTTGGCATGGCCGGTGCGGATTGT
This sequence comes from Treponema sp. UBA792, assembly GCA_002296965.1. Lineage (GTDB taxonomy): Bacteria > Spirochaetota > Spirochaetia > Treponematales > Treponemataceae > Treponema_D. Next base: position 21,706 of record DBIW01000007.1, on the reverse strand, counting down.
TTTGCCGGAACCTGAAAATTCATCCCGCCGCTTAGTCTTGCGCCGGAATTTCAGTCGCGGCATTCTCCGGAACAGCGCGTCATCGGCCGTCTGTCCGCCTGTTCCCGCATTTAATATTGAAAAAAAAGTCGATTAACATGAAGTTCCGGACAAAATAAAGCGGAAATTTCTCACAGATGGTTCATGCGGAGGGCATATACCCGGATGCTCTGCATTTGGGTTCGTCCATTACACGGACTTGATGGTTAGTCAGAAGACTGCGCGCCTATTATTGACAAAATCTGAAAATATGTTATTCTACTTTATGACAAAAACACATTTTTTGTCATAAAGAAATTCTGATAATTACAGGTGGATTATGGCTGACAAGTACGCTTTTTTGTTTCCCGGACAGGGAGCACAGGAACCGGGAATGATAAAGGATATCTGCGGCGCTTTCTCTGAGGCGCGCAGAGTTGTTGATGATGTCACCGAGATAACTGGAGTCGATATGCCGTCGCTGCTTTGGGACACGGAGCTTTCCGTTCTCAGCAGAAGCGACAACAGTCAGCTTGCCATAACAACAGCGTCCATCGCGGTGATGAAGGCGCTTGAGACAAGAGGGATTGTCCCTTCGGCGGCCATGGGATTCAGTCTTGGCGAATTTCCTGCTCTTTATGCCGCCGGAGTCCTTTCCTTTGAGGATGTGATAAAAGTTGTGCGCATGCGCGGACAGATAATGCAGCGTGTGTGTGAGAAAATCGCTTCGGAAAATTCCGGCCATGCTCCGGGAATGAGCGCTGTCATAGGGCTTCCTCAGGAAAAGGTGATTGAGATTGCGTCCGGAATAAAGGATGTCTATGCGGCGAATCTTAATAGCAATGTCCAGACGGTTATAAGCGGAACTGCCGCCGGGCTTGAGCTTGCGGAGAAGGCCTGCAAGGAGGCCGGAGCGAGAAGGGCTCTGAGGCTGTCCGTCGCAGGACCGTTCCATTGTCCTCTTATGCAGGAGGCGGCCGACGAATTCAGGAATGCGATTGCCGGTACAGAATTCAGGAATCCAGAGATTGCCCTGTTCAGCAATGTCACCGGAAAACGCGCTCTGTCCGGAGCAGAGATAAAGGAGAATGCCGTGCTTCATCTGACACATCCTGTGAGATGGACTGACGAGGAAGCTGTCCTTGCCGCGTTCATGGATGCCGATTCCGCCGGATCATGGAGACTTGTCGAGCCGGGCGTGGGAAAGGTTCTTACCGGACTCTGGGGCAAGACGGATTTCAATGAGAAATATCAGTGCCTTCCGGTGAATTCCGCGGAGACTTTCGGGGCAGCCGCATCTGTCTGACAGGTTTACTCCGTTTTACGGATCTGCTGCGGGCTGAGGAATATGTCACGGCTGCGCGCCGGAAAATGGCATGAACTCTGATGCCGGAAATTACAGGAGCGGCCGCAGCCTTGGGCGTTATGCGCAGGACGCCGTTCATTTTATCTGGAGAATTATTTTATGGAAAAAAGACGTGTTGTGATTACAGGAATGGGCGCCGTAACTCCGCTTGGAAATACGGTTGAGGAGACTTGGACCGGAGTCAGGAGCGGAAAAAGCGGAATCGGTCCGATAACACATTTCGATGCCTCCAAGAACAAGGTGAGATATGCCGCTGAGGTCAAGAATTTTGACGCCTCGCTTTATATGGACGTGAAAGAGTCACGTAAGATGGCGAGATTCACGCAGTATGCGGTCGCAGCCGCGAAGATGGCTCTTGATGATTCCGCGCTTATGGGAAGACAGGACATTCTTGACGAGACTGGATGTGTGCTTGGAGTCGGAATCGGAGGATTCGAGGTTACCGAGACGAACTGCATCTCATATTACAAATCTGGCTGTGTCAAGACGGCTCCGATGACAATTCCAGAGCTTATTCCTAACGAGGCCGGCGGAAACATCTGCATTCAGTTCGGTCTCCACGGTCCGTGTCAGGCTGTGTCTACGGCCTGCTCATCCGGAACTGACGCGCTCGGAGTGGCGTTTGATATGGTCAGAAGCGGAAGGCTTGATGTCTGTCTTTCGGGCGGAGCGGAATCCACCATAAACGGTTATGCTGTCGTCGCGTTCGAGGTTCTTCATGCGCTTTCTTCGGGATTTGCGGATGATCCGACAAAAGCCAGCCGTCCGTTTGACAGGAGGCGCGAGGGCTTTGTCATGGGCGAGGGAAGCGCGGTCCTTGTGCTTGAGGAATACGGACACGCCAAGGCGAGGGGCGCCAAAATTTACGCCGAGATTGCAGGTTATGGTGCGTCATGTGACGGCTATCATCTTACAAGTCCTAATCCGGACGGAGTCGTCGGTTCAAAATGCATGACACGGGCCCTGAAGGATGCCGGAATGAAACCGGAGGAAATTCAGTACTACAACGCGCACGGAACCTCCACGCGCATAAATGATCCGAGCGAGACCCGTATGGTGAAAATGGCGTTCGGCGAGGAGCAGGCGCACAGACTTAAAATTTCATCCACGAAGTCAATGCACGGCCACTGTCTGGGAGCTACGGGCGCGATTGAGGCGATGATATGCGTCAAGGCAATCAACGACGGTTTTTTCCCTCCTACAATCAATCTTGATGATCAGGACATCGAGGGCGGCTGTGATCTTGATTATGTCCCGAACAAAGGCGTCGAGGGGACAATCGATGCGGCGATGAGCGCGACTTTCGGTTTTGGCGGCCATAACGGCGCCATAATAATAAAGAAATTCAAGGACTGAAGAGATGGCAGCTACAGATGACATAAAATCTCTTCTTCCTCACAGGGAGCCTTTCCTTTTTGTGGATGAGATTGTTTCATGCGACGACAGCGGAAGTGTCAGCACACGTAAATTTACGGAGGATGACTTCTTTTTCAAAGGCCATTTTCCGGAATATCCTGTCGTTCCTGGTGTGATTCTTTGCGAGACGATGGCTCAGGCCGGAGGCGCGGCGCTGAGTTTCCAGAAAAAGGTTCCTGAGGGAAGCCTCTTCTTTTTCGCCACGCTGGACAAGGTGAAATTCAGGAATCAGGTGCGTCCCGGTGATACCGTCCGCATGGAGATAACGAATCTCCGTGTCAGCAGCAGAATGATAAAGCAGGCGGGCAAGGCCTATGTCGGAGACACTCTCTGCGCCGAGGCCGAGTGGATGTGCTTAGTCGGCGCAGCGCATTAGCGCGAGCCGACGGATATGATAA
>DBIW01000007.1:0-18378 GCA_002296965.1 Treponema sp. UBA792 | reverse complement strand
TACGTATGTGCTTAGTCGGCGCGGCGTGTTTGCGCGGGCCGACATGATATGATGAATTTCCAGCCCCGCGCCGGTTTTCCGGCGGCGGGGCTTTGTCGTCTAGGATTCCCGTCTTATAGAATTTATAATCTATATACGTTATACTTCCCGGCAAAAGCAAGGCATAAGTCCTGGAGAAACCGTTTTTTTTTCAGATAGCCAATGAAAAATGGTATGAAACGGCAGTTTCCGGGCAATATTATATCCGGGAGGAAGGTGGTCCACTTATGGCAAATACAAATCAGTCTCCGGTTGACACATCGGAAAAAATGAAGGCTTTGGAGGCGGCTCGCCTTCAGATAGAAAAGCAGTTCGGTCAGGGTTCCATCATGAAACTTGGAGACAAGGCCAATGCGTCGGGAATAGATGTCATTCCGTCCGGTTCGATTCTGCTTGACGAGGCTCTTGGAATAGGCGGATATCCTCGCGGACGTGTGATAGAGATGTACGGTCCGGAGTCATCAGGAAAAACCACGCTTGCGCTTCATGCCGTCGCCGAGGCGCAGAAGCTTGGCGGTGTGGCGGCTTTTGTTGATGCGGAACATGCGCTTGATCCGGTTTATGCCAAGAATCTTGGTGTGAATATTGATGAGCTTTGGGTCTCTCAGCCTGACACCGGTGAACAGGCTCTTGAGATAACCGAGAATCTTGTCAGGAGCGGCGCGGTTGATATAATCGTTGTCGATTCCGTTGCTGCTCTTACGCCGCAGGCCGAGATCGAGGGCGAGATGGGTGATTCCCACATGGGACTCCAGGCAAGGCTGATGAGCCAGGCGCTCAGAAAACTGACCGCGATAATAGGAAAGTCTAACTGCATTGTCGTGTTCATAAATCAGATCCGAATGAAGATAGGTGTCATGTTCGGAAATCCCGAGACGACGACAGGAGGAAACGCCCTTAAATTCTATGCGTCCGTACGTCTTGAGATTCGCCGCATTGAGTCAATCGACTCAAAAGGCGACGAGGATGCTGTGGGAAACAGGGTAAGGGTGAAGGTCGTGAAGAACAAGGTCGCGCCGCCGTTCAGGAAATGCGAGCTTGACATATATTTCGGAAAAGGTATCTCCGCTTCGGCAAGTCTGCTTGATTCGGCCGTAAAACATGGAATTATAGATAAGCGTGGAGCCTGGTATACTCAGGGCGATATAAAGGTCGGGCAGGGCAAAGAGAACGCCGTCACGTTTATAGAGCAGCATCCTGAGCTGGCTGCGGAAATAGAGTCGAAAATCAGGGAGCTTGTATTCCCCGGACAAATTCTGAAGACAAAGGATGGTGTTCCCGTAAAACCGGTGGCCGCGACAAAAAAAGATTCCGATAAAAAGACGCAGAAAAAGGAATCTGTGGCGGAGGAGCCACCTGCGGATCCCTCGCTGGCGGAAGGACTTTTCTGAAAATGATCCGCGTCATCCTTGGACTGGGCTCAAACCGCGGTTACGGCGCGAATTCTCCGGAAGACAATCTCCGCGGTGCCTGTTTCCGTCTTTCGGAACTGCTTCGCGATGTCGTCATGTCATCGGTCTACAGGACAAAGGCCATGTATTTTACGGAGCAGGATGATTTCCTGAACATGGTGCTTGCCGGTTATGCCGATGATTCTTCGGATCCGTTCCTTTTCCTTGAGCGTATTCACGGAATCGAGGCTGAATTCGGGCGTGACAGGAAAACTGAATTCAGGAACGGTCCGCGTCCTCTGGATATTGACATTGAGCTTTTCGGCGGCCGGGAGATTTCTTCCCCGTCATTGCAGATTCCTCATCCGCGTATTCATGAAAGGGCTTTTGTGCTTGTGCCTATGCTTGAGATTTTGAAAAATCCTGCCGATGTTAATCTCAGGCAAAAATATCAGGAATATCTGGATTCACTTGACGCTTCGTGTGTGATCAAGGAAGCTTCGGCGTTTTCCGCTTGACAGTTCCGTTCTGAATCGTTCCTGTCGTTTCTGATGTTTTTTCCTGAATGGTGGTGCTATTTATGGAAGAAATGCGTGAATCGGTTATGGGACCTGTCATCTTGTGCGGAACTGAGGTGAAAACATCCTATAAGGCGGGAGAATTCGAGGGTCCTCTCGATCTTCTTTGGACTCTTATCCGCGAGAGCAAGGTGAATATTTATGATATTCCCATAGCCCAGATAACGGAACAGTATCTTGAGTATTTGGATTATGCGGTCCAGACGGATCTGTCGGATCTGTCGGAATTTTACAGCTGGGCTGCAAAGCTGATATATATAAAAAGCAGAATGCTTCTGCCTGTTGAAATTTCATACGATGATGACGAGGAAGAGGATCCGCGGCAGGAACTTGTGGACAAGCTGATAGAATATCAGAAATTCAAGAAGCTTTCCGGGCTTATGGAGGAACAGGAAGACAATTCGGAGTGGAATTTTGAGCGGCGGAAAATTCAGCGTGTCCTTCCCTTTGATGAGGGGGATTCGGTCTGGGAACAGATAGACACATGGGAGCTTCTTCAGAAAATGCAGTCCCTTTTCAAAACGATGATGGGGCAGTATTCAAATGAGAAAATCCTCAATATGTACGAGGAGATTTCCGTAAACGAGAAAATCACCCTTATGAACGAACTGCTTGAGGAGAGGAAGGAATGTATGTTTACGGAGCTGCTCACGCGTCCCGGAAATGAGATGGATATTATCTGCGCATTTATGGCCATACTTGAGGCTGTGAAATTCAGGATGATAACCATTTTCCAGAACCGGCTTTTCGGGGATATAAAGATATGTTGCCGTGAGGATTCTGACGGAAGGCGTTCCGATGAGTCCGAGCTTACGGTGAACTGAATATAAAGGAAGAATTTTAAGGAACGGAAAATGGATTTAAGCAGGGAAACGGCTCTTGTCGAGACGGTTCTTTTTCTTGAAAGCGAGCCTCTTACGGAGAAGGCAATATCGAACAGGGTTCAGCTTTCCGAGGAAGTTGTCGGGAAGTGTCTTGAGAACCTGAAGCTCAGATGTCAGGATGAGATGTCCGGCATAGAGCTTGCGATGATTACCGGAGGGTGGTGCCTGACGCCAAAGAAGGAGTACTGGAATGTTCTCCGCGAGCAGTACGGTACAAAGCGGGAAGGACGTCTTTCAAAATCGGCTATGGAGACGCTTACGATAATCGCATATTCCCAGCCGGTGACGAGGGCGGAGATTGAGGCCATAAGGGGAGTTTCAGTTGACAGCATGATAAGGCTTCTTGTCGAGCGCAATCTGATAAAGGAAGTCGGCAAGAAGGATGCCCCGGGCAAGCCCGTGCAGTTCGGCACTACCAAGGAATTCCTGAAGGTTTTCAGGCTGAACAGCATTGCGGAGCTTCCGAAACTTGATGAGGATGAGGAGCAGCGTTTTGAACTTGCAAGATGATGTCGAGAAGAAGAGCGGAGAGCTTAGGCTTCAGGTTTATCTGGCGCGATGCGGAGTCGCAAGCCGCCGTTCGTCGGAGCAGATAATACAGTCGGGACGCGTGAGCGTGAACGGTCATGTCGTTGCTGAGATGGGGTTCAAGGTTCACGACGGAGATTCTGTGTCCGTTGACGGACGCAGGGTCGAGCCGGAGAATTCAAAGCGGTATGTGCTTCTGAACAAGCCACAGGGATATGTATGCTCGTTGTCGGATGAGAAGGGACGTCCTGTCGCTGCCGATTTATTGAAGGAAAAATACAGCGAGAGGCTGTACAATGTCGGCCGCCTGGATATGTTCAGCAAGGGACTGATTATATTTACTAATGACGGAGATTTCGCCGCAAGACTTTCGCATCCGTCCGCCGAGCTTGAGAAGGAATATATTGTCGAGTCATCTATGGATATTCCGGACAGTCTTCCTACGGATTTTGAGCGCGGTATCCGCATAGACAATGTTTTTTACAGATGCAGAACGGCAGAAAAAATAAATGTCAGGAAGATGCGTGTCATTCTTATTGAAGGCAAAAACCGTGAGATAAGGCATGTGTTTGAGAATGCCGGTCTGGGAATAAAATCCCTCGCAAGAGTCAGAATCGGTTCCGTGCTTATTGGAGATATGCGTTCCGGAGAATTCAGGAATCTGACGGATGCAGAGGTGAAAAGTCTGATTGCTCTATGCGGCAGGAAGGTGTTCTGATGATAATAGCAATTGACGGACCTGCGGGAACCGGAAAAAGTACAGTGGCTTCGGTTCTTGCGGATAGACTGGGAATAACGTTCCTGAACAGCGGGGGATTCTACAGGACTCTTACGAAAGCTCTCGTGGAGAATGGAATAGATTTCACGGATGAGAATAAGACCGTTGAATTCTGTAGGCGCCAGAATATAAGCTGCGTCGGAGCTAGATTTTTTCTGAACGGAACTGATGTCACGGATACTCTTCATGAGGATTCCGTAAGCTCATGCGTGGCTCAGGTTTCCGCCATAGTTCCATTGCGGCATCTGGTGAATGACCTGATGCGTAAGGCCACTGAATCAATGAGCATCGTATGCGAGGGCCGGGATATGACTACAGTCGTTTTTCCGAATGCGGACTGCAAGGTTTATCTTGATGCCAGTCCGGAGGTCAGGGCAAAGCGCCGCTTCGATCAGGGGGTAAGCGGAATGACGCTTGAGAAAATAAAGGAATCTATAGAAAAACGTGATGAGATAGACAGGAACAAAAAGGAGGGGGCTTTGAGAATAGCACCTGACGCTCTGTATATCGATACATCATGCTTGACCATAGACAATGTTTGTGACATAATATTGAAACAAATTCATAAATAAGGGTTTACAATGGAAGAAATGGAAGTGGAAAAGGAAGAATCCCAGAACTCCAAGGGTAATTTCCAGACACAATTAGAGGAATCTCTGAAAGAGTTTAGTGCTCCTCAGACTGGTCAGTTGGTAGAAGGAATCGTAGTTCAGGTTACAAATGATTACGTCTATGTGGACATTGGCGACAAGTCAGAGGGATTGGTCCCTACAGAGGAGTTCGCAGGTGATCTGCCGAAAGAAGGGGATAAAGTTCAGGCTCTGCTGACAGGATACAGTTCAAACGGTCCGGTTCTTTCCAAGAAGCGTGCCGATGCCAAACGTATTCTGAAGGAGATAAGCCAGGCTTATAAAGACGGAACTCCGGTTGACGGTGTTATAACAAAGGTCGTCAAGAGTGGATACGAGGTGAATCTCGGAATCGACAGGATGGCTTTTCTGCCTATAAGCCAGTCGGACAGTGAGAAGGTTGAGAAGCCGGAGTCACTGCTCGGAATAAAGTCAAAATTTTACATCGAGCGTCTGTATTCAGATAATAAATTGAATCCTGTAGTCAACCGCCGCAAGTATCTTGAGGAGGAGATTGACGAGAAACGGGAAAAATTCTTTGAGACGGTCAACATCGGCGACACGGTGAAGGGAACAGTGAAGAGTTTCACGAGTTTCGGCGCTTTCATCGATCTCGGTGGTTTTGACGGTCTTCTCCATATAAATGATATGAGTTGGGGACATGTCGCCCGTCCTAAAGATTTTGTCAAGAAAGGCCAGGAGATAGAGCTTAAAGTAATCCGTCTTGATCCAGCCGAGAAACGTATCAATCTTTCCCTCAAGCATTTTACTGAGGATCCTTGGATTCATTTCGAGGAAAAGTATCATGTGAATGATATTGTGAAAGGTAAGGTCACGAAACTGACTGAATTCGGTGCTTTTGTCGAGCTTGAAGAGGGAATCGAGGGACTTGTACATATCAGTGAATTCTCCTGGACAAAGAAAGTCAGCAAACCTTCAGATATGGTTTCCGTAGGCCAGGAAGTAGAGGTTATGATTCTTGGCTATGATATTCAGGCCGGACGTGTCTCTCTCGGAATCAAGCAGGCGACTGAAAATCCGTGGGATAAGATCGAGGAAAAATACCCTGTCGGAACAAAAGTAACCGGAAAGGTGGTTAAGCTCACGAATGCCGGCGCGTTTATCCAGTTGGAGGAGGGAATAGATGCTTTCCTTCATGCGGATGACATTTCATGGACAAAGAAGGTGAAGCATCCGGGCAGTGTCCTTTCTGTAGATCAGGAGATTGAAGTAATAGTGGTTGAATGTGGTACAGAATCACACAGAATCCGTGTCGGTATCAAACAGCTGACAGATAATCCTTGGATTAAATTCGCTGAGGAATATAAGCCTGGCTCAACGCTGGAGGGCGAGGTTACTTCAATAACTGATTTCGGTATTTTTGTAAAAGCTCCGTGCGGAATTGAAGGTCTTGTGAATAAGGCCAATCTCTGCGAGGATCGTGATACAAAATACGAGGAAGCATCCGCAAAATACAAGGTCGGTGATAAAGTCAATGTCTTTGTCGTCGATGTGAATGTGGATAAGGAGAAGGTCGCTTTCTCCGTACGCGAGTATAAGAGAAAGCAGCAGCGTGATGAGATTTCCCAGTATATGTCTGACTCAAAGAATGACGATGAGGGAGCTTTCACTCTGGGAGATTTTCTCAAGACTCAGAAGAACGACTAGAGTTTGCCGGTAATGATGACTGTCGGGCAGGAATCTGTTGATAGACTGAATGCGTTGGTCGGAGTTATCGGTAGAATCAATGATTATTCTTACGACAAGGACGCATTGTATGTTTTCATTATGGAGACTGCAATGCGTCTTGTTAAATGTAGAACTTCCCTGATTGGTCTGGAAGATTTTCGTGGCAGAAAGTATGTTTATCTTTTCAGGAATGGGGAACTGCTGAGGCCTTTTTGCCCGGAGGATTTTTCTTTCTGCCTTGGAGCTGGTTCTGATTTTACAGTTTCCGCAGACTGTCCGGCTGTTTTCGGGAGGTTTATTCCTGACGCAGAAAACGTGCTGTGCGTTCCTGTCGTATCAGGAGGCGTTGTTTCCGGAGTTTTTGTTCTTGCGGACAGAAGCGGTGCATGGAACGGTTCTGACATAGAGTTCATGCGGATTCTTGCGGAGCATATCTCCGTCGCCTCAAGGCTTTTTGTCTGCGGATGTGCGTCGGCTCCGTTTGTGGATGATGGTGATATACCTTTTGTAGGTGCCGACAGTTCTGTCAGAAGCTTGGAGAGCCTTGCTGATTCTCTGTCAGGAATTCTGATTCCTGTTCTCGTATACGGGGAACGTGGATCCGGTAAGGAGCATTTTGCCAGGCGGGTTCATAAACTTGCAGGCGGGACACGCGGGACTTTTCTTGTGGCTGATTGCATTTCCGCTTCCTGCCCTGATGTCTTTAAAAAACTTTCGGATGACTGTGCGAAAGGCAGCTGCCGTTATGATACGGTTTTTGTAAAGAATATAGACTGCGGAACAGATGAGATTCTGGAGGGACTTGTCCGCTTCATGGATGTCTCCGGGGAAAAGGTAAGGATTATCGTGTCATCCTGCCGAGATCTGGAGGAGCTTGCCGGCAGCGGGGAATTTCCGTCCTCCGTTTATTTCAGGATTAGCGCCATGCCTGTTAATATGGTGCCGCTTCGGCAGAGGCGGGAGGATATAGCTCCTTCTGCCGCATTTTATTTTGAGCGTTTGAATTTTGAATACGGCTCCTGTTTCACCGGTATTTCTGATGACGCGCTGGTCCGCATGAAATCATATTTCTGGGGCGGAAACATGGATGAGCTTATAAATGTGCTGCGTCATGGTTTTATAGTGGGAACTCCGCCGTATTTGCGGGTGTCGGATATTTTTTCGGGACTTCCTGCCGAAAATCAGGATGATGTGATGGCGGGCGGTATTTCCAGTGATCCGGAGGGGAAAACGCTGCGTGCGGCGGTGAACCGGTTCAAGAGGGAGTATGTGTCTAGGATTCTTGAGGAGAATTCCTGGAATCAGACTAGAGCCGGAAAAGTACTTGGAATACAGCGGACCTATGTGGCTCGTCTTATAAATGAGCTGCATATCCGTAGAAAATAGAATTTGAGGTTGTCTATATGAATAACGAGAACAAAAAGGAAGTCAGTTCATCTGAATCAAAGCTCGCTGCATCTCTGGAGAAAAACAGAATTCCGCTTGTCTGCACCTTTGCCGTGGTTTTGGCGGCGCTTGTAGTGTTTACTGCCGTGGAGGTAATAGGATCTAAGCAGACCGAGAAGAATCTTTCAAAGATAGATTCAATTTCCTTCGCGCTTACCGATTCCTCTGATGGGCTTGAGGATGATGAGCTGGAGGCGCGTCGAGCCGAAGCTATCTCATCGCTTGAGCCGTTTGTAAAGAAGGGTGGAATCGCCGGTGTCAGGGCTAATATGCTTTGCGCCGAAATTCTCTATCAGCAGGATAAATACTCTGAGGCGCTTGTATATTGGGAGCGCACGGCTGCAAAAGGCAAAAAATCTTATACGGCGCCTATAGCGTATTATAATATTGGTGTCTGCAATGAGCAGATTGGAAACCTTGACGTCGCCGCTGATTCTTACAGTAAGGCTGCTGAAGCCGATTTCGTGCTTGCTTCCCATGCCGGATTCAGCTATGGCCGTGTTCTGGAGTCACAGGGAAAGTATGATGAGGCGTTTGCCGCATATCAGGAGCTGAATGACAGAAATCCTGATGATACATGGGCGAATATTGCGAAGACAAGGATGATTGCCCTTCAGTCTGAGGGCAAGGTGAAATCGGAGTAGTAGACCGTATATTCCGCCGGTTCTTTTATTTCCGGCGGAATATGATTTGGGGTTTGTCAAAACCTTAAAAACGGCTGGGTCAAGGTCCTGGGCGTAGTCGTATCTTGGCTAGACGTATTTTATATGCTGTGAAAAGTTCCTTGCCTGCAAAATTTTGTTTGATTATTGTTTTTTTTCTTCCTGTCCCGGTGTTTTTTTCATGTGGGCTTGATACTTATATTGTAATGAGAAACCCAGAGACAGTTGTCCATTCTCCGTCTTACGACACTACGGATTATGCCGAACGCTATTTTGAATTCAGGACGAATGAGGATACCGGCAGTTTCTATCCTGACGATTTTGTTTTTATCGGAACTGATGTGTATTATAAAATCTACAATAATATCTCCACTTTGAATTCGGAACGCAGTACTCTCGTTTCCCTGTCCAATTCCACAAGCAGCGCGAATGCGCCTGTGAAGATGACGGATCCGGAATCAAGCGGCGGCTATGGCTATCAGCCGCTCAGATGCGCACAAAGCCGTGAGTCCGTTCTTATTCCTGCAAGAACAGGGTCCAATCAGTCTGTGTTCATCAGGCTGACTGACTATTTGACTATGGATGATTTTGCGGCAAGAATTATGGTGGATGACGTGCCGCTTGGCGGCGGTTCATCTTCGGTTCCCATAAGGAATTTGGATGCAAGGACGTTCAATTTCGGGCGTTCAGGGAATGAGAGCAATAAGATTCCCGCATCCGGTGATCTTGATGTGAAATTCTCCTCCTCGGCGACCGAGGAGGGATGCTGGTATGTCGCTATGTTTGCAGTCGGAGTGGGCCGCGATGTGACGTATACCACATACTACAGCAATATACTTTACCTGGGGACTGTCACGATAACTGAAGGGTCGGAATACAACTGACATTAAATTCCATGTATATACTATTGAAAAAAACTTCTGTCTATGATACTATACTTCTCATCGGCGCTTTAGCTCAGCTGGATAGAGCAACTGCCTTCTAAGCAGTAGGTCGACAGTTCGATTCTGCCAAGCGTCATAAATGTAAAATCTTGCGGCGCAAGGCTTTGCACGTGCGGAATTCTTTCGGGTTCAGGGATTTGACCTCGGAAATTCCACGCTGGTACACAAAATGGTACAAAGCGCCCCTGCCGCGCCACCTCCAGCCGGGTGAAAATTCATTTTTTCTCATAAGCAGAACGTAATAGCCGGATTCATTTTCTTTCAGGAATGAGGTTATTATGCGAAAGACTTTGCCTTTCAGCCTTACCGCAAGGAAAGACTCGCCGTATTATTATGTCCGTCTCCGCAACGAGGAGACTGGAAAATTCATGAGCTGGGTCTCCACGAAGGAGACGAACTATTCAAGGGCCGTGCGCGCCGCATGGGAAATCTACAACAGGGCGGCGCAATCGCGGACTCTGGAGAAGAAATCATTCTACGATACCGTCAGAAAATCGGACTATACGCGGGAGGACGTGCTCTTCTTTCTGGAGGACTTCCGGCGCAGGGGATTCGTGACCTCCTGGGTCATGAACGACGGAACGGCGCCCGGACGGAATGCGCTCGAATGGCTGACGGAATTCTGGACTCCGGGGCGCTCGGAGTATCTGAACGAGAAGGCGCGGAAAGGACAGGCCGTCCACCGCAGGCACATCGAGAATTCCGCTGGATTCCTGGCGCACCACTGGTCGGGACTCCTCGGCGAAAAGAAGCTGGGCGAGCTGACGCGCGCAGACATCCAGGCGCAGTTCAACCGCCTTGACGGGATGGAGCTGAACGGCAACACCAAGAACCACATCCTCCGTGCGGTCATGACTCCGCTCAGGTGGGCGTTCAACAGCGAGATTCTTCCCAAGGACATAACGCGGGGCTGGACGATGTACAAGGTTACCTACAGGAAGCGTCCGATTCTGACAAGGGCGATGGCGGAGGCTGTGTTCCGCGAGGAATGGACGAGCCGGACCGCAAAGCTAGCGTCGATGCTGTCGATGTGTACGGGAATGAGGTGCGGCGAGATTCTCGCGCTGACTCCGGAGGACATCGGGGATGACCGGATCTTCGTGAGGCACTCGTACAGCACGTCCGACGGTCTCAAATGCACCAAGAACGGAGAGGCGCGCACTGTCTATGTCCCTTTTCCGTTCCTCATAAGGGAGCTGAGGAGCCTTGCCGCGCGGAATCCGCATGAGTCCGGAGCCGGATTCGTGTTCTGGGGAAAGTCGCCCGACCGTCCTCTGTGCGGCAGCATGTTCCTGAGGGCGTTCCGGCGGGCGCTGGTTCAGACCGGAATGGACAGAAAAGAAGCGGAGGAATTCTCGTTCCATTCCTGGAGGCATTTCTACACGATGTACATGGTTGACAAGGTGAACGCGAAGGCGCTGCAGAGCCAGACCGGACACAAGACCCGCGAGATGCTGGAACACTACGCGGACCACCAGACGCTTGAGGAGGCCGGAAGAATCACCGCCGCCCAGATGGACACGTTCGGACCGCTCCTGCTGGAGAACGGCTAGCGGAACTGCCCGCCGCCGCTCCGCTGCTCCTCCGCAAGCCCCTCAATCCTCTCAAGAATTCTCCGCTGCTCCTCCGCGAGGCTCTCCAGCTCCTCTGCGAGCCGCCTCCGCCCATCTGTCGGCGCGGAGGTTTCCGTCTCCCTTTCCCTTCCCGTAAGGAGCCACTCCGCGCCCACACCCAGGTAGTCCGCAATCCTCATGCAGATGTCTCCGGCGGGAATATTTCCCCTGCTATCCCAATTCGTGATTGAATTTCTGGGGAGATTCAAGTCCCTCAGCAGTTCAGCCCTTTTCTTGCCCTGATTATCAAGGCATCCGTCAATTCTTCTGACAAATTCCATTCCATTCATATACAAAACCCTTTTTCCCTGGGGAGGAGGAGCCGGCATCATGTCAGGCAGCACAGCAGGGCTTCTTCTCCCCGTTTTTTACAGGAGGAACTATGGAAAGACTTTGCGTCAAGGTCAAAGAGGCCTGCAAGATGTTGTCCATTGGCCGCAGTTCCCTTTACAAGCTCGACATTCCGTATGTCAAGCTGTGCAACTGCCGTATCTACAGAATCGCGGATCTTGAGGCGTACATCAGCGCCCATACCGTGTCAAAAAAGGGGGAGGCGCAGGCTCCTCTTGACGCGGCGTACTACAAGACCCTTGAGAATTTCATCGGGTGGGTCGAGGAGCAGGAGGAGAGCGCGGCGGAAATAAGGAGATGGCAGGGGGCGGGTGATGCGGATTAAAGCTGTCATCGCGTTCCCTTCGGAGCCGGTGAGAAAGGCCGGAGCGAGGACGCTTCATTTTGAGTCGGTGGCGAAATGCGCCCTGTACTTCGGGCTGAGCGCCGCCACCGTCCGGCGCGGAATCTACGGCACGGAAGGAAAATGCCGCAGGTATCCGGCGGCGGGCTATTTCTTTGACTACGAGGATGAATGATGGGCATTGACTACAAAAAGTATCTCTCCGGACTGGGAGAGGTGGCGACGGACCACAAGACCGTCATAAAAAAATATCTGGAGGAGCAGGCGGAGACAGACGGCGGCGGAGATGCCGCAGAGAGCCCGGACGTTCCGGAAGAGGACGCCGAAGCCGATGAAGACAACGGCGTGACGGTGTAGCGGCGGAAAATGACGGCGGAGGGGGGAACGGAATGCGAGGCCTTTCCGTCTCCGCCTCTGAATTCTGGTACAGAAAAGTGGTACAGCGGCCCGCGCACCGGTACGGACACGGACGGACGGAAACGGAAGCACCCGTCCGCATACATGCCTGCAGCTCCTTGCGGTATATGGATATAATGGACTTGCGCGGACTGTTACGGACGCAAGGCGGAGTCTTTGCGGACGGCTTCTAAGCAGCGCTTACATTTCCGAATTGTTTCCGCAGCAGCCCGGATTTCCGCATCTTCCGGTGCTTCTGTCCGTTCCGAGCATTTCCTTTAGCGTCCGCCATCCGAGAACTGCGCATTTTACCCTTGCAGGCATACGTGCTATATCCTGAAGCGACGCAGCCTCGTCAAGTTCCTCCATCTCTCCGTCCGTTATCTCTCCGTGAATCATTTTCATGAAGATTCCGTCAAGCCGCTCCGCCTCGCCGGTGGATTTTCCTATCACAAGATCAAGCATCATGTCGCAGCTGGCCTGACTGACCGCACATCCGCTTCCTGTGAATGTTCCGTCAGTTATGATTCCGTTCTCTATCTTCAGGTTAAGGGTTATGTTGTCTCCGCAGCTCGGATTTACGCCGTTCAGGGAGAGCGCCGCGCCTTCCATTTCCTTTTTGTGCGATGGATTGAGATTGTGCTCGTTCAGAATTTCCCTGTAAAGTTCCTTTGTGTCCATTTTGTTCTCCAGTCTGCAAATACAATCCGCGTGTCATGCAGCGCTACTCTTGAATTGATCCGGACATAATTTCCGGATTGATGTGGAATCTTCCGCCTGAACTGTCAGTCGCTGAATCCCATCCATCTGCGCACGTTCGCGACGGCATTTGCAAATCTGTCTACCTCTTCCTCGGTGTTGTAAAAATACAGGCTTGCTCTGGCTGTCGCCGGAAGTCCAAGATATTCTCCGAGCGGCTGCGCGCAATGATGCCCCGCCCGGATCGCTATGTTTTCCGAGTCAAGGACGGTCGCCGTGTCATGAGGGTGGACCCCGTCTATCGTGAAGGAGAAAATTCCGCTGTGCTTCGTGTGGTCACGGCTTCCGATGATATGCAGATGCGGAATCTGCGAAAGCCGCGCCATCATAAGTTCCGAAAGCTTCTCGTCCCGTTGACGGATAAAGTCAAATGTGACCGAATTCTCAAGATAATCCAGCGCTGCGGCGAGGGCGACCGCACCTGCCGCGTTCACGGTTCCCGCCTCGAATTTGTGCGGAAGCTCGGCCCAGGTCGCGCTGTCACGTGTCACATACTCAATCATCTCCCCGCCGCGCAGAAACGGCGGCATCTGCTCAAGAAGCTCTTTTCTGCCGTAAAGGACACCGCAGCCCATGGAACCGCAGGCTTTATGTCCGCTGAATGCGAGAAAGTCGGCTCCGGTTTTCCTGACGTCAATCTTCATGTGGGGAACCGACTGTGCGCCGTCCACCACGAAAACGGCGCCGTTCCTATGAGCCTCGGCTCCGATTTTTACTACGTCATTCATGATTCCGAGCACATTGCTTATGTGGGTCACCGAAACCAGTTTTGTGCGCGGAGTTATTTTTGAAAGTTCCGAATCCGGAATCTCACCTGTATTCCTGTCACATTCCATGAATTTAAGTACGGCACCCTTCGCACGGCACAGCATCTGCCAGGGAAGAATGTTGGAGTGGTGTTCCATTATGGACACAACAATCTCGTCGCCCTCGGATATGTTCTGAATTCCCCAGGTGTATGCGATCAGGTTCAGCGACTCCGACGCGTTTCTTGTGAATATGATTTCTGCGCTGTCAGCGGCTCCAAGAAAATTCGCCACCGTTCTGCGGGCGTTCTCGTAATCCTCCGTCGCCCTGACGCTCAGCCCGTAGAGGCCACGCAGCGGATTCGCATTGTTCCTGATGTAGAATCCGTTCAGCGCATCGAGCACCGCCTTTGGACGCTGGGAAGTTGCCGCGTTGTCAAAATATATAAGATTCCTGTTCTCATCCTGCGAGAAGAACGGAAAGTCGCTGCGGAAATTATTGTCCATTATCAAACATCCTGTCGAGCGTGTTCTGAATTTCATCCGCGGTTTTTCCGTCGGTTATCGCGGCGGCGGCGGCCTGAATTTTTGCCCTTGTTATTATCTGCTCAGCCTCAGGCACGCTGATTCCGCGGGACTGCATATAGAACAGGACCTCCGCGCTGAGACGTCCTATCGTGCATCCGTGCTCGCCTTCGACATCCTCTTCTCCGCACAGGATTATCGGAATCGATTTGTTCACGGCATCCGGAGAAATCAGAAGTGTCTCCTCCATCTCGTTGCCTTTTGAGCCGGAGCAGCCTTTCCTGAGATCGACTGTTCCCCTGTATGTTTTTGCCGCTCCACCGAAAAGCGTTCCGCTCACGTCCATGCGGCATTCGGTCTTTTTTCCGCCGTGCACGACCAGATGGTTCATGTCGAGCGTCTGTCCGCGGCGGCAGATATATGCGACGTTCGAGCGGAATTTCGCCCCCTGTCCGGCAAGTTCGGCGCGGATTCCGGAGAATGTCGTCCTTCCTCCCAGCTCTATCTGTGTGAATTTCAGCGAGGCTCCTTCTCCTGCGACGAAGTCCGTTCCGTCAGTCTGGACGGTTCCTTCACCAAGCAGGTTCACCTTAATCAGCTCAAGGGAGGAATTCCTCTCCGCGAAAACCGTTGTCCTGTTGCCGTTGAATCCGTCTCCGGCTCCGGAGGAATATACAAGGATTGCCGTAGCCGCCGCGCCTTCTCTTACATGTATTGTCTGGGAGGAGACCGTGCTCAGAGTTCCGTCAAATGTGAAATTCAGGACAAGAGGAGTGTCCGTCTTGCCGTTCACTTCTATATATTGTGGAGTCACCGCTGAATTTTCTATAAGCTGCTGGATCTCCTTTCCGCAGCCCGGTTCCGGAGCAGGAAGCGATGTGTCCGGCATTCCGCCTTCTTTGATTGTGATTCCTTCCGGAATTCTACAGGCGGTTCCGGTGATTCCTGTAGGATTGGAGATTCTTGCGGTTCTGCCGCTGTTCATTTTGAGCCAGTTCCAGGTCGGCACCGGAATACGGTTCACTTCCATCAGCGCGCTGTTGTCCTGATTCATCCGATTGCTCCTTTCATCTCAAGTCTGATGAGGTTGTTCATCTCCACGGCATATTCAAGAGGAAGCTCCTTGCTTACGGGATTCGCGAATCCGCTCACAATCATGCTCCGTGCCTCATCCTCGCTGATTCCGCGGGACATAAGATAGAACACCGCATCGCCGCTTATCCTTCCGACTTTCGCCTCATGGCCGATGTCGCAGTCGTCAGTAAGAATTTCCATCGCGGGAACCGTATCCGAGCGGCTTTCGCTGTCTAGCATGAGGCTCTGGCATGAGACGCTGGCTCTGCTTCCGGCCGCATTCGGTGCGACATATACTGCCGAGCGGTAAGTGCTGATTCCTCCGCCCTTGGAGATTGATTTTGTCGTTATCAGGCTTGTCGTGTCGGGCGCAAGGTGGACCATTTTAGCTCCGGTGTCAAGGTTCTGTCCGTTTCCGGCGAATGTGATTCCCGTAAAATCCGCCCTCGCATTCCGTCCTACAAGATCGCTCTCCGGATAAAGATATGACACGTGGCTTCCGAAACTGCCCGAAACCCATTCAATCGCGGCATTTTCCCAGACTTTTGCCCGCTTGGTGTTGAGGTTATACATATTCTTGGACCAGTTTTCTATTGTCGAATAGCGCAGGTGCGCATTCTTCCTTACGAAAAGCTCGACGCAGCCGGCGTGCAGATTCGCGACATTGTATTTTGGAGCGGAGCATCCTTCTATAAAATGAAGATCCGCATCCTCGTCTACGATTATAAGCGTATGCTCAAACTGTCCGGCGCCTTTCGCATTCAGGCGGAAATACGACTGGAGCGGAAATGACAGCTTCACGCCCTTGGGAACATAGACAAAACTTCCGCCGGACCACACGGTTCCATGCAGGGCCGCAAATTTGTGGTCATCGGGCTTTACAAGCGTCATGAAATATTCCCGGACCATATCTCCCCATTCACCGCTTTTAAGCGCGGACTCAAAATCAAGGTAAATCACGCCCTGCTTCGCGACCTCATCCTGAATGTTGTGGTATACAAGCTCCGAGTCATACTGCGCACCTACTCCTGCAAGCGACTTGTGCTCCGCCTCCGGAATTCCGAGCTTTACGAAAGTGTCCTTTATATCCTGAGGAACGTCCTCCCAGCTGCCGGCCATTTTGGTCTTAGGGCGCACATAGGTCGATATGTTTTCTATATGAAGCCCTGTTATGTCCGGTCCCCATTCAGGCTCGCGCAGCCGGTGATATGTGTCAAGTGATTTCAGCCGGAATTCCCTCATCCATTCAGGGTCATCCTTTTCCTCGGAGATTTTTCTTACTATGTCCTCGGTCAGCCCGTCCTCAATCCTGAAGAATTCCCTGTCGGTCTCCTCATAGCGGAAGTCATAGAGTGAACGGTCTATGTCGTCAATTCGGGTCTTTTCTTCTCCCATTATTCGGATTCCTCCGGCATGAACTGCTCAAAGCCGTTTGCGTTTATTTCCTGCACAAGCGAGCTGTCTCCGGTTTTTACGATTCTTCCGTTTACGATTACGTGTGTGCAGTCAACGTGCAGGCTCTCAAGGATTTTTGTGGAATGTGTTATTATAAGAAGAGAACCGCCCTGTTTCTGCTGGTATTCCTCGATTCCCTTTGACACGACACGGACAGCATCTACATCAAGCCCTGAGTCCGTCTCGTCAAGAATCGCCAGTTTCGGCTTCAGCATGAGCAGCTGTAGAATTTCGGATTTTTTGCGCTCTCCGCCGGAAAAACCGACATTCAGGTCGCGGCGCGCATAGTCCGGAGCCATTCCGAGAAGCTCCATGCAAGATTTAAGCTCCTTCTGGAACTGGAACAGCTTTACGTGCTCGCCCGTTCTCTGCTGGATTGCCGAGCGGATGAAAGTCTCAAGCGATATTCCGGGAATTTCAAGCGGATTCTGGAATGACATGAACATTCCACCCTTCGCACGCGCATCCGCCGCCTCGCCCGAAATGTCTTTTCCGTCAAACAGGATTTTTCCTGATGAAATTCTGTACGCCGGATTGCCCATCAGCGTGTTTCCGAGGGATGATTTTCCGGCCCCGTTCGGTCCCATAAGGACATGGGTCTCTCCGCCCCTTATCTGGAGATTCAGACCGTGAAGAATTTCCTTCTCCTCAATGCCAGCCTTTATATTCTGTACGTCCAACAAAAAGTCAGCCATAAATACCTCTGAAAATGAATTAGTTGCCTATAATCTATGCATTTTACAGAAAAAAGGCAAACATCTCAATATAAAGGAAGATAAAGTCCCGGAAAGCGGTGCGGACGTGTCCTCCGCGGAAAATTCGAGCGGGGCGGAGAACCGTGCTCCGGGATTAGCTCATTTTTATTCCGCGCGCCAGTTTTCCCTGATTGCCTTGTAAAGCTCTTTTCTCATGCTTTCTATGACTGTGTCTGTGATTATGCGGATTTTCTGCTCATCTTTTTTTTCGACTTCTGATTTCTTGAAAAGTATTTCAGGCTCAACGTTCAGGGCTGCGGCGATTTTTTCGATTGTGGAAAGCTTGGGCACATTCTTGTAGGTTTCCATAAGCCCGATATAGCTTGTCGCCGTGTTGCATGCTTCTGCCAGCTGTTCCTGCGTGATGTGCTTTTCCTTGCGAATTCTTTTTATGTTGTCGATTACTGTCTTTTCTAAATCCATTTTATATCAAGATAGATATATTTATATATAATTTTCATGGCGGTTTTTGCGATTAAATAACTTTTTTAGTCCTCAATTTCTGGAATACGTCTTTTTAGTTCTGCCAAAAAGTGGTCGCCAGTGATTCCTTGCCGCAAGCAGGCAAAAAGACAGTTGTCTCCTGCGACTGTGCCAAGAATTTCGTCCATATTCATGTTGTCAAGAGCGTTTGAAACTGTGTTTGCATGGCCCGGAAACGTTTTTATAACAACGATGTTTCCGCTCCAATCTATGCTTACGTAGCCGCGCAGAAAGTCCTGCACATAGATTTGTTCTGATTCTTGCCGCTCGTCTTCGCCGGGCAAGGAATAAACGTAGCTAGAATTGCCGG
>DBIW01000043.1 GCA_002296965.1 Treponema sp. UBA792 | reverse complement strand
CATTTTCTGGAATCAAAGACTGACCAGAAATTTCAACATGGTTCTTTGATTTAAAAAAACTGATGTATTTAGATCTAAGCTCATTGGCATTCATAGCGTTTCATTCTATCATTAGTAGTGTTTTCAATCAAGTTGAAAATTCGGCTGTCCTTCCCCGCTGGTTTTTGCGGATTCCGGTATGCCTTGTTGCAATAATCGCAAATCGGATTATAATGAACCGCACAATGAAATCCGGCCCGAAGACACCAGACAGATTGCTGAATATTGGCGGAGCTGTTATTCTGCTTTGCGCTACCGTGCTTGAATTTTTCTTTCTGAAGGATGCGTTTTATTTTGTGCAGATTCCGCCGGTTGTGATTCTTGCGCTGAATGTCGTCTGTCTTGTGGCGGCGGTTTTCGTCTGCCTTTTTCCGCAGTTTTATTTAATCACATATATGGTCATGCTTCTCCAGTGTTTTGCGACAGTATCCGCGGATTATGCGACGATAAGCGGAATTCTTTTTGCCTTTATGGTTTTTATGATGTTTCTGAACGGATTTTTCAGGACGCACCATGTCATCAGAATTTTTATGATGATTTTTGTCTGGATTCTCCTCTTTTCGAGTCTGTTGTTCAGTAACCCCAAGGAATTTGTCCTGATGATTGGGGAGACGGTCTTTTTTTCGCTTTGTTTTATCGGATTTTATCTGAAGACGCAGAAAGAGCTTTTTCATCTTTCTCCGGTTTCCAATATAATCAGCAGGGCGGAGTCGCAGCTTCCTCAGCTTCCGCGGCACGGTGATTCGCTCAGTCTTGATGATTTCGGTTTTTCTGAACGGCAGAAGAATTTCATTCTTGATATATGTGAATCCGGCCTTTCGTATAAGGAAATTGCGGACAAGTATCACACGAGCATTTCGCTTGTAAAAAAGGAGATGTCGGTGATTTTTGAGGCTTTTCATGTCCGCAGCAGAAACGACCTGAAGCTGCTTCTCAGTTTTTACAGAATCATCTCGTAATGTTTCTGAGCCATTTCCTCTTCATGTAGTGAATTACAATCGGCGCCATTTTCTCCAATTCGTCAAGATACAGAATTGTGTATACGACGACAGGCGAAAGTTTCAGTACAAAGGCAGAAATCAGGCCGAGCGGAACGGAAATTCCCCACATTACCGCCGTATCAAGAATGAATCCGAATTTCGAGTCGCCGCCTGCACGGAAAACTCCGCAGATGAGTACGGTGTTTATTGCGGCTCCGATTACAGAAACAGCATTAATATATAGAAGAATATCGCGGTATTTTGCCGCCGTATCTGAAAGCTTTGCAAGAAGCGGAATCACCGGGCGGAAACACAGAATGATTATTCCGCCCAGAATTCCCGCCATGATTGTTGTCCTGACAAGGCGGCGGGCGTTGCGCTCCGCAAGTTCCAGCTCGCCGGCTCCCATTTCCTTGCCGAGAATTATCGCACCGCCGTATGCCATTCCAAAGCAGAGGACGGTTGCAAGGTTTCTGACCACGCTGACGACGGAATTTGCGGCGACAATATCTTCTCCCAGATGACCGAGAATCACCGAATACATAGCGAATGCTGCGCCCCAGACAAATTCATTGCCGAGCGCTGGCATCGAATATCTGAAAAAATCCATGCGAAGGTATTTGTCGTGCCTTGTGATGACCGCAGGTGAAAGCCTCATCTCCTTGAGTCTGAATCCGAGCAGAAGGCAGACTGCGAGTTCCAAGATGCGCGATATTGTCGTCGCGATTCCGGCTCCAAGAATTCCCATCTTTGGAATTCCGAACAGTCCGTAGATGAACACGGCATTCAGGATGATGTTCAGGCCGAGCGCAAGAAATGCGGTTCCAGTAACTTCCTTTACACGCTCCACGCTTTTTAGAACCGCCTGATAAACCTGCGAGACGGACAGACATATATAGGAAATGCTTACGGCGCGCAGATAGCTTTTTCCTGACTCAATCAGTTTTGCATCGTCGGAAAAAATCCGCATCAGGAATTCCGGAAAAAACATCGCGCCTGCGGAAAATACGATTCCGACGGCAAGAGAAAGGCGCAGGGCGATTCCGGTCAGCGTTTTTATGGAATCTGTGTCCTTTTTGCCCCAATATTGGGCGGCAAGCATTATCAGTCCCGAAGAAAGCCCTGTAAAAATCAGAAAAAGTATGAACTGTACTTGTCCGGCCAGCGAGACGGATGCGATCGCCGTCTGACCGACCGAACCGAGCATGATGACATCGGCCGAACTTACTGCTGCGGAAATCAGGTTCTGCCCTGCAATTGGTCCTACAATCGTCACGAGAGATTTGTAGAATTCCTTTGATTCGTTTTTATTCTTCACATTCAGAATCTGAGCCATGCGGAGCAATATATTATAAAATCATAAAAAAGCATAGCAAAAGCAGCGGAAAAATTGTATACTTGCTCCGTGTCGGTCGGGGTGAAAATTCAGACAGGCGTAAGGATTTAAAAAATGGGCGGAATATTTGGTGTGGCATCCCGCGAGGACTGTTCGCTGGATTTGTTTTTTGGTGTTGACTACCATTCACATCTTGGTACAAGAAAAGGCGGTCTTGCTGTTCTTAAGGACGACGGAAAATTCGGCCGTTCAATTCATAATATTTCAAATTCTCCTTTCCGTACAAAATTCGAGGACGATATAAACGAGTTGCGCGGCAAGATGGGAATCGGCTGTATCAGCGACTACGAGCCGCAGCCGCTTCTGGTGAATTCCCATCTGGGAAATTTTGCGATAACGACGGTCGGAATCGTGACCAACAAGGATGAGCTTGTAAAGGAAGTTCTCGCCGGCGGATATACGCATTTTCTTGAGATGAGCGGCGGAGAGATAAATCAGACTGAGCTTATCGTCGCTCTTATAAACCACAAAAAAACGATACTTGAGGGAATCGAATTTGTTCAGGAAAAAATAAAGGGTTCGGTGACAATGCTTATCATGACGCCGGAAGGAATTTACGGTGCCCGTGACAGGCTCGGCAGAACTCCGCTGCAGATTGGCCGCAAGGACGGTTCGTTCTGCCTTTCCTTTGAAAGTTTTGCCTACATAAATTTGGGTTATGCCGATTATCATGAGCTGGGGCCGGGAGAAGTTGTTTTCGTGACGGCTGATAAAGTCGAAATTCTTAAGCAGCCACAGAAGGAAATGAAAATCTGCACGTTCCTGTGGGTTTATTACGGCTACCCCACTTCGTCTTATGAAGGTGTGAACGTCGAGCAGATGCGTTACAACTGCGGAAAATATCTTGCGCGCCGCGACAAAGGAAATATAACCGCCGACAGTGTTGCCGGTGTTCCTGATTCCGGGACAGCCCATGCCGTAGGTTATGCGAATGAGTCCGGAATTCCTTTTTCCAGGCCGTTCATAAAATATACGCCCACATGGCCGCGTTCGTTCATGCCGACGAATCAGGCGCAGCGCAATCTTATCGCAAAGATGAAGCTTATTCCGGTGCATCCGCTTATAAAAGGAAAGAAAATTCTCCTTATTGACGATTCGATTGTCCGCGGAACACAGCTGCGCGAGACGACTGATTTTCTGTATCAGAGCGGAGCCAAAGAGGTTCATGTGCGTCCGGCCTGTCCGCCGATTATGTTCGGATGCAAATATCTGAATTTTTCGCGCTCAAAGTCCGAGATGGACCTTATAACAAGGCGGATAATTCAGGAGCGTGAGGACAAGGTTACGGATGAAACCGTAAAGGAATACAGCAATCCGGACAGTCCGAAATATGCCGCCATGCTGGAGGAAATCAGAAGTCAGCTTCATTTTACGTCGCTGCGCTATCACCGCCTTGACGATATGCTTGACAGCGTCGGTCTTGAGCATTGCAGAATGTGCACTTACTGCTGGAACGGTGCCGAATGAAACTGAATGTAAGAAAGCTGGTGCTTGCGATTCTGGCGGTTTCTTTCTATGTGGCAGGTGCTGTCTATATATGCGTTAATATGGACAAGCCGACCCGTAAAACCGTAACCATAGGCGCTGACGAAAAATCCAGTACCCGTGACATAGATATTTCATTCACGAAGAATCAGAACAAACGCTGGTTTGACGGCGGAAATCCGCTGATGGGCGCGCAGTTTGACGGAAGAATTCTGAATACAACGGATTCGGATCTTTCCCGCTGGATTCTCAAAATAAAGGTTCCGGAAAGGAGCTACATCGACAGTTCCTGGAACGGAATCTACTCGATAAAGGACGGAATTCTTACTGTAGTTCCGGCGCCGGCCGGTTTCAACAGGATAATCAAACCGCATGAGCCGATAACTTTCGGGTGCATAATGTATGCGGACAAGAACTATACGCCCGATGAATTCTCATTCACATACAGTTCCTATGTGAATGTTTTTGAGATGCCGGTTTTCTGGATTCTTGCTCTTGTCACTTTTGCGATGATAATCGTAGGGACTTCTGCGGTCGCGGTGAGGATAAAATTAAGAATCACAAAGCAGAGGGAAGAATTCTACCGTGAGCTGATTAATCAGACGCTCAAGACGTTTGCCAACACAATCGAGGCCAAGGATCTTTACACAAAAGGACATTCCGTCCGGGTCAGCACTTATGCCGAACGCCTTGCGCAGAAAATAGGGCTTCCTCCCGATGAGGTAAGAAACATTTATATTTCCGCGATTCTTCATGATGTGGGAAAAATCCTTATTCCGGATTCAATTCTGAACAAGAAAGGCGAGCTTACGGAGAGCGAATTCTCCGACATGAAGACCCATGCCGAAATAGGAGCTGAAATTCTCCGCGATTTTACGGCCGTCCCGAATATTTCTAATATAGTTCTTCATCATCACGAGAAATTCGACGGCTCCGGTTATCCCGACGGGCTTAAAGGCGCGGAAATTCCGCTTGAGTCAAGGATTATCTGCATCGCCGACTGTTTTGATGCGATGACGACAACCCGCTGCTACAGAAAAAGTATGCCGCTCAAGGATGCGATTGCTGAACTTGAACGCTGCGCCGGGCATCAGTTTGATCCGGAGCTGATTCCTCCGTTTGTGGAGCTTATCCGCAGCGGTTCGTTCAGAGGGATGTCGGAAAGTCAATAAAAAGACACTCTGTTCCGGTTTCTTTCCGCAGTTTCTCCATTACAAGGTTCACGCCGACGGTTTCGGTCTCGTAATGTCCGCCTGCGATTACGGTGATTTTTTCCTCTTTCGCAAAATGATATTGCGAGTGCGGAAATTCTCCTGTTATGAACGCATCAAGTCCTGCCGCAACTGCCTGATCAACGTCATCTCCTGCCCCGCCCGAAATGATTCCGACGGAATTTATCAAATCCTTTCCGAAATTCAGCACCGAAACAGGCTGCCTTCCGGGACGCAGGGCTTTTTCCGCAAGTTCTTCGGCGGACATCGGGGCCGGAAGGAGTCCTTTTACGCCAAGGCTCATTCCGCGCCAGGTTCCGAACGGTTCCGTGTCCGTAAGTCCGAGCCTGGCCGCCGTTCCGTAGTTGTTCCCGGTTTCCGTGTTGGCATCCAGCGGAATGTGATAGGCAATCAGGGCGATGTTGTTTTTCATGAACGCCGAAATCCGTCTGTAGAAATTTCCGGTGAGAGTCTGGCATCCGCCCCAGAACAGCCCGTGATGCACAAAAAGCACGTCTGCCGATTTTTCCGCCGCCGCAAGAGCTGTATCCTCAGATGCATCGACCGCAAACGCCACTCTTTTTATCTGTTTTGTCCGAGGCGCATCGTTCTGAATCTGGATTCCGTTCAGTGACGGATCAGAAGGAAAATTCTCCTTTTTAAGGAAGGAATTCAGGTATTCGTCAAGTTCAATAAGGTTCATTTTATTCCCCATGCTGAATTTATTTTTTCCGCGGTTTTCTGAACAAGCAGATTCGCAGTTGTTGCCGCTGTGTCACGTCTCAGTCCGAGAATTTTGGCAAGGATTATGTCCGTCTGTTCGACACATCCGTAGCCGGCTGATTTGTAGTCAGAAACGGAATCGAGATGGAATGTGCCGGAAATCCTTTCCGGATGAAGTTTCATAAAATCATCTGCGGCCGTATTGCATATCGAGTCGGTCACAAGAAAAATCCTGCATTTTTCACCATAAATATCCGTAATCAGATTCATCATTGCGCGGCATTCAAGCGAGGCGTTGTATGTGTAGAATTCCTTCTGCATATTGAATCTGCCGCTGTCCGCAAGACTTCGCAGCACCATTGACGTCCGGCGGAAAATCTTGAGGTCATCGGCGGAATGAAGCCACCGGCAGTCAGACGTGTAAAAATCAGCGGAATATACGGTGTAACCGGCTTTTGCCAGAAGCTGAAGATACGGCTTGTAGTTGATTGTGTCGCCGCGTTTGTCCGGAATAAAAACTACAACATTGTCTCTTGACGGAACTTCCGGATTCAGCGTGAATTCATATAAAAACGCATCGGCGAACCGGAACGGCTCGGTCGGTTTGAATCCTTCCGCGAAATTTCCGCTGTAACGGCTTTCTGTTTCCGTGATTCCGAATTCCTGGGACGGATAGTCAACCGGAGCAAAATATATCAGCGCGGTGATTGCGGCTGCGGACAATGTGATTGTTAGTGCGGCCCAGATTTTCATCAGCGGACTGTAATGGTCGATGTAGAGATGTTCGGAGTAGCGGAAAAGCGCGTGGAAATTTGAAAGCACAACGAGAACTGAAATTATAAGCGCGGCGAATGCGAAAACATCCAGTCCCCAGGCCGCAATCTGGAGGATGGACAGCAGGACGCACAGCGGAGAAAGCACGACAAGCGGATCCAGCTTTGCTTTTTTTACAAAAATGCTCCTGCCGTTCGTTATGAGCAGAAGCACAAGAATCAGTAGTTCTCCGTAGAATTTCATGCGCTCATATTAAAGAAAAAAAACGCTTTTTTCAACGCGGAGCAGGCGGCGCGGTTCCGTCCTTTTGTGTCCGTTCTTTTTGTTTGCCTTTTACAAATTCCGGATGTATACTTGAATGGATGGAGCGATTCATCTGCTTGCCGTGCGTGAGTACATCAAAACAACATTAAAAAACCGTCTGCGGAGCATATTTGTTCCCGGTTTTTTACAGGAGAAAATTATGACACCATCAATCAATGCTGTAGGTTTTACACTGGAACAGAAGCAGTCCGACATGATAGATACAAAACTCAAGAGGATAGCCTATGCGGATGACCTTATCGTGGATCTGCTTGTCCGCATCAAACATGAAAAAGCCTATTCTTTTGATACGACTGTGAATTTCCGTTGGGGAACTCAGGCTCATGTCTCCGCGGAGGATTTTGATTTCGCCGCCGCGCTCAACAAGATGATGGATGTTCTTGACAACAAAATCAAAAAGGAAAAGGATAAGGTTCAGGAGAAATAGCCTGAATTATTCGGAGTTCCGGCTGTTTCTGGAAAAGGAGCAGCCGATTCCTGCCTGCGTGCGGTATTTTGCGACCGTCCGTCTGGCGATTTTAATCCCCTGCCGGTTCAGAATTTCTGTAAGTTCCAAGTCCGACAGGGGCTTTTTTTTGCATTCTTCCGCTTCTCCGATTATCTTTTGGATTCTGATTTTTATGCTTTCCGCGGAAATTTTTTTGTCTCCGCTTCCTTCCGAATTGACTCCTGATGAGAAAAAATAGCTTGCCGGAAAAAGCCCCCAGTCTGTCTGAAAATAACGGCTGTTCCTTTTTCCCGCCGTCCGTGTCACGGTGGACGCGCTCAGTCCGAGATCAAGCGCAATCTGCCGGCGCGTCAGAGGAAGTATGTGTCCAGGTCCGCTGACAAAAAATTCTTTCTGGCGGCTTACAATGTCGCAGCCTTGGAATACAATCGACGATTCGCGGAATTTCAGGCTGTCGATAAAATCCTTTGCGGACGCGAGAAAAGTCCGTCTCATTTTCTGCATATTCTTGTTCTTTCCGTCGCCTTTGAATTTAAGAAAGTCCGGGGCGATTCTTATTTCTGGCAACATTCCGGATGCGTATTTCACCTGAAAATATGAATTTTTGTCGCAGGAGACGATTCCCCGTGAAAAATCATCGTCAGCGGAGCGTCCGTAAATTCTTGTTATTGTAAGGACCACATCCGGAGCGTCGAATTCCTGGCCGGACGGTTCAGGCCGGAATCCGGCCGCCGGACGCGGATTAAGTCCAAGAATATACGACAGCGCGGCTTTTACGCTTTCTTCCGTTATTTTTACGGAATCAATCGGAAGTTCCGGCGCAAATGACTTTTTGTGCCATTCCGCGCGGAAAAGGTTTATTTTTTTCAGAATTTTCTCAGGAACCGGCGGATTCACCAGCTCAAGGTGACCGTCGAGCAGGAACAGCGCAAGCGGCGGGGCGTCTCCGTTTATTTTTGCCTGGACAAAAAGGCTTTCTTCCGGAGTTCTGCAGCAGGTTCCGACAGGATCCATCCGCTGAATTCTGTCCATGCACCGCTCCAGCATCTGCTTTGTCTGTAGCGGCCGGCGTTTGTCAATCAGTGTTTCCGGGGCAAGCATGGAGCCGTAGCAGCCGTTTTGGTCAAGATTGAAAATCAGGGCGCGGGACAATGCGTACTCATCCGGCGACAGACGCATGGAATTCAGCTGATGGATAAGATGTTCCTGAAGCGATTCGGAGCGGTCTTCCGTATTCTCAAGCGCCTGCTGATAGGCATCCGATTTTTCCTGTCCGGAAAGCGATGTCCTGCCGGAGAATTCGGCGGAGCCTGATTTTGCGGCAGGAGACACGGCGGCCGCAAGCGGATCCGACACAATCTCAAGCGCAGGATTCTCATTTGCAGCCTTGAAAATTTCGTCCCTCAGCTCAAGATTTCCTGAGGCGAGGAGACGCAGCGCCTGAATCTGTTTTTGCGCCAATTTGTATGTCTGACGTTGCTGCTGCGACTGTGAAAACAGCTGGTTTATGTCCATTCCGGCGTTTCCGTTTTATTTGAAACTCAGTATGTGTAGCCTTCAAGGTTGTTGCCGGACGTCAGTGTTATTTCCAGGGCAAGTCCGTTTTCGCCTTTTTTGTACGACGGAAGTCCCCAGATGATTTCCTTGACGGCTGTGTTTTCTTCATCGGCGAAATTTTTTTTCTGAGGAACAAAACCGAGGACTGTTATCTTTCCGTTTGACTTGAAATCTTCCGGAAGAATTCCTGCAAGCGGAATTGTTATTGTGGATTTTATGGTTTCAGAATCCACAAAGTATGAATTAACATCAAAAGTCTGAGTCTCACTTCCGTTTGTCACAATCATTGCATGGCTGAATTCTGATAATGAATCAGACGGAGCGGAATATGACGTTATATTCAGTTCTTTTGATTCTGTATTTACAGAAATGTTTGCATTGGAAAAGTTGTATGAAATTTCGTCCGTAGTCTTTGCTTTGCCTGTTGGAGTTATCGCCTCCGACCAGCTGCTTGTGTATTCTCCGTTGGGTTCGCTCCATCGGACTCTGTATTTGTATTCTGCGGCCTCAAAATACAAGTCCTCAAAAAAATAGCTTGCGCCGGATGAATTCTGCGCTGCCGGAAAAATCTTTGCGATGTGGACTGATTCTGTGTCCGACTCATCCGCTTTTTTTCGGAAAACGTCAATGTATTTTGTCTGCTGGCTTCTTTTTGTGATTATCACGCCGATTCCGCTTACGGTTGTCCTGACTTCCGGCCCTTTCAGGCTTTCTGATTCGGAAAAGTTTATTTTACAGCCGGACAAAGCCGCCGCAAGAACAAAAAATGTAATCACACAAAAAAAATCGGTATGTCTTTTCATTTTAAACTCCACCATGACGGAATCTGTGAAATCCGGATTTTATTGCGGACTTCAATATCAGAATTTCGGCATGAAACTGAAGTTCCTTTAATGTTTCCGGCGGACGCTCTAAAGGCTTTCTCCGAATGACACAATCTCCGAGTTGAAGTATAATGTCCGCCATGAGCAGAGAAATTTTGAAATTACAGAACGGAAGCGACATACGTGGAGTTGCCGCGGAAGGTGTCGAAGGCGAGAATGTGAATCTTACGGCAGCCGAAGCCCGGAAAATCGGAGCGGCTTTTGCCGGATGGCTTTCCGAAAAAACCGGAAAAAAGACATCAGAGCTTAAAATCGGAGTCGGACGTGATTCAAGAATCACCGGGCCGGCGTTGGTCCGCGGGCTTACGGAAGGAATTCTTGGTGCCGGAGCTTCCGTCGTTGACTGCGGAATGGCCACCACTCCAGCAATGTTCATGTCAGTTGTTTTTGAGCAGACAAAATTCGACGGCTCCTCGATGGTAACGGCAAGCCATCTGCCGTTCAACAGGAACGGAATAAAATTTTTTGATGCGGACGGCGGTCTTGAGCATGAGGATATAACAGCCGTGCTGGAATCTGCGGCTTCTATGGGCGGAGCGGAAATTCCGGTGGAAGTCAATGTTCCGGAATTTGACCTGATTTCAGTTTATGCGGAATATCTGCGCGGAAAAATCTGCGGAGAGCTTGCGGACAAATCTGACAGGCCGCTTGAGGGACTTCATATTGTTGTTGATGCCGGAAACGGCGCCGGAGGTTTTTTTGCCGGTAAAATTCTTGCTCCTCTTGGCGCGGATGTTTCCGGAAGCCAGTTTCTTGAGCCGGACGGAATGTTCCCGAATCATATTCCGAATCCGGAGAACAAGGCCGCTATGGATTCAATCCGGAAGGCGGTTCTTGAGAACAAGGCGGATCTCGGTCTGATTTTTGATACGGATGTCGACAGGATGTCGGCGGTACTTTCCGACGGAGTCGAGGTGAACCGGGATTCCATAATCGCAATGATTTCGGCGATTATCGCTCCGTCTTATCCCGGAAGCACTATAATTACGGATTCCGTCACTTCTGACAGACTCACGTATTTTCTGGAGGAAATTCTTGGTCTTGAGCACCTCCGTTATATGCGCGGCTACAAGAACGTAATCAACAAATGCAAGGAGCTGAATTCCCATGGAATAATCTCTCCGCTTGCGATGGAAACGTCCGGTCATGGCGCTCTGAAGGACAACTATTATCTTGATGACGGAGCGTTTCTTGCGGTGAAGCTCGTCGTCGCATTGGCAAGGGCAGCATCGGCGGGAAGAAAACTTGACAGTCTGATTGAGAAGCTGCCGCCCCTTGTGGAGGAAGGTGAATACAGATTCAAAATAAACGCTGAGAATTTCAAGGAATACGGTCAGAATGTGCTGCACGAATTCTGCGCCCGTGCAAAAGAAGCCGGATACACGTTGCCGGAATCCTATGAGGGCGTAAGAATCTCATTTGATGACGGCAACCTGAAGGGATGGATTCTTCTACGGATGTCGCTGCATGATCCGGTGATGCCGCTGAACATGGAGTCGGAGAAAAAAGGCGGACTTGCGGAACTTGTGAAGATTGCCAGAAAACTTACTGACGGATTTGAGCTTCTTGACCGCAGTCCGCTGAAGTGAATTTCAGTTTGAGCGGATTTCCTCTGTCAGGGCAAGCAGTTTTGGCAGAGGAAGCGTCATCTCCGTGTTCCTGCCGGAAAAATCCGACAGTTTTATGGTGATTGCGCTTTTTCCGATTTCTTCTGCGGCCTCGTTCCCGTAAAAAGACGCGAGCGTCTCCGTGTATTCAGCTTCGCTCATCGTCTCGCCGTTAAAAACAGGAGCTAGCAGAAGATCAAGAAATGATTTTGTCTGTTCGTCGGCTGAGTTGTAGAATCCGCCGAGTTTTTCAGGAGAAAGCGCCAGCGTCAGCTTTTTTCCGTCACAGGATAGAATTCCCGATGTGAACAGATAGGAATTCCTTTTTTTGTCCGACATTTTTACCGTAAGATCAGTTCCTGTTCTGGTTGTGGCCTTTACATCGGAAAAGCCGGATTTTGCCAGTTCGTATCCGATTTCATCTGTGTCGATTCTGAATTCCTCACCGCCGAAAGACAACATCATTTTTCCGATTGCGGAACTTGCTCCGGCGGAAAACATGATGTCCACGTCTCCTCCGGAATTAAGTGTTATTTTAAGCTCGGAACTGCATCCGGCCAGCAGCAGTACGAGAATTCCTGCCGCCGCCGCGCCAAATTTCGTTTTCATCTAGACCTCAGATGCTGTTTTCAGAAGAACGCCGACATCGGCAATGAAATCCTGATTCCCGTATGCATGACAAGGCTGATTTCGGATGTCTCCCAAAGTGACATCTGGGATCCGTCGCTGTTGTTGAATACCGTCCAGCTTATATCCTGCACGAGCTGGACTCCCGCCCTTGCGATTCTGAATTCGGGCGTTGAGAGCGAGAATCCGAATATTCCGGGGAATATTGACGGTTTCAGTTCCTTGTCGTTGTAGGAAATCGTCTGATTTCCGAGTGTGAATATGGGGCCTGCGTAAAGACGGCAGTATTCCGTCGGTGTGAATGACAGCATAATCGGAATCTGATAGACATCCAGCCATTTGTTCCATCTGAATCCGACCCCGATTCCAGGCTCAATTCCCATCGCCTTCAGCCTTATGTTCGTCCTGAAGTCAAGTCCGCGTAAATTTATTCCGCTGGAAACTATGTCCAGCGGAGACCAGCTTCCGAGAATATCCGCATCCAATATGATAGAGTTGAAGCTCCTGCGGTTCGTCCTTGCGTAGGAGACGTTTTCTCCGCCTGTGTTGTTCGAGCCGGAGGAAGCGGTTTCGTTGTCATCCGCAAAAATCTCCTCCTCGACCTCTTCATCTTCTTTTGCCGACCTGATGAACTGTCCGGCTCCCGCATAGCGCGGTTTCCAGTATGTCTGGTTCAGTGACGATACGATTACTCCGGTGTTCTGTCCGTCGCTTATCGCCGATATGAACTGCTTGTGCCCGATGTAAATTCCTACGTGCGATATGCTTCCTCCTGATGACGAGCTGAAGAACACAAGGTCGCCCGGTTCCATT
Organism: Treponema sp. UBA792; assembly: GCA_002296965.1. Taxonomy (GTDB): domain Bacteria; phylum Spirochaetota; class Spirochaetia; order Treponematales; family Treponemataceae; genus Treponema_D. The sequence continues at coordinate 18,538 of DBIW01000043.1, read as the reverse complement.
TTTTTGTCCGGCACTTTTTTTACGTAACTGTAGATTGCCTTTGCCGTTCTCGGCAGCTGGATTTTTGTAGCTTCCCTTGCGCAGTAATAAATCAGTCCGGAACAGTCGAATGAGTCAGGACCTGTCGCGCCCAGAACGTAAGGTGCTCCGATGTGTTTCTTTGCCTCGGAAATAAAATTCTCCCTGTAGGTTTTTGCCTGCTCCGGAGAAAGTGTTTCCGCGCATAGCTTTATGCATGACACCGCGAACATTATTGCCGCTGCTGTGCATATTTTTCTTACGGCACTGCCGTTTCTGTTGTAAAAAATCATGTTGCAATTATAAACGAATTCTGTTCATTTTTGTACTCATTTCTGCAAATTATGTGATAAAATATCTCCGAGGTGCACATAAATGAATAAAACAGCAGATTTGCCTTGGTCATATCTTGAACCTTATAAAGGCAATTTGATAAAGGGAGAGTGGCCTACTTTTCCGGAGCTTTTTACGATTCAGGCGGAGAGATTCGGGGAGTGTCCGTGCTTTACGGATTTTGACGGACCGGACGGCGCAAAAAACACGCTTACATATTCACAGGTTCTTGAGAAAATAAAAATTCTTTCATCCTGGATGATTGCGTCGGGAGTCAGGAAGGGCGACAGGATTGTGGTCACGGGTAAAAATTCTCCGGAATGGGCGGTCGTCTATCTGGCGACATTTTTTGCCGCCGGAATAATTGTTCCTGTTGACAATGCGCTTCACGAGAACGAGGTGATAAACCTGATAAAAGCGTCATCTCCTGCGCTTATATTTTCTGATGACGAGAAAATTCCGTATATAAAGACGAATTTTCCCGATATTCCGGTGTTCTCGCTGAATCCGGCCACCGCAGAGAATTATGTGTATAATCTTAAATCCGACGGTGAATTCTCGGCCGCAGATTCCGTCTCCGAAAACGATACCGCCGCGATTCTGTTCACTTCGGGAACGACAGGAACTCCGAAGGGCGTTATGCTTTCGCATAAGAATCTTGTGAGCGATGGATTTATCGCGCAGACAAACCTTTCTATTTTCCATACGGATGTTTTTTATGCGCTTCTTCCGATTCATCATGCGTATACCATGCAGGCCGCGTTCATCTGTCCGATTGAGTGTGGCGCGGAGATTGTTTTCGGCAAGAGCATGGCTGTCACAAAGCTGATGAAGGAACTCCGTGAGGGCAAGATTACGATAATGCTGGGCGTTCCGCTTCTCTACAACAAGCTGCTTGCCGGAATCAGGAAGGGAATTCAGTCCAAGGGAGCCGTCGTTTCGGGTGTGATGTCGGTTCTTTCCGGAATCTCGTTCATGGTAAAAAAGATGACCGGAAAAAACATCGGAAAGAGCCTTTTCCGTCCGGTGCTTCAGCAGGCAAACATTTATACTCTCCGCGTTGCGATTTGCGGTGGCGGACCTCTGGCTTCCGGCGTGTTCCGTCAGTACAATGCGATGGGAATCGACTTTATTCAGGGATACGGACTTACCGAAACTTCACCGATAATCGCGCTGAATCCGCTTGAGCATTTTAAGATTGAAAGCGTAGGCCACGATTTTTCTCCCTACGAGGAAATCAAGATTATAAATGCCGAAAAAAATGATTCAAACGGACGTGCGGTCGGTGAGATTGTTGTAAAGGGACCGATGGTGATGCAGGGGTATTACAATATGCCCGAAGAGACCGCAAAGATGTTCACCGAGGACGGTTTCCTTAAAACCGGAGATTTGGGCTGGATGGACAGCGAGCATTATATAATGCTGTGCGGCCGGGCTAAAAATTTGATTGTCACGAGCGGCGGAAAGAACGTTTACCCTGAGGAGATTGAGGATGCGTTCCAGCTTTGTGACGATGTGCAGCAGATTGTCGTTCAGGCCTATTACACTGACAAGGATGAAAAATCCGAGGAAATAGAGGCGCTGATTTATCCGTCTGACCAGCTTTATGAGCGGCTGGGAATTTCCAGGGAGCAGAATTTCGAGGACGGCAGAATCCGTGAGGCGCTGGATGCTGATGTCGCCCGCGTGAACAGAACGCTCCAGCCGTATTCGATGATAACAAGAATCGTTATCCTGAAAGAACCGATGGAAATGACGACGACGCAGAAGGTCAAGCGCAACCATCAGTAGGATTTTTTACGGCTCCGCAAGAGGAACGCAGCCGAATTTTGTGTCCGAAAATGTCCTGAAGTCGTGCAGAAGAGCCGCGGCTTCGGGCATAATCTCCGAGATTCTGTGCGTTCCGCCTTTTTCCGTGACGAGCGGATTTATGAAACGCTGCTTTACGTTCAGGTTCACGCAGAAATGTCCGGGCAGCGGTTTTTCCGTATGCAGAATTTTTCCCATCGTGCGGAATGTCCTGAACAGGCTGCGCAGTTCCGCCGTTCCTTTTCCGTCAAGCGCCGATATTATATGCGCTTCGGAACATTTCATAAAATCATCTTCCGAAAGGATTTTTTCCTTTACGGCAAGATTCATTATTTCTCCTAGCAGCTGGAGAGCCAGTTTGTTCTCGTTCAGCTGGAGAATATGTCCGGTCATGCAGAATTTTTTGCAGTAGGCAAAGGCTTTTTCCCTTGACGCGAACCCCAGCTCCGGTAAGCCGTCTTCATTCTGCATGATTCTTATGTCGTCATAGACACTTCTGATTTCATCGGCCGTCCATTCTCCGTATAGCGCCGCGCCGGAAGGAAACATATATTCAAGCCGGTCGGCGCTGAGCCTTGGAATTTCGTTGTCGGCCAGAGGGAATTTGTGATAGTCCGCAACCTGTTCCGGAAGAATTCCGTCCTGTTCCAGCATTTCTGCAAGTTCCCGATTCCGCATTATTATGGAAGAATTTTTTGTTTCGGTAACTTCCTGACGGAGCGCATCGCCTTTTCTGAAATCTGTGACGTGGCTGAACACCGGGGTGGAGACATCGTGAAGAAGTCCGGACAGCGTCTGAATCATGTCATTCGTAAAATGCCAGATAATCAAGGCCACGCCGATGCTGTGGTCAAGCCGCGAATAGAAGAAACGGTTTCTGTAAAGCGGAGTCCAGTCTGTGCCGCATAACAGACCGATTCCGGAGAGCCGTTTGAGGACAGGAAGCTCCGTGTATTTCCGCAGGAATTCCGGAAATTCCGGGCTTAAAATTCTGTGGTAGTCATTTATGTTGAATTTCCGGGGCGGATTCATCGAGAGGATTTTTTTCCAGTCGAATTCTGTGTAGAAATTTTCTGTTTTTTTCATGTCGGGTTATGTTTGCATAAATCGTTGATTGGACATTCACCGCATTTCGGGTTGTGCGCGGTGCAGATGTATCTTCCGTGCAGAAGAATCCAATGATGCGCGTCTTTCAGATATTTTTCGGGAATCCGGCTCAGCAGACTGAGTTCGACTTGTTCGGGTGTGGTTCCTTCCGCAAGGCCGATTTTCGGACTTATCCGCAGGAGGTGCGTGTCGACGGGCATCGTCGGTTTTCCGAATACGACGTTCAGTACGACATTCGCGGTTTTGCGTCCGACTCCGGGCAGCGTCATCAGTTTTTTGCGGTCATCTGGAATTTCTCCGCCGAATTCATCTATGAGCTTTTGGCTTAGGGCGATTATGTGCTCCGCTTTTGTGTTGTAAAGACCGATTGAGCGGATATAAGGAATCAGCCCTTCCGTTCCAAGCGCAAGCATTTTCTGCGGAGTGTCGGCCACGGAAAAAAGCTTCTCCGTGGCCTTGTTTACGCTTTTGTCGGTCGCCTGAGCGGACAGAACCACCGCAACAAGAAGGGTGAACGGATTTTTCCATTCCAGTTCCGATTTCGGATTCGGATTGCGCTTATAAAAACGCCCGAACACCTCGTCCATCTCGTTTGCTGTAAGAAGTCGCATCAGTCCTGTCCGCCGGAATTTATTTTATGGCTTTCTTCAATGCTTCAGCTTTGTCCGTCTTTTCCCATGGAAATTCGGGTCTGCCGAAATGTCCATATACCGCGGTCGCCTTGTAAATCGGTCTGCGCAGATCAAGCGTTCTTATGATTCCGGCCGGTGTGCAGTCGAAAACTTCTTCCACCGCCTTTGTGATTTTATCCTCAGGAACTTTTCCTGTTCCGAATGTCTCCACCATTATCGAGACCGGGAACGGAACTCCGATGGCATAAGCCAGCTCTATCTCCGCGCGCTCGGCAAGTTCCGCCGCCACGATGTTTTTCGCGATGTAGCGCGCCATGTAAGCTGCCGAGCGGTCAACTTTTGTGGGATCCTTTCCGCTGAAAGCGCCGCCGCCGTGTCTTCCCATTCCGCCGTAGGTATCGACGATTATCTTGCGGCCTGTAAGACCCGCGTCTCCTTCCGGACCGCCGATTACGAATCTTCCTGTCGGATTTATGTAGAATTTTGTGTCCGCATCGAGCAGACCTGTCGGCTCAAGAACCGGTTTTATGATTTTGCTGATTACGGTTTCCCTTATCATGTTGTCATCGACGTCCGGACTGTGCTGGTGGGATACAACAACCGTGTCGATTCGGACAGGCTTGTGTCCTTCGTATTCAATTGTTACCTGGGACTTTGCGTCCGGACGCAGCCAGTTCAGCTCGGAACGGCGCAATTCGGATGCTTTGCGCAGCAGTTTGTGGGAGAACATTATCGGAGCCGGCATGAGTTCCGGAGTCTCGTCGCAGGCAAAACCGAACATCATTCCCTGGTCGCCGGCGCCCTGCTGTCCTTTGAATTCCTCAAGCCCCTCTCCTACTACGCCCTGGTTTATATCACGTGACTGTCCGTGAATCCTGTTCATCACCTGCATTGTTCTTCCGTCCAGTCCAGCCTCGGAATCCGTATATCCTATTCCGCAGGCAGTTTCGCGCGCTATCTGTTCCGGATTTATTTTATCAAGCAGCTCTTTTTTCAGGCTCACCTCGCCGCCGACAAGGACAAAATTCGATGTGGCGAATGTCTCGCAGGCTACATGACATTCCGGGTCAAGCGAAAGGCATTTGTCAAGTACAGCATCTGAAATCTGGTCGCAGAGTTTGTCCGGATGGCCTTCGCCGACAGACTCTGATGTGAAAAGATAATGGTTGTTCATATTTTGCCTCCAGGCAGGATAAATTCAGTCTAACTGAATTTGAAAATATTTACTTAAAATATATGTACAAAAAATGTTAATTTATAGTATAATATTTGCCGTAATTACTCAACTACGCAAAATTTAAAACTTATTTATAATTCAGGAGATATGTATGTCCTTAAAAAAATCTTTTTCAAGAGACAAGAAAAAGTGCAACGTTACGTTTACGGTTTCACCCGAAGCCGCACAGGGAGCTAAAAAAGTGAATATCGCCGGCGATTTCAACAGTTGGAGCAGCACCGATACGCCGCTCAAACTTGGAAAAGACGGTTCTTTTTCTGTAAAGCTGGAGCTTGATGTCGATAAGGAATATCAGTTCCGTTATCTTCTTGACGGAGTGAAGTGGGAGAACGACTGGAACGCCGACAAGTACATTCCGGCTCCATATTCCAATGCGGACAATTCAGTTGTCGTTACAAGAAAGAACGTGTAAGACATTTGTTTTATGAATTTGCAGGGCAGCTTCCGATGCGGAGCTGCTTTTTTTTGTTCGACGGATTTTTGTGCGGCGGATTATGTGTTCCGGCGTTTGCGGCGCAGTGATTCTATTGCGTCCGGCTTTCCGCAGTGGAATTTCTGGTCAGGAAAAATGATTTTCCGTCCGCCGTAAAGCAGTCGGTGGGTGTTATTTTTACCGGCTCAAAATGAATCACGTCCCTGTCGGTGACATTCTTTTCCACCGTCCGTTTTCTGACGGTCTCGGTTACCGTTTTTGTTCCATAGCTGAAGGAATAGAATTCGTTCAGAACGGAATTTCCGGTGTCGGCCCTGAACTGAATCACATTGTATGAGCCGATTTTCATTGTCGAGAAAATTCCCTTTTCCTCGCGTTCGGGTGATTTCAGCGTGTACGTCTGGCCGCCGAAGGAGAATTCCGTGTCCGATTCGGATGATGTCCAGGACGGACCGCTCTGGAGGTTTTCCGTTATATCGTTGAGCGGCGTTTTTTCCGGTGCGGAGAAGGAATTCTGAATGCTCATCTTTTTGTATTGGCCGTCCCACATTGTGTTCTCGGTGATTGTCAGATTTATCGCGTCACGTGCGGTCACTCTGATTGAGTCGGTTCCTGTAAGCGCGATGTCAAGCCTCCGCTGAAGATTCTGGATTGTCGCATTTACGGTTGTAAGATAAATTCCGTTGTGTCGCAGCTTGCTGTTGTCCCATTCGTAGACTTCCTGCGAGTCTCCGTAAAGCAGGATTATCTCCCGGTTGTCAAAGTCAAAGTAAATGTAGCGGATGTCTGGCTCTGAATTTTCTGTCTTGTACCACAGACCGTCAAGGAACGAGGCGAAAGTCTCCACCGTTCCGTCCTGAATTCTGGAGAGTTCCTTTGCCGCAAGCCTGCTTGCCGTAACTTTTATTTCGCGCGCCAGCTCGTACTTCTGTGTGCCCGGATTCCATTTGTATTCAGCCTGAATCTGATTTGTTCCTGTCGGATTTGAATTTGTTCCGGATTTCTCGTTTCTGTCAGACTTGTACACCCAGACCGAAAAACTTTCTCCGTTCGAGAGCGACAGCGCATACGAGTCGGAGCGTTCCGTCTGCTGGATAAAAATCGTTCCGTCCGATGAGAAGCTTCCGATGTTCTCAAGTTTTGTCCTGCCCTTCTCTTTTCCGCAGATGAAAATTTCCATCACGGAATTATCCCTGTCGTCCAGCCCCTGATAAATCAGCGCCATCCTGTGATCTCCGGTTATGTCCATGCAGTTGTAGGAGAATGTCTTTGTCCTGCTGATTTTTGTCTGAATAAGTTCAAGCCGCTCGTACCGGTTTGCCGTGGGATTGTAGATTCCGGGAACAATCCACAGATACTGGGAGCCGGCGCGCCGCACGACGATAATCTCGTCATCGTAGGTGTCGTCGTTTATGTCAACCGTGAGCGAATTTATCAGTGTTTCAGAGGAAAGCAGGGGAACAAATGTGTCGAAGGAATTTGTTCCGTCCTTGTCGGCGCGTTCCTTGGACTCCTTTTCGCCGGAATCCTTGGATTTTGGTGTTATTATCTTTGCCCTTGTAAGTGATGTCTCCTGCGGTCTGGTGATTTTTTTTGAGATAAAAAACGTACCGGCCAGAATCGCCGCGATGCCGGCAAAAAGAAAGGCGAATGTTCTTGTTTTCATTTTGTACCCTGAATTCTGTTCTGTCCTGTCCGGACGCAAATGTTGCAGGTGAAAATAATACAGATATTTCCCTAAATTCTCAAGTTGCAGAATTTATACAGTTCAGATATAGTTTGTCTCATGAATTTTGAACCTATAAGAAGAAAACTGTTTTCTGCAGTTCCTGTTTTTTTTGCTGTGGCCGGAATTCTGGTTTCATGTACGACTTCCGGCAATGTTTCTGAGAGCGACGGAAATTCCGGAGCCGGGTCGGAGCCTGACGTAAGAATCATGTTTGACTCAAGCCGGATTCTCCGGGACGAAGGCAACACCGAATTTTCCGGAATCGGAATGGCGGATCTGATGAAGGAAATGCGTACCGGATGGAATCTTGGGAATTCACTGGATGCGACAGGATCAGGTCTCGGTTCCGAGACAAGCTGGAGCCAGCCCAAGACAACAAAGGCGATGATAGACGGAATAGCCGCCGCCGGATTCAGGACGATAAGAATTCCTGTCAGCTGGTCAAATCATATAAACAAAAAGACATATACTATAGATGAAAGATGGATGGCGCGGGTAAAGGAAATTGTTGACTGGGCGATTTCCGACGGACTTTACGTGATTATAAATTCCCACCACGACTGCTATCATTCTCCGTCAAAAATGCCGCAGGGAAGCGGATATTATCCGAACGCCGTGAACTATGATGAGTCGGCGCGTTTTCTGCTGAATGTGTGGACTCAGATTGGAACTGCTTTTAACGGCAGCTACGATGAGCACCTGATTTTTGAGACGATGAACGAGCCGCGTCTTCGTGGAACAAACTGCGAGTGGTGGAACGACGTGAATTCCGGGAGTTACCGCGAGTCGGCGGGTTCGCTGAACCGCCTGAATCAGGTGGCGCTTGACGCGATCCGTGCGACCGGCGGAAACAATTCCAGACGCTTTGTGATTTGCCCGGGACTGCGCGCCGCGGCTGATTCCGTGCTTGCAAAGGAATTCCGTATGCCGCAGGATTCCGAGGCGGGCCGGCTGATTGTTTCGGTTCATGCCTATTCTCCTTACAATTTTGCGATGGCGTCCCCCGGAGAGACAGAATTCACCCAGGCGCATAAAAATGAGCTTGCCCGGATGTTCTCTCAGCTGAACCAGAAATTCGTGCAGGACGGATACGGCGTTATAATCGGTGAATACGGGGCTGTAAACAAGAATAACCTTGAAGACCGCGTGGAATGGTTCAAATTTTATCTGACTTCATCATATAAGCAGTACGGAATTGTCAGCTGCCTCTGGGACAACGGCGCCTGGAAGCCGCAGGGCAACGACTACAACGAGAAATTCGGATATTACGACAGAATTGGACAGAAATGGTTTTTTCCCGAGATTCTGGACGCGATAATGGATTCAACAGATTTGACGGAGACCGAATAGATGTTCATCCTTTCTTCTGACGGCGGAAAAAGTTCCGTAAAATTTTACTATGAGGAGCAGGCTTTTTCCGGAGTAAAAAAAATCGCCGATAAAGTCCGCCTTGATGTGTTCCGTGTGACCGGCGCAGAACCGGACAAGTGTGGTGATATTTCAAGACTCGGTTTGACCGCAGTTTTTTTCGGAACATTGGGGAACAGCCCTTTTCTTGAGGCGCTTGAAAAAAGCGGAAAGGCGGATTTTTCTTCCGTCAGGGGAAAAAGGGAGACATATTCTTTCTCTGTGACAAAAAATCCGGTTGACGGCGTGGAGAATGCCGTCGTGATTGCCGGAAGCGACAAGCGCGGCACAATCTATGGGCTCTTCCATTTTTCCGGACTTATAGGCGTTTCGCCGCTTGTCAGCTGGAGCGACATAAAACCGCTTCACCGTGACCGGATTGAATTTTCTGAATCCGACAATTTTGTGTCCAAGGAGCCTTCCGTCCGTTACCGCGGATTTTTTATAAACGACGAGTGGCCCGCATTCGGAAACTGGGCGAACCGGAATTTTGGCGGCCTGAACGCCGGAATGTACGAGAATGTCTTTGAGCTTCTGCTGCGGCTTAAAGGAAACTATCTGTGGCCGGCGATGTGGGCATCTTGCTTCAGCTGCGACGGTCCGGGGCTTGCCGCGGCCGAACTCGCGGACGAATATGGTGTCGTGATGGGCTGTTCCCATCATGAGCCTTGCTGCCGCCACGGTGAGGAATACAAACACGTGCGCGGCCCGGATTCCGTTTACGGAGACGCATGGAATTTCCGCACGAACCGCGAGGGAATCACAAAATTCTGGGAGGACGGACTTAAACGCAGCGGAAAATTCGAGAATGTTATAACCGTCGGAATGCGCGGAGAGGCGGACACGGCGATTCTTGGACATGACGCCACTCTCAAAGACAACATTGACCTTTTGCGCGATGTTTTGAGAACTCAGAATTCCCTGATAAAAAAATACGTGAACAGCAATCTTGACGAAGTTCCGCGTATGCTTGCGCTTTACAAGGAAGTCGAGCCGTATTTTTATGGAGACGCGCAGACGCAAGGTCTTATCGGAAGCGACGAGCTTGACGGTGTTATCTTGATGCTGTGCGATGACAATCACGGAAACCTGCGCACTGTTCCTACGGAAGAAATGCGCGGTCACCGCGGCGGCTACGGAATGTACTATCACCTTGATTACCACGGCTCGCCGTTTTCTTACGAATGGATAAACACATCGTATCTGCCTAAGGTGAAGGAGCAGATGACCGCCGCCTACGAATTCGGAGTGCGAGATCTGTGGATTGTGAATGTCGGCGACATCGTTACGAACGAATTTCCGCTCTCGTTCTTTCTGGATCTGGCTTATGATTACGGGAAATTCGGTGCCCAGGACTTTTCCGTCCGGACTTATACGGATAACTGGCTCAGGCGGCAGTTTCCGCAGTTCACGCAGGAGCAGCTTGCCGACGCGCTTTTTGTTGTGGACGGCTACACAAAACTTGCGAATATGCGCCGCACGGAATCAATTCAGAGCGACACATTCCATCCGGCGAATTTCCGCGAGTCCGACAGAATTCTTGAGCGTGCGGAGGAAATAATGAGCCGCGCCGCCTCGCTTAGAAATCAGATTGAACAGGAAATGCCCGAAATTCTGCCCGGATTTTTTATTCAGGTTTATTATCCGGCGATGGGCACGATGAATGTCCTTAAGATGCAGCTGCTTGCCGGGAAAAACCACTGGTACGCCCGGAACGGAATCATGGAGGCGAATCCGCTTGTCCGGAAAATCCGTGACTGCCTTGAATTTGACCGGAAGCTGGTCGGGGAATGTGATTCAATTGACGGCGGCAAATGGTATGCGATGGGCTGGTCGGAGCATATCGGATTCACGAACTGGAACGAGGAAGGCAACCGCAAGCCTGTATACGAGACGATTGACGGAGCGGACAAGAAACGCCTTGCCGTGTGGATTGACGGAACCGATTTCGTGACGAACGGGACGGACTGGAGGCGCAAGACTCTTTATTCAAATGCGTTCAGGAATCCGGATGTGAATTCTTTTACCGTGAACATTGCGTCCGCATGGCCGGGAAAAGTCGATTTCAGGCTGGAATCGGACAAAAGATGGATTTCATTCTCACAGGATGAAGGCGAGACCGGCGGAATTGTTTCTGTTCAGGTTTTTGTTGACAGAAAGATTCTTGCGGAGGATGCCGCTAAGACTGCCGAAATCCGTGTGGTCTCCGCGCCGATTTCAAATTCAAAAATCATTGTTCCCATAAAAGTTGACGCGGATGTTCCATGCACGGATTTTCCGGCTGGAACATTTGTCCGGACAGCGGATTATATTTCCATCGAGGCGGAGCATTTTTCCTCATCATTTTCTGCCGGCTCCGCGGAATTCAGGATTCTTGACGGCTACGGAAAATCTCTTTCTGCCGTGAAGGTTTTTCCGCAGACCGCGTATTTTTCAGGAATCGAAACCGCGCCGCGTCTGGAATACAGCTTTGTCTGGGACAAGGCGGAGGCTGTCAGCATTGATTTCTTTCTGAATCCGTCTAATCCGGCGACACAGGACAACCTTTATGAATTCGCCGCTGGTCTCAACGGAAAAACGCAGGTTGTGGATGTTGTTCCGTCAAATTTCCGCGTGGGCGACAATCAGGAGCCGTGGTCTTCCGATGTGACGGACAATATCCGGATTGTCCGTGTTCGCGCCGAAGCTGTTGCCGGACTGAATAAGCTTGAGGTGGCTGCGCTTACTCCGTGCTTTGTGCTGGAGAAAATAGTTCTGCACGGAGACGGAATGCGGCTTCCACGGTCATATCTTGGTCCGGAGGAAACTTTCCGGGTCTGAGCCTGCGCGGGTGTTTCCGTTTTCTAGCGTTTTGCGATTATGCTCCTGACAAGCGGAAACACAGCCGCCGCTGCAGGCCAGATAAGCCAGGTTATGTCCCAACGCTTCGTGGTGAAGCTCAGCAGAAGGTACAGGAAAACGACGAGCGGCCAGAATGCGTCGTTAAAATTTTTTGTTCTGCTGCTGAGCCTCTTGTTCTCCTCGGAGAATTCATCCTGCTGAAGCAGTTTCTGATATGCGGAATTTCTTGTTCCGCCGAGCACGAGCAGAAACACACCGGCCGCGACCATGATGAGAAGCGAGCAGACCGTACAGATTACGTGAATCTCCCCTATTTCCAGCGAGCTTACCGCAATCAGCGGAATCACGGAGACAATGCAGAGGACTACGCCCGAAGTTATGTAGCTGCGGAATTTCGGCATGAAATTTTCCGCCGATGCCCGGATGAATTTTTCCGTCTCCGTGTCGGTCATGAAATTCTCTTTTTCGAGGAATTCATATTTCTTGACGGAGAATGAGCTCATTATTATTCCTGCGACGGCAGCGGTCACAATCAGCATGAGGACCGAGATTCCGATTCCGGCGGCAGCCTTCTCCGAGACAGGAAGAATTCCGTAACTGTTTGCGCCTGCAAGGAAAATCAGCGGAACCGGAGAAAGGATAAGGAACGCGACGCAAACCGCGAGCTTTCTGGAGAATTCCGCCGTAAGTCTGATAAAATTCTCCGCGTCGGCGCGCCGGACTGTTCTTGTTTTGTCTCCGCAGCTCTGCCCGCCGTTTTTTGCGGTTTCTGCGGAACTTCCGGGAATATCCATTTCTTCCTTTATAAGGGTGTCAGCCGTTACTCCGAAAAGCTCCGACAGCCCGATTATTTTTGAGAGTTCAGGAACGGATTCTCCGCTTTCCCATTTTGATACCGACTGCCTTGACACATCCAGTTTTTCAGCCAGCTCCTCCTGCGACCATCCTTTTGACTTGCGGAGAACCGCGATTTTTTCGTTTAATGTCATTTTTCCCCCATAAAGCTATTGCTCTGAATTGAATCCTACATGATTATAACCCGGATTGCGTATTTTTTTGTAGCAATTCCGCTTGGAATTTCCGCAACTGCCGGTTGCGCAGGATAAATTTCCCTCAAAATAAGCGGAATCAGGAGAAATTCAAAAACACTTGACAATGTGCGGGGGGGGGGTAAGATGTCTTGATGTTTTGTCTGCGGGAGTGTTTGCCTTGTATATCTGTTCACCAGTTTCCCCTGAATTCAAAACAAAAACTATTATCAGGAGTTGGTTGTGAAAAAAATCAACAGATTTGCGTTTGTTCTTGCGGGGGCACTGGCGGCAGGAACATTCATCGGTTGTCAGCAGCAGACGCCTTCTGACTATGTGTACCGTATAGGCGCTCCGTCCAATCTGAAGGCAAAGGCAATGCCCGGAGTCGTGTTCATTTCATGGAATCCTGTGCAGGACTGTTCCGGATATACGCTTGTCAGAATCAACAGGGACACAAATGAGACAAAAACACTTGCAGGAACTACTAAGGATTTGTCTTATGTGGATAGGATTTCGACTGACAACGAGTGGGTTGACGGACAGAATTTCACGTACAGCGTACAGGCCGTCTCTTCCGGCGCAAGCGGCAGAATCAGGAGCATGGTCAATTATGCCGACGTTATCGGCAGCAGCGACTGGACTTCGGTTGACGTGAAGGCCGTGAACAACGGATTCAATTCGGCGGTTGTGTATCAGGTTCCGTATAATCTTGACGGAGACACCAAAAAGGACAGAATTCAGTTTGCCGATTATGACTATTCCGACAAATCTGAGGGGAATCTGAAGAAACTGCAGGAGCCGGCATCTTCGGTTTCTCTTGATTCAAAGGGACAGATTGTTGTTTCTGTCGAGGCCGTTCCGTACCTGACATACACCTATACGGTCGAGTCGGAGGACGCTTCCGAGACAGTTGATTTTGTCATGAAGAAAACAGAAAAAAAAGGCGAAAAAGATGTTCCTCTTTCAGCTTCATCTCTTGGAAACGCCAGATTCGCCGCGCCGATAATCGGAAAGAATGTCGTTTATGCCAAGATTGCTGATGGAAATGGCTATTATGCCGCCAAAAAGTTCAAGGCAGGCGAGGTCAGTGTTGAGGCTGCGGATAATGTTGAGCTGAGTTTCACCGGACTTGTCCCCAGAATTTCCGCGGACAAGAAGAATTTCGAGCTTCTGTGGACAGCGCCTAAGGTAAACGGCAAGGTTAACACAAAGGATCTGACGTATTATTTCTATGTGAAGGGCTCTACGGAGTCTTCCAAGGAGGCTGCCTGGATGAAGGCCGCTTTCTCCGTTCCTGAATTTGATTCTGCGGAAAACAAGATGAAGGCGGTTCTTGGATATGATGCAAGCCTTGACGGAAAAGAATTCAAGATTTATGCCTACCATAACAACAAGCGTGCTTCAACGGAGGGTAGTGGAAAACTGGCCTCTTATGCTGTTACATGGGACGAAACTGCCCAAGCTGTATATACTTCCGCTGACAAGGCATCTTACAGACTTTGCTGGGCGTATCCTAAATATAAAGGAGAATCTGTAACCGAAAAGGTGACCTGGACGGTGACGAAGAATGTTTACAAGGACTATGTTAAGGCAACGAAAACAGAACCGAAAAAAGGAACTCTGATTTCCGGACCGGAAAAGGTAGATGTCACGCTTTCCGACTCCAATCTGCTTTCTGAGCCGAACCTCATGACGCAGGAATTCAGCCGCACCTCAGCTGATGAGGTTTATACGGTTGAATACACCATTTGCTTTGATTATGACGGAACCAAAACAGGAACCGCAACTGTGCCCGTAGACCCTCTTGTTACGACACCGTTGGAATGTGTCAGTATCGAATATTATGGTACGTATTCAGACGGTAAATCAAGAATATTCACCGTGGCGGAAAGAGAGATTAAAAAGCTGAACGTAAACGGAACTCTTACTACCACTTACGAAACTCCGGCCATAACCTGGATGGCTTCTCCGTACTCATTGTCAAATGATTCTGCCGCAGCAAAAAATATTGCCGTTCCAGTTACAGCGAAGAAAATTGGTGAAGACGATTTTTACGATTTGACTAGTGGTCGCTTGCTGCCAAGAAATACAAATGCCTACGTGATTGACTTTACAACGGCAGACAAGCAGTATATCTTCGCATACGAGACTTACAACGGCAAAGTGTATGACGGAACGATAAAGAATGCTTACGGAGAAAATATTATTAAAGAATTCTAATCGGTTCGGGTGCTGCCCGCTCCGTTAAATAAACAGGGGATTCCCGATAAGCGCATGGAAGCTTTCGGGAAATCCCCTGTTTTTTCGCATTTTTTATGTTTTACACAGAGTAACAACACAATTTTGTTATGGTGGTGGAAAATTTTCCGCAACGGCTAATCCCGGTTATTACCTTTATATCTTCTGTGTTTATTTAGCCTACGAGTATAATATGCTTATTACTCAAAATCAATAAAAATTTAATTTAATTTTGAGTAATAGAAAATGAGAGATAAAGCAATCCGCACAAAAATCAAGTATTTCTTTTTTTTGTGCGGACTGCTTTGGTTTAAGGAATTTACCGTGTGATTGTTACTGTTACCGGATAGGAAACATAAATGTTTGTTGAATATCTTGCGCTGACTGTAATCTGATAAGTTCCGACATTGAGCTTTGAAAGCGGAAGTTCAAAATCATGTCCGGCAGTTCCAACATCATTTTCTGTTCCAGACCAATATGTCTGGCCTCCTTTTGTAAAGGCAAGCGTCACAGAATCATATTTGAATTCATCTGTGATTTTATTGCCGTCGGCAGCTGGCTTGAAGTTCCATGTGGAAGAAGTTTTTACAGAAGCGTCAATGGTCAAAGTTTTTTGTCCGTCTGTAAACTGAGTTCCGTCAACAGTAAGCCAAGCGCCTTTGATAAAGTAATCTTCTTTCTGCAGGAATTCCACATCCTGGGCGCCGTTTGAGTATTTTGCGAAAAGCTCAAGGTTTGCAGAACCAGTGTACGCAGTTTCAGTAAGCTTAGTGCCGTCGCCATTTGCCCATGCGCTCCAAGCGGCAGAGTCCGCATCAGATGTGGCTTTCAAAAGTCCGTCGGCTCCGTTTCCGTCCGGCTGCAATATCGCATTGCCGGCTGACGTTTCTTCACAGGAATATTTCACGATATTTACAGCTGAGCCGGTTTTTGAAGTGTCTCCGTCTGCATAATAAACACCGCCGTTAAGATTATATGTGATTCTGTAGCGGCTGATTACCGCGCTTGTAAACGCAGTTCCCTTTGCGCCGTCAACAGCTACGTACGCCCAGTCTGATTTTCCGGCATCGTTTACAGCGCGAATTCTTGCGCCATAGCGCACTCCAAGCTCAAGATAAGCGGCAGCCGCAGTGTTTCCTGTCAAGAGAGAACCTGAGCCATAAAAATCGGATGAAGAGAATTTTGCGTCAAATACAAGAGCGTCAGCTCCCGAAGCAGCTGACGCAGAAGTCCATTCATCATCGCTTGCTGGAAGGGCGGCTGTAGTTGCAAAGTCCGCAAGAGGCAGAACTTCAAGCTCGTAGGAAAGCTCGTTTTTAGAGCCGCGAGCCCATTCAAAATCAACTGTATAATAACCGATTCTTTCATCTTCACTGTTCGCTTCATAGCTTGCCTTGAAATCTGCCGGAGCAGAAGGCACTTCGCCAATCACATTTGGAATTGCAATTGAGCTGTCAACAGCCTTTCCCGGAAGAACGATAAGTGTGTCGCTCCAGACAAAGCTTTTCTTTGTGGCATCGCTTGTGTAAGTTACCTTGAAAAGATAAGTTCCAGGCGCCATTGAAGCAAGTGAATAATTTGCAGCCACAGGTTCTGAAGTCTCAAGCGAGGCAATGTCTTGGGCAGTCGTGTTTCCGCTTCCGTCGCCTTTATCTGTCGCGTCCGCTCCGTCAGTAAGCTTGTAAATGCCGGCTTTTATTGTGTAGCCGTCTGGAGTTGTCCAGCCGTCATTATAAAGCTTCATTGCAACAGAAGCCTCTTTTGTAAGACCGTCAGGAGAAAGCGTGAATTTTGCAGTGTCGCCGTAAGTCATATCAAGAGAAGCGTAGCCGATAAGAACCGCCTTTTCTTTCATTTCATCAAGCGTTGCCGGCACATCGTTCTTTGCTACCGCGGCAAGGGTAAATTCCCAGATTGCAGCCTCAGCGTCTATCTTTATTTTTCCGACGGTCTTTGAGGCGGCACCTCCTGCGCCGTCTGTATTTCCCTCAAATTCCACTTTCACAGGAGCAGTAAACGCATCGCCGGTCGCAGCCACACCGTAGATATAAAGGTCCACGCCGTCAGAATCATAAGAGTCTGGCATTATTGTTCTTGATGAGGCAAGGCTTCTTGAAGAGCCAGAAGCAAGTTCTGAATAGTTCGTGACTGCGATATTCAATGTTTTTGACTTTCCGTCTGAGTCAGAAACATATCCTCCGCTAAGCTGATTTGCACAGGAAGCGCAAAAGAACATTGCGGCAGCGGCAACAAAAAAACTTGCTGCGCGTGAAACAATTTTTCCTTTTAATTTCATTATTTTTCCTCCAAAAATAAAATGCTTGAAATATTCGCCTGTACTTTTTCAAGGCTGATAAACCACAATTTTACAGTTGTCGCTGTATTCTTTACCCTCCTTGTCCGTTACTGTTAATGTGAGCTTGTAAGTTCCCGTCTCAAGACCAGAAGAGGGAATATACAAAATAAACGCCCTTGAAACTTCAGATGAACCGTTGCTGAGACTGTATGCAACAGACTTTTCAGCTGAATATGTCAGATTAAGCTCCGTAACCTGTTCAATCTGCAAAAACTTCCATTTGTATGAAGAGCAGTTTTCAGGGCCGTAGAGATTCAAGGTGGCATCGCTTGCGACAAAATAAGTTGGACAAAGCATATTGTCCGCGTTAAATCCGTCGTCGCCAGGCGAAAGGGCTTCGCTGGATTTTTTCACAGAAACGTCCGAGGAAAATCCTGAGTTGTAGTCCAAAAGCATTGAGTTGACTGAATTTGCGCACGAAACAAAACTCACTGTGAGAATCAGAATGAGAAAAACATAAAATTGGCCGAAGTTTTTTAACTTGAATATCTTTCCGCTCATTTTTTCCTGTCCAGACGGAAACAGACGCCCGCCCCTGCGCTTGCGCAAAATTTCAAGATTGAATCCCATGATACGCCTGCGAAAACGCTCAAAAACTTGAATTCAAGCTGGATCCGCCCCGAAAAATTAAACGACGGAAAAATCCTGGAACTGTAGAAGTCAGCCCCGATCTTCCGGTTCCATAAATACAAAAGGCTCGCGCCGACAGAAACTTCCGCGCCAACAGCAATATCCTTGTCTGAAAACGGCAATATAAAAATGCCGAAAGGCACAGAAAAACATATTCCGGAAAGGCAAGGACTGTCCAAATGTTCTCCGTTAAGCGTGTAGTTATATGGAAAATTGTCTTTTGAAAAAGCGACAAACGGCCTGATTCTGCCGCCGATAAAAAACGGCTTTAAAACATCGCAGGAAATAAAAGAAAAGTCCGCGCCCAAAGCAAACAGGAAAGGCTCTGGAACCGTAGAACAGTCCAGCTGCAAATCCGCATAAAATCCTTCTTTTCGCCTGTTGTCACCAAAAGCGTGCAATTTTCCTGAAGTTCCGGCAGACGTGCTGCCGCTATCACCGACAGAAGAACCGCTTACGCTTGCAGCCGAAATTTTGCCAGTCCCGTCTTTTAATGGATTTTCCTCAAAATCAGGCTCCTCCTGAGAAAGCTCAAGTCCGCTGTCGTCAGCAAGCCATTTCCATAGATAAAGATTTCCTTTTTTTGTTGTAAAGAGAATTTTTTCGCCGTCAGGACTGAATGTTCCGGCGGAAAAGCTTTCTGATTTTCCAAGCGAAAGCGTTTTTATCAGATTGCCGCTGCCTGCGTCGAAAACGCAAAGACAGTTATTTTTAGTTCCAAGCACAATATACTTGCC
>DBIW01000021.1 GCA_002296965.1 Treponema sp. UBA792 | reverse complement strand
GCGGCCGCCGCCGCGCGGCTCACGATGTTTTCTTTTCTCATTCGTTCCTCCTTGTGACAAGAAAATTCGTACTATCCAGAATAAGCCCCTTTTTCTCTCCGCGCGATAGGGGATTTTACCTATTGTCCGCTTGTCCGGAGGAAAAGACGGGAGAATTCAGAAAAACTTTACGCCGCCCATAAGCGTCACGCCGAACCGAACCTTGTGAAACTTCTTCCAGTCAAGCCCCTGAACATAACGGACTTCCGGTCCCGCCCCAAAAAAGAATCCCCATTTTTCAGGAGGCGGCATCACCATGAGCGGAGCCGAAAGCGATGCCGACAGCTCAAAATAGCCTTCCATGATAAGAACGTACATCGCATCCACCGTTCCAAGCAGCATGAACTCAAACGTCGGCCAGCCGGAAGTCGGAAGAATGTAAGAGACCGAAGCCGCGCCGCCAACCTGCGCCCAATAAAGCAGAGAAGCGCCTCCGCCCAGCCTGAATTTTACCGGCCCGACCTGCGGAAGGCCGAACATTATGAGCGGAAAGAAGTTCCCGAATTCCTTTTCCACTGTAAAACACGGAACATTGTAATCCTCATAGCGGCAATCGAATCCGAAGAATTCCGGAGAGATTCGGTTCATTACAAGCCCGTCAGCAAAAAGTCCGGCCGAAAAAATCAGCGGAATCACAAAAAGCGCAACAAATCTCTTCATCAGTCAACCTCCGGCACAACATCGGCAAATTTTATCTCCGTCCGTCCGACGGTTCCGCTTCCGTTCACATTAAATTCATATATGTAGAAAATCCTGTTGCTCCTGTAGCCGTCGTCGCTGGCGGCCGCCACAAAACGGCATTTTTCTCCGTCCGGAAAAACTCCGCAAAATGATGTGCTTTCGCAAACAAATTCTGTTCCGGTGTATGCTGTTTTTCCGCCGTCAAGCTCAAGCCGACAGATGCGGATATCCGCCTCACCACCATTCTTGCGCCATCTGCGGCAGGTCAAATAAATTCCGTCACCCGAAAAGAATATCTCATCGGCAGAAAATTCATCCTTATAAATCTGCTCGCCCGAAACTGTTTTTCCTCCAGCGGCAATGTCGCTCCTGTCCAGAACAAGCAGACTCATATATCCGTCATAATCCGAGCCCCCGGAATAAAAGCGCAGAATGACAGAATCCCTGTTCGCCGCAAAAACCCGATAACCGGTGCCGCCGCTTTGTCCTTTGATTGGAGTTCTCGAAAGTATTTTTCCGTCCCGGAGCTCAACAAGCTGACAAGCCGGTTCCGATTCGGAATTCTTATCAACCAAAAAGAACGAGCCTTCTCCGTCCGGAACAATATCGTCATGAGAAAAATCAGATATATCCAGCTCGACTTCCACGGGTTTTCCAGATGAACCGCCGCCCAGCTCCAGACAGACAAGCCTGCGGCCGCCGTTTTCGGGAATGAACTTCGCAATCGCCGAATTTCCGGAAAGCGTCCAGTAATAAAACTTTCCGTCCGTCAGCGAGGAAGTGAATTTTCCGGTCTCCGCCGAAAGGAATTTGAATTCAGCCTGACGGTTGCTGTATCCGCGCTTATAAAATCCGACATATTCTTTTCCGCCGGGAAGCGCGTGGAATTCATGAACCCATTCGGACTGCCGGCTTTCCGTAAACGCCCAGTCGTACACCGTTCCTGACGCCGGATTGTAAACCATGACGACAGTACCGGCTGAATACGAACACCACGAACCGGAATTCTCCAGTCCGAGAAGGTATTTTCTGTCGGACACAGGTGTTACAAGAAGAATCGGATTTCCAAGAGAGGAAAACGGCTTCATCTCTGTCTTGGAAGCCACCGCACTGGAAACTCCTCCGCCAAAATAAAAACTGCATGAACTGAAAGCAAAAACGGAAAGAACAATAGATAAGAAAGAAAAACGCCTCTTCATGCCGTAAAGCCTATACCTGTAGCCCGAAAAAGTAAAGTCCGAAGGGCTGCGTCTCCTGCCGGACGGCGACTCCGGACATTCCGCCTCATCAAAAGATGACAGCACAGAAATTCCGGAAGCCGTCCGGTTTTCCGTCGCTAGATTTTAAACTTCGACAGGACGCTGTCCATGACCTTTATGCTGTCGTGGGTTGTCTGCGCCATTTCGGAAATGTTCTGGGCGGAAGTGTTTATTTCCTTTACGCCTTCCGACATTTCGTCCATGCTTCCTGCAACCTGCTGGGCGAGCATATCGAGGTTTCCGGCTGCGGTCGCAACATTCTCAACTGCGGCGGACATTTCCTTTGCGGTCTTGAGAACTGTCGAAGTCGTGTCGTCCACGTCCTGCAGATTCGCCAGAACCTGCTTTGAGGACTCGTGCTGGCGCAACATTGTGCTGTCCACATTCTGAACAAGCGATTCAGTGGAGCTGACTTTTTCAGTTATCTTTTCAAATTCCTTTACAGAAATTTCGGATGTCTCAACAACCTTTGCAATCACCTGGCCGATTGTCTCAAGTTCCTTTTTGATTGAATTTGACTGCGCGGCGGAATTCTCGGCAAGCTTTCTGATTTCGTCCGCAACAACACTGAATCCCTTTCCGGCTTCTCCTGCGTGTGCGGCTTCAATTGCGGCGTTCATGGCAAGAAGGTTCGTCTGCGAGGCAATCTGCGAGATTACCGAGTTCGCGTCGGCAAGATTCTTGGACTGCTCCGCCATGTTCTTGATTTCATCCGCCATTTCGTTTTGGCGCGCCTTTCCGGAATCAGTGATGCGGATAAGCTCCTTGTATTCTCCGGCAAGATTTGCGACTGATTCCGACATTTCCGCGATGTCAGCAACCATTTTTTCGATGAACGAGGACGATTCAGTGATTTTTGCGGACTGATCTTCGATATTCTTTTCAAGTGAGTCAATTCCGCGGCTTGAGCTGTCAAGAATTCCCTGAACTTCATCAAGCGTCTTGTTCTGCTTTTCAATCTGATTTTTTACGCTCAGAATGTTCGACATAATCTGGGAGACCGCGCTTGCCGATTCCTGCGAAGTCGAGGCCAAGCTTGTTCCGATTGACTCAAGCTGGGATTCCGCCGAATTCACATCCGCAAGAAGTCCGCGCAAAGTGCCGATAAAATGGTTCACGGAATCTATCATCTCGCCGATTTCGTTTTCCTTGTTTGTGTCTATTTTTATCGTCAGGTCGGAAGTGCCGGATTCTCCGTTCAGTTTTTTGAATGCCGCGGATGTTCTCCTCAATGGTTTTGTCACAATCTGCAGGATTATAAACAGGATTATTCCAAGGCTTGCAAGAATCGCAACGATTACAACAGGAAGCGCGAGTTTTATAAGCCGCGATGAGCTTTTTGCAAGTTCCTTCAAATTTATTCCGAGGTAAAGCATGGCGTTTCCGTCTTCGCTGTCAATCGGGCTGAAAACCGTCGCGGCAACGTTTCCCTTGTAGCGGTCAATCAGCTCAAGGACATGGCGTTTTTCGTAGACTTCGCCGATGATGAAAGGGCTTCCCATTTTTCCGCCGGTCTTTGGCTTGCCGTTCTCGTCAATGTCAGAACTTTCAACGCAAGTGTCTTCTATAAAGATGTTCATGCTGCATCCGAGCGTGGAACCGTATTCTGAAATCCACTCATGGTCTGAAATTTCCTGCTGAATCAAAAGGACACTTCCGCTTATCGCCGGAAATCTTGCTGCTGCGGTTGCAAGAACCTCGTCATTTTTGAGCGACAAGCACGAATTCAGTTTTCCGCCCGCGGCTGCCTTGAGCGCGTTCTTTTCGGAGGAAAGCGAAACAGAACTGTTGTTTCCGGCTGAATAGATTGTCTCGCCTGAGTTTTGGCAAGAATCACGCTGTAAAGCTCCGCTTCTTCCTGAGCTTCCGAAAGCCTCTTAAAAATTTCGTCCTTAGATGAAATGCCGCTCCAGTCAATCTTGTCCTGAATCACTGAAAGCTTTTTCTCAAGATTTTCCCGCCGTGAATCAAACAGAACGTGCATCCTGTCCGAGCTTGCCCTCAGCTCCATTTTCTTCATTCCGGTAATTTCGCCCGAAATCATCTTGCGCAGAACCAGCGAAACGCAGAGCGAAACAACAACCGAAAGCACAACTGAAATAACAACAAGCACTGAATAAATAGACTTCTTCTTTTCCATAAAAACACCTACCGAGAATTTCGTAACCCCTTTTTATATTATTCAGGCGCAGGGGGAATGTCAAATCAAAAGGAATGGAAATTATTGACATTTTGGTTAGTTAACGCTAACTTATCCGCCATATCAGTTAGCTTTGTCTAACACAGGAGTTACAATGAAAAAAATTCTATTGTCGGTTTTCGGAGTGAGTATGGTTGCGGCCGCGGTCTTTGCGCAGGAAGAAGCGGAATCCGTTTTCTCGTTCACGAACAAAGCCGGAACGGATATTGTGGAAATAACAAAGGAAGCTGACGGGACAAGCGCGGCTTTCGGCGGCCTTTACAACCAGATGACGGCGGAACTTGCGTCCGAAAAAGTTGACGCGATGATTCAGGCGCGCGTTACCACAACAAACAACGGCGACGGAATTCCCGACGGACTGACATTCAGCTCCGATGATTTTGACTGGGCGGTGACATTCCGTCCGCTGGAGCAAATCGGACTCAGCCTTCACACAGGAATTTTCGCGCCCGGCTCATATTTTGCGGTTGAGGACGACAATGCGAAGGGCGGAAACATCGGAAGCGACGGATTCACATTCTCGTTCACAGGAGTTCCGGGACTCACCGCCGCGCTTACGGTTCCGTTCGGTTTTGACAACGAAGACGATGGAGTAAACCGTTTCACCGCAAAAGACGATGAAGGAAACTCCAAATTCGCGTTCCGCACAGGACTCGGCGCATACTACGAATACGAATCGCTTTTTACGGCTGGCGCGTCGCTGTTCGACATCGGACTTGAATCTTTCGGTCTCGGAGTCTACGCCTCCGTCTCGCCGCTTGAAGGACTTTCAATTTACGCCGGCTACACATACAACGAAAGCGAGAATCTCTTTGACCTTGCGCTCGGAAAACACGCCCTGAATTTCAGCGCAGGCTACGAAACAGGAGCTTTTTCCGCCGGACTGGACTATAACACCGGCTTTGCTTACGGTGACGACGCGAAAATGTTCTATTCCGGAATTTCCTTCAGATATTCGTTCACCGATGCAGTCGCGGCATCGCTTGGCGCGACGGTAAAAGCCGACTACGGAAACATCGGCGGCGGCGAATTCAAGATTGCGCCGGCCGTAACGCTGGGACTTGGAGAAATGGGAGAACTGGAAGCCGGAGCGGAAATCGTAATCGCGGAAAAGAATTTCAGCTCCCTCAAATTCCCGGTCGCCTGGACATATTCATTCTGATGAGCCGCGTCGAAGCTCTCGTAATGCACTATGCGGCTCCGGCAATCTGCGGAATCAAGCCGAGCAATCTGTTTTCCGTAAAGGAAAGCGACCTGCGGCTTGGCTCCGGAACGCTCGCAAAATTCGCAGATGAATTCAGGACGGAAGGACTGACGGTTACGGTTCTGCGCAGGCAATGCGGAAACACGCTGCTGTTCGTCTACGACAAGCGTCTGCTTGAGGAGATTCTGAAAATTCCCGGAGCGGAAGAATATCTTGCGGAAAAAGGATACCGCGTTTCGGAAGGAATTTCTTCCGTGCTTTCCGAAATGTTCGGAAGAATCTGCGCCGGAAAGGATTTTCCGCACGAAATCGGACTTTTTCTCGGCTATCCGCTGCGCGACGTGATTCTGTTCGACAGAAAATCCGGAACAGGCTGCGAATATTCGGGCTACTGGAAGAGCTACGGCAACACGGAAAAGGCAAAAGCCGCCTGCACGCTCTACAGAGAATGCAGCGGAAAGTGCTGCGAATGGTACCGTCAAGGCAAGCGCATTTCCGAAATAAGACGCTCATACAGAACGGCCGGAGCAAAAATCTGCGGCGCAAACTGACCGCTTTTTGATTTTCAATTTTTTATTTTAATGATTCTGATTTTTATGGAGGAAAAAATGAAAGTTTCTATTGTATACGCCTCTACAACAGGCAACACGGAGCAGATGGCGAACGTAATCTGCGAAGCGCTCAAGGATGCCGGAGCTGAAACGGCCATGGTCACGGCAGACGCTGCCGACGCTGCGGAAGTTCTTGCCTCCGACGTGATTCTTTTGGGAAGCCCGGCCATGGGCGACGAGGTTCTGGAAGATTCCATGGAGAATTTCTTCGCCGCAATTGAAGGCTCGCTTTCCGGCAAGAAGCTCGGACTGTTCGGCTCCTACGACTGGGGCGACGGACAGTGGATGCGCGACTGGGAGGACAGGGCAAAGGCCGCCGGAGCAACGCTCGTAGCGGACGGACTTATCGCCCATCTTGCGCCTGAAGCCGATGACCTGGAGAACTGCAGAAACCTTGCGGCCGCCGCGCTCAAATAAGACATCCGTCAATTCCTGCACCGGCGCCGTTCTTTTGTGTGTATTTCTGACGGTTCCGGTGTTTTCCGTCCTTTTTTCGGAGAGAAAGATTAAGGTCTCCGTATCATTTTTACTCATCCAATGTATTTTTTATAAGAGCATTGATTTCTATATCTGTACTCCAAAAATCCGGCGCATATCCTGTATTTTCTCCCATAAAACCATCCATCCCTGTAAATGATTTTGAGAGATTTTTTTAACCTAATAAAAAATTCTACACTATTTTAGACAAATTTTTATTACACAATTTCGCATACGAAATCTTGCGCATAACTTTATTCAGCTCAGCGGAAAATAAGGGGAATTAGAGGAAATTCCCACTATTTTCTTGTTTTTTACATTTTTTAATGTTATTCTTAACAGATGATTGAAAATCCTCCCCTGATAACAAATGCAGTTTCTCCAGAAGGAATAATCCGGATTCTTTCTACGCCAAAACACATGGAGCTTTTATTTAAAATCGAGAAGGAATATCTTTACTGGGATAAAATCAAATATCTTGGAACAAAGGAATTGCCTGCTGATGTTTTATGGCAGGTTGTAAAACTTTCACGGCTGACCTATGCCAATTCCGTAAAATTCGGAAATTATACATTCATATTTAAAATCTCAAATTATATTCAGCAGCTTCTTCATGAATTTGACATGAACTTTGGAGGCGCTCTTTCTGGTTCTGCAACAATATCAGAAAAAAATAAACAGTATTATCTTTTAAGTTCCATCATGGAGGAGGCTATTGCGTCGAGCCAGATGGAAGGCGCCAATACAACAAGGAAAGTCGCAAAAGAAATGCTGCGCAAACAGATTAAGCCAAAAGATAAAAGCCAGCAGATGATTTACAACAACTACAATACAATCCGCTTCCTGTCCGAACAGAAGAAAACAAATCTTACCCCCGGACTTTTACTGGAAATCCATAAAAAGATTACAGAAAAAACTTTGGATAATCCCGGCGATGAAGGAAGTTTCAGAAAAGATGATAATATCTATGTTGTAAATGGAATTACGGGCGAGGTTGCGCACGAGCCGCCTTCCTATAAGGATATTCCGGAAATAATCAATAAATTATGCTCTTTTGCAAATAATGACGATGTATTTGTTCATCCGATTATCAAGGCAATTATTATTCACTTTATAATATCTTTTCTGCATCCGTTCGTTGACGGGAACGGAAGAACTGCCCGCTCTCTTTTTTATTGGTATATGCTTAAGAAAGGATATTGGATGACAGAATTTCTTTCTATATCCAGAATAATTTACAAGAAAAAAGGACAGTATGAAAAAGCCTTTTTGTATACAGAACGCGATGGTTCTGATTTGGGGTACTTCATCCAATACAATATGAATGTTTTAAAAGAAGCTTCTGAAGAACTTAAAATTTATATTGACAGAAAGTCCGCAGAAAACAATGCGCTTCTGGAATTTAAAAATATAAAAGGAATAAACGAACGACAGGCTCATATTCTAAAAATGGTTCAGGAAAAACCAGGTTCAATATTTGAATGTAAGAATTTGATAAATATCCTGGGAGTTTCCATT
Organism: Treponema sp. UBA792; assembly: GCA_002296965.1. Lineage (GTDB taxonomy): Bacteria > Spirochaetota > Spirochaetia > Treponematales > Treponemataceae > Treponema_D. Next base: position 8,242 of record DBIW01000021.1, on the reverse strand, counting down.
AAAACTGTGCGCTCAGATTTGGAAGGGCTGGTACAGATGGGATTCATGGCTACAATTCCAATAAACCAAAGGCTTGTCGGATATACAAAGAGTGAATCTTTTGAAAGAAAATTAGAAGAAAACAGTAAGAAACAGTAGGAATTTCATCTGTCTCAGGAACGCCTGGCAGAAAATTTCTGACGGCTCTGGTGTTTTTTTCCGTCCTTTTTTCGGGGAGGAACCTGTCACCAGTTGCCACTGTTCCTGAACGGCGGTATTCTTGTAAACATGCATACCAAGACCAGAAAATTCCGCGCGCTCATCCTGCTGCTGACCGCGGTTGCAGCTGAGGCGATTTTTTCAGAAGAACAGGTTCCTCCGGTCAGGCACAATCCCTGGTCGCTGATAATCTACCGCCCGGACAACAGCGGACAGATGAATGACGTGCGCTGCTGGCTGCGCCTTGAGGACGCGGAAACCGGAGAGGACGTGACATACTCAAGGGCAAAGGCGAACTACGCCTGGATCTCGCGCCCCAAAAAGGGAATCGCCTATCAGAAATCATATTATCTTTCGGGAGGAATGGCCATGCATCTTCTGCTGAAGCCGGGAAAATACAGAATCAGCTTTTACACGCCGCTCGAAAAGCAGAACGGAGTCACCGCGGCAGGCGCGGAAACTCCGTCCGAATGGAAATCAAATTCTTTTCTATGTAATACAGAAAATCCCGCCAAAGTGATTTTTGTGAATCCGACAGTAAACGACAACGGATTTTATAACGGAGGCTGGCACATCAGCTGGAAGGCGCCCGAATACTGGAAATTCACAAAAGGATTCATGACCGATGGAGACAACTGAATCAGGGCACGCTAATAGCGCCATCTGATTCCGGCCGTAACCGAAGCAAGCTTGTCCGGCTCGGCGCAGTTCATCATTCCCTGAACCGAAATTTCAAGCGCCTTGAGCGGCTCCCATCCGAATGTAATTCCGGCAAAATGCGCATTGTCCACGATTTTCGCCCCGTCAAGTCCGCAGAAAATATAAGTTCCCGAAACAGAAACCGAATCCGTAATCTGGTACGACGCAAAACCAAAAACACCGAGCCTTTCGGCAAGGGGACTCCAAAGCGCCTCCGCCCGCAGCTGAAGCTGATGATTCTGCACGTCCGTCTGAATGTTCAGGATTTTTGAGAGCGAGGCCGAGATCTGCCATCCGTCCCGGTCGAATCCGTCATCTTTTGTGAACACGGCGCACGAATTCAGATTGTAGTCCAGCCACAGCGTTCCGTCCAAGGCGAGATACGCTTTCTGAACCGCCATGTCACCATCCGAAAGCCATCCGCACTCAAAATTCTCAAGGAAGCCAGTCCCCGTGTTCATCATCGCGCGGCCGCCGAAACGTCCATAAGCGGAAGTTCCGGGTGTTCCGAACGGAGGCAGGGCGACAGCCTCAAGCTGAATTCCGGCGGGGACAGGAACAGAAAGCGCGAAAATCCATTCGGTTGACGTGCGGAAATCCGAAAGTGATGCCGCAGTGAATGACATTCCGGATGCGGAGGACGCGGACAATTCTCCGGCGGAATTCATCGGATCTCCGCCAAAAATCAGGTCTCCGGCGTTGTAAAAAAGTCCGTATCCCCAGGAAAGCGGCATTTTTCCGGCGGAAATTCCCATCCTGCTACCGGCGATTCCCCAAGGCAGCCGCCATTTTAAATAAGCCTTGTTCAGCGACCATTCCGTCACCGCGGCGGGCAGAACCGTCTCTCCGGTCATGGGATTCACAAGCTCCGGAACTGACGAGACCGAGACGCCGCCTTCAATATAAGCCTTTACAGCGGAAAAAAGCGCGGTGTCAACCTTGAGCTTTGCGTTCCCGGACGAATACCAGAAATCCTTTTCCTTCAGGAGCGGACTGTCCAGATGCATCCACCCGGAATTCAGCGAAATCTCCGCGCCAATTTTTGTCTCGGCGGAAACACGGAAGAGCGAAAAAACCAGCGCGGCCGCCGCAATCATTCTTTTTTTCATACAATCCATCCGGCTTACCAGGCAAGCTCATCCTTGGAGAAATAGCTGTCGGGAACAGCTCCGTCAAATTCCACGGAAGTGACCTCCATTTCGGTGACGCTTGATTTTTTCAGCAGATTTGTCATCCGCGATTTTGTTCCGACAAAATAGTTTCCGAACTTGCTGAATTCAGAGGATGAGCTTTCGCTCAAGGCCTTTCCGCTGGCCGAATACACGACCGACTTGCGGGCCACGAACATTTTTGCGTCAATCCACAGTTCCTCCTTCTGATAAAGCTGTTTCTTTGTTTTTGCCGTGAGCATCAGGTGATAACATTCTGCGCCGTCCAAGGTCTCCATGCCCAGAAATTCGCCGTTATAGTTCGCAAGCGTACTGTCATCGCCGGTCAAATCCTCATAACTGAAATCGGAGCCCATTATGCTGTCCTTGAGCGCGCTTCCCTGAAGCCGGATCAGCTCCTCGGCATCGGGATAATAAAGGTAGATTGAATTTTCAAGGCGGAGAATTTTCTGTCCGGCATCAGGCCCGTCCGCCACGACAATCAGAGTGTCGTTGTTCTCGCGCTGATATGACTCAAAGCTTGTCGTCGTCGTGCCGAATTTGTCGGTGACCTTTATTTTGGCCTTCATGTGCGCGGTGGAAAAAGCCTCGTTCGCATCGTATTTCTTCATGATTTCCTCAACGGAAAGCTGCTGCGCATAAATTCCCGCCGCAGCAAAAACGGAAAGTACGGCCGCAAATATCTTCTTCATTTTTTCACCATCCTGTAAAAACCTGTAAAATTTGATTTTCCACAAAAACTCCCGCCGAAAACCGGATTCCGTCAGCTCTCGCTTCTGAGCGCCTCCGCCGGCTGGACACTCAGCGCCATCCGGCTTGGAATCACGGATGCTATCACCGACATCGCAAATCCTGTGAACGCGAATTCAAAATACCGGCCGAAGCTCAGATTCGGATAAAGAATCATCTTGATTGAGAATCCGTCCATCGCGGCAAAACCGCTCCCCGCAAGATTTATTCCCGTGTGTCCGGTTATATTCACCAGAACGGAGGCGACAAGCGCGCCGGAAGTTGCGGCGATTGCGGAGATTATGACCGTCTCAAGCAGGAACAGGATGACAACCGTGTGCGGTCCCATTCCAAGCGACAGAAGCGAACCGATTTCCTTTTTGCGCTCCATGACGCTCATCATCGAGCTGTTGAAAATCACGATGGCCGAAAGCAGAAAAAATATCACCGCATAGATGAAATAAAGCAGGTCGGTGAATTCAAGCAGCTGCATAAACGAATTTCCCGAAAGCCACGGTGTTATCTCGAATCCGGCGAATTCCGGAGAGGCGCTCAGCTCGTCCGCAATCCGGTGAGTCATCGCGTCGTCGGTCCAGTCTTCCGTAAAGACAAGAATTTCGGTCGCGTTTCCGCCCATTCTCAGCAGAGAAGAAAGTTCCCCAAAATCCATAAAAACGTAGTCGCCGCCAAGATCGCCGTCGGCGAACTGGACAACCGCGGAAACCCGGAGCGTGCAGCCGTTTGTTCCGTTGCGCGCGGTCCTTGTCATTATGGTGAATTTGTCGCCGGAATTCAGCCCGAACGCATTCGCAAAATGCCTTGACACGACGCAGTTTCTTGTACGTCTGCCGGTTTTCTCCGTGGCTCCGTCATCGCGCGCGGTCATCACCTCAGAAAGACTGCCGCTCACAAGCTGATTGTCCTTGTCCTTAAAATAGTTGCTGTTCACAAAATCTATTCCCAGAAGATTCACCGATTTTGTGTCTCCGTCCTGATAGACCGCCGCGACTGTAGTTATCTTTGGCTCGGCGCGGACAATTCCGGGAAAAGCCTCCAGTTTCTTTATAACTTCCGGAGTATCGGCGATATTCAGGTTCAGCGGATTTATCCTCTCGTTCTTTGTGAATTCGGGATTGCGCACGCGGATTACACCGAATTTGTTGTGGACAATGTTCATCTTCATGTCGTCCATCGAGCCGTATTCGGTCGCCATATAGCAAATCACAAAAAACGTCACAAGAAAAAGCGCGCCGCCGGTAAGCAGACTGCGGCGCTTGTTCCGCAGAATATTTTTCCAAGCCATAGAAAAAATCAGATTTATATTTCCAGATTTCATTTATATCTCCAGTTATGCGCGGCGTCAGTTCTTGCGGAAAATCGCCGCGACTTCCCTTTTCAGGATGGAATTTGTCGGGATGAACGCGGCAAAACCTGCGACAAGCAGCGCTCCGGCTACGACTTTCACGAATCCGGCAAAATCCCAGCCGGACTTGATTACGCCCGAAAGCCTGTAGCCAAGGCTTATGTCCGAAAGCATTGCCGAAAAGTCAACGCCTTTCGAGGCCAAAGGAACATTAAGCGCGATTGCGATTCCGCCTCCAAGAATGCAGCCGACAACTCCGATGGAGACACCTTCCCAGGCGAACAGACGTTTTATATAGAAGGAACTGTAGCCCATCGCCTTGAGCATTGCGATTTCGTTACGGCGCTCCATCACGCTCATCAGCATTGTGTTGCTGATTCCCACGGCAGCAATTATGAACATGAACGCCATGAGCATATTGGTGAACATACTGTACATATTGTCAACGGAAAGGACATCCGCCTGAACATCACGCCAGCTTTTCAGCTCAAGCCCCGCACCGGGAAGATTTTTCTTCCTCATGTCCGCGGAAACCCGCGAGAAATTCCTGTCGGCAAATCCGGCGCCGCCAAGCCCCACGTCAATTGCGGTGGCCGCTCCTTCCATGGAAAGCATCTCGTCAATGTAGTTTATGTCCATAAAAATGTAGCTGGAATTTATCACGTAGTCCGGACTGTGAATCACGCCTACAATGGGAACGTCCATTGTCTGGGAGAATCCGCCGCGTCCCTTGCACTGGACGGTAATGTAATAGCCCGGCTTTGCGCCCATATCGTCGGCAATCCAGCTTCCGACAACCGCACCGGAGCACCAGGACTCGCCCTCGTCCGGAACAAGCCAGGTTCCGCTCTCCACGCTCTGATTAAGCTTGAAAACCTCCAGCGACTTTTCCGGATCCACGGCGGAAAGAATTCCGGTCATGCTTCCGGAGGCCGCAAAGTAATCCTCGTTGAAGTAAATCTCGCACTGGGTCTGGAACTCTTTTGTCCAGGGAATTTTCTTTGAGTCAAGATAGGAAGTCACAGCCTCCGCGCCGTCCGGCTCAATCAGGTAATCCATCGGAAGCATATCCTTCTCCTCAAAATATCCTTCCGCATAAATTTTCGCGCCGGAAGTCTCGTAGTCAAGGATATTCAGCTGACTCTCGTGCGACATTCCGAAAATCAGCGCGTCAAAGAGAACCGTGAACAGGACTCCGAACGCAACCGCGCTGGCTGTAACAAGAGTTCTCCTCTTATAACGGAAAATATTTTTCCACGCCATCTTCAGAATCATGCTCAGACCTCCAGTTTTCCGTCTTTCAGCCGGATGATTCTTCTTACAGTCTGCATGACCAGCTGGTCATGTGTCGAGAAAATACAGGTGATATTGTGCTTTTCGTTCAGCTCCTTCATAAGGTCAAGAATCATCGCGCTGTTCTTTGAGTCAAGATTCGCCGTCGGCTCGTCGGCAAGCACAACCGCCGGTTCCTTTACAAGCGCGCGCGCAATCGAAATCCGCTGCTGCTGGCCGCCCGAAAGTCTTGAGGGAATTCTGTCCTGCATTCCGTCAAGTCCAACTTCCTTCAGGATGTTCCAGGCGCGCTCGCGGACTTCATCCTTCGAGAACCTGTTCAGAAGCTGAAGTCCCAACTCCACGTTTTCCTGCGCGGTAAGAACGGGAATCAGGTTGTAGCTCTGAAAAATGAATCCGATTTTCTCGCGGCGGAGAAGCGTCTTCTGCCTTGCGTTCATGCCGGCAAGCCCCGTTCCGTCAACAAAAATATCGCCCGAAGTGATTGAATCCAGGCAGCCAATCAGATTGAGCAGCGTCGTCTTTCCGCTGCCGGACGGCCCGGCAATCGCCGTGAATTCTCCCTTTTCGATAACGAAAGAAACACCGTTCAGCGCATTTACAAGCACCGGAGCGGAATCACCTTTTGCGGCTCCGGTATTCCCTTTCTTTTTCTGCGCGCCCATCGTGTAGACCTTGCAGACATTCTCAATCCGAACAATCTCGTTCATAAAAACCCCTATAATAATATCGCGTCAGCAACAAAAATTTGCGTCATCAGATTCCGTCAACGGCAGAATTCGCAGTCGTTCCGGTGGGTTTTGTAAAGCTCCTCCACAAAACCCCAGTTCTCAAGCATGATTCCTGCAAAAACAGGATCGTACATCACGCCGACATTCTTCTCTATCTCCGCGCGGCAGACATCAAGCGGAAGCGCAACCCTGTAGGAACGCGTCGAGGCCATGGCGTCGACCGAATCGCAGACCGCGATGATACGCGCCCCGGCCGGAATCTCCTGCCCGGAAAGTCCGTCGGGATAGCCCTTTCCGTCAAAACGCTCATGATGATGAAGAATCATCTCCGCCATCCTCGAAAAATACGGCGAACGTCTCAGAATGTCCGCCCCGATTTTCGGATGACTGCGCATTACGCTCCATTCGGCGTCATCGAGGCGGCCTTTTTTGAGGAGAACCGAATCCGGAATTCCGATTTTTCCAATGTCGTGAAGATGTGCGGCAAAATGAATCTCCCTCACCTCCGCATCCGAAAATCCGGCTTTAAGCGCAAGCACACAGGCCATGTCGCTCACCCGCCGGGAATGATTTCCTGTATACGGATCACGCGCATCAAGTGCGGAAGCTATGCAGTCCACAAGCTCGTGATAGGCATCATTTTCTTCATCCACGAAATACGCTCCAGTTAATTATTACTAACTAACCGAAAATATATCAGATAACGGTATTTGTTTCAATTGCAGGAGTGATTTTTTTGGAGCAAAGGGAGATTCCCGTGTCGCGGCACGGCAATGACATTTTGAACTCGTTGGACAGCCCCCCGCACAAAAAAAATCCCCCGCCCGGAGGAGGCACTCTACCGAACACCGGCCGGACGGGGGAAATTGGATTGCCTGCCAAAGATTGACTTTTATTTCTTTATAAGCTTCAGACTTTTTATCTTTACAACAGAATTCGCTGCCGCTGCCTGAATTGAAAAATCTTTTACAGAATTCTTTGAAGTATCAAACTCATAAGTTTTACTTACAGAATCGATAGGTATATATTTCTCACTATCATCATCGTAGACAACCTTGAACTGAATGTTTTCAGGCACTTCTTCCAGTTCTATAACAGCACCTGTATACTGGCTTACACTTTTTCCTTTAACTTGGGCAATCTGTCCGTATTGATCTGTAAATGTCACAACACCGCTATATGCAGCAATGTCAGCCCCCCAGTTCTTTGTTATTGCGACTGGTGTTTCTCCGTCAGCTGAAATAAGATAAACACCTTTTATATTAATTACCTGTTCATCTCCAGCAGAGTTCTGTATTGCTGCATATACAGACTTTTCATCAGTGTAATCAGAGAAAGTGACTGTAGTTTCAGTTGCAGAAAGCTGTATGTAACCACCTTTCTTTTCTGTTCCTGTTTTGCCATCGGCTTTTGTCATCTTTATCTGAACATTTGAATTAGCCTCTGCAACGACAATTTTTATACCTGTATAAGATTCGGTTGAAATAACACCTTTTTCTGTACCAATGTAGAATTCTCCATATTGGTTAGAAAACTTTATTTCTCCAGAAGTTGCAGGGAAAGTATATCCCCAACCGCCTGTAAGTGGAACATTCTCATAATTCGCCTCCACCCACTTTGCCTTTACCGTCGTGTCCGCCTTGATTGCAGTGCTGAAGTCAAAGTCCCAGCCGTCGAACGTGAATCCGTCCTTCGTCGGCTTGTCCGTAGGCTCGGCGGCTGTCTTTCCGTACTCGACAGTCAGCTTCGCCTCAAGCCCCTCGAACGACACGGTGAACGTCCTGGCCTTGATTTTCGCATAAATCACGGTGTCGGCGGTGATCGCCTTTGTAAAGTCGAATTTTACGGTGCACTCCTTGTCGCTGTAGCAGCCCTCAAGCTCATAGCCTTCGGGAATCTTCGCCTTGGCCGCGCTCAGCGCATCCTCGGAGAGCGCGGCTCCGTCGATGACCTCGCCGGAATAGACCTCTTCCTCTCCGCAGATGACCTTCACGCTGTGCTTCACAATCGCCTTCTCTGAGAAATACGCGTACAGAGCAAGGTCGCCGGTGCTTCCCTTG
>DBIW01000046.1 GCA_002296965.1 Treponema sp. UBA792 | reverse complement strand
TTGAGAGTCAGCTTGCAGGCGCCCTGCTGCGGTGCGCACCAGCCGATTCCGTGTGTGAAACCGGAAATATCTTCCTGAGTCTTTGCCTGAACCCATGCGCCTTCCTCAGGGATGGGAGCAGGTCCGTGATAAGCACCTTTTGCCAACGGGCACATGTGCTCCACTTCTGCAGTGTACTTCATTTTGAACTCCTGTTAAAAATAGATTCCGTAAAATCCATAAATCTATGGCATGAATATAACACCATTCCGGCCTTTTTTCAATGGAATTATACGCCAGACGGAAAACGCAGTCAGTCCGCTCCGTCATCCGCCATTTGCGAAGAGACCGCGGAAATGAATTCCTCGGCATAATCCGGCAGCGGAATCTCAAAAGCCAAGGACGATTTTCCGGCGGGAACCGTCAGCTTTGACGATATAAGAAGCATCCGCCGCAGGCCGGCTTCCTTTCTGAGCAGCCTGTTCAGCCTGAAATTTCCATGCCTGTCATCTCCCGCAATCGGACAGCCGCAGGCCGCAAGGTGAATTCTGATCTGATGCATACGTCCTGTCTCCAGAACAAGCCGCAGCACCGAAAATTCAGTCTCCGTTCCGCCGCAGACACAGCTCCACCGGCGCAGCGTCTCGTATCCGGTGACGGCATTCTTTCTGATTCCATGCTGCACAAGCGGCTCGTCGATGACTCCCGACTCAGGAGCCATCACTCCGGCGCAGACGGCCGTATATTCCCTCGACACCGTCTTTGAGGCGACAAGCGCGGTCCATTTCGCCGCCGCCGCGGGCGACTTCGCGACGACCATAAGCCCGGCAGTGTCCCTGTCAAGGCGGTGAACCAGAAAAACCTTTTTTCCGGTCTGTCTGGAAAACTCCACGTCAAGAGGATGCGCCGCATTCTCCCCGCCCTGAACTGGCATTCCGGCGGGCTTGTTCACGATATAAATCTCATCATTTTCATATATTATAGGAACGGAATTCATCCGAAACAATATAGACGAGGTGGTTCAAAATGACAAGCCGGACAAAAAGCAAAATTCTCGGAGCTATGTTTTCAGCCGTCATAATGGCGGGCATTCAGGCCGAGCAGCTGCGCGACAGGGATTTCGGATATTACGTGGACATTCCGGAAGGCTTTGCACTTGTTTCCGCGTCTTCTGACGGAAAATCATATCTTTTCGCACATCAGGAAATTCCGGTCAGCATCGTACTCAAGGCCGAGGAGACCAAGGGAAAAAGCGCGGATAAAATTCTGCGCGGATCGCTCGCAAAACTTTCGGCCGAAGAGGAGACCGCGACATTCGTCTGGAACGGCATCGGCTGCGCGATCTCGTCATTCTCGATGACGCTTGAAAGGGAATTCAAAGGATGGGGACTCTGCGCTCCGGCGGAGGCAGGCCATTCCGTAATGATGCTCGCCTATTCTCCCTCCGAAGACTGGGATTCATACTGGCACATCATAATGTCGGCGCTGAACTCGCTCAGCACGGGACCGAAAAACATAAATTCTCCAGGGATGATTGCACAGTATGCGTTTCCGCCGGAAGGAAGAAAAAATCTTGCGCTGGACATAAACGGAACCGCCGTAGAAACATCAATCGACGCAGGCGACACCGAGGCCGCAGAATTCGTAGCGGAGATGGAATTCTCCGTGCTCAAGCTATACTCATCACACAAACTGAAGGAGCAGGCATGGAAAAGATACTACAGGATGATTTTCCGGGACAGCTGCGGAAGACTCGGACGCGCCTCGGAGGACATAACAAAAGCCCTTTATCCGGCCGCGCTCAGAAAGAATGCGGCATCACCTGAGACAGAAATTCTGAGGGAGCTTCTCTCCTGGGTTCAGGAGCTCGGCTACAGAAGGGACAACATGACGGAATACAGCACGGACTTCACTGTACTGCCGGCCGTACTTGAAGGGACCGGAAACGACTGCGACAGCAGAAGCATGATGCTCTGCGTGCTTATGAGCCGCACCGGAACAGAGTCCATTCTTCTTGTCTCGCCCGAATTCAGACACGCGATGGCAGCTTTCAGGCTTGACGCACCGGGACAGAAATTCACGGCTGACGGAAAGGAATATCTCATGACGGAAACGACCGACAAACTCAATCCAGGAACAATCAATGCGGATTATGCCGACAGAAAAAAATGGTTCGCCGTCAGTTTTGACTGAACGGCGGAAACTCAGTTCTGGACAAGAAGGTTGTAGGCGTCGCGCTCAGACTGCGACGTGCGCAGCTCGTCACGCAGCTCCTGTCTCTTCAGCTTTGAGCTGAAATAAGATATTGTCTTCAGATAATATGAATGCTGGTTGTATGCGGCCGCAATCATAAAAAGCAGATCCACCGGCATATCGTCAATGGCATGGAAATCATCTACGGGATTACGGCAGATTCCGACCGCCATCACAAGATCTGTAACGGATGAAAGCCTGACGTGCGGGATGGCGATTCCCCGGCCAATCGCCGTGGACATAAGCTCCTCACGCTTCAGAATCTCGCCGCGCAGCTCGTTCGCATTCTTCACCTGCGGCGCCGTGCTGAGCACATCCGCAAGCTGAACAAGGGCATCGTGCTTCGAGCGGTGCGATATGAACACGACCCTGTCCGGCGACAGGATATTCTTCACCTGCACATCAATATCATTGCGAGGCGAACTGTCCGAGGACAGCCTTGCGTTGACCCAGTTCTCTACCTCGGACTGCTTGAAACGCCACACAGTACCTATTTTTCCGGCCGGAATCTCACCTTTCTGAGCCCAGTCGTATACAGTCCGATCCGAAACACGCAGATATTTTGCGACCTCTTCTATAGTAAGAATATCATCAACCATAAGAACCTCAGCGGAAACACTATTTTCGCTCATTTTGCATACTTTTCAAGCTTTTGTCAATATTTTCAGACAAACGGAAGACATAAGCACTATACAGAAAAACACGAATTCCGGTTCAGCCAGGATTTCCCGCGCCGGCATGGAAAAACGCAAAAAGCCCGCCGGCTGATGGATTGCCGGCGGGCTGGATGCTTATATCAAGTCCTGAAAATCAGACCTGTTTACCTTTTCAGAGAGAGGACGGTCTCAAGGAGCGTGTCGGCCGTCTGTATTGTCTTCGCGTTGGACTGGAAACCGCGCTGGGTCACAATCATGTCGGTCATCTGCTCGGACAGATCGACATTCGACATTTCAAGCGCTCCGGCAAGGAAGCTTCCGTTTCCTGCCACACCGGACTCGCCTATTCTTGCCATTCCGCTGTTGTTAGACTCCACGAACGTATTGTCTCCGGCCTTCTCCAGACCGCGGTCATTGGCGAATGTCGCAAGCGCGATCTGACCGATTGTCCTGTTAGTTCCGTTGCTGTAGACTCCAGTAATCACACCGTTGGAGTCAATCTTGAAATTATCAAGATAGCCCATCGCATATCCGTCCTGGGAATAAGCTTTTGTCGTGCTGTTCGCCGCGGACTGGGTGATTGTATTTACCGAACTTCCGATTGTTCCGAGGTTTATGTTTAGAGTCTGGCGGTAAGGATTTCCGTCCGCATCCGGGTTCGCATCAGGAACCGTGTAGGATGTCTGAAGAACTATCTCGCCTTCCGGATTCGTGACGTTTCCCGCGGAGTCAGTGACAGAGGCGAGCTGACCGTAGTTGTCGAAAGTCACCGTAAAGGAGTTGTCCACACCGGCCGTAGTTCCGAGTCCGATTCTTGTCTGTGTGAATTCGGAATTGTCCGGATCTATCTGGACGACGGCGCGCCACTGGTTCGGAGAGCCGGCGACCTTCGTGAACGACACGGCCAGCATGTGCTGGTTTCCCATGCTGTCATAAATTTTCTGCTCGGTGTTCCAGGTTCCCTTCACTATGTCCGACTCGCTTGCGCCCTCAAGAATCTCCGGAGTCCTCTTGTCAAGGTTGCAGGCGAATTTCACGTTTGTCGTCTCCCTGGCGGGATCCTTTGAGCCTGTGGGAATCACAAGGTCTGTCGGAGTCGCCGCGGTCTGGACAATCATCTCGCCGTTAACTTCACGCGCCATCCATCCCTGAACCCTCATGCCGTTCGCAGGATTGACGAGCGTTCCGTCCCTGTCAAGCCCGAACGCGCCGTTTCTGGTATAGAACGACTCGTCGCCGCTCTTCATGATGAAGAATCCGTTTCCCTGAATCGCGAGATCGGTGGAGACTCCGGTTGACTGGAGGTTTCCCTGGTTGAATATGTTGTCTATGGAGGCGACCGTCATTCCCAGTCCGACTTCCTTCGGGTTCACACCGCCCAGCTCATCCGTCGGCTTTGCCGCCCCGGACATCTGCTGTGAAATCATATCCTGAAAATTCACGCGGCCTCTCTTGAAACCTACCGTATTAACATTGGAAACGTTGTTTCCTATAACATCCATTCTTGTCTGGTGATTCTGGAGACCTGAAACTCCAGAATAAAGTGATCTCATCATATCTGCATTCTCCCAATTGTTTTGCTGATTAACAGGGCATGGCCGGCGGAATTTCCGGTCAGTTCGCGTAAATCGCGCTTATCTTGTCCATACTGTAGTACATTCCGTTCACAAGCACCTGCGGTTTTTCCCCGCGTGTCGCCCCCTGCACCACTCCAGATGCCACGGCATCGCCAAGATCCAGATCGACACGGCGACCGATTGTGGATGCCGCTTCCGAAGAATTTATGAATTCCGCCATCTTTCCGAAAGAGGAGCTCATGTTCGTCATCTGCTCCAGCGAGGAGAACTGCGCCATCTGGGAAATGAATTCTGTGTTCTCCATGGGATTGGTCGGATCCTGATTCGCAAGCTGGGTTATCAGCAGCTTCAGGAAGTCATCCTTGCCAAGCTCCTGGGATGTCTTGCGTCCGTTCACGGTGTTTGCCTTGTTGAAAAGGTCAACCGCGTTGTCGACAGCCGCCTTCTCCCCCGCGCTCATTTGTGTGTTCAGTAGTTCCATCATCTTACCTCTTCACTAGCATTGAAATATCGCTTAACTTTCTATCGTCATTTCAGGCGACTATGTTTACAGAATAATTTGAATAAACCGGGTCATTTTTGTCAGCACGGACCGGAGAATTCTGTCCGCCGGCGATTCCGTCATATACTCTCCTGCCGGAAACCTCGCGTCCTCCGTCCTGCCCGCGGCCGTCCCCCTCAAAACCTCCGCCGCCTGAATTCTGTCCGTCCGAATAGGCGACATCAAATCCCGCCGCGTCAAAGCCGCTGTCCACGAACGCCTGCCTGAGAGACTCCGCATTGTCCCGGAAGGCCTCGAACGCCTCCCTTGTGGCGACTGTTATATGTCCGCTGACAGTCTTTCCGTCCAGCGAAAGATGAATTCTGACGTTTCCAAGCTCCTCCGGGTGAAGCACAAGATTTATTGTCCCCTGATTGCCGTCGCGAAGCACGATATTTCCTGCCCTGACGAATTCGGGGACATTGTCCCTTATCTGATTGCCAAGCATGGACCGGAATGTATGACCGCCGCCATGGGAGTCCCCCTGCACGGCAGACCGCGGCTCCGCAGGCTGAATTCCTGACGCCAGCCGGCTCTGATCCGGAAGGGAGCCTCCGCCTGTTCCGTCTCCGTCAAAATGGCCTCCGTCTCCGGACTGTCCGTCCCATGTTCCGTCATCCTCAGCGCGCAAGTCGGTGACCGTGATTTTTCCGTCCGGATCAAGCCTTGTTTCCGCAGAGGACTCCGGATTCCGCCCGGAAAGGGCAAGGTTCTCCGCTGTATCATCATGTCCGTCAGGCGCCTCCGCCTGAGGTGAATTCCCGGCGGCTGAAAGCCCGATTGAAATCTCAGTCCCGGCATCTTCCCGTGCAGGCTCCTCCGCTGGCGGCTCCACGACACCCGTGGCCTCAGACTGATCCACGAAATGAATTTCCACAGGAACCGTAATCTCGGAAGCATCCTCACCTGATTCTCCGAGGCTTCCGCCGCTCTTAGCTGTTTTTCTTGATTTTTCCGCTGCGGCTGCCGTTTTGGCATTTGAGATTGATTTCTTTTCCTCGGCCGCCTGCGCCGAAACATCTCCACGCCTGCCGGAGCGGGCTGACAAAGTTTTTTTTCCATCAGCGGAACGGGAAATCATGCCGCTCCGGGAATTCCGCCCGTCAGAAGGTGCGGAATTCATTTGAGTCCCGTCATTTCCGTGGACATCCGGATCCTTTTTTCCGCCGGCATCAGAACGGGCGGAAGAGGATTCCGCCGCAGGAGCCTTCTCGCGCACACCGCCGGAGGAATCCGCATCTCCGGGCGCATCATTCCTGAAGGACGACACGAGCGCATCAAATGACGGCGCGCCCTCGTCACGTCCGGAAACAGAGCCTCCGGCTCCTGAATACGACTGCAATTTTGTGTTATTTACTACGTCTGATGTGACTGCCGCCTGCATCGGTACGCCTCCTGATGTCGAAAAGGCTGCGTGCAGGCAGAAGGAATGTCAGTTAAGGCTTTCCGGTCTGCTGAGCATTTTCCGCTGTATCTCAGCGGCACGTTCGGAAGGCATGAGCGAAAGCCAGTATGCTCCCATCGAAGATACCCCGGAATTCCGGGCGAGCTCCTCCACCTTGCGGAGAACATCTATCACAGTCTGGTCATCCATGGCGACAAGAATATTGACGGCCGCCTCTGGTCTCATGCCGTTCAGATTGTTCGCAATCTGTTCAACATTTATATTCTTATCATCGTACTTTTTTACCGTCTGGTTAAATGTTTTTTCTCTCTCCTCCTGACTTTTCTCGCGTTCCGCAAGTTCCGCAGCGACCTGGGCATTCTGCTTTTCCGCCGCGGAAAGGTCAGACTCGCGCTTGTCAAGCTCCTCCTTCAGGAGATCCAGAGCCTCCTTCTGCTTCTTCAGGCGGTCCTGATCAAGATCCGAGGACAGCGGCCTTGTCTGGACAGCTGTAAGCTCGGTCTGAGGCTCACGGCCCATCAGCCTGTATATGGGTGAGAACAGTGACTTCATGTGGACAACTCCAAGGTAATCAAACCAGAGCAGTCCTCCGAGAACAAGGATTATAACCACTATAAACAGAACCACAGTCTTTCCAATATTATTTCTTGAAGCCACGTCCTACTCCCATAAAAAATTCAGTCCGGCGGGCTATTCTATAAGCCCTGCGATTGCGGCGCCCAAGGTGATGTCGTTGTCGCATGAAACCATCCGCCAGTAAATTCCCATTTGTCCGGTGAGTATCTCGTCAAGGTAGCCGAGCACACGGTTCCGTATCATCCAGGTCTTGAAGAACGTCGTTCCGTTGCAGAGTATGCACACAGGTCTTGAGGCATTCCTTCCGCCTCCGGTCTGAACAGCGCAGGCTACAAGAATCGCGGCGGCATATCTTGCCGAACGCTCCGCGACCGCATCGAGAATCTGGTACATCCTGTCGTAATCCTCGTCCGAGGCAGATTCCGCGGCAAGACGGCCGAGAACATTGCTTTTGTTATATGGCTCGTGAAGGAATCCGTCCGCATCAATAAGCGTAAGAGCATTGATTCCCCTGATTCCGTCCGCAAGCTTTTCCGAAAAAAGTCCGTCTGAAGCGGCGGAACGCAGCGCGCTAAGAGACAGCGGACCGAGATAGGCACCTGAGCAAAGCTTCTCAAGGACAAAAGTTCCGGGACTGACTGTTTTGGAATCGACATCAAGGTCAAAGCCGGAACGGTTCATGCCGCGGAATTTGCCGGACTCGCAGACGACAATCTGCCTCTTTATTCCGAATTCCTCGCTGTCCGGCTGTATATAGGCAGCATTGAGTCCTGTTCCAAGAATCATTCCAATATATGAGGAATATTCCGTCCCCGGCTCAGCGCAGGCGGCACCAGCAAGAAGGGCGGCGACAGTATCATTGCAAAGCGTTATCTTCTCTATGGATTTCCAGCCGTCCCTGAGAAGAACCTCCTTAAGGCATTTTCCGATCTCACAGCCGATCGCCTCAGGAACCTTCACTTCCTTTGAGAAACCGAGGAGAACACCGTCGCCGTTCTCCTGTATGCGCATAGGATAGGAAAAACAGAATCCGATCCTGTCGGCCTTGTCCTTGAGACGGCTGATGTTTGCGGCTATCTGCGAAAAGAATTCTTCCCTTGTCAGCTCCTTCTCGACGCCAGGCATACGTGTCTTCTCAAGGAATGAGATTCCAGGCTTTCCCTGCGCGTCGAAAGTCACGAGGCATGAACGGAAATTCGTTCCGCCGGCATCTATCACGATCACAGACTTTCCGGCCGACGGATTCTCCGGAGGATTGCAGAATGTCCTGATCATGTCCTGATCCGACTTTCCTCCCGAAAGACCTTCCGCCATATCAAAAGAGATTGCCTGTGCGACGGAAAGCACATCCGCATGATTCACAAAATTATGCCTTGCCAAAAAACAACTGACTGCTCTGTTCATAACAATAGGATCCTGTAGATAAATTTATCGGCGGAATTCATTTCCATTTACGGGACAGAAACAAATTCCGCCGGTGATTATATCATATAATCCGTGACAATGCTAGTTAATATGAATCGCGGCGGCGCTCATGTCCTGCGGGCTCTGCAGAAAGCCCCGAAGATTTCCGCGGCATCTCCGACAAGCGACAGGCACGGACGCTTCCTGTAATATTCAGCGGTCCGCTCCGAACTTTCCGGAGACTGAACTGCATGGATGTCGGCAGTCCCCTCCTCCGCGGCACGCTCTGACGTTCCGACCGGAACAAGCCCCAGAAGCTCCCTGCACACGATAGAACCGTTACGCCTTCTGAATTCGGCGGCAAGCTCCTGTCCGGCCTCATAGCACCGGTTCTTGGAGTTCCTGTCGGATGCGTCCGGCGAACCTTCAAGCAGCCCCAGGCACATCATCATTCCGCTTACGGCTCCGCAGACCTCACGCATCCTCGACATTCCGCCTCCGAAAGGCTGCGAAAGACGCAGGACAAGCTCACGCCCCGCGCCAAGCTCATCCGCGAACGCAAGCGCGACGGACTGCGCGCAGTTGTATCCGCTTCTGAAATTATCTTCCGCGGCCATACGCAATGCCGCATCTCCGGGCAGACACATAATCAGGCATCTCCGAGCATGGATTCTATCTTTGCGGCGGCCTCATCAAGGTAGGGAAGCGCAAGGCTTTCTATGTCCCCCGCATCCACGGCTCTTGATGTCGTCTCCTCCGTGGGAATTCTTGCAAGGACAGGAAGTCCGAAATCCCTTGCGATTGAATCTATATTGCTTTTTCCGAACACGGTTATCTCCTTTCCGCAGTCCGGACATCTGACATAGCTCATATTCTCCACCAGTCCTATTATGGGAACATTCATCATATTGGCCATGTTGACGGCCTTCTCCACTATGACACGGACAAGCTGCTGGGGAGACGAGACGACAATTATTCCGTCCACAGGCAGAGACTGGAACACCGTAAGAGGAACATCACCGGTTCCGGGAGGCATATCGACAAACATGAAGTCCACATCCTTCCATATAACATCGGTCCAGAACTGCTTCACCGCCCCGGCGATGACCGGTCCCCGCCATATAACGGGATCAGTCTCGTTCTCAAGAAGAAAGTTCATCGACATGAGCTGTATTCCGCCGTCGGTCACGACCGGAGTGAGCGCATCCTCGCCCTCCACGGCGGAAGCGCGCATATCTCCCGCTCCGAACGCCTCAGGAATCGAAGGTCCCGTTATGTCCGCATCAAGTATGGCGGTCCTGAATCCGTCCCTGCTGACCTTGCAGGCCAGCAGGCTCGTCACAAGCGATTTTCCTACACCGCCCTTTCCGCTGACAATACCAATC
The DNA here is from genome assembly GCA_002296965.1 of Treponema sp. UBA792. Classification (GTDB taxonomy): domain Bacteria; phylum Spirochaetota; class Spirochaetia; order Treponematales; family Treponemataceae; genus Treponema_D. The sequence continues at coordinate 52,696 of DBIW01000046.1, read as the reverse complement.
ACTTTCCTGACCCCGCTTCCCTTATGCAGTGATACACGGAAATCTCTTTTCTCACATTTCTCGCCGCAGCTTCCGCAGTCGTTGTTGCAGTTTTCTGCCATATCAATCACCTTCCGTAAGACTCCCCTTCCTGTTGAATATAACGCAACGCAGCCGCAAAGTCCAGAAATTAAGCTGCCGGCCCCCAGCGCTCTGATTCCGTGCGGAGCCGCAGCTTTTTTGTCAATACATGATGAGGCCGGCCGCGGGACAAGCACAAAAAAAAATTTTGTCAAGGAAAATAGTTTCCCTAAATTCATCCGGCTGCTGACGAATTCTATTGAGTTAATCATATTTAGTGTTTATATTATGTGAAAAATTCACACTACGCTATATACAAGGAAATCTGGAGACAATATGAGATGCCCTTATTGCGGAAGCCTGGACGACAAGGTCCTTGAGTCAAGGACTATGGCCAGCGGAGAAAGCATACGCAGACGGCGTGAATGCCTTAGCTGCGGCTACAGGTTCACAAGCTATGAGAGAATAGACGAGAAGCCCTTCATGGTGGTGAAGCGTGACGGAAGAAGACAGCCGTTCGACAGGACAAAGCTTGAGAAGGGAATAGAGCGGGCGCTCGAAAAGCGTCCGTTCTCTACAAGCATGGTCGAGCAGATAACGAACGACATAGAGGATCTCGCCATAGCGAAAGGAAAGGAGAACAGGGAGATCACGACGGCGGAACTGGGCGAGCTTGTCCTTGAGAAACTCTATGAGCTGGACAAGGTCGCATACATAAGGTTCGCCTCCGTGTACAGGCATTTCGAGAACCTTGATGAATTCATCACCGAGGTCAAGAACATAAAGGACAAATAACAGGAACAGGAGAAACATGAGCGATCAGTGGATATTTCCGGAATGGCGGAGCTTTCTGGGAACAAATTCAGACACAGAGACAAAAGGTTTCATAAAATCCGTGGTCAAACGTTCCGGCGAGATTGCAGCCTACGACAGGACGAAAATCGAGAGGGCCATAGGAAAGGCGATATGCGCGGTGAGGGGAAATCCGGATCCCGACCGCGCCGCGGAACTGACGGATCTTGTCGAGGAGCGGCTCCGGCTTCAGCTTGCCGGAAGCCGGGCCCATTCAATTCCGGCGATAGAGGAGATTCAGGACGACGTTGAGGACGTGCTGATCGAGAACAGGGAAGTTGATGTCGCGAAAGCCTACATACTTTACCGCGCCAGACACGAGGCGGTGCGTGACGCGAAAAGGCTGATGATAGACATAAACAAGACGATGGACGGTTACCTCGGACAGAGCGACTGGCGCGTGAACGAGAACGCGAACGTGAATTTCTCGCTCGGAGGACTCATCCTGCACAACTCCGGAACGGTTACGGCGAACTACTGGCTGAACAACATATACTCAAAGGAGGCGGCTGAAGCGCACCGCAGCTGCGCCTTCCACATCCACGACCTGTCCATGTTCTCAGGCTACTGCGCCGGGTGGTCGCTAAGACAGCTCATCCAGGAAGGTCTCGGCGGAGTTCCGGACAAAATCACGTCAACTCCGGCCGCCCATCTGTCCACGCTTGTGAACCAGATTGTGAATTTCATAGGAATAATGCAGAATGAATGGGCCGGAGCCCAGGCATTCAGCTCGTTCGACACATACCTGGCGCCTTTCGTGAAAAAGGACGGACTTACAGAAAAGCAGGTCAGGCAGTGCATCCAGAGCTTCATCTACGGGGTGAACACGCCGAGCAGATGGGGTTCCCAGGCTCCGTTCACAAACATAACGATGGACTGGACCTGCCCGGACGACCTGAAGGACAAAAACGCGCTTGTCGGAGGCGGCGAGACCGGATTCACATACGGCGACTGCCAGAATGAAATGGACATGATTAACAAGGTGTTCATAGAACTGATGACGGAAGGCGACGCCACCGGCCGCGGATTCGCATATCCGATTCCGACCTACAACATAACAAAGAATTTCGACTGGAATTCCGAGAACGCGAAACTTCTCTTCAAGATGACAGCCCAGTACGGAACTCCGAATTTCCAGAATTTCATAAATTCAGACCTGAATCCGAATGACGTCCGCTCGATGTGCTGCCGGCTCAGGCTGGACAAACGCGAGCTCAGACGGCGCGGAGGAGGACTTTTCGGGGCGGATGAATTCACCGGCTCACTCGGAGTGGTCACAATAAACATGCCGCAGATAGGCTACCTGTCCAAAAACGAGACGGAATTCTTCGTACGGCTTGAGCATCTTATGGATCTTGCGGAGGAAAGCCTCTGCACAAAGCGCAAGGTAATCCAGAAGCTATATGACGGAGGCCTTTTTCCTTACACGAAAAGGTATCTCGGCACGCTCGGAAACCATTTCAACACCATAGGACTCTGCGGAATGAACGAATGCTGCCTGAATTTCCTCGGAAAGGACATAGCCACAAAGGAAGGCAAGGCCTTTGCGGAAAAAACGCTCACCTTCATGCGCGACAGGCTCTCAGACTACCAGGAAAGAACCGGAGACCTGTTCAACCTTGAGGCGACTCCGGCGGAATCCACATCCTACAGGCTCGCGCGCCACGACAAGGAAAAATATCCGGACATAGCAACCAGCGGGACGGACGATCCGTTCTACACGAATTCATCGCAGCTTCCGGTCGACTACACGGCTGACGTATTCGATGCCCTTGACCATCAGGAATCGCTCCAGACGAAATATACCGGAGGAACTATGTTCCACGTGTTCCTTGGAGAAGCGGTAAGCGACTGGAAGGCCTGCGCGGAGCTTGTGAGGACAATAGCGGAGAACTACAGGATTCCGTTCTTCACCATATCGCCCACGTATTCGGTCTGCCGCATACACGGTTATCTGAGCGGCGAGCATTTTGAATGTCCGAAATGCAGGCAGGAGAAAGAGCTGGCGCTGCGGACAAAGCTCGCCAGGCTTGAGAAGGAGCGGGCGGAAGCGGCGGAAGCATAAGCCATGATTTTCAGACGGGAGGAAAAAAATGAAGGCAGCAAGAACAGTTGAGGAAATAGACAGGGAAATCGCGGAGACAAAGGCGGCCCTTGCGGACGTGCACGGAACCGAGACGGAAGTCTACGCACGCATCGTAGGATACTACAGAGCGATCGGAAACTGGAACAAGGGCAAAAAGGATGAATTCCGGAAGAGAAAGATGTTCACCCTGGAGGACAGCGGAATCCGTCAGGGCACCGGAGAAGCAAAAAGCTCCGGCACGGAAAACACGGCCGCGCAATCCGGCGGAAAAACGGAACTGGAGCAGCCTCAGCTAATTCCTCAGGATGAAATGCGCTACGAGATTTACACCAGAAAAACCTGCCCGAATTGCCCTCCGGTCCGAAAATTCATGGAGACTCTCCATATTCCAGGAAGGACGATAGACGTTGACACCGAAGAAGGGCTTTCTGAGGCAGCAAGAAAAGGTGTGTTCGCCTCACCTACAGTAATATTCTATGGAGCTGACGGAACCGAAATCGCAAGATGCCACAGCACCAGCGAGCTGGAGGACGCCGTCCGGAAATTCCCAGGCTGCCGATGAACGGCGGAAGCGGAATCACGGAGATTCCGGCGGGAATTCTAAGAAAGACATCTCTTGTCGATTACCCCGGACACGTCTCATGCGTGTTCTTTCTCAGGGGGTGCAATCTCCGCTGCCCTTACTGCTACAACGCTCCGCTTGTGACAGACGGAGGAAATGACCTGAGAAAATATGCCGGCGCGGAATTTCTCTCTCCGTCCGGACTTGCGGATTTTCTGCGCTCAAGGAGAAATGTGCTGCCGGCGCTTGTGCTGAGCGGAGGTGAACCGCTTCTTCATCCGGCCCTGCCCCTCATAATACGCACGGCGAAATCGCTCGGCTACCTGATAAAGCTTGACACGAACGGAACAGTTCCCGACCGGCTCGCGCGGTTCGTAGCGGACAGCTCGCTGAGGCCGGACTTTGTCGCGATGGACATAAAAACATCTCCCGACCGGTACTGGACCGAGCTCTCAGGAAAGCAGGATGACAACGGAACGGAAAAAGGATTCTTCCGTTCCGCGCTCGCAAAATCGGCTGAAATGCTGGAGTCAGAATACCCTCCGGACTGCCGTGAATTCCGGACGGTTCTCGTTCCGGGGCTTGTGGAAAGAGACGACATAAAAGCCATATCCGAAATCATTCCTGACGGCTCGCCGTGGAAATTCGCCGCTTTCGTCCCGGGCGAATGTCTTGATTCCAGATACAACGGAATCCGTGCGTACACGGACCAGGAGGCTGCCGGGCTGGTGCGGTATGCGGCCTCGCTTGTTCCGGGAGCGGAAATGAGATAATTCCTGAATTCGGTGACTATGCTATTGACACATCCGTCCTCAAATGATATAGTCTTTACATCTTATGGCGACATAGCTCAGTCGGTAGAGCATACGGCTCATATCCGTAGTGTCATAGGTTCAATCCCTATTGTCGCTAAAGGAGTCAGAAATTTTCTGGCTCCTTTTTTATTTTAACAGCCGTGCCGTCACATCGAATCCTTCTCCTGCGGAACGGAGAATGCAATGTCATCATCCGGCTTGCCCCGCGATGAATTCTTTCCACGGACGGGGCTGTTCCGAAAGCATCATTCCGGCGGACTGCGACCGTCATCCAGAACATATCGGACATCCCCACATACAAAAACCACACCGGCGGAGACGGTCAGTACTCGTCACCGTAGGAATCGGCCTCCTGGACGGCTCCTGTCTCCGACATAAGCTGCTCGTTCAGGGCTTCCGCTATCATATTCTCGTCAAGCAGGGAAACAAGAGATGTCGCCTGCGCCTTTGTCATGTAATAGCTGAGCGGAAGCGACTCCGTTACGGCGGACTCGTCCTTCATCTTCTTGATATTGGGCATTGAATATGCAGTCAGCGTGAAATACGGAGACTTGTCCTTGAATTTGTAGCCGAGCTGGATTTTTCCCTCCGCATAATTCGGTGTCGAGGCTTTTATGGTGCCCCACTCGATGCGGACCGGTGTGTCCCCGTACTTTTTGTAGGAGCGTCCGTCCTTTCTGTCAAGACGCTTGTTCTCAAAATCATCAAGATACCTGTCAACGGCTTTTCTGAGCGCCTCCCTCCCCTCGGCGTCAAGCTGGACCACATAATATGCGGCCATATATTTGCTTCCGAAACCGGCCAGTTTTGTCTTCGGATTTATCAGCACTGATGCCGACTGCTGCTTGATGTTCCCGAATGCTGTAGTGGAAAAAACGGAAGTCTCGTCCGTCTCTATGTAGCGGCCTTTCCCGAAATCGAACAGCGTGAATTTCTTGGCCGTGCCTCCGTTTCCGCCTTTTTCCTGCGACGCGGAGCCGTCATCCGTCACTGCAAAATCATATCCCGAATTTCTGTTTGACTGACATGACACAAGCACAAGAGACGCGAGCACGGCCGCCAATAACGATTTTTTCATCTGTAAAACCTCTTTTGTTCTGAGAATTGCTTTTGATACCCGGAAAAACAAACCGGAATGCAGAACCGTTACAATTTAACAGCAAACACGCGCTTCAGCAATAAGGCCCACAGCGTGGACGGCGCAAAAAACAGTTGTTAAAAATCCTGAAACAATTTATACTTTCAGGAACAATCAAATCAAAGAAACGAGGATTTATATGAAGAAATTTCTAATAATCATGACAATGCTCTCGTTGTTCTCTTTCTCCTTCTTCGCACAGGAGAACACTGACGAGGGCAGCACAGACGGAAGGGACGAGTCAAAATGGTCTTCCTATTCATATTTCAACGTCCCGATCTTAAAAGTGCTTGAGTCCAGGGACGCCTACATCGTAATCTATCAGAAGAACAGGCTCGGCACTGGAAGCACGGTGATTCCGAAGGCATGGGCGGCGGGAAATCCGGAGAATCCGAGGAAACTCAAATTCCGCAACAGGCCGAAAGGAAAGACAGGCCCGTTCATGACGGTGATAAAGGACAGCGGCGAATTCAAGCGTGTGGTCCTCACCGTTCCGATGTCAAAACTGGATCCGATCTGGGGACTCGCCGACTACCACAAAAAAGTTGACGGCGCGGACAAGGACACCCTTGAGGAGCTTGAGCTTTAAAACCGAACAGCGACCGCAAATAAATATCAACAAAACGCACAGGCCTGCCGAAAACATACATACCGGCGGGTCTTTTTTATGTCCGCCGCACAGGATAAAGCGTAACATGAAACAGATAACAAAGGACGAGGCGGACAGCCTCGGAAAATTCATAGAGGCACACGGTTTCTTCTTTGTCGCAGGGCACAAGGAGCCTGACGGCGACTGCATCGCATCATGCCTGGGAATCGGCGCCATCCTTGACTCATACGGAAAAAAATATCAGCTTCTTTCCGCCGGCCCTTTCAAAAGGAACGAAATCCAGCGTTACCGCGGAATCTTCTCGGACACGGCGGTTTTTCTTGATGACAGCGAGAGGAAAAACACAGGACTGATAATAGCGGACTGCTCGGAGATTCAGCGGCTGGGAGAGATAGACGGAGATCTCAATGGCCTTGACACATTCGTCATAGACCACCATAAGACATCCGGCCTTTATGGATGCGCATCGGGCGTGATACGGCCGGAAGCTCCCGCCTGCGCCTATCTTGTGCAGCAGTTCCATGAGATGCTGGTCGGGCCGATTCCGGCGGAGACGGCGGAGCAGCTTTTTTTCGGACTTTGCACGGACACAGGCTTTTTCAGGTTTCTGGGCAATGACTCTGCGGATGTGTTCTCCGCCGCAGGAAGGCTTGTGTCCTACGGAGCGAATCCTAAGAGCACATACACAATGATAAACAGCGGAAAGCCGTATACGACAAGAAAACTTCTTGGAATTCTGCTTGACAGGACAGAACGCTATCTTGACGGAAGGCTTGCCGTGACATACGAGACGATGGAGGACACACGCAAATTCGGACAGGATGGCCGCGATTCTGACGCGCTGTACCAGCTGCTCCTGTCGTCAAAGGACATAGAGGCGGTTGTGTTTCTCCGCCAGGACACACCTTCGACATGTACAGGCGGATTCCGGTCGCAGGACAAAGTTGATGTCTCCGCCGTAGCCGCCAAATTCGGAGGCGGAGGCCACAAAAATGCGGCGGGAATGAGCACGGAGGGAAAACTCGACACCCTCATTCCGTGCATTGTAAAGGAATTCGCCCGAATAATATAAAACCGGACCGACACAAGAGCCGTTCTTCAGCCAGCCCATTCATCCCTGTTCCCGGTAAAATCCAGAAAACACCCGGTCTCCGGACCGGGCAGAATTAAGGAAAGGATGAGGCATGGCAGCCGTCAGCCCGATCTCCTCATCCTTTTTATAACAAGCTGCTCCGCAACCGCGGAAAAAATGAGGAGGCTTTATGAGCAAAAAAGACGTGAACCGGCTTCCGGTTCTCATCAGGGAAGGCGTCATCACGGAGAAACAGGCGCTGAATGAACTTGCGGAATTCATCTGCACGGAGCCGGTGCTGTTCGGACTGCACAGATATGACGAGGATTTCAGAAGCGAGGTGATTCTATGCTTTCTGGAAAAAGGCCATGCGATGATAAGATCCTTCGACAGCAGATTCGGACAATTCTTCTCGTACTTCTTCAGCTACGTGACCGGAATAATCTGCTCGCTCAGAAGAGTCGATGCGCGGACTTCCATGCAGAATTCCGTAAAAATCGACGAATGCATAAAAAACTGGCCTGACAAAATATCAGCCTACAGACGGACGAATTTCTCCCGCATGAATCTTCCCGTGCTTCCGTTCGCATACAGAAAGATACCGGCGGACAAACTTAAAGAAGCTCTGATGGCCGGCGAGACGAAGCAGGTGTATGTCCAGGCCGAGCCGGAAGCCGTCAGGAAAATCCCCAAAAAGGCACTCCTGGTGCTTGCCCTCAAGTCATCATATTACATCACGGACGAACAGATAAAAAGCATAAGCGGAATCTGCGGAGTGGACACCGCGGCGCTTGAGTCCGCCGTGCAGCTTCTCAGGGACAGTCTCCAGGGCCGTGCGGAAAAACGCCAGCTTCTTGAGGAAAAAAGGAACAGGGCCTACTTCTACAGGCAGCACTACGTAAAGCAGCTCCAGCTGTCGGATCCGGACGACGGGCCGCAGTTAAAGCTGATGAGAAAGCTTGACATCCAGACTGTAAAATGGAATTCGATAAACACAAAACTCAGCAGCGCAGGCTCATCGATAAAGCCGACGAACAAGGCCGTGGCTGAGGTGATCGGAATTTCAGAAAGACAGGTCGCCTACTACATACGCTACCTGAAGGAGAACGGACAGCTGTCATCCTGACATGACGGCAGGCGGACATTCCTATAAAATGACGGCGGGGATGTCCGCCTGTTGTTCAGCCGCATTTTTTGCAGTATATTCTCCGCATGAAAATCTATCTGGCTACAGGAAACATAAACAAGAAGAGGGAGATGTCCGAAATTCTCCCGGGATTTGAAATTCTGATTCCTTCCGACGAGGGGATTGAATTCTCGCCGGAAGAGACCGGCACGACATTCTACGAGAACAGCCTCATAAAGGCAAAGGCTCTTTATGACATTGTCCGCCACCCGGTAATCGCCGACGATTCGGGAATATGCGTTGATGCGCTTGGCGGAGCGCCCGGAATATATTCATCAAGATATGCGGGACCGGAATTCATGCGCGGCAAAGGGGACGGGGAAAAAATTCCGCAGTCCGAGCAGAACATATTCCTAATATCCCAGACAAATCATGTGATACAGTCGGGAGTCCTTCCGCCCGGAACATATCTGCACGGCGAGCGCTCCTGCCATTACACCTGCGCGATGGTGCTTTATGCCGGAAATGACAGAATTTTCGTCGCACAGGAGACGCTTGAGGGAGCGCTAGTAAACTCAATCGCGGAGGCTGCGGGAAGCGGAGGATTCGGATACGACCCGATTGTATATCTCCCTGAAGTCGGAAGGACAGCCGCGGAACTGTCGGCAGAGGAGAAGAACAGAATCTCCCACCGCGGAAAAGCCGTGCGCGCGCTCAAAAGGATTGCCGGAATCGGATAAAATACAGCACGGAGATTCCATGCCCTTTACGGAAACGTGTCTGAGCAAATTCCTTACGGAAAATTCAAAAAAACATTAAAGTAAAGCCATGCAACTGCCGAAATATATAATGCTTTGTTACGGCCGCAACGGCTTCGTTGAAGCACCGGCCGGACAACAGCGGCAATGTATTTATGTAGCCTTGTAAACATTCTTACATTTCTGCGGCACAGAAGAAAGGATTCTTCTGCTATATATTCCAAGGAGGAATAAACCATGGTTATCAACCACAACATGTCGGCAATGTTTGCCAACCGTCAGCTCGGTGTCACAGGTCTCAGTCTCGACAAGGACATGGAGAAGCTCTCATCCGGAGAAAGAATCAACCGCGCAGGTGATGATGCCTCAGGTCTTGCTGTATCAGAGAAAATGCGCAGCCAGATCCGCGGACTGAACAAAGCTTCCCAGAACGCTCAGAATGGAATCAGTTTTATCCAGACAACAGAGGGATTCCTCCAGGAGACAACCGACATCATGCAGCGCATCCGTGAGCTTGCAGTGCAGTCATCAAACGGAATCTATACCGATGAGGACCGTATGCAGATTCAGGTCGAAATATCAGCGCTTGTGTCCGAAGTTGACCGCATAGCAAGTTCAGCGCAGTTCAACGGAATGAACATGCTGACAGGACGCTTTGCACAGGCAACCGGCGAGAATGCTGTCACAGGATCAATGTGGTTCCATATCGGAGCAAACATGGATCAGCGTGTGCAGGTATTCATCGGAACAATGACAGCAGAAGCTCTCGGAGTCCGTGAAGCCGGTACAGGCGACAAAATCACGCTTGCCACACCGGAAGATGCCAACCGCGCCATCGGAACTATCGACGAGGCCCTCAGGAGGATCAACAAGCAGCGCGCTGACCTCGGCGCATACCAGAACCGTCTTGAGCTTACAGTAAAAGGACTCAACGTCTCCGCTGAGAATCTTCAGGCTTCTGAAAGCCGCATCCGCGATACGGACATGGCTTCACAGATGGTCGAATTCACAAAGAATTCAGTTCTTCAGCAGGCCGGAACTGCGATGCTCGCCCAGGCGAATTCCCAGTCCCAGAATGTCTTGTCTTTACTGAGATAGTGTAATATAATAAGGGCGCTGCCGCAGGAGTCATCCTGTTCAGGCGGCCCTTATTATTTGCCGTCTATATGCGTGATTTCAGACACGCATTGATCTTTGAAATGGTGTTTTCCATGTCATGCCGATGACAGCAGAAACAGTCAGACTGCACGTCATTCTGACTATTCCTGCTGACAAGGTCTGAAACTGAAGTTGGGCGCAGAACTGCTTCGGCCACTCATCAGGCAGGACGCAAGGCACGATGTCTTGCAGTTTTAGTGAACATGGAGGGCACAACAATGATTATCAATCATAATATGAGTTCGCTCTATGCTGATCGTGTGCTGAACATATCAAACGACAGCATAATGAAGAACATGGAGAAACTCTCTTCCGGCGAGCGCATCAACCGCGCCGGAGATGATGCTTCTGGTCTTGCCGTATCCGAGAAGATGCGCAGCCAGATCCGCGGACTGAATCAGGCGAGCAGAAACATTCAGAACGGTATCTCTTTCATCCAGACAACAGAAGGTTATCTGAATGAGACCACTGACATTCTGCAGCGTGTACGCGAGCTTGCAGTACAGTCCGCAAACGGAATCTACAGCGATGCGGATCGTATGCAGATTCAGGTTGAGGTATCACAGCTTGTGGCGGAAGTTGACCGCATCGCAAGCCAGGCACAGTTCAACGGAATGAACATGCTGACAGGACGCTTCGGAGCGGAATCCGAGTCAATAATGCAGTTCCAGATCGGTGCCAATGTCGATCAGAACGCACGCGTGTTCATCGGAACAATGACAGCCGAGTCTCTCGGACTCAAGGGCGCTCAGGGTTCTGACGAGCAGCTTTCAATTGCAAGCCCTGATCAGGCAAATATGGCTCTTGCGGCTGTGGACAATGCACTGCTTACAGTCACAAAGCAGCGCGCTGATCTTGGTGCCTACCAGAACCGCTTTGAAATGGCGGCGAAAGGAATCAATATCGCAGCTGAGAACACACAGGCTGCGGAATCACGCATCCGTGATACGGATATGGCCTCTGAAATGGTCGAGTTTACGAAGAACCAGATTCTCACACAAGCTGGAACTGCGATGCTCGCTCAGGCCAACACCCAGTCACAGAGTGTTCTGGCTCTGCTTCAGTAGGCGGAGAAGTCAAAGAGATTTCTGGATGTCATCTTTTTGACGCGAATAAACCGGAAGGGGTGCGCCCCTCTTCCGGTTTATATTTTCTGACAGAAATATGTCCGGGCAGGAAACGCCTGCATTCAGTCTCTTGCCACGGACGTTTTGGATAAGCCGGAATCAGACGGGACGGACAAGGACGACCTCCCGCAAGGAGAACCAATGAATATAGCAATTAACAATTCTATGGTTCCTGTGGCAATGGACTGCCGCTCAAATTTTACTGCAAATGCCAGCAAGGACTCAAAAAAGGCATCAGTTCAGCCGATAGTACCAGACGGTGCGCAGGTGGCCAAGAACATAGAACAGAATCTGGCCGAAATAAAGGCCGACACGCAGCAGCTTCAGATGATGACAGAAATGGTCACCGGAAGAAAGCTCCAGTTCAACGTGAACAAGGAGCTTGGAAGCGTTGTCGTGAAAATTGTTGATTCCAGCACGAACCAGGTGCTGAAGGAGATTCCGTCAAAGGACATACAGGAACTGAAGGTCAGGCTAAGGGAAGCGATAGGCTCCCTGTTTGATGAAATGGCTTAGTTTTTCCGTATTCCGATGACAAAAGCAATATGGCCGGACTGAACATACCGGGTGTCACTGACCAGTACAAGACCAACGAGACTATAGAAAAGCTCATGCAGATTGAGCGGATTCCCCTCACGAGGGAACAGAAGCAGCTCGAGTCATACAAGGCGGACAAGGAAGCCTGGCGGGAAATCAGCACATCACTGTCCTCGCTCAGGGACAGCACAAAAACTCTCTACTCGTTTGAGAATCCGTTCAACAACAAAATAACAACGTCAACGGACGAAAACGCCGTGACCGCTGAGGCAGGACGGAATGCCCAGATACAATCATTTAAAATAGATGTCATCCAGCCGGCCGCAGCCGACAGATTCCTTACGGATGAACTGGACAGGAATTTCAAGGTGCCTGCGGGACTTTACACATACAAGGTCGGAGACAAGCAGCTCTCCATGAACTGGAAAGGCGGCTCCCTGAAGGACTTCTCCGATGCGGTGAACAGACGCGGCAACGGAATCGTAAAATCCATGGTTATCGGAGCCAGCGCAGGAAAAAAGACACTTCTGCTGGAATCGCTCGTGACGGGCAAAGAGAACAGGCTTCTATTTGAGAATGATGCGGAGAAATTCGCCGTGGAGACCGGAATGATAACGCCCGTAACAGAAAAAAGCGGAACGTTCGGCACAAGCTCCGGAGAATTCTCGTTCAGGGAGCTGACGTCAGCTGAAGACAACGGAATGCCTCCCCTATCCGCGGAAAGAACCGAGCATGGCGGCACAGGAATCCACGTAAGCCCAAGGGGCGCCTTCACCATAAAAATTCCTGACGAGACCAGAAAACATGAAGGCAGCCACATAAAATTCTCCGTCTCGAAAGGAACTGAACGGGACATAACGGAGACGCTAAATGAGTCTGCCGTCCAGCCGGAGCTTCCGTCAGCCGGAGCCGCGAGACTTAGGGATGCGGCTGTCAGCAACGCCCAGTCGGTGACACTGCTGGCCGAGACGGCTCAACCGCGGGCGAAACTTGACCCCGTAAAAGATGATTCTGTCCTTTTCGCGGTGCTCGGCGACGGAACAGAAATCCCGCTCGATGTCTCGGAACTGGCCCGTACAGGAAAACAGGAATTCGACATCGCCATATCAGATTACAGCGGAATTTCGGCGATAACATTCAGGAACAGCAATACAGCCGCAAATTTCGACGTATCGGTATTCTCCGTCTACAACCCGGACGAGGCGGCCGGCTATCAGCCCAATCATCCTGTATCGACAGCCGGTGATGCGGTGATAAAATATGAGGGAATAACAATAACAAGACCGACAAACAGAATTGATGATGTTGTTCCGGACATCACGCTTGACATAAAGGAAAAGACCGACAAAACCGCTACGCTGGCAGTCAAACCGGACGTCGAGGCATCAAAAGAGGCATTAATCACCTTCGTGGGAAAATACAACCAGGCTGTCGCAAAAATAAACATACTCTCACAGACAAAAACCGACATCGTAGAGGAGCTTGACTATCTTTCCGACGAAGAGAAGAAAAAGGAAATGGAGAACCTCGGACGGTTCCAGACTGATTTCTCGCTGACAAACATGAAAAGCAGCATGCAGTCAATCGTCACATCCGGCTACAGGGCTTCCGAAGACGCCGCGGTCACCATGCTGTCACAGATTGGAATCGCGACGAATGCCGGAGGATATTCAGGCACATACTCGCAGAGCAAACTGCGGGGCTATCTTGAAATAGACGAGAAAAAACTTGACACCGCGCTTGAGAACAATCTTGACGATATAAAGAAGCTGTTCGGATATGACACGGACGGAGACCTCATAATCGATTCCGGCATCGCATTCAGTCTCGACAGGCAGCTTGGAGCATACACCCAGACAGGCGGCATTCTCGCGCTCAAAACGTCCAACCTTGACTCGAAGATTAAAAATTCCGAGTCAAAGATAGCAAGGCTTGAGTCGCAGATGGATGAAAAGGAAGCCGATCTCAGATACAAGTACGGGCAGATGGAGGGTTCCCTGAACAGCCTTGAGTCACAGCAGAATTCGATATCGAATTTCACAAGACAGCAGAACAACCAGAGATAAATACACAATTGGAGGCGGATATGGTTTCTTTCTATATAAACGGAGAACCGGTCGAGGTTCAGCTTGAGGGCGAGAAAACGGCGGGAGATGTCCTGCGCTCATTCGAGATGACTTGCGAGGAGAACAGCGCGGCTGTAATCGGAATAAGAATAGACGGCCGGCAGGTAACCGCAGAGACATTTGACGCCGAGGCGGAGACTCCTCTCGGCGCCGGCACAAAATTCGAATTCACTGTCGTGACGGAAGGCTCGGTGCATGAATCATTCGCAAATCTGGCGACGCTGTTCGACGAGCTTGCGGATCAGATGGAGAATGTGCCTGCCGCGATACAGAACGGGAAGAACGCCGAAGTTCTCTCATCAATAAAGCAGCTGGCGGACAGCATAAGCCAGTTCTGCCACCTTGCGGCTCTAGCTTCCCTGTTCCCTGACAAATTCTCGGAAACAAAAATAGACGGAAAGGATTTCAGGGAATTCTTCGATGGTTTCTCTCCGGTTCTGCTCGACTTCGAGCAGGCGCTGAAGGACAACGACACAGTCATGATAGGCGACCTGTCCGAATATGAGATATGTCCGAGGCTGCATTCAATCTCAAGGGCGCTTTCAGAAATAGAATAATATGGAGCCGCTATGCATATCAATCCGAACAGCCTGGGAAATCCTGTCATGGCACGGACAACTGCCCCGATATATCTGATTATACTGATTCTCTCGGTCTTCATCGCCCTGCTCTTCCTTATAAGACTCGTGATGGGAATTCTGGAAAAAAAGCACAGCTCACCGGAATGGCTGCGCAAAGAGGCCGCACGGACGACGAAAGCTCGTGACGTCAGACGCATCGCGGAAAAAAACGGACTATCACTGCAGGAGCGCGCCGTTCTTGCCGATATATGCAGGCTCACGAAAACAAGGAACATATACTATATTTTCGACGACCGCGGCTCTGTGGTTACGCTGTTCAGGGACGCATACAGGCTCATGAGCGGCAAGGACTACAGCGAACGGCAGATTGCGGATATGTTCGCGCTCCTGTACCGCATAGAAAGAATTCTGGCACAGGAGAAGAGACTCCAGTCCACAAGACGAATTCCGGCAGGAACACAGATTTTCTTCATAACTGAGGACGGAGAGAAATTTCCGGCTGAAATCACCGGCAATGATGAAAACGCGCTGAAAGCCTCAATCTCCGGCGGAGAAGGTGTCCATGGGCTTGACAAAATCGCCGTCACATTCAGGACTGAATCCGGCCAGACATATCTGTTCAGAACCACGGTGATAAGGACTGAACAGGAAAGCGGAGGAAAAATCTCCGCCATACTCGCGCATCCGGCGAAATTCGACGCCTGCTCAAGAAGACATTCCCTGCGGCGCAAAAGCGGAGAGAAATGCCAGTTCAGGAACGCGGACAGGAACGGAAACACAGTTCCGGTCGAAGGAATTCTCCATGACATTTCAGGGGGAGGCTGCTGCATTCACACGGCGCTTCCCGTCAGGGAGAACCAGCGCATATCTATAATCCTGCCCTGGCTCGGAGCCGGAACATCGGTTCCCGGCACAATCAGAAGGACAAGGAAACTCCGAGGCGGAGGCTATTCGCTTCACATAAAATTCGACAGGGAACCGTCGGCGGACAGGAACAGGATTCTTGCCTATGTCTATGATTTCATCTGATTTATTTTAAAATAACGCTTGCAGACAGAATGATATTAAGGTAATCTGATAAAATGAAGGTCGTATCCATAAAGAACTTGAAAAGAGAGGAAGGTCAGATTTTCTACCTCAGAAAATATACAGGAGATGCAGTTCTGGAACTTCCGACAAGCACCGTAGACACGCAGATTTCGTTCAGCATAGAAACATCACCGCTGGGCACGAAATCCGTCGTACTGAACCTGCTCAAACCTGTGAACTACCCGCTCATCCCGCTTAAGAAGGCACTGACACAGTACATTCTTCAGGAAGACACGGAAGGACGGTTACCTTGCTGAAATTCAGGACGGAAAGCGCCGACGAGACTATAGCGCTCGGACGGAAAATCGGCGAAAGGCTCCATAAAGGAGACGTAATCGCCATGAGAGGCACGCTCGCAGCCGGAAAGACCACGATAACGAAAGGAATCGCGGAGGCTCTCGGAATAAGTGACACAATCACCAGCCCGACGTTCTGCCTCATAAGCGAGTATTCCGGCAGGCTTCCGCTATACCACATAGATGTCTACAGGTTGGACGGAGCGGAGGACTTCATAAATCTCGGTGTCGAGGATATGATTTACGGAGACGGGATTACAGTGATAGAATGGAGCGAGAAGGTCATGGAGGAGCTTCCGGAACGCACGATAGTTATTGAAATCACACCAGAGGGCGGAAACAGCAGGCTCATATCCATAGGAAACTGGAACTACGGCAATCTTTGAGCCGGATGGAGAAGACAATGAAAGCACTTGCCATTGACAGCGCGACACCGGTAATGACGGTCGCCGCGATGAACGGAGACAGCATCGTGTCCGCATCCTACGATATGGGGATGAGACAGTCCGAGATGATTCTGCCGGGCGTGGAATATATCCTTTCTGCGGCGGGAATAAAATCCCAAGAGCTTGATTTCACGGCGATATGTTCAGGCCCTGGCAGCTTTACAGGACTAAGGCTCGGTTTTTCAGTCCTAAAGGCGATCGAGGCCGCGGCCGGAATTCCGATATACGGAATTCCCACTCTGCACATCTATGCGGAACCGTTTCTCCAGGCCGGATGCCCCGTAATCCCTGCCATCGATGCGAAGAAGGACAGATTCTACAGCTGCGCCTATATGGACGGAGAGCTCACGGCGGAGGACGGAGACTATTCCGCGGAGGAAATAATGCAGTTCACGTCCGGACACAGGAACATTCTTGTCTGCGGACCTGATTCAGGACTTCTCAAAGGAAGGCTCGCCTCCATGAACCCGGAAATGAATATCATGGATATGGGCGGCGGAGGGCAGCTGAATTCAGGGAAAACGCTGCTGCTGAAAGGCAGGAGCCTATTCGAGTCGGGAGCGGCTCCGCTCAGGGACTTTGACGGTCCCGACTACATGAGGGCGAGCGAGGCCGAGATAAAACTACACGCCCCGCATAAATGACCGTTAAGACAAAAGGCTGACAAAGCGGCTCCCGAACCGAATCCGGCCGCATATATACAGACAGACCGTTCCCAAGGGAACGGTCTGCGTTTTTAACACCAAAAGTATTCTAGGCCTCAGCGTTTTTGTCCGTCACATCTTTACGCCTGTGGACGCAAGACTCTCGACGAACAGCCTCTGGGCAAACACATAAAGTATTATCAGAGGAATGACCGCAAGCAGCACTCCGGTCGAAAGGATGGCATTCGAATATCCGACAGGCGCCTGCCCTGCCGTTCCGTTCACCGCGTTCAGATATGCGGAGAAGCGGTCGGTGATGCTGGAAAGCTGGGTCGAAAGCATCTTTATTTTTCCAAGGAAAAGCTCCGTATAGAAGCTGTCCGTCCACTGCCATACGAACGAGAACAGGAAGCATGAGGTCAGAATCGGTTTCGCGCCGGGAATCATTATCCGGAAAAATGTGGAGAACGGTCCGCAACCGTCCACATAAGCGGCCTCCTCCAGCTCAAACGGAAATCCAAGGAAATACTGACGTATCATGAATATATATAGCCCGTTCTTGAGTCCCATACAGCCGCAGCACATAAGTATATACGGCAGCATGGAATTCCTAAGGTTCAGCGAATGGCCGAAAAAGTTGAAGAAGCGGAAATGAAGGAACAGCGAAGTCGATATTGTCTGCGGAGGAATAACAATTACCAGAATCACGCAGAAGAACCAGAATCTCTTGAGCGGAAAATTGAACCGCGAGAATCCGTATCCCACAAGGCTGCACATGAACACCTCTATCACCGAAACAAGAACGGAAACCCATATCGTGTTGAACAGCGAGGCCTTGTAATCCAGAAGCGTCATCGCGATCTTCCAGTTCTCAACCGAGAAATGCTTGGGCACGACGATGATTGTGGTATCATAAAGATCCTTTTCCGCCATGAAGCTCAGGGAAAGCTTGTTCAGAAGCGGCTGTATTATCATGAAGCACATTCCGAAAAGCAGTATCGCCCTGAAAATTGAGACTATATATCTTTTGCACGTCTCCTTGAGGAGAATTCCGCCGGAAGCCTCATTGCGATCCCAGAAACTTTCCTTTGTGACGGCGGCCGCCGCATCATTTTTATTCTTAGTCATAATTGTACACCACCTTAGAAATTATGAGCGAGCTGAGACCTATAAGCGCCATACAGACGACAAAATAAATCCATGCAAGCGCGGATGAATAACCGTAGTTCAGCTGGGTTATCATCTGCTCATTTATCTTCTCCATTATCTTGTTGTCGGTCTTCATGAAGAAATCGACGATTGTGTATATCCAGCAGACAAGCATCAGCGGACTGACCATAGGAACCGTAATTTTCCACAGGCTTTCCCAGCTTGTACATCCCTCCATGTCTGCGGCCTCGTACATACTCGGAGAAATATTCTGCAGTCCGGAAAGGAATATGATAATCTGGATTCCCGAAGCCATCGCGACCTCATAGATGGAGTCAATTATCTCGAACAGTGTCTTGAACAGCTTTCCGCTGATTCCGTTAACGCCGCCGGTATTCGAGACCAGTATATCCTCCAGAACATCCGTTATGGAATTGGAATTTCCGGCCTCCTTTATCGTATCCTTCAGCTGCGCCATGAGTGTATTGTTGTACTCAAGTCCGACAAGAACACCTGACGAAAGGATGACCGCAAGAAAAAACACAGAACGCGCGAACGCCCTTCCCTTGAATTTCTGGTTCAGAATCAGCGCCACAAAAAAACTGAATACAATCGTCGCAAGGGAGCGGTATATCATCTGCGTGATGGACTCCACCAGCATACGGTTGAATTCGGGGTCAATTGTCAGTGCCCTTATATAGTTGGCATAATGATTCCATGTTATCGAGAAACCGTCCTTCGTGAGCGTGACGTCGCTAAGACTCATCTTCAGCGACTGTCCCAACGGCTTGACCATGAAGAACAGAAATCCGAGGATAAACGGAAGTATGAACAAATATCCTATAAGCGCCCTACGCTGGGTAAGGCCCACTTTTCCTTTACGCATTATATTCCTCCGCCTATAACTTTATAGTCACGGGCAGGAACAAGGAGTCCCGACTCCGTGGTAAAATCTGAATATCCGAAGTTGACATACACACGGATTCCGTTGTCGAATGTCGTCAGGGTGACATCGTCAGTGACAAAGAAATGTCCGTCGATACAGCTGTTACGGACAGCCGACATAGCGGAATCATAGCTCCGGCATATACTGTCCATCTGCTCCTTCCAGCTGTCAAAGCAGGCCGCATAATACTCGGTGTAGTTTGTTTCCTGCAGCGCCTTCTCAGACTCGTTCATGAACACGAAATACAAGCCCGCTCCGCTTTCGGCCGCCTCCAGAATTATCTGACGGTTCTCATAGGCCAGGTTGACCGGTGTTCCCGCGAAATTCACATATCCGTGCAGGGCAATCTGATAGAACGGAACCTGCCTGTCTATTATCGCATAGTTGTTTCCGTGCAGCACCATTCCGGTAACGAAGTCAGCATTTTTAAGGGAATAGTCATTGCCGGAATTCACCATGACACCCATTCCCATATCATTGACGGACTGCATTCTTGAGGTCTGAATTTTCCTTGAGGCGGCGCGGCTTACAGGACGGTCGTCATTGTAGTCCGCGGAAAGCTGCCATCCGTTGTCGCGGAAGGACACGCCGTCCAGACCAAGACTTTTCGCCTTCCTTACGAACACATCCGCCAGCCGGTCGGAAATATCAGGCCTCAGCAGATAATATGTATCCCTCGTGTCCAGTTTTCCATACCAGACAGGAGAATATTCGCTTATCTCGCAGACCTCGGAACTGACAAATCTCGCGGGATGCTTGTATCTGTTGAATCCGTCAGAAAACGATGATCTGTAGGCATACTGAACCGTACCGTCAAGATAAATCCGAGCGCCAGATGAGGACATGGAATCCATCATTTTCCTGAATTCCCCTTTTCCTCCAAGTTGACTTATGTATTTTATTTTTGTCAGCATCTTCTGCCGTATTCCGCCGTTTATAAAGCCGGAAAGCTTGAAGTAAAGAGAGTCAATTCCATATTCCGAAATCTGGTTCACGATTTCGGCCGCCTCGCTGTATGACGTAAGCTTATACGGACGTGTCTCAGGAATTCCAGCCACCTGCTGAACCTTGTCCACCGCACCGATCACCTCGACGGCGACAGGAACCGAGGCATTCTCCGTCCGCGCCGAATCGCCGAAAAGATATTCCCTATAGGATTTCGCCATATCAACATAAGAGCCTCCGTCCACAAAACGGAAAATCTCTGTTATGGACTCATCCTGCGGAAGCGAGTCCTCATAGGCATACTGCGCGCTCGTTGTTCTTGTAGAGACTTCGTACTGCTCGCCGTGAATCATCCTGAAATCAGGACGGACATAGTTCCAGCTGCCCATCTTGCCGCTTATGTCGGCCGTTATGCCGGCATATTCCGCGCCGTTCTTTATGACTGCGATAAAACTGCTGTCACCGAACGACATGCCGTACACAGGAAATGCGATTCTGGTCTCCGCGATTACGGCCTTCCGGTCAAGAGCATAATCCCACCCGTATATGTCGGCATAGTATCCGCTCTGTTTCGTCTTTCCGTTGTTGAATTCAATCAGGCTTCCGCCGCCCTCCGGCACGAAAATAAATCCGTCATCACCGGTTCCTGCGGCCCCGAAAAACGGAAGCAGAGTCAGGTTCGTAACCGGATAGGATTCCCTGTAGGAGATTCTGTCAAACGGGACATTGACCACAAAATCTCCACCGTCAAGCCTGTATGAGACGGACACGTTGAACATAGGAACTTCCTTAACCGAGCCGCCCGCATAAAGCTCCGCGTCGCGCCTATAGTCGGCCTCAGTATACCCCACGGACATAAATAACTGTTCCGTGCGCTCCTTCAGATATTTCTGGATATTGTCACGGATCTCATAGACATTGTCATCCTCAAGAACCGGATAGCGCATCAGAAGATCGGCACTATTGTCCGATGGAAGAAGGTTGTCTATGTCAATCTTACGGTAAACCTGCTTGACCGCACGCGCATCCGCCGGTTTCATGAGATCCAGCCATTCGTCCATATCCGACTCCGTTATGGCGAGCGGATATATGTATGTACGCTCAATCTGACCGACACAATAGTTCACCACAATCTCATCGCCGTTGCGCTCTATGTCATAGAATTTCTTCTGCACGCTGTAGGAATACGAGTCGTATATGTCATCAACTCCGTTTTCCGTGGAATATTTCAGCAGAAACAGGGACTTCATGTTGTTCCGCTCCTTGCCGAGCGCGAGCCTGTCCTGATCCGGATTCTCCGGGTTTGAGCGCCAGAGATGACCTGTACTCTTCTGCAGGAGGGTGAACTGCGTCGTCTCCGGATCCAGCTCAAATCTCAGGAAAGAATTCTCAAGCACATAGGAAGACGGGTGTTTTGACGCATCAAATTCATGATACACAAAATTGGTCTCCTTCGGCTTTGATGAATTGGCAAGCCTCCACCCTATATAGAACAGAAAAGCCGCGATGCAGAGCAGAATTCCGGCCTCGACATAAAACTTCACGCCGGGCTTCTTGAATTCGATTTTTCTCATCCGCATGGGACGCGGTCTTCCTATGTATCCTTCCGGTTTCCCGGATTTCTTTATCTTAACTGACTTTCCGTTGTCATTCTTCATACTGCAAAATCCTCCCGTCAATTCAACCTGAACATAATCTCACGTGACAGCGACACAAAATAGGCGACACCTTGTGAAATCATGCTGAAAAAGAGCAGCATGATAAAGATGAACACCAGCATTCCGAATACCGTAATCACAAGGAACAGGAGGGTCTTTCCGAAACCATAAGAATGAATCATCATCATGGCCATCATGATGAGAACTGCACACCAGAGAAGCGAGATGTTGTTGAACACATAGTAGAATGTGCCCTCGTCAACGGTGACAAAGTTGCTGAAAATTATTATGGGAATCTGAATCAGCGGATACGGAGTCAGGGCATAAGCCGTTCCCATATATATGTCGCCCAGATGGCCTTTTCCGTCAAACAGAGTGGTCACGCCCCAGTTGCATATACAGAAAATAACGAGCGGCAGAAGTATCGTCGCGAATTCCTTGAATATGTTCACCTTCTCCCAGTTCAGATCCATGAACAGAAAACTTGTGAACTGAAGCTTCCATACGTGCGTCAGCAGCGTAAGTACTACGATGAAATTCGCGGCGGCATAGGAACCGCGCTTCGCATGTATCAGATCCCAGAAACCGTCAGCAGGATGCACTATGACATAAAGTGAATAGCGCAGCGTATTCAAAAAATCAATGTATGTCTGTTTCTGGACAAATTTCTTTGCTTTTGCTGTTATATAACTCATAATGACATCAGCTCCCGTCTGAAATTCCTGATTCTTCGTACAAGTCCAGGAATGATAAGAATTGCAAACACGATGGCGACAATCCAGCCGATATTGGCTTCGACCCATTCTTTTCTGTAATACATGAACGCCTTTGAATAATCCTTCTTGTCGCGCTTCAGCCTGAAAAGCTCCATCGCATCCTTGTATTTCTCCTGCCGGATATATGACTTTCCGAGACCGATATAGGCCAGATCATAATTTCCGTTCAGCTGGAGAACCTCGTTCCATGCCGCGGCGGAGCCGTCATAGTCGCCCTCCGCATAGAGCTCCGTCGCCCTGTATATCAGCATCCCGTAGTCCGTCGGAGTGAACACCGTAATCGATGCCGTCTGGGAATCAAGCACGAAAAGATCATATCCGACATGCTCGACAGCGGCCGGAGAACGGAAAAATCCCTCGATGTTTCCCTTTCCTCCGAAAGCGAACAGAAGATAGCCCTGATTGTTGTAGCCGAAAAGCCTGCCTCTGGAATCATCCACTGCGATGTAGACATCGTTGTCTAGAACCGTTATGTCCGTGAACTTAGAAGGATCCTTTATACCGGCCGCATTGCCCCACTGAAGATCTCCTATAGGATAATTCTTCGCATTCTTGACAAGAATGTCGCTTCCGAGGGCATTCAGACGGCGGATCGGCTTGGCCTTGTCCGTCTTGAGATCCCACTGACTGAACGTTCTTGTGACGGCATAAACAAAACCCTCACTGTCAAGATAGGCATTTGAGAATTCCGTCGGAACAAAAGACTCAAGCTGGGCGCGCTGCGCCTTTGTGGAGAATTTCTTCCATATATAATCCGTCCAGTTGAAAGTCACCTCGCTGGCGCCATAGAATCCGGTGAATGTCCCGTCATACTCGTATTTGAGAAAGCCCTTGTTCACGTTCTTCGCAAGGACGTAGGCGCGTCCCTTGACATCGGCCACTACCTTCTCCGGAAGAAAAGTCTTGCCCTTCTCATAGGTAGGATCATCAGGCTCAAGAAACGAGAATTCATAGTTCAGGTTCTTGTCAAGCTTGAGCACCCTGCCGTTGTTGGTGTCGGCGATGAAGAACGAGCCGTCGGAATTTATGAATATATCCTTCGGACCTGAAAAAGTGTTCACCACGCCATCCGGGGCAGAAAAACTGTCTATGACACGGCTCAGCGTAAGCTTCTTGTCCGCAGTATAGAGCAGCTCGATTATGCGGTTGTTGTCGGTATCAACAATATAGACGGTATTTCCCCGGCAGAAAAGGCTAGACGGATTCATCAGCTGTCTGTCAAGCTTCAGATCATCCGCATAAAGCACATTTGAAACCCTGTAGACATCCGGCGATTTCTCCACCTCGCCCCAGTAATCATAGATATAGCTGTCGCCTTTCGCTGAAAGCGGCGCGCAGGCAAGAATCAAACCGGAAACGGCATATAATATTTTCAATCTTTTCATATACTAGTCCTTCAGTCCCGATGTCGCCATTGTCTCCATAATCTGACTCTGCGAGAATATGAAGAAAACGATAGGAACAATCATTGTGACCACAACTACGGCATTTGACTGACCTGTGCGGGCAATTCCTCCAAGCTGAATCTGCTGAAGCGCATAGCTGAGCATCTTCTTGTTCTCGGTATAAATCACGCTCGCGGCATTGTTGTTCCAGAGAGACTGCACCGAGAAGATTGATATTGTAAGCCAGGCCGGGCGTACATTCGGCATGACAAGCCGCATAAAAATCGTCCACTCATTCGCCCCGTCAATCTTGGCGGCCTCTATCAGCGACATCGGAAGTCCCTCCATGAACTGCTTCATAAGGAACAGCCCCATCGGAGCGGAGAATGCGGGAAGTATAAGCGCCCAGTACGTATCGACTATATGCAGGCGGCACATAATAAGATAGTTCGGAATCGATGTGACATAGCCGGTGAACATGAGCGCAAGGACAACAACCTTGAAGAAAGTATCCGCAAGCGGAAACCTGTATTTCGCCAGGACATAGGCGGCCATCGAAGCGATTATGACATGACCGAAAGTTCCCGCGACGGTTATGAACACGGTGTTGAACACGTACCTGGAGAACGGAACCCAGGACTGGCTCATCGTGACAAGAAGATCGGAGAAGTTGTCGGTTGTCGGATTTCTTGGAAGCACGCTCGGAGGTATCTTGAACAGCTCGTCAAGAGGCTTCAGGGAGTTTCCGACAGCAAAAACAAGCGGAAACATCATCAGAAAAGAACAGAACGCCAGGAAAATATAAATTCCTATGTCTCCTCCGACGGAACGGTTAGGTTTTCTTCTGTGCTTATAGTGATGGATATTCGCGCCTTCCATTATTTGTTTTCTTTTCATTTTCAGTATACCTCACTAGTGTCCGACTCTGTTCAGAAGAGCCGAGAATCCTTTCTTGCAAAGGATAAGAACAATGAACAGCACGGTGGCGATTGCGGACGCATATCCCATCTCAAAACGGCTGAATCCGTAGTCAAAAAGGTGCGTGACTATTGTCCGCGCGCAGTAATCGGTACTCGGATAGCCGGCCAGCTTCATCGGAATATCGCATACATTGAATGCGGTGGTGATTGACATGACGGCTCCGAAAAGGAGCATAGGCTTCATGTTCGGAAGGGTTATGAACCACAGCTCCTGCCACCGGTTCTGAATTCCGTCTATATAGCCGGCCTCATACTGAGCCTGGTCAATTCCTTTGAGTCCGGCGACGAACGCAAGAAATCCCGTACCGAGGCTTGTCCATAGAATGACAGGAATGATTATCCGCATCACATATTCCGGATTTGTAAGAAACGCAATCGGCGAGTCTATGAATCCCATCTTGAACAGCCATGAGTTGACCCATCCGTTTATGTCGTCACGGAAAAGCGTCTGGAAGACGACAAATGCCTGTCCTGAAATAGACGGAACATAAAAGAAAAACACGACAAGCGTCCGGATTTTCTTCGGAAGCTCATTTATGAGCCAGGCGAAAATGAACGACATTATATATCCGACAGGACCGGTTATGACCGCAATGAGGAAAGTGTTCTTCACCGCAATCTGAAACACCTCATCCTGAAGAAAAAGGTTTATATAGTTTCTGAATCCTATGAATTTGGGCTTCTCAAGAATATTGAAATTCGTGAAGCTGTAATAAATCGAATTCACTATAGGCAGAATATTGAACGTCAGAAACAGCGCCGCATAAGGCAGCAGAAAAAGGTAGCACACCTTCATCGTCTTCATTTTATGCAGATTGTCTGACAGCTCAATCCGTTTTTTGTTCTTATATTTCAACCACATTTCACTCATAAGATTCCCCTTACTCTGTAGGCAAAGCAAATTCCTGACGCTTTCTGGTCAGCTCTTCATTAATCTTGCGCGCATAGTCAATCAGAGTCTCACGCGGATCCTCCTTCTCGTTTATGACTTTACGTGTTCCGTTGACAATATGGCGTGGGGTGAAGTAGCTGCCCGGAACCTCAGGAAGACCGACCGTCTCGTCAAGAGAATTGAGAAGAACCTCCATCTGCCTTGAGCTCCACGGGAGCTGCCTGAAAGCCTCCACATTCGCCGTCGCATAACGTGAGGACGAGCCGAGCAGAGCCTCTATCTCGCGGCCGAACCTGACCTGAGTATCCGATGAGACCCACCACTTCATAAATTCCCATGAGTCACGCATCCGGTTCTCGTTCTTCACGACCTTTCTCAGCGTCTCCGCGTCAATTCCAGGCGCAAGCCCGGACATATCCCTTCCGACGATTGAACTGTACGACACGGAAGAATAGTCCGCTCCGATGTCGATGTCAGACGAGTCCATTCCCTTCTTTATCATCATCACACAGGTTCCGCCTGACACGCTGGAACGGTCGATATATGTCTTTCCGTCCGGTCCGGTTCTCTCAGTTCCAGGCAGATAGGTAAAATCCCACTGCCCGCGGATTTCCGGAGCGGAAACGACAAGCGTGTTGTAAGTCTGGTAGTTCGCGACTCCGATAGGCATCTCGCCTGAACGGAACCTGTTCAGGAAATCGAACACGGAAGGAAGTCCGTAGCTGTTGTAGAAACTCGTATATTCCTTGAACGATGCGATTCCTGCCTCGCTGTCGATAAGCGTTTTTGTTCCCCTGTCATTGTAGACCGAGCCGCCGCGCTGATATACCATAGAATAGAATGTCGTCATGTCCGGCGCCTGAATGCTCGGATAGGGAATTCCGACCGTCAGATTGTTTCCCTGAAGAGTCGGAAGTATGGCGATAAGATCGTCCCAGGTCTGCGGAATTTCAAGCTCCAGCTGCTTCAGAATATCCTTTCTATAGAAAAGAAGATTGAATGTCTGCGTCTCCGGAAGGGCATAAATTCCTCCGCTATAGCGGTACGCCTCGTATGCGCTCGGCTTGAACTGCTTCAGCACATCCTCGCAGTCGGAAAAACGCATAAGATCGACATTGGCGTTGCGGAGGGCATAATCCACAGGTCTTGCGGAATCCACGGAGATTACGACATCAGGTCCGTTTCCGGCGACTACCGCATTGAGCAGAGAATCAAGCGCTATAAGCTTTACGTTCACGTTCACACCGGATTCCGGGGTGAAACTGTCATCTATCATATTCTTGAGAATCGTGCTCTGATCACGGCCTGTCACGATCCAGACCTCAATCGTATGCTCCGCATCCTTTCCGTAGACATTGCCGAGTTTAGTCGAATCGACAAAGAATGAGGTGAGGAACGAGACTATCTCATGGCGGGCCTTTCTGAAGAATCCGGCTTTCACAGGTCTGATTTTGTCACCGGCAGACTGGATCAGAATATAGTCAACGTCCAGCTTCGTCTCCGCCATGGAAAGCAGCGAGCTGCCAAGAGATGTTATATTGTCCTTGAAATTCTGAAATCCCTTGGTGATTCTGTCAGGGTTCTTGTAGAAATTCTCAAGCTGGACGGCAAGGGTCTCGGCCATGGCAATCTTGTCGGACTTCTGCCCCATGACCGACACAAAACGGTCTACGGAACGATAAAGGCGTCTGCTCTCAAGAAGCATGGCGTCCACTTCCTCAGGATAAACCTTGTCAATCTCGTAGTCACGGAACTGGTCGGGATAGTTTCCGGTAAGAACCAGAATCGTGCGGTAGATTTTGTTCAGGCGGAAAATGCTGTCCTGAAGATCGCTGATTATCGAGCCGATCTCTCCCAGAGTCGCCTCCATGCGGAGCGTATGCGCGCCCTTCGACAGATAGAATCTGTACGGAACACCGTCATCGCCGGAAAGAGTTGTCAGCTTCCAGTCCGAACTGAACGGAAATCCGACGTTCTTCACGCTGTCCACAGGAATCTCGCCGTCAATGTAAATCGTGCGGCTTGCGACATATCCGCGCTGATACAGCTGGCGCGCCTGGAACGACACCGTATACCAGCCGTCATCGGGAACCTCGAAATTCCACTCTATCCACTGACCGGAAGATTTCCACGACTCGCCTCCGGCATAGTTCAGCACCGTATGGGTGACGCTGTAAGGCTCAGTTATCGCGGAGGAACGGTCATATCTTGCGAAGAGGGAAGGATCCGATCTTGCGGCGGCATCCTCTCCCTGAATTTTCACTGAAACTCCGCCGCCTTTATACGAGTCCGGGGAAGACGGCTGAGCGGACACGTACTGCTCATAAGTATTATACTTACGGACAGGAACAAGCCTTATCGAACTGACGGCCATAGGCTCGTTGGTGGACTCAAGAGTGACAGTATTCCTGCCGGAACTGAAATAGAAACAGTACGGATCCACCTCGTATCCGAGATCGCTCTTGAAGCGGACTGTCTGCGGAGCGTAGAATTCCACCTGAGACGGGCGGATGCTGTTTCCCTGGTTGTCGTATTTCACAGGACCGCCGTCCTTCCAAAGCCTTGAGAAGGACAGGATGTCCGCTCCGCTGAACGGAATCTCACCGTTTATATATAAAATCCGCTCCATATTTATGTTTCTGGAGGGAACGGCGACATACTCCATCTCTATATTGTAGAAACCGGATTCGGGCACATCCACCGGCCATGTCACGGAAGATCTGTCCTCCGTGACTACGACATCCCTGCCGTAATAGTCGTATTTTTCCGAAATTCCATAGGATGAGCCACGGTCATAGGCGAAAACATCCAGCGCCACGGACACGGATGGTTTTGCCGCGGCTGAATGAATCTCCTGATACTCGGAATAGGTCCTGACATCCGAAGAAGAGCCGGACGAAGCGGACAGATTGTAACCTTCATATTTTTCATGGAAATCCTTGTCAGGAAAAAGGCTTTTCACAACGAAAATCAAAATAATTGCAAGAACGCCAATTATAAAGTTTCGTAAGGTCTTGTTAATTTTAATTCCTATCATAATGCTCCATTGTACACTACTTTACATATTTTTACATAGGAAAAAACACCCAAATAGATGTTTATTCTATTTTCGTACAGATTAATTCACTCCGGACGCAGGGACGCCTCTATGCACAGCTCATCCTGAAACCAGTCTATCATAAGGGAAAAATATTCAGGAGCGTAGCCTGAGCTTACGGCACGGATTTTCCAGACCTTCCCGGACACAAGAGTCCCCTGGGGAACAGCCCTTACAGGCAGCCACCTGTCTCCGGAAAAAAACTCGAATTCCGTCATGCCTGATATGTCCGCGCCTGTCACTGAATCAGAGGCCGAGGCTCTTATCCTCAGGTTTCTGCGGCTGTCCCTAAGAAAATCACATCCGAGAACAAGAGAGTCTCCGTCCACAGAGAACGATTTCCACCACACGTACGGCCCGGCAGCAATCTTGACACGGTAGTCCCCGTCGGACAGGAACACATCGGACGTACGGAAAATCCTGTCCCGCCCGCTTTCCGCAGGAACCTTCTTCCGCTTCAGGGCGGCAAGAATCCGCCCGGATTTCCGGCTGCCCTCAGGCGCGAACACACGGCGCGTTCCGGGAACCTCAGGGATACCGTCGTTGTCGTTCCGGAAGAAAAACGCCTTCACCGGAAGATCCGGCGATTCCGAGAGCGTTCTGGGCACGGCGATTTCCACAGAGACCGGCGAATAAATCCCGCGGAGAACGGTTCTGTGGACAAGTCCTGACTTCCAGCACAGGACAAGCAGGGCTGCGGCCGAGACGGAGGCAAGAAAAATCCTCCTCACAAGGCGGGCGGTCCTGTCCTTCTCGCGGAATTCAGGAAACGCGTACATTTTCTGCGCAAGCACTGATTTAGCGACCTGGACACGGATCTCGTGCGTGTCATACCGTGAAAGATATTTCCTGACGGCCTTCAGCACCGGCTCCACAGAACGGAAACGCGCGGAAGCCTTGGGCCGTATCATTTTTCTTATCAGCCTGCATATTCCGACAGGAATCGTCTTGTCTATTTTCCGCGGAGGAATGTATTTTCCCTTTTTGACCACATTCAGCGTCTCTATGGAGAATGTTCCGGGATACGGTTTTGTACCCGTGACCATCTCATAGAGCATTATTCCAAGCGCATATATGTCGGCCCGGCTGTCGACTCCGGCGCTGTTCTCGAACTGCTCCGGAGGCATATATGCGGGAGTTCCGAGCGCGGTCCCGCTCTTCGTGTCCATCGAGTCATCCGATGCATCGCTCGCGATACCGAAATCAGCCAGCTTTATCTCGCCGCGCTTTGATATGAGTATGTTTCCGGGCTTTATGTCGCGGTGGACAATATCCTTTGAATGGGCATACTTGAGCGCGAAACACGCATCCTGCATCACGAGCATCGCTATCTGCGGCGGAAGGACTGTCTGCTTGGCAATCAGCTTGTCAAGAGCCATTCCGTCAACAAGCTCCTCCACCATATAACGGTAGCCGCCCTCGGTAAAATAATCGAACAGATGGACGATATACGGACTCTGGAGGTCAAGCAGAATCTGCGCCTCCTTCTTGAACCGTCCGGCATTGGCCGAATTTCCGCGGGCAGTCATCTTCTTTATGACGACATAACGGCGCAGCGACGGATGGACTGCCTTGTAGACAACGCCCATTCCGCCCCTTGCGACGACGCCGAGAACCTTGTATTTCCCTATAACAGGAGGAAATTCCTCGCTCATACATTCACCCCAACAATATCAGTCTCAGGACAGAATTCTCCGTCACTGCGGACAAACGCGACATTCTGCCTGTCCGGATTATGAATCTGAAAAACCCTTCCGTTCTGCCGGACCGCGAAATCACCTGACACGGGGCGGTGGCCGCAAATGAAAAACGGACTTCCAGTGAATCCCGGAAGAAGAGCCGCCGCCGTGCCCGCCGCGCTCCCCTCCTCCGCCGCGCCGTTCGCCGTCCAGGTAAGGCCACGCACGACATCGGACTCAAGCCGCGCATCGACAAGCTCCCTGCGGGAAAATGTCCGCTCAGGCTCCGCATGGCTTATCACGCACCCCGGAATCACAGCGGCGAGCGGGAGAAAACGCTCCCAGCAGGAAATCATATACAGGACATCATCGCCGTAGACAGAACTTATGAATTCGCGCACCATCCTGCCCTCGTCCGCATATTTGCAGAAACTGAAATCTCCTCCTCCGGTCCTGTTCATGACGTTCTCGTGGTTTCCCTTGAGGACATGGAACACCGATGGAAATCGGATCTTCAGCTCCATCACACAGGCAAGCACGGAAAGGCTTTCCCGCATCTCCGCGCGCATGGAAGGACCGGAATACTCCCCGCGTCCGAATTCGGCAGCGGCCGAACGCCATCTCTCCGCGGTGACGCGCTCCGTGTGCATTATGTCGCCGACGCAGATCACCCTCAGGGATTTTTTTTCCAGCGCGCTGATGACAGTCTGTCCGCCGCAGCAGGGATCGGAACCGGCGGGAATCCTGAACGCAAGCAGATTCTCCAGAAAAGACGGCCGCGCATGGATATCCGGAACGACGACGGAAAGCATCCGGCTGCCTCCGGTAAAGTCAAGAAGCCCGCCCGGATTTCCGTCGCTGTCCGCAGGTCTGTAGCCTCCGTCCTCATGCTCAAGAACGGAAGCCGCCGAATCCGCCGTATTCAGGAGATATTCATAGTCTGGAAGTTTTTCGGAACACAGAATTCCGGTGAACGGATCCGCGCCTCCCATCAGGATATGACCAGGCTCGCGTTTCCTACTGTGATTTTGTCACCCGGATTGAGCTTGACATATTTTCCTGCGGGAATTCTCGCGCCGTTAAGGAAGGTCCCGTTCGTGCTGCCCTCATCCTTGATGAAGTACGCGTCCCGGATTTTCTGGATCATGGCATGATGGCGGCTCGCAAGCTTGTTGTCCACGACAATATCATTGTCGCTCTCGCGGCCTATTGTTATTTTCGCCACAAGCTCAATCTTCTTTCTGTTGAACATAAGATATGATGCCGGCTTGGACTCGCCGATCGCATCAAGATGATGCCCGACCGGACTGTTTGTAGAAATCGTCTTGTCACTCATAGCGGACAGTATACAACGTGAGCGCCTTATTTACAAAGGAAAAATTCATCCGGAAGTTATTTTTTAGCCGCCGGGAAAAGCCCGCCCAGAACATTGACAATCGGAAGATTGCTCTTGGCGACTCTGACAAGCAGCC
This sequence comes from Treponema sp. UBA792, assembly GCA_002296965.1. Classification (GTDB taxonomy): domain Bacteria; phylum Spirochaetota; class Spirochaetia; order Treponematales; family Treponemataceae; genus Treponema_D. Next base: position 20,634 of record DBIW01000046.1, on the reverse strand, counting down.
TGAGAATCGCGCGCACGGAATCCCTTGTCTCCGGATCCAGCTCCTTCATTGCCCTGAGCATTTTTGCCGAGGCGCGGAGCTTGTCCTCGTCAAGCTCGGTGTTTGTCCTCGCGTCCGACGCGTACAGCACGGCGAACAGCGCGTCCACAAACCTCTTCCGGTCGTCGCGGCTTATGTCCGTAACCCAACCGTTGAATGTCTTATAGAAGAATTTCGACTCATCAGTGAAGTCCCCGGCAGCGACAAGAGCGGCTCCCTCTATCTGCCAGGAGAACGCGTCGTGCTGCATTATCGCGAATTCGGAGCTACGGACAACCGTATATCTCTCATAATGGCTGAAAATCATTCCCACTATCGAGAATTCCGGATAGAAGGAATGAAGACGGTCAGCCAGGCGCAAAAAACCGTCGCCGCGGAAGAACTCAGTCGGAAACCCGGGACCGTCAAAATTGTACACAGAAATTATCCTGTCCTGAATTCTGCGGGGACATAAAACGGCCGCATAAAGAGCCACATTTCCGCCCTTTGAGTGTCCGGCGCATATAAATTTTCCGCGCAGCTCCGATGCCGCCCTGACAAAATAGCCCAGCGCATCGGCCTGGGAAGGAATCTGCTCCATATAGCTTATGTTGAAATCCTCTTTCCATCCGGCCAAGGTGTCATCCGTTCCCCTGAAAACCACCGCGGAGACATTTCTGCCGACTCTGAATGTCATGGCGCAGAACTGCTCCTCCCTGCCGCTGTCAAGCACCGGCACATAGCCGCAGACCACGACGGAGGAAAAACGGCGGGAACGGCCGCATTCAGCAAGCAGTTCCGGCGTCCGGCTGTTTATAACCATTCCCATATATGAGCGGGTCTGAAAGTCGGGCGAGGAACGGAATTCCTCCGCAAGGACATCAAGAGAAATTCCATCACCAAAAGAGGAGCCCAGAATCCCGTCAAAATTCAAATATGACAGCTGGCAGAGAAGCAGCGCATCGACCTGGCAGAACGGCGACTCGTCAAAGGACAGATCTCCGCGCCATTTAAGGTAATCCAGAAAATCAGCCATAGTTCCACCCGTCAGACCTTGAACTGGCCGACCTCATCACCTATTTGCTTTATGGAGCCGGTAAGCGTGGCGGCGGCGCTCCTGAGCTTTGCGGCCGTATCGTTGACATATGAAGTTCCGCTGTTCAGTTCCGACATAGCGGTCTCAATCACGGACATGGCATCCTTAAGTTCAGTCACGTCGCGGAGAATCTCCTCTCCGCCCTTTGTCATTTCTCCTGCGGCTCCGCGCACCTCCGTAGTGCTGTCGTTCATCGCGCGCAGGGCCTGAAGAATCTGCTGTGAGCCGGACTGCTGCTCCTCCATCGCGCCGCGGATCTGGGACACAAGCTCTCCGGTCGATGATATATGTGACGAGACGGACTGGAATGATTTCTCAGACTCGGTGGACGCCTCCACTACATGGGAGATTCCGTCCTGGATGTTGTTCAGCTCCTGTCCGATTCTGTTCGACTGCTCCGCGGAAGTCTCGGCGAGCTTGCGGATCTCGTCCGCCACGACGGAGAATCCCTTTCCGGCCTCGCCCGCATGGGCCGCCTCAATAGCGGCGTTCATCGCAAGCAGGTTCGTCTGTTCGGCTATGCTCTGGATTATCGAATTCGCATCCATCATGGAGCTGGACTGGTCCGCGATTTTCTGTATCAGTCCGTTCACGGTCGTGTTCTTCTCGATTCCGGTCTTAGTGTCCGACTCAAGGACATTGAATTCATCCGCCATCTTCACCACGGAAGCGTCCACGGCCTTGATGTTTCCTATCATCTGCTCGACGGCCGCGGAAGCCTCGACGACGCTTGAAGCCTGGGTCTGAATCATATTGTCAAGGGAATCTATATTGCTTGTTATCTGTGTGATCGCCGCGGCCGAGCGCTCAAGGTTCTCGGTCTGGCTTCTGACCTGCCCGTTCACCTGACCGATATTGTCGGACATCTGGGCGACAGTAGCCGTCGTGGACTGGATCTCGTCGGTAAGGGTACGGCCGACATCCGCAAGATTTGTCTCGGAAGCCTTGATCGCGGCCATGATTGTCCTGAATTTTCCTATGAAGCGGTTCATCAGTATCACAAGGGATCCGACCTCGTCATTCCGCTTGACTTTCAGCTGGACCGTAAGATCCGCGGAACCGGTACAGAAGTCGTCCACAATCCGGTTCACCTTCTTCAGCCTGCCAAGTATGTTCGTCAGCGCAAGGACAAAGAATATATAGATGATTATGCCCATCATCACGCCGAAGATGATTATTATCGTCTTGGCTTTCCGCACCGAGTCATATATCTGGCTGTCAGAAATAACGAGCGTCATAGTCCAGTTCGTGTCAGGAACCGGGGCGCAGAACACGTGGACCTTCTCGCCGTCAATGACCGTGCCGGCATATCCGCTTCTGCCGCCACTGATTATTCCGCTTATCGCGGGATATGAATCTATCTTCTTCATCACCTCGGACTGGTTTTTATGGGCGGTAATGGTTCCGCTTCCGTCATTCAGTATGAAATATCCGGTGGAGCCAACGGCGGCTCCCTGAATTTCAGACCGGATCATGTCTACACCGATCATTCCGACAAAATACCCGAAAACCTTTCCCGAAGAGTCCCTTGCGGGCCGGGCCACAGGCACTACATATTTCCCCGATGTCTTGGATTTTACCATGTCTCCGGCAAAGACATCCGCACCTTCACCGACCATCGCCCTATGGTAGTCACGCTCCCTCACCGCGCCTCTGGCGCCTACAAGTCCCGTGTCGCGGTAAGTAGTTCCCTCGGTATCAGAAAAGAACATATAGTCATAGTTCGGATTCCTCAGATTCTGATGCGAATGAAGCCAGTCTATCACACGGCTCTTGTCTCCGCTCTTAACAGCATCGGCCTCGGTGTATATCCTCAGGTCGTTCTGATAGGTATCAATCCACTCGAAAACCTCGCGGGCACGTCCATTCACAATGTTGACCGACAGCTCCAGATAGGTGTTCTCTATCTGCCGCTTCACGACTTTCGATACGACCATAAGAAGAAGTCCCATCACCGCAAATGTAATGCAGAGGACCACGACACCAAGACGCGCCGTAATGCTCACCTTTTTCTCAAGACCTTTGACCATAGAATTTACGCTCCACTGCCTGCGATTTTTGCAGGATATTTTATATACAAATTATGATTTCATCAATATTTTCTCTGTCTGTATTATGAATTCCAGAGGAATGGATTTCCGCACCGGAAGCTCCGGCGGATCATCAGGTAATATTTCGGCAGAAACGGATTCAGTTCATAACAAATTTATAGACAGGACGGCGGCCGTCCATTGTCTCTATAAGACCTGCGAATTCTCCCGGCGGCGAGAAGACCGAGCAGAGCGTGCCGGCGGGAACATCGGGGAAAAAGGAGAAAAGCCCGCGGACAAGCGGCATACCGCGCCTGAATTTTGAAAGCGCGTCGGCCCCGGAAAGAGTCAGATTAACAAAACCGCATTCAGACGAAAGCTCAGGGGAGAATCCTCTGAGTCCCTCCGCTATCTGCCGCCTGATTTCCACGGAAAAGTCATCTCCGGCCGCCGGGAACGGATTTTTCCCCGCGCGGAATGCGTCCGCCGCGGCAAGGGAATTCTCCAGAGAGAACGGCGGCATGAGCGAATATCCGGCGGCATCCCTGAGCTCAAAATTTCCGACCGCAGTCCTGCAGAGTCCGGCAAGATGGGCAGCACTTCCGCAGGAAGCGGCGATGTCCCTCGCGAGACATCTTATATATGTCCCTTTTGACACTGAGAAACAGATTTCCGCGGCGGACACAAAACCGTCCGCCGTCATAACAAGCGACTTTATCCCGGCGCTGTACACGGTGACTTTTCTGGGAGGAATCTCGACATGGACACCGGCTCTGGCGGCATCGCTCGCCCTCCTGCCCCCGACATGAACGGCGGAAAAAGCCGGCGGAGACTGCATTATGTCGCCTGTAAAACGGAGCACTGCGGACTCAAGAGCGGCAGCGGAAGGCAGGGGCGCAGCTCTTATGGTCTTTCCGGTATATTCAAGGGTATCCGTCTCCTCACCGAAGCGCACGGCCGCCGTGTATGTCTTTCCGAATTCCGTTATGCGTGCGGCAAGTCTTGTGAGCCGTCCTGCGCATACAACCAGAAGCCCCGAAGCGAAACTGTCCAATGTGCCGGTATGTCCGACTTTCGACGTGCCGAGAGCCTTCTTCACGTCATAAAGGGAGGCAAAACTTGTCATTCCCGGCCGCTTTGCCAGAAGGACGATTCCATCGGAGCCGGAAGCAGTCTCACTCATCGCCGCCGTCAGTTCCGGAATTCCGGCCGCCCTCAGCATTTTCCCTTCCAGCCGACTCGTTCTCAAGGCGCGTCAGCTTCCGGACCATCCGGAAGCCTTCCTTCATGCCTGTATCCACGACAAACTGGAATTTCGGAAACTGGCGGATCCGCATTTTTCCTGCGATTGACGACTGGATGAAACCCGCCGCGGAATTCAGCCCCTCGACTCCCTTATCAACCTGACTGTCAGAGAGAAAGCTTGAGACATAAACCTTCGCATAGGAAAGGTCGCTCGTGACATCAACCCTGTTTATGCAGAGGAACGTCGACACCCTCGGATCCTTCACATCGCCACGGAGAATCAGCTGTGATATTTCGTCCCTCAGCTGGTCATTAAGACGGCTTATTCTGTACTGGCCCATCGTCAGCTGTCCTTCTCCGCGGAACCGGAAGCCTTTTTCTTCTCAAGCTCAGCCTGCTCCTCGGCGAGGGTTTTTCCGAGCTTGCGCGCGACCTCAACAAATTCAAACACCTCAAGCCGGTCTCCGACCTGAATGTCCTGCCAGTTCTCAAGACCGACGCCACATTCATATCCGGCGGAAACCTCCTTCGCGTCATCCTTGAATCTCTTGAGCGAAGAAATCCTGCCTGTAAATTTGACGATTCCGTCGCGTATAAGATTGACGCTGGAAGTACGTTTCACGACACCTTCAGAAACAATCACACCGGCAATGACACCAATCTTAGGCACGCGGAATGTGTTGCGCACCTCAAGCATACCGGTGACCTCCTCCTTCATGTCAGGCTGGAGCATTCCCTCCATGGCCGCCTGAATCTCCTCGACACACTTGTAGATGATGTTGTATTTCCTTATCTCCACACGCTCCTGCTCGGCCAGCGCCTTGGCTTTGGGCGTAGGACGGACGTTGAATCCGATGATAATCGCATTTGAGTCGGCGGCGGCAAGAGTGACATCGCTCTCGTTAATAGCGCCGGCGGAAGAATGTATGACCGAAAGACGTATATCCCTTGTTGACAGCTTCTCAAGCGCGGTCTTGAGAGCCTCCGCCGATCCCTGAAGATCCGCCTTGATGATAACCTTGAATTCCTTCACCTCGCTCTGCTCTATCGCGGAGTAGAGATTGTCAAGCGTGACCTTCTTTACGGCCTTCGCATCCTCGAAACGCTTCAGCTCCTGCCGCTTTGAGGAAATAGAGCGCGCGTCCTTCTCCGACTCCGTGACCTGGAACGGATCTCCGGCGTTCGGCATCTCCTCCATACCCAGAACCTCAACCGGCGTTGAAGGCCCGGCCTCCTGAATTCTTCTTCCGAGGTCATCGAACATGGCACGTACACGTCCGGAATAAATTCCCGCGACAAACGGATCTCCCTGGTGAAGGGTTCCTCGCTGAATCACGACGGATGATACGACACCGCGTCCCTGATCAACACGTGACTCAAGAATCTTTCCCTCGGCGCGGCAGCAGTCATTCGCCTTGAGCTCAAGGATTTCAGCCTGAAGGAGAATCGCATCAAGAAGGTCATCAATTCCCTGCCCCTTCAGCGCGCTTATGTTGACATACTGGGTGTCACCGCCCCATTCCTCAGGCGTAAGGCCAAGCTCTGAAAGCTGAGTCTTGACACGGTCAGGATTGGCCTCCGGCTTGTCTATCTTGTTCACCGCCACGATAATCGGAACCTTTGCATCCTTGGCATGGCTGATCGCCTCAAGCGTCTGAGGCATCACACCGTCATCCGCGGCCACCACAAGAACAACTATGTCGGTGACCTGCGCTCCCCTGGCGCGCATCATCGTGAACGCCTCATGTCCAGGAGTATCAAGGAATGTTATGCGGCCCTTGGGAGTGGAGACCGAATAGGCGCCGATATGCTGCGTGATTCCGCCGAATTCACCTTCTGCGACATGGGAATTCCGGATCGCGTCAAGGGTCTTTGTCTTACCGTGGTCAACGTGTCCCATGACAGTGACGATAGGGGGACGGACGACAAGCTCCACGCCGTCATCCTTCTCGCTTTCTATGACAGTCTCATCATAAAGGCTGACAAGATTGACATCACATCCGTATTCGGAGGCAAGAAGAGTCGCCGTGTCCGCATCGATTGACTGTGTGATTGTCACCATCATTCCCATGGACATAAGCTTCGCGATTATCTCGGAAGCCTTCAGATTCATCTTGCGGGCAAGATCGGAAACCGAGATTGTCTCCATTATATCAATTGATTTCGGGACAACGCTTGCCGGAGTCTCTGACTTCTTCCTCTGCTCGAAGAATTTGTCGTCGAACTGCTCCTCGTCCTTTCTGTTATATATCTGTTTCTTTCCCTTGAAGGATTTCTTCGCCGAAAGCTGGCGTGACTGGTCAACCGTCGGCATCGGAGCCGGCGCGCCGCCCGGACGTCCCTGCCTGAATCCGCCGGCGAAGCGCGGTCCCTGTCCAGGTCCGCCCTGCCTGTTCTGGAACCCGCCCTGACGGTTTCCGTAGCCGCCCTGCCTGTTCTGGAATCCTCCGCCCTGACGGTTCCCGTAGCCGCCGTTTCCGTCACGCTCGCGGTTCTGGTAGCCTTGCCTGGCCTGAGTTCCAGTGAATCCGCCGCCGTCACGGCCGAACTGCCGGCCTCCGCCGTACTGTCCGCCGCGCTGATAGCCGTAGCCCCCGCGGGAATTCTGCCGTCCGCGGTCGGAGAGATTTCCGGCCTTCACATTCGGGCGCGCAGGATTCAGCTCGAAGGTTCGCTTCCTGTTTTCCGGCTTCGTCTCAGTCCTAGCGTTCTCGGCTGCCTTGCGCTGAACTGCAGCCGCATTCTGGGAACGGCCCGGCTGCTGCTCCGCCGGTTTCTGTGGCTGTACAGGAGTTTTCTTCTCATTCTGAGCCGGGGATGAATTCTCAGCCTTCCGCACGACAACATGAACATTGTCCCTGCGGCCGCTGTCTCCGCCCGACTTTGCCGTCTGCTGGGCCTGAGGCTTTCTCCTTACAACAACAACACGTTTCTTTTCGGAAGAAGCCGCCGGAGCACTCGTATCCTGCTGCCTCTTGTGAACTACAAATCCGGGCTTTTTCTCTGATTCATCCGCCATAAAAATTCCTATTCCTCGTCCTCTTTAAATTCAAATTCAACACCGCATTCCGGACAATGGGTCATATCAAGAGTAATCTTAGCTCCGCATTCAGGACAGAAATACTCCTCGGCCTCCTGAACCGGCTCCTCCGGACTGTCCGTATTCGGCCGGGGTTCTGCGCCTTCGTCCGGCACATTCTCATCGACAAATTCCACGTTGTCATTTATCAGTTTATTGACCGCATCGACAGATTCCTGAGAAACTCCATCTATGCTGATGGCGTTCTTCTCGTATGCGTCAATGAATTCCTCGATGCTCTCAATTCCATGCTCCTTGAGTTTTGCCGCCACATCCTTGTCAACGCCCGGCAGCTCCGCGACCGATGTAATCTCGTCATAATCAGCGTCATCACGGAAAAGGCTCTTCGCCGACTGGACGGTCGATATTTCCGTAAGATCCATCTCCGCCGCCTGTTCCACCGTCTTCACATCTATATTCCAGTCGCAGAGGCGGTTCGCAAGACGGACATTCTGCCCCTGCTTTCCAATCGCGAGGGAGAACTGACTGTCCTGAACAATCGCCAGAGCCTGACGTTTGTTCGTGTCAAGAATCACGACACGCTCCACGGCGGCCGGAGACAGCGAATTCTTTATGAACACAGCCGGATCCGGATCATATTTAAGCACATCAATCTTCTCGTTAAGAAGCTCGCGGATCACACTCTGAATACGGACACCCTTTAGTCCGACGCAGGCTCCCACAGGATCCACATCCTCACGCTTGGAATAAACGGCTATCTTGGTACGGTAGCCGGCATCGCGGACAATCTTTCTTATCTCGACAGTTCCGTCGGATATTTCCGGAACCTCCTTCTCAAGGATGGAGCTGACAAGCTTGGGATCACTTCTTGAGAGAACCACCTGAAGTCCGGAATTAGTCTTCTTGAGGTCAACGATCAGAGCCTTTATCCTGTCGTTCTTCTCGTAGACCTCAAGCTTCGACTGATATTTCAAAGGAAGAATTCCTTCCAGCCGCCCCGGATTGCCTATATCGACATATATGTTTCCCTTGCGCTCACGCTGGTAATATCCGATTATAGTCTCGCCGATCTTCTCCTTGTATTCATTGTAAAGGGAATCCTTGTAGGTCTCATTCAGTCCCTGATGCGCAGTCTGCTTTCCCGTGGCTACGGCAGAGCGGTCAAACGATTTCGGATCCTCAAGAATATCAATCTCGTCACCTTCCTCGACCTCATCGCTCATCGCCTTGGCTTCCTCAAGCTCAATCTCCTTTACCGGATCATAAACCCCGTCGACAACCGTCTTGCGGGAATAGATTGAGACATCAGACATATCATCACTGAATTTCACTATGGCATTCTCATCCGTACCATAAGTCCTTTTATAGGCCGCCTTGAGCGCCTTCTCGATTGTCTGCCTGACTGACTCCATGGAATATCCCTTATCCTGGATCAACTGGCGGATAGCTTCTGCCATCTCTGACATAGCAAGCCTCCTTTTCTTTATTTTATATATGCGCCGCGGAATCAGTCCGCGCGCAGGACGCATAAAATACCGCTATGCGTGTAAAAATTTTGCCTTTGCAATATCCGAATACAGGACGGTAATCTCCTCACCGGAAGGACGCTCAAGCCGAACGGACACGGCGTCCGCGCCCGAAATTTTTCCCCCGACCCAGTCCGAGACAGTCCTGTCCCACACGCGGACTTCCCTTCCGGCAAAAAGGGCGAATTCCGCGGCATTCTTTATATTGTGCTCTATTCCAGGTGAAGTCAGCTCCATCGACGTGTCTTCCGTACCGAGCAGCGCCTCAAGCCGCGGAAGGAGCGCGCGGTGAACTTTCGCGCAGTCGTTTACGCCTATATCCGCGGACGGATCGGCAGATGCTATCATCGCCGAGATTTTCGTGACATTTTTTGCGGGAACAATCTTCAGCTCCACAAGCCTGAATCCCAGCCCCTCGACAAGCGGCGCGCATTCCGCATAAAATTTGACATCAGCGTAAGGTGTATAGTCCAATTTCTGTCCTTGTCCGGTACGGACAATATTCCGTGGCCGGAAAAATATATAAAAAAAGACCCGTTCGCACGAGTCCATTTCAAAGCATAATCAAAATGTACTGCGCAAATATAACGGAAAAACAGCTGCTTGTCAATAAAACGTGCGGAAAACAGGCCGGCCGTTGTTGAAAATACAATAGAATAGGAATATAATCGGTACATTCTAATCTTAATCATTCAAAGGACACAGAAAAATGGTCATCTTAACGCTCAACTGCGGCAGTTCTTCCGCAAAATATCAGGTCTATGACTGGGAAAACAGGAAAGTCATGGCAAACGGCGTGGTCGAAAGAATCGGACTCGACGGATCCGGAATCACGCATAAAGCCGGAAAGGAAAAACATGAGCTGCTAAGCCCCTGCCCGACTCACAAGGAGGCTATCGAGCTGATAATGAAGGAAATCACCGACAGCAAGGTCGGCGTAATCAGCGACATGAGCGTCATTGGGGCGGTCGGCCACAGGGTTCTGCACGGCGGTGACAAATTCACGAAATCCGTGGTGATCACACCTGAGGTCCTCGACACGTTCCGTTCAGTTCAAGATCTCGGCCCCCTCCATAACCCCGCCAACATAATGGGAATCGAGGCCGCCCAGAAGGTTCTTCCGGACGTTCCGCACTGCGCCGTCATGGATACGGCATGGCATCAGACGATGCCGGAATTCGCGTTCATGTATGCGATTCCAAGGGAATGGTACACAAAATACTCGGCGAGGAAATACGGTTTCCACGGGACATCGTTCCTCTACACGTCAAAGCGCGCCGCAGTTCTGCTCGGAAAGCAGCCGAAGGACACGAATGTGATAATCTGCCATATCGGAAACGGAGCGTCTGTATGCGCCGTCAAAAACGGAAAATGCTATGACACCTCGATGGGAATAACTCCGCTTGACGGACTGATTATGGGAACCAGATCCGGCGAGCTGGATCCGGCGCTTCCGTTCTATATAATGAGGAAGACCGGGATGACCGCGGACGAAATGGACAAAGCCCTGAACAAGAAGTCAGGTCTTCTGGGAATAACAGGCAGATATGCCGACAGGCGCGACATCGAAGTCGCGACGGCAGAAGGAGACAAGCTCGCCGAGCTTTCCATCGACATGGAAGCCTACAGGCTGAAAAAATTCATCGGATCATACATGGCCGCGCTGGAACACGTGGATGCGATTGTGTTCACCGCCGGAGTCGGAGAACGCTCGCCGATAATCAGAAAGCGCTCTCTTGAGGGGCTTGAGGAATTCGGAATAAAAATCGACCTTCAAAAGAACGAATGGTCATTCACAGGAAACGCGGAGACCCGCATCAGCGCGGATGACTCGAAGGTGAAGATTTTCGTCATTCCCACCGACGAGGAGCTTGTGATGACGGAGGATGCGTACGCGCTCACCAAGGGAACGTATGACATCCACACGAATTTCACCTACAGCTTCCAGGATCCTGCATACGTGAACAAGGCGAGAGAAGAGGGACTGAAGAAGGATCTCGAAAAGAGGCCGCACATCGCGGACATAATAGCACGTCCTCCGGAAGCATAGGCAGAAGCCTCCTCCGTATCCGGAGAAACATACAGCTCCAGCCCCAGCGTGACGAGAGATGATATGATTTTCCGGCCGACTCGACGGCCGGAATTCACAGGAGCCGCGGCTACCGCTGGCAGGTTCCTTTTTTTATCCTGGCGGCGGCATCAGCCCCGGCGAGAATTCCCACCAGCTCCATGGCGAATTCCTCGCTCGCTCCGGCTCCGCGTGCGGTCACGACATTCCCGTCCACGACAACCGGAAGATCGGAATATCCGCCGCCGAAACCGGACGCCCTGTCCTGCATTCCCGGATAGCAGGTCCATTTTCTTCCGGCAAGAACCGGGGTCTTTCCGAGAACCACCGCGGGAGATGCGCATATCGCGGCGACGACTTTTCCCGCGGCATTGCATTCCTCAATATATCGCAGAAGCCTTCCGTCCGCACCGAGATTCTCCGCGCCGGACGACCCGCCCGGACACACGACCGCATCGGGAAGGCGGCCGCCACGCGAATCAATCCAGCCGTCAAAAGTCATATCGGCAAACATAGAGACGCCGTGGGAGCTCCTGACAATCCGCTTGTCCTCCGCCCCCGACACGACCGCCACAGTGACGACCTCTATCCCCGCCCTTCTCATGTAGTCCACAGGAGAAAGCGCCTCTATCATCTCAAAACCGTCGGCGAAAAAAACCGCTGCCGTGCTCATGTCGATACCTCCGTAAAAGCGTAAACCGCAGTGGCAATAAAACTATATTCGAATCAGGCAAAAGTCAAGCGCGCGAAGGAGACAAGGATTCTTACGGCATGGCGGGCAACTTGTAAGATTCCGCTCATTTCATTATTATCTATATAAATTCAACAAAACAAAGAGGTTTTTATGGCACGCAGAAACTATATCGCCGGAAACTGGAAGATGAACACAAGCAAAGCAGAAGCAGTCGCGCTCGCGAAGGCTCTTGTCGAACAGCTTAAAGGCAAGACGAACAAATACATGATAGGTGTTCCGTTTGTATACCTTGATGCGGTTGCGCAGATCGTAAACGGCTCAAACATAATTCTCGGAGCACAGGACGTAGCCGCGACTCCGAACGGGGCGCATACAGGCGAGGTATCCACCGAAATGCTCAAGGACATCGGAGTGCAGACGGTGATACTCGGCCACTCTGAGCGCCGGCACGAAATCGGAGAAAGCGACGAGCTCATAAACAGGAAAGTCCGCCGCTGCCTAAAGGAAGGTCTTGACGTGGTTCTGTGCATCGGCGAGCTTCTTGCCGAACGCGAGGCAGGCGAGGCGGAGAACGTGTGCGCCTTCCAGCTGTCGGCAGGACTTGCGGGTGTCACCGAGGAGCAGATGAAGCACATAACGATAGCCTATGAGCCTGTATGGGCAATCGGAACCGGAAAGACAGCCACACCGGAAGACGCCGAGGCCATACATAAATTCTGCCGTGATTACATAGCGAAGCTCTACAGCCGCGAGACAGCCGATGAGGTCATAATCCAATACGGAGGCTCAATGAAGGCGTCAAACGCGCCCGAGCTCCTCGCCCAGCCGGACATCGATGGAGGTCTAATCGGAGGAGCCTCACTCAAGGCAGAGACTTTCGTCCCAATCTGCAGCGTCGGCTGCTGATGCGCCGAATCCGTCCGCGGCCTGAGGGAACATAAGCTCCATTTATAAAAGAAAAACAAACTGCCCGCCGGAAATGCGGCGGGCAGTTCAAGAGATTTCTGAAGCTCCGGACTTGCAAAGGAAAACAAAGGACAGCTATAACCATCGGGACTGCGCATAAAAAAAGACACGGAAAATCCGTGTCTTTCTAGCGGTCCCTACGGGAGTCGAACCCGTCTCTTCGCCTTGAGAGGGCGGCGAACTAAACCGATATTCGAAGGGACCATACTGTCCATCCGCTGCAAGCTGCAGCTTATCCAGATCAAACTCCGGAATAATCCGGAAGTTTTCCCCAAGGAGGATTCGAACCCCCACAATCAGAACCAGAATCTGAGGTGCTACCATTACACAATCGGGGAATAAGTGAATACAACTATATCCTGAATCATATTTTATGTCAATATCAATGCAATGGAATTCCTGAAAATAATTTAATTTTCCTGGAATTCCGCCCGTCCACCTTTCCTTTGAATTCTTTTTCGCTCCGCCGGATTTCGCGGGCTTCTTGGATTCCTTTGCCGGCCTGGGAATCCCGGTGACGACAACAGAATTGTCATCATCCGCATTGACATTGAGCACGGCTGCACATGTTTTTCCGTCATGCGAGAAACTCTTTTCCAATGACATTCTGTTACTCCAGGCAGAAAGCCCCGCCGCCTTTTTACAGGGCAAAGCTTTCTTCACATCATGCTGAATGCTGATTCCAACTGCATTCAGCTTTATTTTCAAGAGGAAAGGCGGTTTGACGACAGCGGACAGTTTTATTATATTAGCTGTATGACAGAAAACACAGACGATGAAATCAATATAGACGGTTCCGCAGTCATCACGGAGACAGAAAAAGACAGTCAGCAGCCTGAAAATAATGCGGCTGAGAACACGGAGCAGAAGAAGAGACGCGGAAGGCCGCGCGGAAAGAAAAACAGGACAGAGAAGACTGTATCTGCGCCTGAAAATTCTATAATCTCCGCAGACCAGATGCTTCCACCGAAGCTCACGCTGATTCCGCTGCAGGGACGTCCGATTTTTCCCGGAATATTCACTCCGCTGATGGTAAATTCTCCGGAGGACATAAAGGCCATCGAGGAGACGTATAACCATGAGGGTTTTCTTGGAATCTCGATGATAAAGGACAGCATGGAGGACAACGAGACGCCTTCCGTCGCGGATCTCTGCACAATAGGAACTGCAGCAAGAATAATCAAAAAAGTGAACATGCCCGACGGCGGACTCAACATATTCATCTCAACGGTGAAGCGGTTCAAAATAAGAAAGACGCTTCATCCGTCAGTTCCGATGGTCGCCGCGGTGGAATATCTTGACGACGAGGAGGACAGGACATTCGAGGTCAAGGCTCTGACACGCGCCATAATCAGCGAGATGAAGGAAATTTCGGATAACAATCCTCTGTTCAGCGAGGAGATGCGGCTGAACATGGTGAACATCGACAATCCCGGAAAAATTGCGGACTTCATAACGTCAATCCTCAATATAGACAGAAACGAGCAGCAGAAAATTCTTGAGACCGTAAATGTAAGACAGCGGATGGAACAGGTGCTGGTGTTCATAAAAAGGGAACAGGAGCTTCTGCGCGTCCAGAAGAAAATACAGGCGGAACTGAACGAGCGCGTCGAGAAAAACCAGCGTGAGTACTTTCTCCGCGAGGAACTGAAATCGATTCAGGAGGAGCTCGGCACAAACGCCGACGGAGAGGCCTCAGACTACCAGAAATTCAAGGAGAAGATAAAGGCTCTTGAATTCAGCGGAGAAATAAAGGAGACGGTTGACGGCGAGCTTGAGAAATTCAACCTCATGGATCCGAATTCGGCAGAATACATCGGAACAAGAAATTTTCTTGAGCTTGTGACACAGCTCCCATGGAAGGACGGAGAAAAACCGGACTTCAGCATGGAGAAGGCGCGCGAGACCCTTGACAGGGATCATTTCGGTCTTGAGGACGTGAAGAAGAGAATTCTTGAGTATCTTGCCGTAAGAAAAATGAAGGGCGACTCAAAGGGCTCCATCCTTCTTCTGGTAGGTCCGCCGGGAGTCGGAAAGACAAGCGTAGGAAAATCAGTTGCGGCGGCCATGAACAAACCGTTCTACCGTTTTTCCGTCGGAGGAATGAGGGACGAGGCCGAGATAAAGGGTCACAGGCGCACATATATAGGAGCGATGCCAGGAAAGATAATACAGGGACTCAAAATCACAAAATCAAAGTCGCCGGTATTCATGATAGACGAGATCGACAAGATGGGGTCAAGCCATCAGGGAGATCCGGCCAGCGCGCTTCTTGAGGTGCTTGATCCGGAACAGAATGTCTCGTTCAGGGACAACTATCTTGACCTTCCGTTCGACATATCAAACGTCCTTTTCATACTTACGGCGAATACGCTGGACTCGATTCCGTCTCCGCTTCTTGACCGGGCGGAGATAATTCAGATCGCCGGCTACATTGATCAGGAGAAAATCGAGATTGCGAAGAAATATCTGATTCCGAAGAACCTCATCAAGAACGGACTGAAGAAGAATCAGGTAAGATACACCAAGGATGCGCTGCTGACAATAGCCGAGGAATATGCGCGGGAATCCGGTGTAAGGAATTTCGAGAAGAGCATAGACAAAATCCACCGAAAAATTGTGGCGGAACTGGTGAATGAGGCTGAAAAAAATCAGGATAAGGCGGAACAGGCTGACACGGAACTTGGACCGGTTAGCGAAAGAAAATTCACGGTCGAGACGGCAGATCTCGACAAGTACCTCGGGAAACCTGTATTCGACGAGAGCGAGATAAAAAAGGCTTCTGTGCCCGGAACGGCAATCGGACTGGCATGGACGAGCATGGGCGGAGACACTCTCCTTATAGAGGCGTCTGAATTCGAGGGGAAAGGAGGTCTCGTGCTCACGGGGCAGATGGGCGATGTAATGAAGGAATCATGTCAGATCGCATTCAACTGGTCCAGGAAATTCATTACGGACAGAAAGATAAGAAAACCGGACTGGTTCGACAAGCACACGGTTCATCTCCACATACCTGAGGGCGCCACTCCTAAAGACGGACCAAGCGCAGGAATCACAATGGCGACGGCATTCATCTCGCTTATGACAGGAAAAACAATAAAGCCGAATCTCGCCATGACGGGAGAGCTGAGTCTTACCGGGCAGGTTCTGCCGATAGGGGGTCTCAGGGAAAAGACCGTCGCGGCGAAAAGGAACAAGATCAGAACAATTATAATTCCCAAGGCGAACAGCCGTGATCTGGACGACATACCGGAAAATGTGAGGGCAGGAATAACATTCATACCTGTAACGAGAGCCGAGGAGGTAATATCATTCGTGCTGCCCAAGATAAAGGACAAGACCACCGTGCGGAAAGGCAGGAAAAAGGCCGTGGAAACGGAGAAGGGGCAGAATTCCTGAAAGAACCGGAAAAAGCGGTTCCGGACAACGGAATAAGCGTGACCGGAAACCGCTGCCTCCTCAGTTTTTTGGGAACAGGCTGAAAAAAGCGGTGAAAAGTCCGAGGCTTCCGGCCATCATTATGCAGCCTGCCAAGAGGACTCCAAGCATCACGGAAATGACGGTGTCCCTGAATTTCATGTCGAGGAGACTGGCCGCAAGTGTTCCTGTCCATGCGCCGGTTCCGGGCAGCGGAATTCCGACAAAAAGCATGAGCGCCACGAAAATTCCCTTTCCCGCCTTGCTCTGAAGCCTGTCACCTGCCGAAGTTCCCTTCACGAGGAAAAAACGGCATATTCCGCCTATGACTTTCCGGTCTCTTCCCCATTCAAGGAATTTTCTTGCGAAAAGATATATCACCGGCACAGGAAGCATATTACCGGCTATGCTGACAATATATGAAGGTATCACGGGCAGCTGCATTGCCTGAGACACGGGAATCGCCCCTCTCAACTCGACAAGAGGAAGCATAGAGATAAAAAACACAATTACATAATCAACAAACATTCTGTGATAATAACATATAATCCCGGTTAAGAAAACATCAGCGCATCAGCTCATGGTAACATAGGTTTTTCCGGCTCCGCCGTCTTCTGCCGGGGCATAATGGAATTCCTGGACACCCGGGCAGTGCGACAGATAATTCTGCACCGCCTGCTGAAGAATTCCGTCACCTTTTCCGTGAATTACGCTGAAATGCCTGAAATTCTGCATATTGCACAAATCCACCTGCCGCTCAAGTGCCCGGAGAGCATCCTCGGAACGCATGCCCAGCAGTCGCAGCTCAAAGACCGGACGTGGCATTGTATCATTTCCTGAATCTGAAACCGGACACATATCCACGCTCACCGTAGGAGACAGAAGCGACCCTTTGCCACTTACAATCTCAAGGTTACGCTCCTTTACAGGCATACGTATGCTACCGAACTGGACCAGCCATACTCCGCCGTTCTGCCGGCTGACAAGAACACCTTCGCTTCCGCTGGTAATGGAGCGGACAAACACCCCCGCCTCGAACACTGGTTCAGGCACATTTTTCTTCTCCGCAGGCTGCTGTATTGCCGGAGCTGCATGACGCAGCGCCTCCGAATTCTTCATCCGCCTCTTGGTTTTTCCGGCACTGCGGCCGTACTTCCGGTCATGGCGGCTCTTGGCCGCGGCAAGACCGGCTGAAATCTCGTCAAGGCAACGGGCTTCTGCCTCAGTCTGCCCGGCGAATTTCTCCGTATCGTCCGCAAGCCTCTCTGAAAATGCACGCACCTCGCGCGTCTTCTCCTTTGTAAGCTCCCCTTCCCTTATCCGGCGGACAAGATTCTCAAGGCGGCTCCTGCTGTCCGAAAGATAGTCCTGCATCTCACGCTGGATTCCCTGCCGGAGCTCATTCTCCTTTTGCCTGAGCTCAAGATCCTTTTCCCTGAGCTCAAGCTCCCTTTCATCAAGCATGCGCGACTTGTCCTCCGCTTCGAGCAGCAGCCGGTCAAGTTCAGAATGCTTGCCGTTCAGTCCGTTTATCAGTGTGGAGACATCGGTCTGGCCGCCTGAAATATAAGAGCGTGCGTCAGCGCATATACGCTCAGGAATTCCGCTTCTCACAGCAATATCCAGCGCATGGCTTTCTCCGGGAACGCCCATGACAAGCCTATATGACGGAGAAAGCGTATCCTTATTGAATTCGACGGATGCATTGACACAGGCTTTCTCGGTATATCCGTAGTTTTTGAGAACCCCCTGATGCGTGGTGACAAGGACAAAAGCACCACGCCTTATCAGCTCATCAAGCACAGCCATCGATATTGCGGATCCCTCAAGAGGATCTGTTCCGCTGCCAAGCTCATCAAGAAGGACAAGACTAGCGGAATCCGCGCCGTCCAACGCGGCCGCTATATTCCTCATGTGACCTCCGAATGTCGACAGCGACTGATCAAGCGACTGGCTGTCGCCTATGTCGGCAAAAATGTCAGAGAAAAACGGAAGTCTAGTTCCGTCCGCGGCCGGAACCGGAAAACCGGCCTGATTCATAGCGGAGAACAGCGCAAACGTCTTTAATGTCACTGTCTTTCCGCCTGTATTCGGGCCTGTTATTATGAGAATTCTCTTTCCCGGCATAAAGCGGATGTCAACTGGAACTGCCCGCTCGCCAAGAAGAGGATGTCTCGCGGCAAGGAGAAGAGGCGGACATTCATTTCCTGAAGAGTCGCGGCAGTCAAGCGCATAGCAGCATCCGTGGGCACGCCCCCATTTCGCTACCGCCAGCGTGGCGTCAAACTTCTCCATGACAGGAACCGCCGCAAGGAATTCCCGTACCGACGGCTGAAGGGAAGCTGTAAGGTCGGAGAGGATTTTCTTCACCGCGACATCAAGCTCATATTCCTTTCTCATAATGTCGTTTCCGCACCGGACCGCCTCTTCCGGCTCAATGAATACGGTACGTCCGGTCTGTGAAATCTCATGCACTATTCCCGGAATTCTCCCCTGGCAGTCTGACCTCACAGCAAGAAGCTGCCTGCCGTTTCTGTAGACAGGAACATCGGACTCCAGAATTTCAGAATACTTTCTGTCGGATATATAGGAACGTAGGATATTGACGACTTTCCGGTTCAACGCGGAAATTTCTCCCCTTATCGCGGCAATTTCCGGAAGTTCCCTGAGCTCCCCGTCATGGGTAATCACCCTGAAAATTTTTCCGGAGGTCCCGGTCATATCAGGGAGAAGCTCAGCCTGTTCCCGAAGGACAGACATATCAATCTTGCCGCTGAAGGAAAAAATGGAGGTACGGACACGCTCCAGGGAAAGACAGAAAATGCCCAGCGAATGAACCTGTTCCAGCGAAAGCGCGGCGCCTTTTGTCCTGATGACGGAAAGGACGGAACGTATCGGATTCCACGGAAGAAAAGGCGCCACCGGTGATGAACATATAAAATCCAGCCATTCACGGCTGCATTCCTTATAAAATTCAGTTTCTGCGGAATCCTGAAGAGGCTCCCTTAAAAGAAGAAAATTCCTTCCCTCCTCGCTCAGGCAGAATCCTGCGATCTCGTCCCGTATCCTGTAAAAATCAATTTCCTTTAATGTCTCTGTGTTCATAAAAAACCATGAAAAGTTTTTCTATATTAAAATAAATGCGGCGGAAATTCAGTCCGCCCAAGTTCCATTTTTTATTTCCGCTGATATGCGTCTCCAACTGTCATAACGCTGCTGCGTCACAATTCCGCCATCAACGGCGTCTTTTACAGCGCATCCGCGCTCCGATATGTGAGAACAGCTCATTCCGAATTCGCATTTTCCTATAAAAGGACGAAATTCCCGAAAATAAAAAATCAGGTTTTCCGAGGAAATATCATCCAATACGAAACGCCTGATACCAGGAGTATCTATAACAGAAGCCTTCTTGCCCTTTATGCCCGCTGTAAGCGATTCATTCAATGTAAGCCGGAGCAGAGTACCCTTCGTCGTCGTATGGCTTCCTTTCCCGTATTTTCTTGAGAGACTGCCGGTTTTTAGCACACACGAATTATCCATGACGTTTATAAGGCTTGATTTCCCGACCCCGGACTGTCCCACAAAAGCGCACAGGCGGTCTTCCAGCAGCTCGGCGAATTCAGTCATACCTTCTCCGGTCTTTGCTGACACCCGGAGCACCTTATAGCCTATACTTTCCCATATTCTAAGCGTACACTCCAGAGGTTCAGGATCATAGCCTGCCAGATCATATTTATTGCACACAATCACAGGAGTTATCTCCTGATGTTCAGCCTGAGCAAGCGCCCTGTCAATGAAGCGGGAACGAAACGGAGGCTCATCAGGAGTTGTGACGAGAATAAGATAATCAAGATTCGCCGCCAGCAACTGAGGGCACCGTCCCTTCACGTTCCATCGGAGGAAAGCATTTTTCCTTGGAACAAGAGAACTGATTTGGCCTTTCATCTCATCCATATCATCAGCCTCAAGACAGACCACATCTCCAGGAGCAAGAGGATTGTAATACTCCTTGTCTGATTTCAAAACTTTTCCTTTTATCGAACAAAGCCGGGTAATACCGTCATTGCATTCTACCGAAAAAAAATTGTTTGCCCCGCCTAAAACTGTACCTTGCATTGCCTAAATTTGAAGAAAAAGACAGATATTGTCAAGTTATGCAAAACTGTTGATATAATAATAAAGAAACCACAAAAAAAACAAAACCGGACGACAAATATCATCCGGTCTGCTCAAATCGATACCAAATAAAATGTTATTTCTTTGGTTCCGTCTTTTCAAGCTCAATCTTCAGAAGTGACAAAACATATTCAGGATTAATTACACAGCTCTTTGATAAAGCCGATAATTTTTCTGAAACAGGTTTAAATCCCTTCCCATTCTCAATTGCCTTTTTCAGACTCTCATTACTTTTATGCATAATAAATATTATACACTAGTTCCAGAAAACTGCAAGCAAAAAAACATCTTTGAATTAAAAAAAAGCCCGGCGGCTACCTACTTTCCCGCCGCAAGGGCAGTATCATCGGCGTAAGAG
>DBIW01000013.1:383-16459 GCA_002296965.1 Treponema sp. UBA792 | reverse complement strand
TAGACCTGATTTAAGGGATTAAAACCTTGCTTGGCTCAACCAGTTCTTCATATGTGAGGAGCCCATTATTAAAAACATAGACCTGATTTAAGGGATTAAGACAAATCACGATTTTTTGTTAAATGGATTTCCGTATCTTCAGCAGGAGTAAATTCTTTATTTTTTTATATTCCTACCGGGATTTCAGTTCTGGCAGGAATTCATTTTTTTTGAGCCGTCGGAATGGGAGCCGATACGTTTCTCTGTTCCGGCATTTTTTTTCGGCGGGAAAATTTTCAGTCCAGTGTAAGGTCTCCGTCCTTTATCCATCCGATTTTCCTGAAAAGAAGTCCGAATGCCCAGCAAAGAACGGCCGGAAGAACAAAACAGATCAGCATAAGTCCGAGCCAGTCGGAGAGCGTCGGTGAGATTGCCGCTGCTCCGTGGCTGACTGCTGCATCGCAAGGTTCAAACCATCCTGTTATCACGCCGATCTGTCCTACAAGTCCGCATGTTCCCATTCCTGAGCTGACCGCCGCTCCGTTCATCTCCATCTTAAAGAGGCAGGTTGCGAGCGGACCGGTGATTATTGAGGCGAGGCAGGGTGGAATCCACACTTTTGGGTTTCTGATTATGTTCGGCATCTGGAGCATCGAGGTTCCAAGCCCCTGCGAGAGCACGCCGCCCCAGCGGTTTTCCCTGAATGACAGAACCGCGAATCCGACCATCTGGGAGCAGCATCCGGCGACGGCGGCTCCGCCTGCAAGTCCTGTAAGTCCGAATGCGGCGCAGATTGCGGCGGAGCTTATCGGGAGCGTGAGCGCGATTCCCACGGTGAGCGACACGAGAATTCCCATCCAGAACGGATGAAGCTTTGTTGTCCAGACGAGGAATTTTCCCACGCTGCTTGCCGCGTCTCCTATGTATTCCGCGGTCAGAACGGTAAGAACCGCGCCCGCAAGAATTGTTACGGCCGGTGTCACGATGATGTCAACTTTTGTTTTTCTGCTGACAAGTCTTCCGGCTTCCGTCGCCACAACTGCGATTATCAGAACGGCAAGCGGACCTCCGGCTCCGCCGGTCACATTCGCCGCGCTGCCTACCGCCGCAAGCGAGAAAAGCACGAGGGACGGAACTCCCATCGCAAAGCCGATTCCCACGGCCATAGCCGCCCCGACTACGTGAGAATCCGATGCGAAAGTTCCGGCGGAAACAAGGAATTCCGCAACGGGACTGTTCCAGATGCGCAGAAGCTGCTGGCCGAGCGTCCTGATTATCGTCCCGATTAAAAGCGAGGCGAAAAGTCCCTGCGCCATACCGGACATGGCGTCAATGCAGTAACGTTTTACGTACTTGTTCATAAAAACTCCGGGTGAAAAGAATTTGAATGTAAAGTGTTCTGATTTACTTGTTGATGCTGATACTCGGCGCACCGTGGCGTCGCCGGTAGAGCCGTTCCTGTGGAATCGGCGGTGGGTCATCTCAAACGTAATATCGTTTTACGGACTCAATCTATATCATATTTGGTGTTGTTGCAAGTGAACGGCTTTTATTTTAGGGCGTCTCTGACGCTCTGGTAGGTTGCGAGTCCCTTTATGAACATTTTTCCGTCTGTGTCTGTGGCGATTTTTCCGAGAATTCTGACCGGCTGGTCTGGCGTGATTTCCGGAACCTGCTCAAAACGGACGGTTATTATTCCTTCAACGCTTTTCATCGACTCATATCCGACAAGAAGCCTGCATGAATAGGATTTTCCGTCGCTGACGGCATCTGAGATTCTTCCGCTCCAGGAAACCCAGCAGTCAAGGTAGAGTTCCGGGGAATTCTCCACCTGTGCGAACGTAGGATTGTCGGTCAGCGTGTCGAATGTCGGAACGGCAAGGTAGCCCATAAGAACCCGGCTTTTCTGTTTGATGTTGACGCTTGCATTTGAATTCAGAATCCTGTTTATCTCGACCTGGGCCGCATTGTCCCTGTTCGCCTGAAAATATTCCAGCGCGGAACTGTAGCTCCTGGTGATTTCCTTCTCGGTGAGGATATAATGGTAGGTCCCGCCGGAAAGATCGGTCTCCTGGGCGTTCTCCTTTTCTTCCTTTGACAGGACAAGTTCCGGAACATCGAGCCGAGGCCCTTCGCCGGGATGTCTTTCCGCGGAGAGAATTCTCCAGGTTACGGTGCAGGCGAGCGCGCAGAAAACAAGCGGCAGGACAATGTGGACGATTTTCATCGGATTCATTCCGATCGGCGGATAGAACCGTTCTATGCGGCCGCTGTCAACCCAACGGCATATAGTGTCGTAGTCGCCGTGCAGCCTGATGAATTCCATCGCCTCCGTCGCGATTTTGTTTCCGGGATCGTTGTCCTTCACCTCAAGATAATATGCCAGAGCGCGCTCCGTGTCGCCGCGGCGTAGAAAAATCGCGGCCTGGCCAAGAAGAAGCCTTGTGTCCATAAGTTTTATTTTTCTTGCGCGCTGGAAATATGCTGACGAGGCGCCTATGTCGCCGACATACAGGCAGGCGATTGCGGTGGTGATGTAATATTCAAAATTGTCCGCATAAATTTCGGCGCGGCTGTCAAGCAGTTTCAGCGCATCCGAAAAACGTCTCCTGCGGATGTATTTCCATGCGATTGTCAGAACGTCACGTGCCATTTTCAGTTTTTCCTGAGATATTCAAGTATGGCATCAAGTTCGGCGTTCAGCTGCAGAAGCTCGTTCCGGTTGACGGCTTCTCCGGAATCCTCAAGGGAAGCGATTCTGTTAAGAAGGTTCTGGATGTATTCAGGAGAAAGCTGTTCCTTCGACAGTGAATTCACGTCGAATTTCACGTCAGGCACGGTAAAATCAACCTGGGGACGGACTTCTTCTTTCTGTGCCGCCACGGGCGTTTCCGGTTCTGCCGGCGGAAATTCAGTCTGCTGCTGCGGAGGAGCTTCGTCCATCGGAGGTTCGGGCTGGATTCCATCGATGAAATTCATGCCGGCGGGGACTGCGCCGTCGGTTGCGGCGGCCATATAGAATACCGCGGAATCTGATTTTCCTTTGCCGAGCGTGGTTTTCGGCCATGTTATTCCTGCTGCGGAATTGTTGTATGAAAGAACAGTGTCGAATGTCCTGTAGGAAAGCATGTCCGGCTCCCAGTTCTGTGTGTCCAGCGTGGAATAGTTTGCGAGCGCGACTGTTTCCGGAGCGGTAATGTCGGCTCCGTCCAGAAGAATCTGAAGCGCGGCCTGGCTGTTCCTTGAGATGAACCACTTCTCGTTTTTCATTGTGCGGAATATTGTCTCGCTCTTTACCGGCGCGTTTTCCGAGGTGTAGAAATGGAATCTGTCGGTCTCGCCGAGGACGGTGTCAAGAACGCATTTTAACGCGAACGTCTGGCTTCTCTGGCCTCTGTTTGTGACTGTCGCCGTGACTTTTATCATGTCCTCGTCTGTCCTGCCGGGTGAGGCGAAGCATGAGAAGTCTACCGTAACTTCCGCCGTGCCGGGAATCGTGTACCTGAGCTGAATTCCATTTTCCGTGCCGTGCGCATCAGATGAGACATTCTGTCCGGCTGTCAGCTTGTAGATTTTTCTGCCGGCCATAAGATAGAATGAGCTTGTGGTGAATTCGTTTATCGGCGAAATCAGGTTTACGCTTTTTCCGTCTGAATTTACTGCCGCTATGTTGAAGCTTCCGAGCTTCGGTTTTGCCCGGAACCTGAAATTTCCTATCTCGCGGTCAATCGGGCGTGATGATGTGTCGATCCATCCGGTGAAATTCTGCTTTTTCGGTTTTTCCGCAGCCGGGGTCATGGACATGCACATCGCCGCAGCAAGAAATGCCGCCGTTCTGGTGATTGCTCTTTTCACTCTTTTTCTCCTGCAAGTTTTCTGTCAAGAAGCTGCTGTGCCGCCACCGCTTTTTCCTTCAACATTCTGACCGTCTCGGCGTTCTGGCTGTTTCTTTCCGCCTTCTGCTGCTCGTTCTCCTGCTTGAGCCTTTCAATCTGCTGTTCAAGTGATTTTATCTGCGCCTCAAGCTCCGTGTTCTTCTGCCGGGATTCCTCAAGTTTCTGTCTTGCGGAGAAATTTGTCTCGGAATTGTAGAGCCTGAGCTGTTTTTCGTAGTCTTCCTTTGCGGCGAGATATTCTTCTCCTGTCTGCCGCAGAAGGTAAATCAGTTTTTCCTCACGCGAATGTTGCTCTATGCTTCTGAGCCTGTATGCGGCGGCTTCGGCCTTCTCGTCATCCGGAAATTCCGCCGTTATCCGGGTAAAAATCGCCCGGGCCTCTTCGTAGCGGTAGGACGAATAAAGCGCGTCGCCTATGTAATACAGCGCGGACGGATACATCGGATGACTTTCGTTGTTCCGGCAGAAATCGCTAAGGACAAGAACCGCCCTGTCATATTCGCCTGTCGTGCAGAGAATTTTCCCTTTTGTGTACTGAATCTGCGGATAATATGAGGAGCCGGCAAAACTGTCAAGATAGATGTCGCAGTCGGAGAGCGCATCGTCATATTCTCCGGCATACATTTCTGCGGAAATCAGCATATAGTATGTGTCCGGAGTGAAATTCTCCCTGTAAGCCGCCGCCCTTCTTAGTCCTATGACTGCGGTAATCCAGTCACCTTCCGAATATGCGGCGCATCCGGCGGCAAATGCGGAAATTCCTGCGTTCTGGGAATGGACGGCGGAAGTCAGCATGAACGCCGCCAGAAATAATGTTGCTTTTGCAAGTCTGTTCATTTGCACTCCGTTTTGAATTGGCCGCCGGTGAATTCAGTTCTTTCCGCTTTCTGCGGGGAGCGGCGCGTCCGGCTTTCCGTACTTCCAGTTCAGCGAGCCGCTGAAAAACGCCGAGCCGGACACAAGAATGTCGGCTCCCGCATCTGCTACTGTACGGACCGTTTCACCGTTTATTCCGCCGTCCGCGGAAATCATGAAGCCGAATCCGTTTTCGCGCCGGATTCTGTCCAGCTCCGAGATTTTTCTTACACAGGATTGTATCAGCGACTGTCCGCCCCAACCCGGATTGACGGTCATAACCAGTATAATATCGGCAGTTTCCATGATTTCCGATATAGCGGATACAGGTGTTGACGGAACAATGGAGACTCCGGCTTTAAGCCCGAGGCTGTGGATATGCTGGATTATCCTGTGCGAATGTACCGCCGCCTCAAAATGGAACGTCAGCCAGTCCGCTCCCGCCTTTGCGAAAGAATCTATCTGTGAGTCAGGGTTTTCGACCATAAGGTGAACATCGAACGGAAGTTCCGTAAGCGGTCTGATGGATCTTACGACCGGCTGTCCGTATGTTATTTCCGGAACGAATTTTCCGTCCATCACGTCTATATGCACGGCGCTTCCGCCGCCCGCCTCAATTTCTTTTATCGCTGCTCCGAGATTGGAAAGATTTGCCGAAAGAAGTGACGGAGCAAGAACCGGATTTTTCATTTTTACCTCGCGCATATAATATCAAAACTGCATTATATTGTAAACTTCCGTCGCTGCCGCAATTTTTTTTGCAGTTTGCGGGAATAATGACCTTGCCGATGCTTGACATATTGTTTTAATAGTTGTATAAGTTTTGCCCCATTTTTCAAAATACTTGTGTTTTTGTTGATTAAAAAAATGCAATTCTATATAATCGAATTCAGTCGCTATGGATGTTCAAACGGAAAAAGGCCTGAAGGAAGCGCTCGGTCATCTTGAGTCCGGGCAGCCGGAAAAGGCGCTTGAAATTGTCAGTTCTCTTTTTGAAACGGATCTTGATTCAAAGGAGCTGATGTACACGAACAGATGCTGCAATTTTTGGATTGACATCGGCCGGCGCATAAACAGGATTTCCGATCCGTTCGAGCGGAGCGAGAGCCTTCTGATGGAATGGAGGATGTTCCTGTCTTTTATGTCGCGGGACAAATTCGTATATGAGCCTGCGTTCTATTCGTTCCAGCGCGGTTTTTTTTCCATCGCGCTTAAGAACTACACTGAATTCTTTGATTCACGTGATCCGCAGCAGAAGGCCGAAGCCTATAGAAAAGCCGGAATCTGCTACAAGAAAATCGGGGAATTTGAGAACGCGCGGGAATGTCTTGCCGAGGCGAACAGTCTGCGTCAGGGTGTCGCGCCTGTCCTTGCCGAGCTTGCCGACTGCTATTCCCTTTGCGGCGAGGACAAATACGGAAAGGTGCTTTTCCGGGAGGCTTTTTTTATAGATCCGGACAGCATCGAGCTGGATTTTCTTGATTCGGAGCTTATAAAGTGTCTTGCCGGCAGGACGGCGGAAAAAGGATATTCGGGAAAGGCGCTGCTTGAATGGATTCCGGTTTACGGTGTCATTTTCGGAATTTTCAACATAAAAAGGGAGCTTCATGCCCAGGAGGTAGGGCGGCTCAAGAAAAATATCTATGCGATGGAGAACGAGTACAAGGATCCGTCGTGCGATACGGCTTCGCTTACGCCTAGGCTGCTTAACAGTTATTTCTGGCTTATCGACCATTACATCCTCAAGCATGAGGATACGGCGAAAGTCAACGAGATACTGCTGAAAATAAAGATTTTGGATTCAAGCATATACGGATTATATATGAAGTAATCCGCAGTGTTGTGAATATGATTATGCGGTGCGGACATCAGTTCCCGCCGGACAGGAGTTTATTGAATTTAAGGAAAGCATGGGGCTTGCCTCGCTAGTAGGAGTTTTTATGGCAGACAATTTGGTTCAGACAGTCCAGGAGATGTTGAAGGAAGAAACCTGGACCCGTGCCGCGATCAGCAATTATACTCAGACAAATCTGAAGGATCTTGCGGCCATTGTCGGACAGGCTAAGGTTGAGAACTGCGCGGATGAGCTTAAAGCCGTCTGCGACGAGCATCTCTCTCACTCAAGGGACAGCATAATCGCGCTGTATATATCCGGAATTCTCGCGCTCCAGAAAGGAACGCTGGACAATTCCGCTCTGGAAAATCTTGTTGACATATTCCAGAAAAATCATAAGGAGTCTGTCGTCGAGTATCTGTGCGAGGGAATTCTTGCCGATGATCCGATGAACAAATTCGCGCTCCGTACTCTTGCCGGAATTTATGCGGCGGAGAACAACGACAAGGTCTGGGAGCTTTACGCAAAAATCGTAAAGGCCGACTTTTCCGAGGCTGACCTGGTGAAGCTTCTTGCCGAGCACAGCGAGGCCGCCGGAGACACGGAGACCGCCGTTGACTACTACAAAAAGGCGGTGCTCCGGTATACGAACAACGGAAACTACAACGCCGTAAAGGAAGTCTGGGCAAAACTGATTCAGTATATCCCTCAGGAGATTGACTTTTTCCAGCTTGTCCGCAGAAAAATCGCAAAGACCATGGGCGAGTACAAGACGACCACGCTGATGCAGGAGCTTTACGTATGGTACAAGGACAACGCCAAGTGGGATACCGCCATTGAAATTCTCAAGCAGAATCTGGAGGTGGATCCGAAGGATTCCTGGGCAAGAAAAGAGCTTGCCGAGTGTTACCGCGGAAAATATGCCGGACACAGTCACCTTGAGGATTACATAAAATCCTCAAATCTGACGGCGAACTACCGCAACGTGTTCGAGGCCATAAACGATTTTGAGAAGCACATCGCGTTTGACAAGGGAAGTTTTGTCGCCCACCGCAAGTGGGGAATCGGACGTATATGCAAGCTTTCAGGCGATACGCTGACGATAAATTTCGGAAAACGCGAGGGGCTCCATGAGATGTCCCTGAAAATGGCTGTCGGCGCGCTGCTTCCTCTTTCTCCGGATCACATCTGGGTTCAGAAGGCCACGAAAAGCCATGATGAGCTTGTGAAATTCGTAAAGAACGACAAGACCGCCGCCCTCAAGATGATAATCAGAAGCTTCGGAAATGACTGCGACTTTAAGCGTATAAAGGCGGAGCTTGTTCCGGCGATTCTTACGCCCGGAGAATGGACATCATGGAGCACAAATGCCAAGAAAATTCTTGAGTCCGATGCGTCTTTCGGTGTCGATCCGAACGACATCACAAAATATACTGTCCGTGACCATGAGATAAGCGCCGAGGAGAAGCTTTCCAACGAATTCAAGGCGCAGAAGCAGTTCTTTGCCAGAATCGATCTCCTGATGAAATTCTTTGACAACGAGCTTACGGACAAGTCCAGTGAATTCTTTACGGAAATGTATTCGTATTTCACCGGTTATCTCAAAAACATCACCAGGGTTACGGAGCAGGTTCTCGCATCCTATCTCGTCGTAAAGTCTGTTTCCGCAAGGGACAAGCAGTTCGCATTCCCGATCCGCGAGACTTTCGCCGAGCTTTACGGAAGAATAGAGAATCCGCGTGAAATTTATTCCATGCTCAAGGATACCAAGAACACGAATCTCCGCGGAGAATTCCTTGAGTGCGTAAAGATGCTTCCCGACTGGAAGGAGCAGTACATCAGCCTGTTCCCGACTGTCCTCAATGGCAGGATGCTTGATGACCTGATCAATGCGGGATACACGGAGGATGTGCAGAAACTTGTGCGCACAAGTTTTGAGGCGTTCAAGGATTACCGCGAGACGGTTCTCTATTTCTTCCGCGAGTGTCAGGACAAGGAATGGTTCCGTGATGCGGGAGTCTCGTATGAACGCCAGCTTATAACGCTGATCAACATAATTGAGCTTACATTCCGCGAGATAAACAATCATGTGAATTCCACGGAAAACAAGAAAATCAACAAGAACGCCACGAATCTTCTTTTTGATGACGACGCGATATTCAAATATATGTTCAGCAACGGAGAGGCGGCGGTCAAGAAGATGTATACGCTGATTGACGACATCGCCGACTTTGATCCGCTGAAGAAACAGCTGATGCGCAACAAGATTCTCAACGAATATCCGGACTTCAAATTCCGCGTCTCCGAGGAGAAGACTTCCCAGCCGCACGGAATGCTTGTCACGGCGAAGAAGCTTGAGGAGAAGAAGGCCGAGGTCGAGCGCATCCAGAATGTCGAGATGCCTGCGAACGCAAAGGATATTCAGGAGGCGCGGACTCAGGGAGACCTTAAGGAGAACGCTGAGTATAAGGCCGCGAAGGAGCAGCAGCATTATCTTTCGGTCACGCTCGCAAGGCTTCAGGAGGAGCTTAACCGCGCAATCATATTTGACCCGACTACAAGCACAAACACCGTTGTTTCTTTTGCGACGGTTGTCACGCTTGTTGACAATGCGACAGGAAAAGAGGAGGTTTATACGATTCTCGGACCTTGGGAATCAGATCCGGATAACAATATAATCTCCTATATGTCGCCGTTCGGAAATGCAATCATGGACAAGAAGGTCGGTGACAATGCCGTGTTCACGATAAACGAGCATAAATACAACTATCTCATAAAGGATATAAAGAAAGCTTCTGTCTGATGAGCGGATTTTCTGACAAAATCGTGGAGCTTAAGCCGGAGATTCTTGCCGTGCCGGGCTCCACGAATGTCGGTCTTGTTCTTGACCGGCATGAGGACATGACGGACGTTTTTCTGATTGATTCGGGAGGAACCGAACTTGACGGTGAATTTCTGGCGGACGGTCTGGACGGGTATTTTTCGGACCGCGGCGAGAACTACAGGATTTCCGCCGTCATAAACACACATTCCCATGCGGATCATTGCGGCGCCGATGCCTTTCTCCGCAGCCACAGGGGATGCAGAATTCTTGTTCCTGCCGGGGAGCGCGGAAGCCTGGAGAATCCGCTTCTTCAGCCGTCCCTCATCTGGGGCGGAATACCTCCCCACGAGCTGCGTACCGTTTACTACAAGATGGATCCGGTGATGGATGCGGAATGTTATTCGGAGCGTGACAGGATTGAGCTTTCCGGCGGAAAGACAATCTCGTTTGTAAGTCTGCCCGGACATTATTTTCAGACGATGGGAATTCTCTGCCGCGCCGCGGACGGAAGAAATGTCCTTTTTGCCGGCGACTCGATTTTCAGCAGAAACGAAATCGGAAAATACTGGATTCCGTTCATGATTCAGCCGGAGCTTTTTATGGAATCGCTCGACAGGATCTGCGGAATTGAAAGTCTTGATGTCTGCGTTCCGGGGCACGGTGATTTTATTTTCGGAAACGTCGCCGAGACCGCCGAGCTTGACAAAATCGCGATACTCTCGACGGAAAAATGCATACTTGAGATAATCTCCGGCAGAAAACTCACCACCGAGGACGTGCTGAAGGAAGTCGCGGAGCGCAACGGAATAAAAATGGGTTTCGGACAGTACGTCCTTATCGGAAGCACCGTCCGCTCCTATCTTTCATCCCTGCACGACAGGGGAAAAATCCGTATCGCAATTGAGAACAACAGGCTCTACTGGACGGACTGATTCGTGCGGACGGCATATACCCCGGACATTCCGTTCCGGGGTGTCTGTCATGATTATTCGCCGCCTGAAATCTCGTTCCAGGTGTCGATTATGTTTACGCCGCTTGAAGTTCCGATTCTGTTCGCGCCGGCCTCTATCATCGCCATTGCGGTTTTCGCCGAACGGATTCCTCCGGAGGCCTTCACTCCCATCTCCGGTCCTACGGTCTCGCGCATTAGCCTTACGTGATGCTCGCTCGCTCCGTTCGGAAGGGGATTTCCGTCGATTCCTTTGGGTGTCGCAAATCCTGTTGATGTCTTTACGAAATCCGCTCCGGCTCTTTTCGCGGCAAGGCAGCAGTCCACAATCTCCCTGTCTTTCAGGAGGCAGGTTTCAAGAATGACCTTTACGGTTATCCGCTTTCCCTTTTTTTCTCCCGATTTCTGTGCGGCCTTGACAACGGCGGCGATGTCCTTTTCCACGGTCCTGAGCAGTCCGTCCTTCACCGCGCCGATGTTCACGACCATATCAACCTCATCGGCTCCGGCATTCACGGAATTTCTTGTTTCCGCGGCCTTGTCCTTTGACGAGACCGCGCCGAAAGGAAATCCGATTACCGTGCAGACTTTTACTCCGGTTTCCGCCAGAAGCTCCGCGGCAAGCGGAACATAATACGGATTGACGCAAACCGAGGCAAAGCCGTATTGTCCGGCCTCTTTGCAGAGAATCTTTATTTTACCGGCTTTCGCGTCGGGCGCAAGAAGCGTGTGATCAATTAGAGATGCAATTTCCTGTTTTGTCATGCGCTGATTCTACCATTGTAAAAAGCCAAATACAAGTGCGCCACTTTCACCGTCTGTAAGTTTTCATTATAATTGCCGCCATGAGCTACAGAATTTTTATTGACGGAAAGGAAGGCACAACGGGTCTTAAGATATTTGAGCGTTTTGAGCGCAGGTCTGACATCGAGCTGATGGTCATTGACGAGGACAAGAGAAAGAATCCCGAAGAAAGGGCGAAATTCATAAACGCGTCGGATTTTACGTTTCTCTGCCTGCCGGATTCCGCGGCTGTGGAGGCTGTCTCGCTCTGCACGAATTCCCATACAAAGATAATTGACGCGTCCACTGCGCACAGGACCGCTCCGGGCTGGGCTTACGGATTTCCTGAGCTTGGCGCGGAATTCCGCTCTGCGGTGGAAAAATCAATGCGGACTGCCGTTCCGGGCTGCTATGCCGGCGGATTCAACGCGATTGTCCATCCTCTTGTAAAAAAGGGAATTCTTCCGCGCGACTATCCTGTTGTCGTCCATGCGGTTTCCGGCTACTCCGGCGCTGGAAAAAAGGCGATCGCCATGTACGAGGCCGAAAACCGTCCTTCGGGACTTGATTCTCCGCGGCTTTATGCTCTTACCCAGCAGCATAAGCATCTTCCGGAGATGAGGAAAATTTCGGGCCTTGATTTTGAGCCGGTATTCAATCCTTATGTATGCGATTATTTTCAGGGAATGACGGTTACGGTCGGACTCCACTCGCGGCTTCTGAGCCGGAGCATGACCGCACATGATTTGTGGGAATTTTTCTCCGGATATTACGCTGGCTGTGTCTTTGTCCGTACCGCCGGTTTTATGGGAGAAGGAACCCTGAG
This sequence comes from Treponema sp. UBA792, assembly GCA_002296965.1. Taxonomy (GTDB): domain Bacteria; phylum Spirochaetota; class Spirochaetia; order Treponematales; family Treponemataceae; genus Treponema_D. The sequence goes on along the minus strand of DBIW01000013.1, from coordinate 4,513 downwards.
CGAGCCGTTCATTCCCGCCGACACGCTTGCCGGCACAAACATGATGCAGATTTTTGTCTGCGGCAACGACGAGCGTATTGATGTGACCGCGCGTTTTGACAATCTCGGCAAGGGAGCATCCGGCGCGGCGGTCCAGTGCATGAACATAATGATGGGAATAGACGAGACGGCCGGCCTGCTCTGAGCCTGTCAGAACGTGGTTTCTATTCCGATTTTCGTGGCCGCCGGAAAAAGGGCATCTGTTCCTGCGCTTCTCACAAGTCCCCATTCCGTGAAGAAATTCATTTTCATGCTGCTGTTGGCGAGCATTCCGAAATTCGGCGTAAGTCCTATGAGCGTTTTTATCCTGAATTCGCTCGTGAATCCGAGGCTTCCGTCTCTCAGTCGCTCCGCGTATTCACCGATTCTGGTGAAGCGCCACCAGCCGCCTCCGTCGTATCCGCTTATGTAGCCATTGTAGACGAACGACAGCCTAAGGTTGTTGACGAAGACCGCCGTCATAAATGGAACTGCCTTTTGGATTTCGGCGGCGAAAAGGACGGTCTCGGCGTTCAGGGAGAGAATTCCCGCGTCATTGTCCAGCGAGAGTACAAGGTTTCCGTTGTTGGCTTCGGCCACGCTTATCGGGAATATGTTCGCCGTCAGCCTTGTCGGAAGATTGTATGTCAGTCCGTTTATGCAGTTTATCGGAATGATTTTCGGAATGTATATTTTAAGGTTCAGTCCAAGCTCCGCATCGTTCAGTCCGATTTTTCCAGTTCCGTCAAGTTTTTCGGCGAACAGATGATAAATTTTCTGCGTCACGCTGAATCCTGCCTTCTCGTATCTTCCCGGTCCGCTTTTCACAATGCTTTGGAACGTTATTCCTGCGGAATTTGCCGTGTAGAAGCAGTTTGTCCTGTCTGAAGGCATATAATATCCTGGCCGGTACATATCAAGCAGCTCGTCGGCCGTGGAGTTTTCCGACAGTCCGGGGTTTCTGTTCGGCTTTCCGATGAACGTGTTGTTTGCCGCCCCGAACGATATATAGGAATTCCTTCCGACCGGGATTGCTGATCCGGCTTCGGCTCCGGCTCCGGCGGATTTCCATCCCTCAAAGTCGAATTCCACGGCGGCGGCCAGCGAATATGAGAAAAGGGAAGTAGCTGTTCCGTCTTTCCAGGCGAGCGAGGCTGCGAACGAGTTTGTCTCCAGACCGTATCCGGCGGTTGCCGTTACGGCTCCGCTGTTCCAGGGATTTGATGATATATAGGTGGCCCCGAACGGAAGCGAATGTGTCTGAGCGTCGAATCCATACATATTTGATGTCGCTGTGCTGAACGGAATGAAAATTCCGCGCCTGTAATATGCCGCCGGATTGTATTTTTCGGCGGACATGGCTTTTCCGGATTCCGCGGCGTTTTCCGGTGTTTCCGCTCCGTCAGAATCCTGATTTTCCCGGCCGCCTTTGTCCGGAGCGGCTTCCGGCGGAATTCTGTCCATCTCCTGCCGCGGCAGCAGAATCAGCCGGTTCTGTCTGAAGAATTCTCCGGCGCAGACCGTCTGTCCTCCGAAGACCACCGGACTGTAGACTCCGCCTGAAATGTCGTTTTTTGCAAGAAGGAATTCTCCCGATTCCGTGTCCAGTTCTCCGAGGCGCGGCATTGTTCCGGGTTTTGTCCAGGAGAAGAGAATTTTTCCGCCGTCCGGGTCAGCCGAAAGATAGCGGATTGCCATTCTGTCTTCCGGCGCGCGGAATTCCGCAAGAATTTTTCCGTCCGTGGCGGCGATGCAGACTGAATATGACAGGCCCGTCTTTTTTACGAATGCGAATCTGTCCGCGCCTGCGGCCGTGATGAACATCGGAGTTTCGTTTTTTCCGAACCGGACTTCGGCCGCGCGTTCCGCCGTGAATTTTCCGTCCGTTTCCGCAAGGCGCAGAATACTGGCCGAATACCGCTGGTCGGCGTAACCGGTCTTTACAAGGTAATACCCCGCGTCTCCGCAGACAATTGTTCCGTTCCAGGACGAATTCTCCCCGTCCGCGGACCATCTGCGCCTCTGCCTGTCGTAGATTCTGACTCTGCTCCTGTATGTCGCGTCATTTTGGGCGATGTATGTTACGGCGATAAGCCTTCCGTCCGGAGACTGAGCCGCCTGCCTGATTCCTGACATTGTGAAAAGCTTTTTCGGGCGGATTTTCCTGTCGCCCGCTTTTTCCGCCGGAACAAAATAAAGCGCGTCAGTCCGCCCGTCGATGTAGCTCAGTCCTTTTTCAGACACGCTGAGCGATGAATATACCGATCCCGCGTTGTTCCTTGGCGAAAAGGTTTCTGACCCGCGGCTGAAAAAATCCGCGGCAAGCCCGGCACGGACGGGATCCGGAGCCACATCCGGAACGCTTACCGATTCTCCGAATTTTTTCCATGCCCTGCCGAGCGGAATTCCGTATACGCTCCTGAACGCGTTTCCCGCCGAAATCGTCTGCAAATTCACGCATTTGTACCAGAATCTCGCGTATTTCTCCATTCCGTAGTTTTCCTGGAGCCATGCGTTGAATTTTCCGTTGAAATAATAGAATGAACCGGCCGGATATGCGTCCGAAGCTCCCTGGACATCGGAATATGACGGAAAATCATCCTCGATTTTAGCCTGCTTCACCATCTGCATCGCGAATTCGTCATTCAGACGTCCCTCGCCACCGGAACTTTCGGAGGTGAGAGTCGCGCCTTCCGCCCATCCAGATGTGATGAACAGAAGCTGCCCCGGATTGAATATGTCGCCGAAGATTCTTCCGATTCCGCGCCAGAATGTGTTCTTCATGTTGTAGGTGTATGCGTGCGTCAGCTCGTGCCGGAATGTCGAAAGGAAAGTCTCGGAAAAGACGGAAAGCTCCTCGATCGCGGACGTGTCGTAAAGCACAATCGTGTTGTAGGGGCTGTCGGTCCAGTATGCGTTGAAATTCTCGACTGCCGGAGTTATGACGACGGGCATTCTCGCCTGCGGCGCGAAACCGTAGGAGACGCCGATTTCCGCATAGATTCTGTCCGCATTTTCGGCGAGAATTTCCGCGCCTTTTCCACATTCCTCTGGGTAGATTATGTCGAACCATTTTGTTTTTGTTACAAGAAGATTTTTTTCTCCCGACATGACGCCTGTGTGCGCCGGAGCAATAAAATGCACCGCGGCGATAAGGATGGCCGCCGCCAGACACGTTTTTCTGTTCATAAGATTCCTCTTTCCGGAAACTCCGCTTGAAATGATTTTGTATACTATCAGATTGTATTTTTTGAAACAAGATTCGCCCTTTTGCGTGTCGCGCCTGATGTGATATAATTCCGGCCATGCCTGTATTTGAAGATGAAAACCTTGATTCTGCGGTTTCCGCCCTGCAGAAAATAATTGACGGAGGCGGAAGAACTGTGTTTTTCGGCGGAGCCGGAGTCTCGACCGAGTCGGGAATCCCTGATTTCCGCAGCATGGACGGACTTTATCACCAGAAATGGAGATTTCCGCCGGAAAGAATTCTCAGCCATGATTTTTTTTACTCAGAGACCGCCGAATTCTACAGATTCTACCGCGAGAAGCTGCTTGTGTCGGGCGTTCAGCCGAATTCGGCGCACAGAAAGCTTGCCGAGCTTGAGCAGGCCGGAAAACTCGACTGCATCATAACCCAGAATATCGACGGACTTCATCAGGCCGCCGGCAGCCGCAACGTCCTGGAGCTACACGGAAGCACGCTCAGAAATTACTGCACCGGCTGCGGAGCTTTTTATGATGCCGATTTCATAAGAAGAAGCGCCTCTGCGGAAGACGGAATTCCGCGGTGCACGGAATGTGGCGCGCCCGTAAAGCCGGATGTCGTCCTTTACGGCGAGCCGCTGGATCAGAAGACACTGGAGGCATCTGTCCGGGCGATTTCGGCCGCCGGCACGCTTATAATAGGCGGAACCTCGCTTTCCGTATATCCTGCCGCCGGACTTGTGGATTACTTTTCCGGAAAAAACCTCGTGCTGATAAACAAAACGGCCTCAGCCTGCGATTCCGCCGCGGCGCTTGTGATTCATGCTCCGATCGGTAAAATTCTTGGGGCGGTTCGGGTCTGAATTTTGCTCCGCAGCTTCCTTTTCTCCGGACAAGCGGACAATAGG
>DBIW01000013.1:0-208 GCA_002296965.1 Treponema sp. UBA792 | reverse complement strand
TGAGCCGCGCGGCGGCGGCCGCGGCCGCAACAGCTCTGGTACTCCTGGGGGGGGGTGGTATTCACCTCATGCCAGCAGCCCACGACAACTGAGCCGGAGACGGCGAAACACACCGTCACGTTCAAGGCGGACAACGGAACGGAAGCCACATCCGTGACCGTGGAGGACGGAAAGACCGTGGCGAAACCGGAGACCGACCCGGCAAAGA
>DBIW01000022.1:596-7992 GCA_002296965.1 Treponema sp. UBA792 | reverse complement strand
CGGACGGAGAAACCGCGCAAAAAACGAAAGCCTGCGGAGAATATAACAGAAAATTATCAGATTAAGCTATACGGATGACGTGCAAAATCCAGGGACGCTTTAGCTAAATTCCGCGGCGCGTTAAGCTAAATTTAGCCTGAAATCCCCCTGCCGCTCCGGAGAGAATGCCGTAATTCCGGAGATTCCGCACGGTCCCCGCGTCCGCCGGGAGAATTTTTTTAGGTAAAAAATCTTGAGAAATTATTTCGGAAAGCGTCGTATTCATCGGTGCGGATTTTTCCGTGTATTTCCACTTCTGTGCCGAATTCTTCCGCAATATCCTTTGTGTGCCATTTTCCGAATTCGTGTAGGAGCTGTCCGTGCAGGCTGTAGTCCGCGGTGACCGAGAATTCTGTGTATTCGACAAGGGGAACTATCGCGCCTTCCGCTCTTGCCTTTTCCGTGACTTCCTTTGCGCTGGAGCTGTAGGCTTTGACCAGTCCTCCGGTTCCGAGCAGCGTTCCGCCGAACCACCGTGTCACAGTCAGGAGCGCATTTGTAAAGCCCTGACCTCTCAGCACGTCAAGTACAGGCCGCCCGGCAGTTCCGGACGGTTCGCCGTCATCGCTCATTCCGAGGATTTCGGAGGATTTTCCTATTATGAATGCGTGTACAACGTGGGTCGCATCACTGTATTTTTCTTTCTGGGCTTTTATCAGAGCGCGCGCGCCGTTTTGTGTCGAGCACGGAATCAGTTCGGCAAGAAAACGTGAATTTTTTACGGAGATTTCCGCGGCCACGTGCCTTTCAAGGATGTCCATCTATTCTGTTTTTTCCTTTGCGGCGGAAACGGAGACAGACTGAACTTCCTTTGGAGACACGCGGACGCCCTTCGCCTTGAATGATTTTTCCTCGTAGTCCTGGGCTTTGAATTTTTCTGAAAATATTTTCATTCTTGGCTTTTTGACATAGTTCAGCGTGAACGTGAAATTTTTCCTTGTGTCGACATGAAGGATTTCAGCTCCGTCGGGCGCAAGGAAGTAGTCGCGGTTCATTATGTATGCGGTTACCCGGCATCGTTTTATTGACACCAATCCGTTTTCCGGCTCGCGGTAGATTACGGTGAACAGAATTTTCGACAGGCTTTCCTTGTCGGCAAGTCCGCAGAACCAGATTCCGGGCCCCACGAATATTTTGTCCGGATTTTCCACTACGGAAAAGAATCCGCTTTTTCTTACGAATATTATGCGGTCGAACGGCGTGATTTTTAAAAGTTCCTCGCCGCCCGGAACTCCTGTTCCCAGGTAGCCGCTTTTCGGATCAAATCTGAGCGGAGTGTCGCGTCTGACCACGGTCTTTACGTCCACGGCACGGATGTCCGTTATTTCGGTTTTGCGCGCTGAATCCTCCGAGGTGATTTTTTTCTCTATATCATCGAGCCAAGAGACCGCGTATTCCACAAGATTTTTGAGAAGCCTGTTTATCTGCCTGATTCTTTCGTTTATGGCCTTTACTTCCTGCTTGTTCTTGTTCATGTCGTAAAGAGAGATTCTTCTGATTGGAATTTTAAGCAGGAATTCGACATCCTCATCCGACACCGGACGCAGCAGCTCCGCCTTGAACGGAATAAATCCGTCCTTCACCGCTTTTGCCACGGCCGCGGCGGTCTTCATCAGCTCAATCTGCTTGTAAATTCTCTCCTCGACGAAAATTCTTTCCAGCGTCCTCAGATGAAGCTTGTCCGTCAGCTCCGATTTTTCAAGTTCCAGCTCATCTTTCAGGACGCCGACGAGCTGCTTCGCATGGAATTCTATCACCTGGGTGCAGGTCATCTGCACCGGCATATTGTCCTTTATCACAAGAAGGTTGCAGTAAAGCGTCTGCTCGCAGTCGGTGAATGCATAGAGCGGATTCACGACGTCCTTTGCGTAGACTCCGCGCGGAAGCTTTATCTCAATGTTCACCTTGTCCGATGTGAAGTCATTTATCGACGCGATTTTTACCTTTCCGTTTTTCGCGGCGCGTTCTATCGAGTCCATCAGGGATTCGGTGGTCGAGCCGTATGGGAGCTCCGTTATGGTGATTTTCTTTTCGTCGGAGGTGTCGAGCCGCGCCCTGGTGACTATTTTTCCAAGTCCGTCCCTGTAGTCCGAGACATCTATAAGTCCGCCGGTCTGAAAATCCGGAAAAAGCTGGAATTTTTCTCCGCGCAGACATTTTTTCTCTGCGTCAATCACTTCGTGGATGTTGTGGCTCAGAATGTATGTGCTCATTCCGACGGCGATTCCCTCCGCTCCAAGAATCAGGACAAGCGGAAGCTTTGCCCGGAACACAAGAGGCTCCTTTGCGCGTCCGTCGTAGCTTGGCACATACTGTGTTATTTTGGGATTGTACAGAATTTCCTTGGTCACCGGCTTTAGGCGGCACTCAATGTAACGCGGAGCAGAGGCCTCGTCTCCGGTGAGCATGTTTCCGAAATTTCCCTGCTTCTCTATAAAAAGTTCCTTGTTCGCAAGGTTCACGAGGGCTGTGTAAATCGAGGCGTCTCCGTGCGGATGATATGCCATGCATTTTCCGACGATGTTCGCGACTTTTGTTAGTTTTCCGTCGTCATTTTCAATAAGAGTGTGGAGAATTCTTCTCTGAACCGGCTTAAGGCCGTCGATAAGTTCAGGAATCGCCCTGTCCCTGATTACATAGCTTGCATACTGGATGAAATTCTGATCAAAAAGATTTTTTACATACGCCATTGATTGTCCAACCCGAAGCCATTATAAGGCAAATGCCGGAACGTGTCAAAAAGCGGCCGCCCGGAGTTTTCGCAGACGGCCTGAATTACTGAAATTCTGTAATATTATGGAAGAAACTTTCAGTTCACGCTGAAAAGAAGGTCCTCGTAGCTGGGGAACGGACGGAATTCTTCCGCAATCAGAGGCTCCATCCGGTCTGCCGCCGCCCTTACTTCGGACATTGCCGGAATGACGGTTTTCGCATAGAACGAGGCGCGTTCCTGCATTGTGGTGAGCTGCTTCGCTGCCAGGTGCTTTGATGAAAGTTCCTCTGTTTTTGCCTCAAGCTCGTCCGCCATGGCGCTCAGCTTTTTCAGCAGCCCGCTTTCTGCGGCGCAGGTGATTCCGACGGCGGATTTCATGCTGCATACCGACTCGCTCAGCATTTTCATGTAGCGGAAGGCTGCCGGCAGAATGTCCTTGTTTATCATCTCAAGCATGGTCTCGACTTCGATGTTCAGAACCTGGCAGTATTTTTCGAGCTTGACTTCAAAATGGGTGTGCATTTCGATTTCGGAATAGATTCCCGCGTTCACGAACAGGTCGATGTTCTTGCGGTCAAGATAATGCTCCATCGCATCGGGCAGCGTCGGATAGTTCTTGAGTCCGCGCCTTTCGGCTTCCTGAGTCCAGGATGAGTCGTAGCCGTTTCCGTTGAACAGAATCCGCCAGTGTCCGGTGATTTCGCGTTTTATCAGCGTCTGGAGATCCTTTTCAAAATCCGGAGAATTCTCAAGCTCGTCGGCGAATTTTCTCAGCGTGTCGGCCAGAATCGCATTCAGCGTCGTGTTCGGTCCGGAAATCGAGAGCGCGGAGCCGACTGAACGGAATTCGAATCTGTTTCCGGTGAATGCGAAAGGCGAGGTCCTGTTTCTGTCGGTGGAGTCTTTGGGAATCGGCGGAAGCACATCAACTCCGATGGACATTTTTGATTTTGACTTCTTGTCGTAGGGTTTTCCGTTCTTTATGGATTTGAGGACCGCCTCAAGCTCATCTCCGACATAAATTGACATGATTGCCGGCGGAGCCTCGTTCGCGCCGAGCCTGTGGTCGTTTCCCGCAGATGCGACTGAACATCTGAGCAGATCCTGATTGTCGTCCACGGCTTTTATTACGGCCGTCAGGAACAGCAGAAAACGCGCGTCCTGAACAGGAGTTTTTCCGGGGGCGAACAGGTTTTCTCCCAAATCCGTCGCTATTGACCAGTTGTTGTGCTTTCCGCTTCCGTTGACTCCGGCAAAAGGCTTTTCGTGCAGAAGACAGACCAGTCCGTGCCGCCTTGCGGTCTTCTTCATTATCTCCATGGTCAGCTGGTTCTGGTCGGCGGCCAGATTTGCCGTCGTGAATATCGGCGCCATCTCATGCTGCGCCGGAGCCGCCTCGTTGTGCTCCGTTTTGGAAAGAATTCCGAGCTTCCACAGTTCCGTGTTCAGATCCTCCATGAATTCTATTACGCGCGGCTTTATAGCGGCAAAGTACTGGTCGTCCATCTCCTGTCCTTTCACCGGCTTTGAGCCGAAAAGGGTCCTTCCCGTCATCCTGAGGTCCTTGCGCTGGAGATAGAGCTTCTCGTCTACCAGAAAATATTCCTGTTCCGGTCCCATTGTGGTCGTGACGTGCCTTGCCTGGCTTCCGAACAGCTTTAGAATTCTGAGCGCCTGAATGTTCAGGCTTTCCATGGAGCGGAGCAGGGGAGTTTTCTTGTCCAGGGCCTCTCCGGTATATGAGCAGAATGCGGTCGGAATGCACAGCGAATGGTCTTTTACAAAAGGATATGCGGTCGGATCCCAGACGGTGTAGCCTCTCGCCTCGAACACGGCGCGTCTTCCTCCTGACGGAAATGATGAGGCGTCCGGCTCTCCCTTTACAAGCTCCTTTCCCGAAAATGACATTATCACCTTGCCTTCCGGCGCCGGAGTTATGAAGCTGTCGTGTTTTTCCGCGGTTATGCCGGTAAGCGGCTGGAACCAGTGCGTGTAATGTGTCGCTCCCTTGGAAATTGCCCATTCCTTCATCGCATGTGCGACCTGATTCGCTACTTCGATGTCGAGCGGTGTCCCTTCGTCCAGCGTGTGTTTCAGCGCCTTGAAAGTTTCCGACGGCAGAAGTTCCTGCATCACCTGCTGATTGAATACCATGCTTCCGAACAGTTCTGGTACGTTCATGTTTTCCTCCGTTCTGTTTTTATCCGTGTTAAAATAAAAAAGGCGCTATGACTCCTTCTGGGAGTCACATCGCCTTTGATGCAACTTCCGCAATCATATAATTTATGCGCCTGTTTGTCAAACCGCTTCTGATTTCTGATTATTCGCAACTTGGGGATTGCCATTGAACGCCAAAATATGATATACTCAGACCGTTGTTTATGCCAACTTAGCTCACCTGGTAGAGCAGCGCACTCGTAACGCGCAGGTACTCGGTTCAAGTCCGGGAGTTGGCTCTTTTTTTAAGAATTCATTCCATGAACACAAGTCTTTGCTACATCGAGCGGAACGGCTCGTATCTTATGCTTCACCGCACAAAAAAACAGAATGATGAGAACCATGACAAATGGATCGGAATCGGAGGAAAATTCGAGCCGTGCGAAAGTCCGGAGGACTGCGTTGTCCGCGAGGTCAGGGAGGAGACCGGACTGGAGCTTGTACGTCCCGAATACCGCGGAATCATAACCTTTGTGCTTGACGGAAAATTCACCGAATATATGCATCTTTTTTATGCCGACAACTTTTCCGGCTCCGTCATGGAATGTGACGAGGGTGTTCTGGAATGGGTCAGAAAATCCGACATGAACAGCCTTCCGCACTGGAAAGGAGATGAGATTTTCCTTGAGCTGCTTGACAGGAAAGTTCCGTTCTTTTCGCTGAAACTGGTTTATTCAGGAGGAATTCTTGAGCAGGCCGTTCTGAATGGCGAGAATCTTCCGGTTTCCGCCGCCTGACGGGGCGAAAATTCCTGTTTATGTCAAAAATGCGTCTCCGTCACTTGATTATTTTTCCGTCATAATATATTCTATATAAACCTAAGCACGATTAACTCAGGGGTAGAGTGCCACCTTCACACGGTGGAAGTCACTGGTTCAAATCCAGTATCGTGCATTTTTTTATGCCCGGACGGATTTTTCCCGTCCAGATCCAAAAAGTCATTTCTTTCAAAAACTTTCTGCACGCTTACAGACGTATCTATTTTCATTGTCCGATAAAATCAGTATATTCTATGGAAGAAAACACATCGGAAGCGCACGTTTGCGCCGGAATATAAATCATTTTTAGGAGTAACGGTATGGCAGATACAATGCATGCTTTGGAGAAGAATCCGAACTGGAAAGGCCGCCGCGGTCCTGTGGTTCTTGTAATCATGGACGGTGTTGGCTACGGAAAATATGTTGAAGGCGACGCTGTAAAGGCAAGCCGCATGAAGTACCTTGACTGGTTCACGGCGAACTGTCCTCACACAAAGCTCAAGGCCCACGGAACGGCGGTAGGACTTCCTTCTGACGACGACATGGGAAACAGCGAAGTCGGACACAACGCAATGGGCTGCGGACGCGTATTCGCACAGGGAGCTAAGCTTGTAGGAGAGTCAATCAAATCGGGCAAGATGTTTCAGGACGCAACCTGGCAGAAGCTCATCAAGAACGTAAAAGACAAAGGCTCAACCCTTCACTTTATAGGACTAGTTTCCGACGGAAACGTTCACTCGCACATCGACCACCTTAAAGCGATGATTGAAGAGGCGAACAAGGAAGGCGTAAAGAAAATCCGCGTGCACGCATTGCTTGACGGACGCGACGTTGACCCTACTTCCGCACTGAACTACATCACACCTCTTGAAGAATTCCTTGCGGGCTTTTCCGGCTGCGACTACCAGATTGCTTCCGGCGGCGGACGTATGTACATGACAATGGACCGCTACAATGCGGACTGGAGCATGGTTGAGCGCGGATGGAAGGCTCACGTTCTGGGCGAAGGACGTATGTTCGACTCAGCTACAAAGGCGATTGAAACTTACCGCGCAGAAGTTCCGGGCGTTCTTGATCAGGATATGCACGAGTTCGTAATCGCAAAGGACGGAAAGCCGGTCGGAACAATCAACGACGGCGACAGCGTAATCTACTTCAACTTCCGCGGAGACCGTGCCCTTGAGATGACACGCGCATTTGAAACACCGGCAGGCGGCGAGCTTCCGTTCGACAGAAAGCGTGTTCCAGCCGTTGAGTATGCCGGCATGATGGAATACGACGGAGACGCTCACATTCCAGCCCAGTACCTTGTAAATCCTCCGAGCATTGACCGCACAATGGGCGAATACCTCACAAAGACAGGCGTTCACCTCATGGCGATTTCCGAAACACAGAAGTACGGACACGTAACATACTTCTTCAACGGAAACAAGCAGGGCAAATTCGACGAGAAGCTTGAGGACTACGTTGAAATTCCTAGCGATGTTGTTCCGTTCGAGCAGCGTCCTTGGATGAAATGCGCCGAAATCACCGACAAGGTTATCGAGGCAATCAAGAGCGGAAAGTACGACCACATCAGACTGAACTATCCGAACGGCGACATGGTCGGGCACACAGGCGTATTCAACGCGGTTGTCTGCTCAATGGAAGGCATGGACCTTCAGCTTGG
>DBIW01000022.1:0-520 GCA_002296965.1 Treponema sp. UBA792 | reverse complement strand
AAGGCTGCAATTGAAGAAGCCGGCGGAATTATGTGTATTACAGCTGACCACGGAAACTCAGACGATATGTACGAGCACGCAAAGGACGGCAGCGTAAAGAAAGACAAGGACGGAGAGCCAAAGGCAAAGACATCGCACTCGCTCAACCCGGTGCCGGGAATCATCTATGACCCTGAATACAAGGGCGAATACGACAACACCAAGCTCAACGACGGACTTGGAATCTCATCCTGGCCTGCAACAATCATGAATCTTATGGGCTTTGTTCCTCCAACGGACTACGACAAGAGCATGATTAACTTGAAGTAGGAGCAACCAGACTGTCATTGCCGGGCTTGTTCCGGCAATCCAGGCGTAAAGATTCCCACATCAAGTGTGGGAATAGCAAGATTAAGCAAACAGGGCATCCCTATTGGGATGCCCTTTCTTTTTAGAGAGATTCCCCAGTCAAGCTGGGGAATGACATAGTGCCTAAGCAAGGAAATGATAGGGAAACACTGTGTCATTATCGGGCTTGACC
>DBIW01000030.1 GCA_002296965.1 Treponema sp. UBA792 | reverse complement strand
AAAAATCATAACAGGAATTGCAACTGTTGCAATGGCGGCAAGTTTGTTCGCTGTGGATTTCAGCGCTACAGTAAAAGTCAAAGGAGATATAGCTTACGGCGATGTAAAGGAGAATTCCTCGTCCGTCAATTTCCTGGCATTTGAGAACACCACTCAGCAGGATGCCGATCTGCTTGAGGTTCACTTCTCCGGCGACAGGGCCGGTGCTGACTTCAAATTCTGGACGACGCTCAAAGGCGACAGCCTGAAACTCGGTGACGCATCCGGAAGCCTGAACTTTGCAACCGGCGACTCTGACTCAATCATTCCGGTATCCATGAGATCCATGAAGGTCTGGTTCAAGCCGATTGATCAGCTGAACATCTCTCTTGGTCATGTCGGACTTTATCTTTATACGGAGCGCGTAAACTGGTGGAAGGTTCCGATGGGAGCCTCACAGTCCCAGTTCTCGTCATGGGACGGAAAGTGGTCATCAGCAGCGGGACTCAAAGAGGATGTCGGTCTTACGGTTGAGGTTACTCCGATTGACGGCCTGTACATCGGTGCAGGTGTGGCACCGGGAGTGAACGCAGGAACATTCCAGTTCAACTCCACAAAGAACGGAGACACGACGACAACTACAGATTCATATCTCGCCTGGGGCGCAGTGGCGAAATATTCATTCTCTGACCTCGGCCTCTCAATCGGAGCCGCATATCGTGATGATGGCAAGGACAACCTGAAGCTCCTGACTGTAGGCGCTGATTTCGGAGTGGACAGCTTCTACGGATTCCTTCAGGGCAAGCTGCTCTTTAATAACCACACTGCTGCATGGAGCGGCGCCGACAAGTACGGCATGACGCTGCGCGGTGTCACAATCGACAACTACTTTGAGTACAACTTCGGATTCATGAAACTTCAGGCGACCCTTCCGGTCACAATCCGCGGTCTTGTGGCCTATGACACTGACGCCGAGAAGAAGGCCGATCCGTCATACATGACAGCCAGAATCAAGGCGACAATACCTCTCAATGCGATTTCCGCCTATGCGATAATCGGTTCTGACGAGGGACACGACCTTGACACAATCGGTCAGTCAGCAGGTGGAAGCGGAATGTGGACATTCAATGACACATTCGGAGATACATTCAATATGTACATCAAACCGGGTGTCTCGTTCAATGTCGGTGTCTGCGCGCTTGACATAGGCGTTGAGCTGTCATTCGCGAACATGAAAGCAGGCAATGACGTGAAGACTAATTTTGCATGGGCGGTTCCGTTCTCTGCCACAGTCGCTTTCTAAAACAAAAACAGCCGGAACAGCCGCACGAAAGGTTTCAGAAACATATCAGTCAAGTGCGGCAATTGTTCCGGTTTGAAATTACGCCGTTCCGTTTGCGCGGAGCGGCGTTTCTGTTTTTATGTACTTCCATGCTTTGTGCCAGATACTCCGGTCAAGCCGGAGCATGACACTAATCATAAAATCCAAATTTACTAAGAAAGAATTCTCACGGCCGCCGTTGTGACCAACCTCATCAGAAAGCCGGATTTGCGGACGCTGCGGTCGGCGACTAGGGGAACATTCCAGAGCAGATGTCCGTCCAGCATGAATTTCACGTTTCCGCAGACTGTTCCGGCAAGAATTCCGCCGTCCACGTAATCGGGAATCTCAACTGCGGCTGTCACCGAAGCGGCACATTCATTTTTTGTCGCGCCTGTTATGAACGGAACAGTAAGGACTGTCTCTGAAAAAGCAGGAACAAGAAGGATTTTTCTCTGTTTTCCGCCGGCGCACATCACAGGATATTCCAAAAGCGCTCCGGACACGTCATAATCCGCAAAAGAGGAGAACGCCCATTCCATAAGCGCGGTTCCGTCATGAACACGTCCGGCGTTTCCTTCGGCCGCATTTTTTCCAGGCCCGCGCATTGTCACCGAGATAAAGCGGTTTCCGTCTCTGGCCGCGGTAAGCGACAGGTTGTAACCGCTCTCGTCGATGTAGCCTGTCTTCAGTCCGTCACAGCCGTCAAGCGTTCCGAGCAGCGGATTCGTATTCCGTTGTGTGATTCCCATCGTTATATGTCGCGGAAGTCCGCCGGAAAAATCCTGCGCGCCCCATCTGTCTCCGGGAGCCATATTGTGCGGCTTGGGATATGTGAATGAATTTACGGAATGGAATTTCTCTATGGCTTCCGGATGCCGGCTGATGTAAATACGGGAAAAGGCGGCCATCTCGCGGGCTGTCGTCGTGTTCAGCTCGCTGTATCCGGACGACTCGACAAAACGCGTGTGCTCAAGCCCCAGCTCCGCCGCAAGCGTGTTCATCCGCGCGATAAAGGGCTCCATTCCGCCGCTTATAGTATAGGCGAGCGCATAGGCCGCGTCATTTCCGGAACAGATTGAAAGCCCAAGAAGAAGCTCCTCCACCGTGACTATCTGCCCTTCCCCAAGGAACATAAGGGAGGAACGCGGAGGCATATTGCAGGCCAGGCTCTCCTCCGGAACCGGAATCACCTGGGAATACGACATTCGCCCGGAAGAAATCTCCTCAAGAACCACATACATCACAAAAAGCTTTGTCATTGATGCCGGCGGAATCACCTCGTCCGCGTTTTTCTCAAAAAGCACGTTTCCATTTGAGCAGTTCACGAGAACCGCGGAATCCGCCCTGACATCAAGCCGCGGCCGCTCAAGATTATACGGAAGCGCAGTAAGAATTTTTCCGCGACCGGGAAATCCGGCGTTCAGAACATTCTCCAGTTCCCTGCGCTGGACTTCGGTAAGCTCATCCGCGACGGCGTTTCTGAACATGGCGACATTCGCCGCGACGAGAATTCCGAAAGCCGCCGCGACAACCGTCACTGCAGCCGCGGCCGCCTTTACAAATCCGCGCCTCAGTCTCATTTGAGCACCACCCAGGTGGCGCCGCTTCCGCCCTCCTGCCGGGTTTTAGGATGACCGGACATTCCGCAGCGGCTGTCAGATTCGATAAAGCGGCGCACCATCTCGCCAAGAACGGGATCGGTTCCCTTTGTATGGATTCCTTTTCCGTGGACAACAAGAATTTTTCTGATTCCACGGCGGCGGCAGTCGGCGATAAAAGCGGAAAGGCGTTCTCTCGCCTCGTCCTGATGAAGTCCGTGCAGGTCGATTCTCGCCTCCGGCTTCATCGCGACAAGATAATTGCGGTCATATTGTTTCTCGCGCTCGGCCGCCTCGCCCGCGATTCTGTCCTTGTCGACAGTTCCGTAACGGCGCAGCCACATCTCTATGGGATTTATCTGCTTTGAATTTTCGGCCGCGATACGTCTCTCAAAATCACGCTCTGAGGCGGCGGCTTTTTCCTCCGGAGTCGGGGCATTCGCCTTTTTATGGGAGACAGTATTTCTTCCGCTTTCTTTCTGCCTGCGGATTTTGTCCTTCTGAATTCTGTCCCACTCACCGAGAATATCGTTCATGTCCATTTTTCCACCGTCCGGAGCTAGTTTATTTTTTTATTCTTGAAACAGTCAGTAAGGAAAGCAAAGAATTCCTCGACGTTCGTGTTGTCGGTCTTGTTGTGGCGGCACGTAATCAGAATATCACGGCTGCATTGGATATCGTCCAGGCGCAGCAGTTTTACATGGCTGCTGTCGATATTTCCCCAGCTGAATTCCGGCCAGAAACCGATTCCCATATTCGCGGCAATCATGTTCCTTACGGCGGCGGGACTGTCGCTCTCAAAGCTGATATGAGGACGGAATCCGGCATGCATACAGAATTTGTCGCAGATCTGGCGCAGCTGCTTTGAACCGAACAGGCTTATGAAATTCCCGTTTTTCATGGAGCTGAGCTTTACGGATGTCATATCCGCATATTCAGAAATATTCGGAACGGCAAGAAAAATCTCCTCCGTGCAGACAAACTGTCCGGAATCAGGCTCGTCGCTGTGCTGATAAAAGAGTTTCGTCGTGATTTCTATGTCGTAAAGATCCTTCTCCGTATTCTGGAGCAGCCGGATCACGATGTCAGGATGATTTTTCTTGTATTCCATGACGGCATCCGTCACGAATCCTGAGGCGGCAAGAACATTCAGATGGAGCGTGGAATTTCCGAGGTTCGCCATAGTCTGAAGCCGCCCCGGAAGAGAGTCTATCTCGTCAAGAATCGGTCTCAGCTTGTTCTTCAGATACATGCCGTATTCGGTCAGCACGACATTCCGCCCGCGCTTGACAAAAAGGGGAACGCCAAGATCATTCTCCAGCCGCCTTATCGACTGCGACAGGGCGGGCTGTGCGATGTGAAGCCTTTCCGCGCTCTGCGACACATGCTGGGTTTCCGCGACTTCTATAAAATAACGCAGCTGCATAAGTTCCATCTGCAAATTCCCCACAAAGTCAGACGCTTATGACAAATGTCCTCATCAGACCTTTGCCCTTCACGTCGCACTGCCGCTCAACGGAAAAATCAACAAGGCTCCTGTCCTCGACGGAATTCCGGACATTGTCAGTGACAAGAATCTCGCCGGGATTGCACAGCGACTCCATCCTGCTGGCTACATTCACCGTGTCGCCCCACACATCATAAATGAATTTGTTCTTTCCTATGACTCCGGCGATGACCGGCCCCGAATTCAGGCCGATTCTTATGTTAAAGCGGATTTTTGCAGTCCGGTTGTATTCGGCAAGATCCTCGTAAACTCCTCTTGCGAATTTTATCATCACAAGCGCATGATCCGGATTCGGTTCCGGAACTCCGCAGGCGGCCATATATGCGTCCCCGATTGTCTTGATTTTTTCCACTCCCATTTTGGACGCCCTCTCGTCAAACCGGGAGAACAGATTGTTCAGCGCGCCGACAATTTCGTCCGGAGAAGAATGGAACGTTATCGAAGTGAAATTCACGATGTCAAGAAACATGATTGTAACGGAGTCAAAGCTGTCGGCCACAGTCTTTGAGCCAGGCTCCTTCAGTTTGTCAGCGATTTTTTCGGGAAGGATGCTGCGCAGAAGCCGCTCCGACTTGTCGCGCTCAATCTCCAGATCAACGGTTTTAAGCTGAACCTGCGTCTCAAGCAGGAGCTGACGTTTTTTGCTCTCGCTTATGACGATGTAGACTATGACTATCACGGTCACAAAAACCAACAGCACAACGCCGATCCAGAAAACAGGCAGCTGCCAGATGAACGATTTCTGGAGCAGCCGTATCGCCTCAGGCGCCTCCGCGGAAATTCCGTCGGAATTCATGGCCGTAAGGAAAAATGTATAGCTGCCGGGCTTCAGGTTTGTATATGAGACCGTCCTGTCCTGAACCGGCTCGGAGTAGCTTTTCTCAAAACCGTCAAGCTTGTACCTGAAACGGATTCTCTCCGGAGCGACAAAACTCAATCCGGTATACTTGATGTCTATGCGTTTTGTACCGGCGGGAATCTCGTAAATTCCGTCCGAAGGAAAAATCTCCGAGTCTCCGGCTCTGACCGACTCTATATGAAGAAGCGGCTCTATCACATTCGATTTTACTTTTACAGGGTCATACACGGCAAAACCGTCCACCAGGGTAAACCATATTCTTCCGAGGCTGTCGCACATCGAAAGCGAGGTTGAATTTACTCCCGCGGTACGCAGACCGTCATTCTGATTGAAGAATCTTGCGTCGACACGGCTCTTTTCTCCGGAGGCCACCGCATTCAAGTCCGCCGCCGGAACAGCCGAAATTCCGCGGTTGCTGGTCATCCAGGCAGTTCCGGTATAATCAAACAGAATCTGGAAAATTGAATCGGTCCCTATCCCCTGCGAGGAAGTGAAGTTGAACATTTTTCCGCAGTCAAAATCATAGCGAATATACGGGCTGTGATCTGAATCCTCATCCTCGTATTCCGTCTCGACATCCAGAAAACCTTCGCCGCGGCCCGGCAGCTCCTGACCCGGTTTCATGTATTTTGTCACACCGGTACCGGTACATATCCAGATTGCGCCCGACTCATCCTCAAGAATTTTGAATACAACGTTTCCGGCAATTCCGTTGGCGCTTCCAAGTTTTCCTACAATAAATCCGTCCTTGACCAGATAGATTCCGCCGCCGTCAGTTCCTACCCAGACGATTCCCTGCGAATCCTCAAAAATGCACATGACGTAATCACATTCAAAGCCTTCCGTCCTGCTATATGAGGTTACGGAACCGTCTCCGCGGATTATGCTGAGTCCGGTTGTAGTTCCTACGTAGACGTCTCCGTTGGAGATTTCCACGGCGACGCGCGTCTTGTTGCCCGCCAGTCCGGAAGCCGCAGTCCAGTTCTCCAGCGTTCCGTCCCGCCGCCACCTGACCTGCCCCGGCTCGGAGTAGCAGCTGACAAGAATGTCTCCCGCCCTTGTCACGGAGACATGACGGATACGCTTTCCGGCGCAGAATTCCGTCAGCGCGTTGGAGACTTCCTGCTCGCGGACAAAACATCTGAGGCCGTCATCCGTTCCGACCCAGACGCGGCCGTTTCCGTCCTCCGCCATGGCGTTCACCGCAGTACCGAGATTCATCACCCTGAATTTGCCGGGACTTATCTTCTGAACTCCGTCCCTGTCGGTCGCAACCCAGACATTCCCCTCGCGGTCGCCGATTATCTTGTTTATCGTGTTGGAGACCGAACCGTCCTGTTCGGAAAAGGGAAAGAATTTTCCGTCCCTGTAGTACACAAGTCCGTGGTCGGTTCCAATCCAGATTATCCCGGAAATGTCCGCATACATGCTGTAGACCGTGGCCGAATCGACAAACGTACCTGTCTTTATTGAGAAAGGCTCTCCTTCCTCAATCTGGACGATTCCGCGCTGGCTTATGCCTATCCAAAATTTTCCTCCGGCATCCTGACCGATGAATGTGGGAATGTAGTCGCCGAATCCGTCGAGCACCGTGTATCTTGAGAAATTCCTGCCGTTATAATACCAGATTCCGCGCTGAACGCCCGAAACAAGCCAGATTCTGCCTGCCGTGTCACAGTAAAGCTGATCCACCAGAACTCCGGAGACATCGTCGCCACCTGTATATGCGATTCTGCATATCTGATTGTCCGGATTTATGTAGACCACGCCGCCGGCCGTTCCAATCCAGATGTTTCCGTGGCGGTCCTCGGCGATGTCCCTGATGGAATTGTTCGGAAGTCCGTTCGCCGTGGAAAAAATGAAGGAGCGGTCTCCGGAAATCTTCTGAATTCCCTCGTCATTTGAGCCGATCCAGAGATTGCCCGCGGAATCCTCAAAGACAGTTCTCGCCGACACGAATTTGAATTTTCCTCCGGCGGCCTTGTTCAGAACCGTAAAATCAAATCCGTCAAAACGGACAAGCCCCTCGTAAGTTCCTATATAAATATATCCAGTGTGCGACTGGATTATATCCGTCACCGTATTTCCGGGCAGACCGTCGGATGAATTCCACTGATGGCTGACAAAATCATTTGAATATGAAGCCGGAGTAGAAAAAACTGAAAGGCAGACAAAAAAACAGAAAACAAACGCAAATAAACGTCTCATAAATCACAATAGTACTGTAAGAGACAGTTTTTTGCAACAAACAGAAACAGATATAATAGAAAACAACAGAACGGCGCACCCGGCGGAAGGCGGCCGCCTTCCGCCGGATCTGTCTACAGAGATGAAATATCGCCGCTTTTCACAATATGGATTCCGGCCTTCTCCAGCACCGGCTCCGCGGAGGCGACATCTGTCGGCCGTATAATCATATACGCGCTGTCCGTTTTTTTGCCGGTGAAACCGTACATATACTCGATGTTCACGCCGTTCTCGCCGAGAATTTTCAGGATCCGGTCAAGGCTTCCCGCCGAATCAGAAACCTCGACAACCGTCACATCCGAGACATTGACTACATAACTGTTGGCGCGGACAATCTCCGCGGCCTTTTCCGGGTCATCCGTAATTATGCGCGCGATTCCGAAGTCGTAAGTGTCGGCAAGAGAAAGGGCGCGCATATTCACATTGTTCTGCGCAAGAATTCCGGTGAACTCGGAAAGTGTTCCCGGCCTGTTCTCAAGAAAAACTGAAAGCTGTTTTACTGACATAAATTCCTCCAAAATTCTAGTTGTCGTGAAGCTTGCGGGTGTCTATCACGCGTTTGGCCTTGCCCTGGCTGCGCGCGATTGACTTAGGCGCGACCAGCTTGACCTTCGCCTTGATCTGAAGAATCGTCTGAAGGGCGGATGCAAGCTCCATCTCGCGGCCACGGACTTCGGCCACGACATCGCTGAATTTGTCCGGCGTCATCTCGACCTGAACCTCAAATGTGTCGGTGTTGTTCTCGCGGCCCACAAGAATCTGGTAGTTTGCAGGATAACCTTTCTGAAGCAGAACCGTCTCGATCTGCGACGGGAACACGTTCACTCCGCGGATTATCAGCATATCGTCCGTCCGGCCCATCGGTTTTGTCATGCGGACAAAAGTCCTTCCGCACGGACACGGCGAGCGGTCAAGAATTCCTATGTCCTTTGTCCTGAACCTGAGCAGCGGAAAGGCCTGTTTTGTTATGCATGAGAACACAAGCTCGCCCTTCTCGCCTTCCGGAAGCCTTTTTCCTGTCTCAGGATCAATTGTCTCCACTATAAAATGATCCTCGTTCACGTGCATTCCGTGCTGCTCGCGGCATTCATAGGCCACGCCGGGACCCATTATTTCGGTAAGACCGTAAATATCATAGGCCTTTATTCCCAGCGACTTTTCTATGTCACGCCTCATCGCCTCAGTCCATGGCTCCGCCCCGAAAATTCCGGCCTTGAGCTTTATGTCGTCAGGGGTAAGCCCCATGTCCTTGAGAGTCTCACCCATAAAAGCCGCATAGGACGGAGTGCAGGCAAGCACAGTGGAGCCGAAATCCTTCATGATTGTAATCTGACGCTCGGTGTTGCCGACCGAGACAGGAATCACCGTACATCCGAGCTTTGTCGCGCCGCCGTGGAGTCCGAATCCTCCGGTAAAAAGGCCGTATCCGTATGCGACATGAACAAAATCATCAGCCGTAGCTCCGACGGCCACCAGCTGGCGCGCCGCAATATCATCCCAGATGTCAAGATCCTGTCTGGTGTAGCCCACGACAATCTGCTTTCCTGTCGTTCCCGAAGAGGCATGAAGCCGGACGACATCGCGCATCGGAACGGCAAAAAGTCCGTAAGGATAAGTAGCCCTAAGGTCGTCCTTGTACATGAACGGAAGCCTGTCAAGGTCATCAAGACCGCGCACGTCATCCGGAGTCACACCGTGCTCGTCGCAGCGTTTGCGGTAATATTCAACATTCTCGTATGCGTGCCTGAACTGCGCCGCAAGCCTTTTGCCCTGAAGCTCCTTCAAGTCGCCTTCGGGCATAGTCTCAATTTCTTTCTGAAAATATCTTTCTTCTGCCATAAAAAATCCCGTTTTGGTTGCGCCCGGCGGAAGAATCACAGAAATTTTTCCGCCGCCGAAACCAGCGGATTCGATTTTAGCTGCAAAAGTGATTTATGTAAATGGAGATTCAGGAAAAATGGACATCCCGCGGCGCAAGCGCAGCAGGATGTCCTCTCCTCAGGAATCAGCTTCCGGAATATGACGAGAGAATTCCGTCCGCACTGACACGGACCGGTTCGCTGACAGAACCGTCCGATGTGTCGTACCAGATATATGTGATGTCGGCCGGATTCCTTGAATTCATAAAGCACATCCTGCTGCCACGGATGGCTTGTATCACAGTTTGCTCAGGCATATTACCACGTATTCCCTATTGTGTCCATAATGCCACACCGGGTATAAAATCAGGATATGCAGAAAGTACGGAATTCAGATGAAAGATTCTCAATTGACGGTGGAATTTTTTTACAATAAAATGATTTTTCAGAAAATTTTACAGACGAGGAATTTTATGTATAAATTCAACAGAGTTCACATCCGGCCGGCGGACTGCGCGCTTGACATGGGCGACGGCAGCGAGCGCGGACTTTACGTCAATCAGGACTATATTCTACAGAAAATGCGCAGAATTCACCGCGGCATAAGCCTGATGTACACCTATTATCCCACGGACAAGGGATGGCCGGAACGTGCAAGCGTGGCATTTCCGCAGGAAACACCGAGCGGAGCATGGAATTACCCTTACGAGGATTATTTTCCGTACCGCGGCGGAATCGGAGGAAACCGGGACGGAGAGCCGTTCAATTTTATGAGGGAAATCAGAATGCACGGACAGGACGTTGTTCTGACGCTCACGATAAATCCGACGCTCAGCGACGACTACATAATCGCCGTGGCTAAAGACCTGCGCCCCTACGGACGTGTCCTCCTGCGCATAAACCATGAGTGCACGGGAAACTGGTTCTGCTTTACAAAACGCGCCACCTATCAGGAACTCGCCGATTTCTTTGTGAAATGCTGCGGAATAATGAAAAAATACGCTCCGAACGTAAAGACGATTCTCTGCGCAGGAATGTATCAGAACGACACCGGAAAAATAGAAATGGAGGACGAATTCCTTGAGGCGTTCAAGGCGGCCGACTACTGGTCCTGCGATCAGTATCTTGCGCTCCACTGGGGCTGGCCGGGAGACATCGCGCTGAAGGGCGGCAGCTCACATGCCTGCTACGATGTGGACGAGGTCTACGAAAGGACAAAAAAGACCCTCCACCGGCTGAGAGAGATAACGGGCCAGGACAAACCGATGGTCATGTCGGAACTGAATGCGGACGGAGACGTGACGGGAGCCTACGAGCAGGCCGCAATGATGAGGCATTTTATGGAAAGGCTTCAGAAAGACAGCGAGAAATGGCTCGCCGGATTCACGATGTATCAGTTCAGGGACGACGGAAGGCTCGGTCTCGAAATCACCGACCCGAACAACAGTTCCGTAGGAATAGAGCAGCCGCTTCTTGGAGCATACCGCGAGGAACTGCACAAACCGTTCTTCTGCCCGAAATTTGAATCCGGAGAAAGCATGGAATTTCCGTGCACGCTCCGCTGGGCAAATTCTGAGGATGCGGACGGAATCGAAACCGAAATTCACTTTGAAGGAAATCCGACATTCGCCGAAGTCTATTTCAAAAACGGACTTGAGGAGAAAAATCTTGTCATGGAAATCGGCGGCTACTGGTTCTACAAGGCACCGGGAACAAAATGCGTGGACCTGATGAGCCTTTTCTTCGAGAAACCGCTTTCCGCACCTGCCGACATGAAGCTGCGTATTTTTGCGCCGCCTGCCGACGGAATGAACCATCCGGAATCAGGAGACGCATACAGCGCGCCGGACGGAGAGTGGATGGAGAATTCTTTCACCGCGCTTCCGTCCATGCCGGAAATCCGCATAGAATTCGAGCCGGTCTCAATCGTAAGGAAATACCGCGACTGACAGAAGCTCCATTCCGCCGCGGAGCCAAGACGTAAACGCCGTCAGCAGGGCGGCCATGTTTCCGCGGATTTTACGCCGCCGCATAAAAACTAATAATGCGGCGGCTTTCTGTTGGGAATGTCGCCTTCCATCGAATCGGCAATGTCCCGCATCTTCTCGGCGAGCATTCTGTTCTCCTTGCGGAGAAGCTCAATCTCCTTTCCCTGAAGAACTGAAATCTCCTGAATCTGATTCAGAAAATCCTCCAGGTAGGACATTTTTATCTCAAGCTGCGTAAGCCGGGATTCGGCGGTCAGATCAACGTCATGCTCATTCATTTTCCGTCTCCGGACAGACTTACGTGTCTTTTTGCGCATAGAATTTTCTCGATTCTCTCCGAGACAAGCTCCGCCATCTTTTCATGAGTCCGCGCCGACGGATGGAAATCGGCGCCGATTCCGTCCTGTTCAAGCTGTTCGGGCAGGACAACGGACTCCACGCTGACTGACGGAAAATCCTTTCTGAACCTTGCGGCAGCCGCCTCCACCTGAGGACAAAGTTTCTGTCCCATTACGCCGAGGCAGCACAATACCGCCGCATCAGGACTCCGCCGGTAAATTCCCTCAAGAAGCTGGCAGTAGAGGGCAGTAAAAAGCTCCGCGCGGCCGGCATCATCGCGGGCAAAGCTCATGTCGTTTGTTCCGAGATTTATCACTACCACATCCGGCTCGAAGCGCGCGGAATTCCACGGCTCCGGCTCAAGCCCTAGCCGGAGCGCGGTGGAACGGTCCGTATACGGCCAGAGCGCCGGAATCAGCATTTCCGTGCACGGAATCTCCACGTCCGGCTCCACGTAATGCGAGATCAGACCGCTTCCGCTCCAGCTGACGACACTGAATCCGGCGCGCAGCTTTTTCGCGGAAAGAAAGGCGAACGCAAGGTCAGGGCGTTCCGTAAGCGTGGAAAACGAATCTTTTCCATTAACGCCCTCGATTCCGTAACCGCAGGTGATTGAGTCGCCTATAAATTCGATTTTTGGACAGGAGCGGTCCGGAGCGGACGCAGGTCCGACCTGCTCTCCGGCAATCTCCACGGATTCAAGTCCTGAAAGGCCGAAAGCCGCCTCGCTCAGCTTTATCACGCGGACAATAAAAGTTCCCGGACAAGATGATTTATATAGAAGATAACTTGCGTTTTTTTTGTCCAGAACGATTTTCTTATGAAGGACAGAGCCGTTGCCACCGGAGGACGGAAATTCATTCCAGAAAGACGAGCCGGAATATCCGTCCGCGCTGATTTCAGAGACATAAACTCCCAGAACACATTTATGGTCGGCGTCCCAGTTTTCGGAATCACTTCTAAGGACGCAGGAAGCCTCCGTTCCTGTAAAGCAGAATTCAAAGCCGCACGCCGAAAAGCTGAACCAGCGCGCGCCGTCAAAATCAAAATTCCTTCCGTACCACAACAGGTCATCAAAATTCAGAGTATTTTTCAGCATGGCACATTCTATCCCATATTCCGAGGTTGAAACAAGCCCTTGTCTGATGTAGAATCCACGTTCTGGTATGGAACGATTCATTTTCAGAACTTCAGAGAAAATCCGTCTGGATGATTTTCTGCGGAAAAAACTTCCTGAGGCGGCCGGCGGCGGAGAATTTACGAACGGAAAAATACGCCGGCTTATTCTCGCCGGAAGCGTAAAGGTAAACGAAATTCAGACAAAACGGCCGGCGTTCGAACTGCGCGGAAATTCCACGGTTCATGTTGAATTTGACAGGCAGAAGTTTTTCTACGAACGGCAGCCGGACGACGTTCCGTTCATAATGACACAAAATGACATCCTTTTTGAGGACGAGAACCTGATTTTTGTGAACAAACCGGCGTTTATCCCCGTTGAGCAGACAGTCACCGGAAACCGCGCCAACCTGCACGACATTCTCGTGGATTTTTTATGGAGACGGAATCCGGAACTCAGAAATCCGCCATACAGCGGAATAATGCACCGGCTTGACAGGGAGACTTCCGGCGTGATTCTCTTCACCAAAAACAGGAGAATCAATGCGGCCGTGCATTCGATGTTCGAGAACCATGAATTCGAAAAAATCTACACCGCAGTCTGCGCGCCGGTTTCAGGCTCATCCTTTTTTCCAGGACAAAAATTCTACGTGGAGAATTCAATCGGACGCACAAGCCCAAAAAGCCGCACCTCCACCTGGGGACCGCTGCCGGAAAAATCAGGCGGACTTTATGCAAGAACAGATTTTGAGATTTACGGAGAATGTGATGTCGGCGGAAGAAGATGCCTTCTGGTACGCTGCCGCCCGCTCACCGGACGGACACATCAGATTCGCGTCCACCTGAGCGGAAAAGGTCTTCCCATCGCCGGCGACACGCTCTACGGCGGCCCGGAATTCTCATGCGGAACGGAGATAACCGTAAAAACGGAAGAAGGGACAAGAAAATCAAAGCTGGAGCGCAACCGCGTGCTGCTTCATGCGGAAAGGCTGACCGCACATACAGAAACGCTTGAATTTGACGTGCGCGCGCCGCTTCCCTGGTAAAAAGGAGAGACGGCGCGCATACGCTGTCAGCGCGAAGGCTCAATCATATACCACAGGGTTCCGCCGCCGCCATTCAGGACAAATTCATTTCCCTTTCCGGCGGAATTTCTCATCATGAATCCTTTCTCGTTCAGAGGATAAAGAACGGCTGAATCCGGACCGGCAACAGAAAATTTACCGCCGCCGCAAAGCGCATACACAGGACCGGTTCCGCAGTTTCCGTCAGCCTCAAGCCTGATGTCATCACGGCATATAAAAAGCCCCTTTTTTCCGGGAGCGCCCTTGTACACGTGGAGCATCTCGTCAAGGCTTCCGGCCCAGGCTGCGGAGAACACAAGAATTCCGCCGTCATCCGTGCGGCAGGCGGCGAATGACGCAAAATCGTCGGAAGGAACAAGAGGAGTTACAGGACCCGCCGTCCGGAATTCCTCCGGAGCCGGAAACACTGAATTCTGAAATGCCACACTCACCGTGACATCGGGAGCCTGGACAACAAAAATTCCGCTTTTTTCTTCTATATATATGCATCTATTGTCGGAGAAAACGCCTTTTCCGGGAGTCATGACGCCGCTCTTTATCAGCGCAATCTCATCCGCCGCTTCCCGGACAGAAACCGAATTCTCCGGGACAAAAGGCCGTTTCTCGCCGTCATCGTAGACAACTCCTATTTTGTGGACAAGCGCGGCGGCAGGCTCCATTCCCAGCAGGGATGAGTCGCCTATGTTCCATACCTGATCCTTATACAAAGTCAGATTCTCCTTTTCGGCGCGTTTTGAGACTTCGAGGAAAACGGATTTCTCCGCCGGAGGAACCATGAAATTCCTGAAAATTCTCGCGGCGACAGGAACAGCCGCAGTCTTTACAGGATTGTCGGACTGGTCAAAGAAATGGCTGATTTTCTCCTTTCCTGTCGGCATTCCGCCCGGAAGATCGGAAGAGAACGAGAACAGCGCGTCCCAATCCTGCATACAGGCGAATGCGGCGGTCATCGGATACATTTCGGCGGAAAACTGGTTGGGATACGGATGGTCAAATTCCGTAACGCTGAACGGTTTTCCGAAAACACGTTTTGTCGCAAGCCCCGTAAGCTGCGGCGCAAATTCACCTTTCGTAAGCGTCCTGTTCCAGACATAATAATCATTCCTGTTCCAGGAATTCCCCGGAAACACAGGATGATACCAGTAAGAATGTGCGTCTATCATGTCAAAATCCGCCATCAGGCTGACCGGGCTGCATCCGACCACCGTTCCCAGCAGAACAGACTTCGAGCCGATTGTCTTCTTTATATGAAGGCGCATTTCATCCCAATAAATTTTCTCCATATCGTAAAGAAAATCCATCACGATTTTCTGATAGGACTCCGGAAAGCCGTGAAATTCCTGACATTTCGGAAGGGCGACATCGCCGCCGTTTCCGTGCCTGACATAAAGAATGTCTCCGCCTTCCTGAAATTTTATGTCCCTGAGGCGGACAGTCTTTCCCTCAAGAAATCCCAGCCCCCCGAAAGTCAGGCGCATATTCCGGTCATCGACGGGACAGACAAAACTCACGGAAAACTTCTTCCATTCAGAATTCAGCGTGAATTTTCCGTTCCAGCCGCTGGCACGCCACGGATCGTGCGCCTGCATCAGGGTGACCCCAAGCTCGGTTCGTTCGGACGCGGCGGCCTCAAAGGTCAATGTATAGACATTTCCGGACGCCACGCCGATTCCGTTACGGTTCAGCTGGATGTGCCACGGCTCTGCGCCGTTCTTTTTTACCGAAACCGCAATCTCGCCGCCTTTGTATGAAAAATCAGCGGCCGCCCCCGAATGCCGCTCCAGCTCCCAGCCGTCGTCCGTTTCCGCAAGAATTTTTCCCTGAGGACCGGAAACATTGAATTTTCCGGCAAGCTCCGCAAAGTCCATTCCGTTTGCGGAAAGCCATGAATTCCATTTTTCCTCAAGCTCCTGATAGAGCGACTTCGGATACGAGTCAACCGTCCGGTTAAGATAGGAGGCTATCATTCCGTTCTCGTTGTTGATTTCGACGATTGCCACCGCCGGGTCGTCACGGTAGGTTGTCTTTGTATAAGGATTGAAACGGTTCAGTATGTCCGAGGCGAATTTCTTCTGGAGCTCCAGCGCCGTTCCGTTCCAGAAACCGTAGCAGTGCTTTTTCTTCCAGCCGTCGATTCTGTTCACCGCGAGCGGAAGTCCGTCCTTGGAGTTGAAATTACGTCCGGCAAGAAGATTTATATTGGAATAAATTCCGGCCTGCTTAAGCTCATTGAAGAAAAAGTCGAACTTGTCGAGTCCCTCCTCATTGATAATCCAGCGGCCGGCCGAATCCCTTTTGAGAAAGACCTGAATCCAGTCCGCATCAAGCTGATGGAACCGGATGCAGTTATAGCCCAGCGCAGAAAGATACTGCGCATAGAAACGCGCATTCTCCTTTTCCGGGACTTCCGAAAGATTGGTTCCGAAAATCCGGATCCGTTTTCCTCCGGCCTCAAGATGACCGTCAGCCGAAACCCTGATCCGCCGGGACTCATCAATCGGAACATTCATGTCCACGCAGCTGACCGGAGAATCAGAATCAAGACTGAACACATTGAATGGAAAAGCGCCCTCCGCCGGACGGAATTCCTGGGCGGCGGCAGAAAAGGCGCAGTTCAAAAAAGCAATAGCCATGAAGAAAAAAGCAGGTCTGTAAATTCTTTTCATGGCCGGCATTATATCACAAAAATTGCGTCATGTATAAAGAATAATAAATTCCCCTGCGTTCCATCAGTTCGGCCGGAGTTCCGGCCTCCGCAATTCCTCCGCCGTCAATCACAAAGATTCTGTCGGCATTCTGGATTGTGGAAAGCCTGTGCGCAATCACAAATGACGTGCGTCCCTTCAGCATTGCGGCGGTTCCGGCCTGAACCATCAGCTCGGTCTGCGTGTCGATGCTGGATGTCGCCTCGTCAAGAATCAGAATCCGCGGCATAGAAAGCATTGTCCGCGCGAACGCCACAAGCTGCCTCTGTCCGTTGGAAAGCTCTCCTCCGCGCGCCGTAAGCTTTGTGTCGTAGCCGTTCTCAAGCCGGGCTATGAATTCATCGGCGCTCACGGATTTCGCCGCCGCGTAAATCTCATCGTCAGTCGCATCAAGTTTTCCGTACCTGATGTTGTCGCGTATCGTTCCTGAAAAAATATAGCTGTCCTGCGTCATTATTCCCATCTGATTCCGGAGACCGGCTGTCCTCACGTGTTTTATGTCTGTTCCGTCAATCAGAACCTGTCCGCTGTCCGGATCGTAGAAGCGGCTGACAAGATTCACAACCGTTGACTTTCCGGCTCCGGTCGGTCCCACAAGCGCGATTGTCTCGCCAGCCTTTACACGGAAACTCACGTCGTCAAGGACCTTTGTTCCCTTCTCGTAGGAGAAAGTCACGTTTCGGAATTCGACATCCCCTTCTATCGGAGGCATATCCGCCGCGTCAGGCTCGTCCGCGACCTCCGCCTGAGTGTCGATTATCTCGAACACACGCTCGGCGCCGGATGCGGCAGTCACAAGCTGATTGTAGAAATTGCTCAGATTCATTATAGGCTGCCAGAACATACCGATATACGAGCCGAATGCGATGTAAGTTCCGATGGACACATTGTCAACTCCGAGAACCTTTATTCCCACAAAATAAAGCGCAAGGCTTCCCATTCCCCAGCACAGGTCGATTATCGAACCGAACGCATCGCTCCACCTTACGGCCGAAATGAACGCGTCCCTGTGCTCCTTTACAAGCGAGACAAAAGTCGCGTCCGTCTCCTTTTCCGCCGAAAAGCTCTGTATTATCTTTATTCCCGAAAGATCCTCGTTTATGAACGCATTCAGATTGGAGGATTTCTTCCTGAAAGTCTTCCAGTGCTTTCCGCCGTTATGCGATATGATTAAAATTCCCGCAATCATCGGCGGAAGGCTGAACAGCGCGGCGGCGGCAAGGCGCGGATTGCACGAGAACATTATGACCGTCACGCACACCACGGAGATGAAATCGGGAATCAGCGTCGTCACACTGTTCTCAATCACATCCTTGAGGGAATTCACATCGCCTGTTATCCTCGCAAGAATTTTTCCTGACGGACGGCTGTCGAAAAAATGCAGATCAAGCGACTGTATATGCGCAAAAAGCTCGCCCCTCAGTTCCTCTATCACCTTGTTGCTGGTTTTTGCCATTATCAGCATACGCGCCTTTATGGCAAGAATCATCATAATATTCAGAACGCCGGCAATGACAACAAGCCTGACAAGACCGTTCATGTCCTTTGCGGCGATATATCTGTCAACCGCAGTCCGGATGAACAGCGGATTCAGGAGAGAAACCGCCGTTCCCGCTCCCATAAGCAGAAGCACGGCGGCAATCCGCCATTTGTATTTAAGAAGATAGCCGAAAAGCCGGATCATCGTGGCGGTCTTTGACTTTTCAACCGATTTTTCATCCTGATTATAAGCATTATATGCCATTTTAAAATTCCTTTGAAATCAGTACTGTGACCTGTACGTTTTATAGTAAAGTCCCTTTTTCTCCAGCAGCTGCTCATGGGTTCCGTGCTCAGCGACTGTTCCTCCGTCAAGCACGATAATTTCGTCGGCATGCCTGACCGCACTTATCCTGTGCG
Source organism: Treponema sp. UBA792 (assembly GCA_002296965.1). Lineage (GTDB taxonomy): Bacteria > Spirochaetota > Spirochaetia > Treponematales > Treponemataceae > Treponema_D. Next base: position 43,426 of record DBIW01000030.1, on the reverse strand, counting down.
TGATTATGATTTTGGTCATTCCGGCAAGCGACTCAAGCGTGCTCTGAATCTGCCGCTCAGTCTCCGTATCAAGCGCGGAGGTCGAATCGTCAAGAACAAGAACCGGAGCCGAACGGGATACGGCGCGCGCGATGGTGATACGCTGCTTCTGCCCTCCGCTCAGTCCAACTCCGCGCTCTCCGATTACGGTCTCGTAGCCGTCCTGCATTTTTGAGGCGAATTCTGCGGAGCATGAATCTATCATCGCCTTCTCAACCGCGGCATCGGCAAGTTCCGCCCTTTCACCAAGCCTGACATTTCCGGAAATCGTGTCCGAGAACAGGAATATGTCCTGCATGACGCAGGCTATGCTCCGGCGCAGCTGTTCAAGACTGATCTCGCGGATGTCCGTTCCGTCAAGCTTTATTAAGCCGCCGGAAACATCGTACATCCGCTTGAGCAGATTGATTATCGTGGTCTTGCCGGAGCCTGTCGCTCCCATTATTCCGAGCGTATGTCCGGCCTTTATGCTGAATGACACGTCGCGGAGAATTTCGCGGCCGCCCGGAGCCGTGTAGCTCACCCGGTCAAATTCTATGTCGCCACGGACAGCTTCCTTTACAACCGGAGCCGAATTCTCCCTGATCTGCGGTGTCTCCGCATAAATTCTGTTCAGCCGCCTGGCAGAAGCGCGCGCCGCGGAGATTCCGTTCGTAAGCCATCCGAGCATCTCCATGGGCCAGACGATGTTCATCGAATACTGGACAAACGCCGTAAGCTCGCCAATTGAGATTCCTCCGCGGATCGCCATGATTCCGCCCGAAAGAAGTACCACGCACGGAAGAAGATGCGTTATGCCCTGGAGAATCGGATTGTATTTTACGAACACGCGCGACTGCTTTATATTCAGCTCGTAATAACGCCTGTTGTGGGCGCCGAATTTTCCTATCTCGAAATTCTCGCGGGCAAAAGCCTTTACCGTTCTCACGCCGGAAAGATTCTCCTGAGCCGTGTTGTTCAGTTCGGAATTCTCTTGCGCAATCGACTCGAAGACATTGTCAAGCCTGCGCTCCATCAGAAGCGCGACCGCTGCGGCCGCAATCATGCAGAACGTCGGAAGCAGCGCAAGTTTCCAGCTGATTGAATACATACACCAGAGCGCAATCGCCGTATGCACGGCAACCTGGGCGATAAGAATTCCGATATAGGTGAAGCAGTCCCAGATTCTGTCAACATCATCCTTCACGCGGGACATAAGCTCGCCGCTGTTGATTCCGTCAAAAAAATCCGCCGAAAGCGACTGGATTTTCCTGAACACGCTGATTCTTATCTCGCAGCCGATTTTTGAACCGGCGTAATCGCACAGGAATTCGCGCACGTACTGGCAGACGCACCTTCCCAGTCCGACGGCAAGAATTCCAAGCAGCAGCCCGTCAAGAAGCTCCATTCTGCGACCGACGATGACGTCGTCCACGATATGCCGCGTAAGCTGCGGAAAAAGCATATCAAGCGACACACTCACAATCATTGCCAGAACCGCAACCACATAACAGACTATGTTTTTTTTCAGATAGCCCTTTAAATTCAATCTGTCCATAATGATAAAATGATAAAAATTCAATGAATACGGAAAAACCGTAAAACGACGCAGAAATAACACTGATACGGGTCAGAGCCGGATGTTATTTGAATAAAACGGGAATGAATAGCTGTCTGCTAAAAGGCTGGATATGCAGAACGCAGAAACAGCGTATTCAAATGAATGGAATCTAATTTTACCACTGATTTTGCCTCCTGCCAGAATATTGCTGCACAATCTATCAGCCATAAAAAAAAATGTCAACAGATTTTGTTTTCACATTTCGCCTTACAGCCGTCCGCAGACTTTATGCCGCTGAATGTCGGAAAAGACTCATAGAACCTCCCATAAAAAAACTGCGGCTCATATTAACTACCAACCGATAGGATGTCAAGCAGAAACAAGAATCCCGTGGAATTCCGGCAGCCGCTCAAAAACAATGTTCCGCCGCGAAAACTGCGGAGCGGGAGTTCCGCAAATCATTATATAAATATTATGAATACAAATATGTTCTTACAATTTTTTTATAAGTTTTTTATGGTTTTATTGATAAAACGGTGATAATATAGGAATCGTCAGGGAACGGTTTTTCACGATCATCTCAGACAGGACATTGTAACAAATGAAGCTGAACAGGAAATTTTCGATTATAGTTGTGTGGACTGTCATTCAGGTCATATTTCTTGCGGCCTGTATGTTCTACGGCTCGCAGAAAATGCAGGAAATGAAGCATTACCAGTACATGCAGTCATCAGCACGCGCCGACCTGTGCGACATAATAAATTTCCTGAACCAGACGATTTTCTGGAATACAAGAACCACCACAATCTACCGCGACTGGACCGACAAGGTGACGACCCTTGACGACGACTTCTCCTATCTTACCGGGGCGGGCATAACAAAAAGTTTTCCCGAGGACTTCCGGAACGAGCTGGGACAGATGGCGACCCTCTGGAACACGATGAAATCAAGATTCACGCCGATAGAGGATGTCATGAGCGGACTCCAGAGCATCAAGCTGAGCCAGTCGCAGATGACGAACATCCAGAGCTTCGGAATAAAGCAGAGCGCGGAAAGAGATCCGGACGACAAGGTGATCGGGCAGATGCTTCTCCTTATAAATGAAATCGAGGAGCAGATGAGCGGAATCATCAGGAGCGAGGACACGCTCGCAAGACTGAATTTCAAGTCATCGCTGAAAATGGAGACGATTCTCGCCAGGGAACAGAGAATTTTCACCGCATTCGCATGTATCATGCTAGGACTCTCGTGCACCGTCCTTGCGGTTCTTATCCGCTCGGTGACGAAACGGATCACAAGGCGGATTATAAAAATCAGGAACATGACGTCCGTCCTTACCCAGAAGGATTTTACGGCCTCGCTTGAGCCAGAAGGAAGCTCGGAAATGGCGTCGCTCATGAACAACATAAACGACATGGTGAGCCAGCTGAACAAATTCTTCATAATAGTAAAGACGACCGCGTCAAAGGCGATTTCGTCCGGATACTCCATAAACGACTCCGCGAACAGCACGGCCGCCGCCACCTACGAGATTGACAGGAACATATCCAATCTGACGGAAGAATTCAAGCTGATGACCGATTCCGTAAAAAAATCCGTCGCTCTCATAAACGAGATGAGCACGCAGGTCGAGACCCTCGTCAGCAGCAACGCGCGCCAGACACAGGCAATCGACGACAGCAAGACCGCCGTGGACAACGTGGTCCAGATGCTTGAGCATATCAACCGGATGGCGGAGGAACGCACCGTGAACGCCGAGGAGATGAACGTGCTGATTGCTGACGGTGACGAGAAAATTTCCGCCACGGAGAACATACTGAATCAGATAGTCGGGCAGCTTGACGAGATAAAGGACGTAATCACCATAATCGACAGCGTATCCGAACAGACAAATCTCCTCTCCATGAATGCGGCAATCGAATCCGCACATGCAGGCGATGCGGGCAAAGGCTTTGCCGTGGTCGCGGAGGAAATAAGGAATCTCGCGGAGGAGACATCCGAGAACGCAACGCGCATCTCAAATTCAATAAACATGATAATCGAGTCAGTGTCAAAGGCGAACGACTCAAGCGCAAGGGTGTCCAAATCATTCTCCAAAGTCAGCTCCCATGCGGACAGCGTGATAAGCTCCCTCCGTGAGATAACAGGCGGAATCGGAAAAATCGACACCGAAATGCAGAACATAAAGCTCCGCAGCGAGGAGACGGCGGCGGCGGCGGCCGAAATAAACGGATTCTGCACTGAACTTGCCGGCAGACAGCACACGGTAAGCACGGAAGTTGACTCCATGAACGGCCTTTTCAGCAAGGCTTCGTCGGAGATAATGAGCATAAAGAGCGGAACCGACGACATCGTCAACAGGATGAAGGTTGTAAGCGGAGCCAGCCGCGAAAGCTACAAGAACATGACAGACCTTGAGAACGTGCTTGAGGAATTCAAGACAAAATCCGAGGTCGCAGAGGCGGTAGAGGCCGCGGATTCGGAGAACACAATCAGCAACGTCGTCTCATCGGAACTTCAGGATTTCAATCCGGATACAGTCGGTCAGCTGCTGACCCGGTCATCTTCCGGCTCTCAGAGCGGAGGCGGCGGAGACATAGACTTTGACCTTGACAATGTCGAGGAATATATTCCGTAAAAAAAAATCCGAATTCTTGAGCGTTTTTACTCAAAATGTGATATAATGCAGGTCATCTAAACTGTAAGTATAAAGGGAACGTGGCCTGTGTTTTTTGCGGCGCTTCCGCTTTGTTTTAGGAGTACTTGTGAATAAGCATGATTTCCCGAAAATTCACTTCTATGATCAGGATTTCGTAGACATTTATAACAAAACATGGTCGTGGATTTCCTCATTCTGGGTTGATCCTGAAACAGGAAAACAGGACAACGGAGGATTTTTTCTCTATCCAGAAAAAAGCGGAGACACGCAGACCTTCATCATCGACCAGTTCGAATCGACCTTATCCTCATTTTTTCTTGTATATTCCAACAGGAATTTCGACGCATGTAAAAACATCGACTTTTTCTACTCAAAGCAGGAGGATACGGGCGCAATCCGATGGCGTTACGACATGGAGACCGGAGAACCGGTTATGGATCCGTCGAATCCGGAAGGAATCGGACTGCCGCTCTTCGCCTGGGCTGAATATAATCTCTACCACAAGTCCGCGAACAAACGCCGCATCCGGGATGTCATGCCGGTTCTGCAGAAATATATGTCCTGGATTGAGGCGAATTTCAAGCAGGAGAACGGACTCTATGCTGTTCCCGTCACGGCCAGCACGATGATGAATTCGCCGCGTGGAAACGCTGTCTACCCGGTGGACTTCAACGCCGCGATGGCCATAAACGCATCGTATATGTCGGCGCTCGGAGACATCCTGAACGACAAGGAGCTGAGCTTCCAGTACCGCAAGATGTATTTCTCAATCAAAACGAGAATCAATTCGATGATGTGGGACGAGGAGTCCGGTTTCTACTACGATCTTGACATGACGCAGAACTGGCTCAACATCAAGACGATAGCCGCATATTGGACAATGCTCGCGGAAATTCCAAGCGCGGACAAGGCGGACAGGCTTGTCGCCCATCTGGGAAATCCGAAGACGTTCGGAACAGACCATCCGTTTCCGACGCTCAGCGCAGACAGCGAATTCTTCAGCGAATCCGGCAACGGATGGTGCGGCAGCGTAATGCCCGCATTCAATTTTATGGTTATAAAAGGACTTGAACAGTATGCGCAGTACGAGCTTGCAAGGGAATGTTCGATACGGCATCTGTACTATGTCCTTGAGACACTTATGCCCAACAACGAGAAGGAGCACGGCGACCTGTACGAAGCCTATTTACCGTGCAGGGAAGGAAAAGCTTCCATGGAAGGGAACGAAGCTTTTCCGCGGCCGCACTACCTTATCACGGCGGGACTTTCCACCATCGCCCTTATGATTGAGAATGTTATAGGACTTTCAATCAGTCTGCCACGAAAGACTGTTGACTGGATTATTCCGAATCTTGAGATAATGGGCATCGAGAATCTTTCCCTAAAACGCAACCTCATCACCATACTCAGCAACAAGAGCAACAGAGGGTGGGAAATTCAGATGGAAAGCGAGAAGCTTTACTACTTTACGATCAATATTCTTGATCAGAAGAAAAAGACTCTGCCAATCCCTTCAGGCAAGTGTTCAATGCTTATAGACAAACTATAGGACCGGAGTAAAACTATGGCAACCCCTGAAGCAGTCATTGAAATCGGTTCTACAGGGGTACGTCTCCTTGTAGCCGAATTCACCGCTGACAGAAAAAGAATCGTTCTGGACCGTTCGGAACTGCCGCTTCCGCTTGCAAGAGATGTGTTCACGGATGCGACCATAAGCCGGGAAACCCAGAACCAGTGCATCCAGATACTCAAACGTTACTGCGAACAGCTTGAGGGCTGGGGCTTAAAGCCGTCAGACGCATACATTTTTGCGACAAGCGCATTCCGCGAGGCGAACAACAGCGACGCCGTTCTTGACAGGATTCTTGTGCAGACAGGCTTCCGCGTAAAAATCGTTGACGGAATTGAGGAAAACAGGCTGATGTATCTGGCCGTAGCCGACTCCTTCAAGGATGAGCCGGTGAATTTCAAGAAGGACGATACTGTCATTCTTGTTGTCGGCGGCGGAAGCACCGAAATGATGATGATTTCAAACGGAAAGATGGCCGGAGTCCACAGCCTCAGGCTCGGAACCGTCAGAATCGAACAGCAGCTGCGCTCGATGGCGACATCCTACGAGGACATGAAGCGGTATGTCCAGGAATCAATCAACAATACAAAAGGCTCCCTCGAAAGCGAGCTCAACCTTTCCGAGGTGAAGCAGTTCATAGCGGTCGGCTCGGACACGATGCTTGCGGCCATGACCGTAGGAAGACCGATTTCGACATTCCTGTGGGAAATAGACCGTGACGACTTTGACGGTTTTGTCAGGGAAATCCAGTCCTATTCCGTGGATGAATGTGTCGCGCACTTTAAAATCTCGTACAACGACGCGCAGACAATGCAGGTGAGTCTGCTGATATACAACTTGTTCATTCATCTTACAAAGGTCAAGAAAATCCTCGTCTCCGAGACCAATATCCGCGACGGACTGATAATAAGCCGACATTCCACCGAAAACGAGGAGCTGCAGCAGGAATTCAACATGCAGATAACGGCCTCCGCAAGAAATCTGCTGAGAAAATATCACGGCGACGAAATTCACGCCGAATGTGTCCGGATGATTGCGCTCAAAATATACGATGCGATGAAGAACGAGATGGCGCTGGATGACCATGCGCGCAAACTCCTTGAGGTCGCGGCGATCCTCCACGACATAGGGCTTTTCATCAGGATGGACAGCCACAATCTGCACAGCTATTACATCATCCACAACTCCGAAATTTTCGGTCTTTCAAAGGTGGACAACACGATTGTCTCGGAAATCGCAAAATATCACCGCGGAAAGCTGATGCCTCAGGACGAGGAGAGTTTCCAGATGCTTCCGCGCATAGACAGGATGATGATTCTGAAGCTTACGGCGATTCTACGGATTGCCGACGCGCTGGACCGCGGGCACATACAGAAGCTTTCGGACCTTTCGATAAGCTTCGGGCAGGACGTGCTGAATCTTCATGCAAAGAATTCGACGAACATTGTGCTTGAAAAACTTGCGCTGTCGGAAAAAGCAGGAATGTTTGAGTCTGTTTTTGGTTATAAAGTTATACTTTCGTAAAAACAAGGAATTTTCATTATGAATTCGAGATTTTTTAACAGGGAACTTTCATGGATAGAATTCAACAACAGGGTGCTGCATCAGGCGCTGCGCAAGGAGCTTCCGCTTCTTGAGAGGATGCAGTTCATATCAATAGTCACGAGCAATTTTGACGAATTCTTCCAGGTGCGCGTCGCGTCCGCAAAAAGAGCGCAGTTCGACTCTCCCGACACGCAGGATATATCAGGCCTCACACCGTCCGTCCTTCTCATGAACATTTCGGCACGGGCGCATCAGATTATACGCAGCCAGCACGACTGCCTGATGAACGACATAATTCCGTGCCTCGCGGAGGAGGGACTTGTCTACATGACGCCGGGAACATATTCTCCGTTCCAGAAGGAATACATCCAGAATATGTTCCGCACGGACATTTTTCCGCTGCTGACACCGATGCGCACTGACACGGAGACATTTCCTCACATAACAAACCTGAATATGTACGCCGGTTTTCTGCTCAAGCCGATTCCAGGAATAAGAACCTCGTCGGATGAGCTTAAAGGAACCGATGACAGCCCGCGGATTGCGCTGGTTCAGATTCCAACGGGAATCCCGCACATCGTATGGCTTCCTGAATCGGGAAAGACAAAACCGTTCGCGCTGATTGAGGACATAATCACCCAGTTCGGAACGCAGCTTTTTCCGGGATTCACGGTTGACGAGACGCTGCTGTTCAAGGTCGCCCGCGACGCGGATTTTGCGGTGGACGAGGATTCGGGCAATAATTTCATACATGCGATGGAAAAAGTTCTTGTCCAGCGCAAGTCGTCTTTTCCGGTGCAGCTTTCGTGCAATGCGACTAGCGACACGATAATGAAATTCCTTGCAGAAAAGCTGGAGCTGAAGGACGATGACATCTACCGGACGGAAGGAATTCTTGATCCGCAGGTGCTGATGGAGCTGAGAAGCGCGGACGAGAACGGAAAACTCAGTTTTCCGGAATGGAATCATTTTTATCCCGCCGATCTGCCCAAGGACGAGCCTTATTGGGACATTCTCAAGGTACGCGATAAAATTCTCCATGTTCCGTACGAAAGCTACGAGCCTGTCGTAAAATTCATATCGGATGCGGCTGACGATCCGGATGTTCTTGCAATCAAGATGACGCTCTACCGCACAGGCCGGGATTCCCCGATAATATCCGCGCTCGAAAGAGCCGCAGGAAGGGGAAAGCAGGTCGTTGTCCTTGTGGAGCTGAAGGCCCGTTTTGACGAGGAGAGGAACATCGCCTGGGCATCCGAGCTTGAGAACGCCGGCGTTACTGTAATCTACGGACTTGTGAATCTCAAAGTCCACGCCAAAATTCTTATGGTGATGAGGCGAGAGAGCGATACGGTAAAACGGTACGTCCATCTTGCGACCGGAAACTATAATCCCAAAACCGCAAAACTTTATTCCGACATATCGCTTTTTACGGCGAATCAGGAAATCGCCAACGATGCGACCCAGTTCTTCAACCTTGTGACAGGATACTCGACACTGCAGAACATGAAATACCTCGGAATGGCGCCGGTCACGCTGAAATCAAGGCTTCTGGCAATGATTCAGCGCGAAATTGACCGGAGCTCCGACGAGCAGCCCGGAATGATTGTCGCGAAAATGAACAGCCTGACACACGAGGAGATAATCTCCGCGCTTTACAGGGCAAGCTGCGCGGGAGTAAAAATTCTCCTGAACATCCGCGGAATCTGTATGCTTGTTCCCGGAGTCAAAGGAATGAGCGAGAACATAAAGGTCGTGTCAATTGTGGACAGATACCTTGAGCACGCCAGAATTTTCTACTTTCAGAACGGAGGAACTCCGGAGCTATACTGCTCAAGCGCAGACTGGATGCCCAGAAACCTTGACCGCAGAATCGAGCTGATGTTCCCGATTCTTGAGCCGGCTGCCTTTACGGAGGTAAAATCCATACTGGACACATATTTTGAGGACAATGTGAATGCGCTGGAGCTCACCTCGTCCGGGGAATGGGTTTCCGTCAGAAATTCAGGAAAATCTGAATTCCGTGCGCAGGAGGAGCTGTACAGAAAATACAAAAAACTGAACGACAAGCCTGTCTCCGGACACGGCGTGGAATTCAAGGTGCGGCGGAAATAGAAATGCGTACAAAATGCCTTATAAAAGACAATTCGCCGGCCGTCAGGAGAGGACGGCGGCAGAATATATCAAAATCCGGAGCAGAGCGTCACGGATTTTACGGGAGAACCATCTATGATACACGAGAGGTATTATGAGGAGCTGAAAAAATACGAGGCTCTCATAAACAGGAAAAACACAAAGTCGGAATTCTACAACGGAATTTACAGCCGCTGGAACAATCCTATTCTGACGCGGGATCATATTCCGCTTTTCTGGCGCTACGATCTGGACAAGGAGACGAATCCGTTCTTCATGGAAAGGCTCGGAGTGAACGCCGTCATGAATTCAGGCGCGATCTACCTTGACGGAAAATTCTGCCTTGTGGTCCGCGTGGAGGGAAACGACCGCAAGTCATTTTTCGCCGTGGCCGAAAGCGACAACGGAGTGGACGGATTCCGTTTCCGCGACTATCCGGTCACCCTCCCCGACACCTGCCCTGAGGAGACAAACGTCTACGACATGAGGCTCACGCAGCATGAGGACGGATGGATTTACGGCGTGTTCTGCTCGGAAAGCAAGGACAAGACGGTGAACGACCTCAGCGCGGCGACGGCAGCGGCCGGAATCGTAAGGACAAAGGATCTGGAGCACTGGGAGCGGCTGCCTAACCTTGTCACTAAAAAATCGCCGCAGCAGAGGAATGTCGTTCTTCATCCTGAATTTGTCGGCGGAAAATATGCGTTCTACACACGTCCGATGGATGACTTCATAAACACCGGAAGCGGAGGCGGAATCGGTTTCGGTCTCTGCGACGACATCACGAATCCGGTAATCGGCGAGGAGAAGATAATCAGCCGCCGCGTGTATCATACAATCACCGAGGCGAAAAACGGAGCCGGCGCCGTTCCGATTAAAACCGACAGAGGCTGGATTCATATATCGCACGGAGTCCGCAACACCGCCGACGGCCTGAGATATGTGCTCTACGTCTACGCCACCTCGCTTGAGGATCCCGCAAAAGTAATCGCAGAGCCCAGCGGTGTTTTCCTTGTTCCGCTCGGAGCGGAAAGAACCGGCGACGTATCGAACGTGGTGTTCACGAACGGAGCGATAGTCCACGGAGATGACGTGTTCATCTACTACGCGTCATCGGACACAAGAATGCACGTCGCAACAACTACGCTCGACAGGCTGATTGACTACACGTTCAGCACACCTTCTGACCCGCACCGTTCTCCGGACTGCGTAAAGCAGAGATGCGCGCTTATCCGGAAGAATCTGTCGCTTCTTACTGCAGAATAAGACGGTCGCTGTTAATAGACTGCTTTTTTATCAGGCGGAACCGCTCAACGATATTGTCCATAGAGAGATTCTTCTTCTCCTCGCCGGCAATATCCATTATGATTCCGCCTGAATCCATCATGAGGAGCCGGTTTCCGTAGTCAAGGGCCTGCTGCATATTGTGGGTGACCATCATGACAGTAAGATTGTACTCATCCGCAAATTTCCGCGTGAGCTCCATCACAACGGCGGCATTTGACGGATCAAGCGCGGCCGTATGCTCGTCAAGGAGAAGCAGCGCGGGCTTTGACATTACGGCCATCAGAAGGGTGAGCGCCTGCCTCTGACCGCCGGAGAACTGGTTCACGTTGTCGTTCAGCCGGTTCTCAAGCCCCATTCCCAGCTCCGCAAGCTGCGCCCGGAAATATTCCCTCATTTTTCCGTTCAGACTGATTTTAAGTCCTTTCCATCCCTTGCGGCAGCATATCATCATGTTGTCCTGCAGGGACATTTTTCCGGCCGTACCGAGCAGCGGATTCTGGAAAATCCGGCCTATATACAATGCGCGCCGGTATTCGGGCGTGCGCGTTATATCGGTCATGCCCTGGGATTTTGCGCCGGCCACGGCGGAATCAATCAGAATCCGGCCCTCGGAAGGAGAAAGAGTTCCGGCAATCACATTGTAAAGAGTGGATTTTCCGGCGCCGTTTGAACCGATTACCGTTATAAAATCGCCGCGGTTTATCCTCAGATTTATGCCGGAAAGGGCGCGGTTCTCGTCGGGCGTTCCCGGATTGAATGTTATTACTATGTTCTCAAGCTGTATCATATTTTCCTCGCTTTTTGGGGACGGCGCAGATGATCCAGGATTTTTGTTCCGCCCTGGAAATTCGACACCACAAGACAGATTATAATCAGAAGCCCCGTAATCAGCTTGAGGTCATTGCTCGTAAGTCCGACGACAAAACCGTAGCTCCGGCCCAGATACATGAGCGCTCGGTAAACAAGAGAGCCGAGCAGCACACGCAGCGTCTGCATTCCGATTCTGTTCGACCGGATTATGAATTCTCCGAGCATAAGGGAGGCCAGTCCGCTGACGATGATTCCGGTTCCGCTTCCGACATCGGCGAATCCGTTGTACATCGCGACGAACGCACCGGCCAGCGCTGCAAGTCCGTCGCCGAAACAGACTCCGATTCCGCGGACAATCTGCGGATTCACGCCCTGTGACACAATCATCTGCTCGTTCGCGCCAAGCGCGCCCATCGTCAGCCCCAGATCCGTATGGAAAAACACATCCAAAAGGAATTTCAGCAGCAGGACAAAAACGGCCAGAAAGATGCATACTCCCCATTCCGGAGAAAGCGCGGAGAAATTCCGCTCCATCCAGGAAGTGACGACGGAGAACGGAGTTTCTATCTTCAGAAACGAGATGTTCGCGCGGTTTCCCATTATCCGCAGATTCACCGAATAAAGCATCGTCATAGTAAGAATTCCGGCAAGAAGATCGGGAATCCGGAGCTTGGTGTAAATCAGCGTCGTGCAGAGTCCGGCAAAAAGTCCGCCGGCAAACGCGAGCAGCAGCGCGAAAAAAGGAGGAATTCCGTGGACAAGGCAGGCCGCAAGAACACAGCCGCCCATCGGAAACGCACCGTCAACCGTCATGTCGCAGAAATTCAGAACCCGGAACGTCATGAAAACGCCGAGAACCATAATCCCGTAGACAAGTCCTTCTGTTATAATACCTGAAATCATATTCTAAAAACACCTTGCCTTCAAATGATTCTATAAATAGTTACACGCATTATACAAAAATCACGTCCGGATGTACATAGGAAAACAGGCGGACAACCGCGGAAACACTTTTACTGAATTCTTATAAGCTGATCCGAAACCGTCCTTGCCTCGTCCTCGTCGTGGGTGACCATCAGCGCCGTGAATCCGAATTTTTCTCGCCATTCCTTTAGACGCAGCGCAAGTCTACTGCGCAGCTCCGCATCAAGCGACGAGAACGGCTCGTCAAGGAGAACCAGCGACGGCTTTGTGATGAGCGTGCGCGCAAGCGCAACCCTCTGACGCTCACCGCCGGAAAGCGTCTGCGGCATACGGCCGCCGAATCCCTCAAGCCCGAATTCGCAGAGGAATTCATCGGCCCTGAGGCGGCTTTCCTTTCTCCTCATTCCAGATGAGACAAGACCGTAAGCGACATTGTCACGGACATCAAGGTGGTTGAACAGCGCGCCGCTCTGGAAGACCATTCCGACACCGCGGCAGGCGGGCGGAAGGGAATCTATTCTTTTTCCGGCAAGAATTATCTCCGGAGGCGCGCCGGTGTTACGTTCCAGCCCTGCGATTATGTTCAGGACGGTTGACTTTCCGATTCCGCTCGGACCGAGAATGCATGTTATCGTGCCTGATTCCGCCGACATGGAAAAATCAACAGTCCGCGACTCCAATTCCTTGTGAATTCCCTTCACACTGAAATACATATTTCCTCCAGCTTCCATCCGGTCCGCGCGGACACTCACAGCTCCGTTTTCCGCCCGGAATTCCGTCCGTTCCGTTCGGAAACTGAAAAAATTCCTCCAGCCATGAAGACAGCCATACAAAGAATTCCAAGAACAGTTCCCGAAGCCGAGGCCTGACGGAAACGGTACGATCCGGCCAGTCTGTATGTGTAAAGCGACAGTGTGTCGAATCTTGGCACCGAGAGCATAAGCGGAAGCGTCGTGTCTCCCATGCTTACGGCGAAGCAGCAGCAGAAAGCCGAAAGAAGCGCGTTCCGGGCCTGCGGCAGATAAAACCGCCAGACCAGCTCCGTCCGTCCGCATGACATCAGCAGCGCCGCCCGCTCCGTCTCCCACGGAATTGCGTCAACCGCCGCCTGAATCTGCCTGTACGCCACAGGCCAGAACAGCGCCGCCTGCATAAGGACAAGGAGAAACGGCGAGCCACGGTGAAACAGCGCGGTTATTCCCCACCCCGTCACGACGGAAGAGACAGCCATCGGAAAAAGGGGAACGGTCTGGACAAAGAAATTTCCTCCGAATCCTGAGATTCTTGACGCGCATGAACAGGTGAAGCCGCATACAACGCACAGAAGCGCGGTGAAAAACGCGGCGGAAAGAGAATTCAGAAGCGCGGAATAAAATCCGGCGGAAGAAAAAAGCCTGAGGAACTGCACGCATGAAAACGCGGCCGTTCCTCCGGTACGTTCGGTGAAACCTGAAAGCACGATGGAAAGCAGCGGACACACAAAGAAAATTCCAGAGAGAATCATCACCGCCGCAAAAACAATGATTTCCGCAGCTTTGATGGTGGGCGGCTCGTAAAGCGCCTGCGCCGGCCGCGGACGTTTCTTTCCGGCCGCCGAAAAATCGGCTCCGGCGGAAGCGCGGAGATTTCTCCGGATAAAAAGACTGTACAAAAGCACGACGGCAAGAGAGGCAAGCGTCTCCGCGGCTGCGAATGCTGAAGCCGAACGGACATCAAGCGTAGTCCTCACAGCCTGATAAATCTCAACCTCAAGAGTCGATGTTCCGGGAGGAGAAAAAATCAGGACTATCAGAAAGCTGAAGAAACAGAACAGGAACACCGGAATACAGGCGGAGCCGACTGCCGGAGCAAGAGCCCTGAGAGTTATCGTGCGGAAAATTCTCGCCTCGCCGGTTCCCAGAAGCCTTGCGGCATCTGCCTGCTCGTCGGGCAGCATTTCCCAGGCGTCGGAGACAATTCTCATCACAAGGGGAAAATTGTAGAATCCCTGGGCGACAATGATTCCGGCCGATGAGTAAAGGAAATGGACCTGAGGCGCGTCCCGTCCAAAAACCACGCGCAGCAAGGAATTCACCGTGCCTGAAATTCCGAAAAATCCGACATAGCCGAGAGCCGTTATGAGCGGCGGAATGCAGAGGGGAACCGCGCAGAATGAAATCATCACACGCCGGAAGAGAAAATCACGTCTGGAAGTAAAAAAGGCCGCCGGAATTCCCACAAGCGCGGCGACAAGCGTCGAACCGGCGGCGATAAAAAGAGTATGCGCCGTAACCCGGAGAATTTTTCCGGCGGAAACCGCTCCTGAAACGCCCGCGGCAGAACCCGCGCCGGAAGGGAAAAAAGTCCTCAGGACAGGCAGGATGAATGCCACAATGACAACCGCCGAGACGACAGCCGCCGCCACGGACAGGAAAATTCCCGCCGCTCGGCGCAATGATTTTCTCCGTCCGTCCGTCATTTGCTCAGGATGTCCATAATCACGGGAACAGCGTCATTCACGGCGGCAGAGGAATAGTATAGCGTCTTTGTCGGGAGCGGAGCGGCGATGCTGTAGCTTTCTGGCATGGTGACAGCTCCGTTCACCGGAAACATCCACTGCGTAAGCGGAATGACGCTCTGAGCCTCGGCCGAAATAAGAAAATCAATGAATTTCTCGGCTCCTCTGCGGTTCTGCGCGTTTTTAAGAATTCCTGCGCCCTCGACCTGGCGGACGTGCCCCTCCTCAAAAACAAGAGCCTTGAAACGGTCGCCCTCGCCGTATTCGACATGATAGGCAGGACTTGTGGTATAGCTGATGACAAGAGGAGCCTCGCCTTCCGTGAAAAGTCCGTAGCCCGCGCTCCATCCCGGAGACATCGTGAGCACCGAAGGTTTGAGCCTCTTCCAGAAATCGCTGTATCCGTCTCCGAACACAGCGACCGTCCAGGCGACAAAACCAAGCCCCGGAGTGCTCGTTCTGGGATCCATGAGAATGATTTTTTTGTGGTAGACCTCTTTTGTAAGGTCCTCAAGCGATTCCGGAGCAGGGACATCGGACTCCGTATCATAAATCATCGCAAAATGACTGTAGTCGTAGGGAGTAAGAAACCAGTCGCCGCCGAGCGCATCTTCAAATCCTTCGGGAATAATCCCGGATGCGGAGCCGGGCCTGTAGCTTTCAAGAATTCCGGCCTGGCGCGCCCTGTCCGCATGATTGTTGTCTATTCCGACAAGCACATCGGCCTGCGGACTGTCCTTTTCCATCAGAGCCTTTGACAGAATCTGTCCGCCGTCACCGCAGTCCGTATAGACAACATCAAGCCCCGTCTTCTCCTTGAACAAGCGCGCGATCTCAGGCCCCGGCCCCCATTCTCCCGAAAAGGAATCGTAAGTGTACACAACGACTTCCTTATGCCTTGCGGAATTCTTCTGTGAACATCCGATGGTCAAAAAGGAGACAAAAAAAAGTGGAAACAAAAAAAGGGAATGATTTTTCATGCGCCTTCCTCCGCCGGTATTATCCGGATCAGGTTGGAATGCCGTGCGGCATTCTGCGGGTATAATCTCAGCCTTTCGGCACCCCGGTCAGCGCATATTATATTCCGGCGGCAAGTTTAGTCAATACAATGCTTGAAAAACGGACGGCTATAATGTATTATGACTGGAACGGCATAAGTGCCGCCGCTGAGCGTCCGCGGACAGCTGTCAAATCCCGCGGAATCCACAATACCGACCTTTTTGGGAGAAAACTATGGCATTTAAAGTAACTGACCAGTGCGTAAACTGCGGAACCTGTGAGCCGGACTGTCCGGTAGAGGCTATCTCCGAGCAGAACAACATCCGTGTGATTGATGCGGAAAAATGCATCAGCTGCGGAACCTGCGCGGCTGAATGTCCTGCCGAAGCCATCGTGGAAGAGTAAATCCATCCGGCTGAATTATGGCTGCCTGAGAACATTGTTTTTCGGGCAGCCTGATTTTTTTATAAGACGCAATACGGATTCTACTGCTGAATAACATTATTTTTGTGCAGACAATGAAAAACAAAATCGCCAGACAGACAAAAACAGTCCTTACATTCATGCTGCTTGCGCTTGCATCTGCGGCCACGGCCTGCGCGGTCGTATGGCCGCTGTGGAAATTCGCGACATCAGCGCCGAAAATATACACGGCGGCCGTTCTTTCCGCGGCGGCGGTGTTTGCGGTCATAATACTGGTAAAGAAAGCCAGAAAATCATCACCGTACAGAACCGTAAAAATTCTTGTGAACATAATCATTCCGGCGGCCGGAACTGCATTTTCGGTGAAACTGCTTTTCTCATCGGGAAGGGCGGCTTTTGCGGCAGGAGCTACGGCTACGGTGATTGCGGATGTGATATTCAACATCGCGGCGGAACGAATCCATGGACGGAAAACTGAAAACGCGCCCGACTAAAAGGAAAATTCTTCTGATTTCCGTGTTTCTCATGTCGCTTTTTCCGGGAATCCGGGCGCACGCGCAGCAGACCGCAGCGCTGGAAACCGGCAGGCTTCCGGAAATCCGGAAGCTTTACGCAAACAGGGACGAGGCTTTCCGCGACTTCGAGAAGATAGTTCAGAACAACTACAGACTTGTCGCCTCAGGAAAACAGCCGGAGCTGATGTTTTTCAGACATTCGCCGGACGGAGACATGACGCTGATAAAACTAGCGGCAAGATTCAACATCCGCTACGAGACCATAGCGACATTGAACAGCATCCAAAGCCCGGACGAGCAGCTTGCCGGAAGAATTCTCGTCATTCCGACCGTTCCGGGGCTTTTCATCGTAAAAGGCCCCCCGGAAACCGCGCTTGAGACAGTCCTCCGCGAAGGCCATGCGGACGAGCTTTCCGGAGAAAAAAACATGACGGTAAAGCTCGGCGCAAAGGAATTCATCTTTCTTGTGAACAGAAAATTCAGTCCCACGGAAAGGCTTTATTTTCTTGACCCGACGCTCACCCTTCCAATCAGAAAGGACGAATTCACCATATCCTCGGTTTTCGGGAAAAGGCGGAATCCGTTTTCCGGCGAATGGAAGAACCACAACGGAATAGATCTCGCGGCAAAAACCGGAACTCCGGTTCTCGCGGTAAAGGACGGCACGGCGGCAGTGTGCATAGAAGGCGATCCTGTGTTCGGAAACTACGTGATCCTGTCGCACGACAAGGGAAAAATGACAAGCGTCTACGCCCATCTGAGCAGCATAAGCGTAAGAAAAAACGAATCCGTCAGCAAAAAGGAGACAATCGGGTACGTCGGCAGCTCCGGAATGGCGACAGGGCCGCATCTTCACTTTGAGCTGCGTCAGGGAGGAATTCCGGCGGATCCGTCGGAGATAATCAGATTCAACTGAACAGGCAAAATTCGATGCGGCTCACGGCGCAAAGCCGCGGACAAAAATCTTGCGCACGAATCCCTAAAAAAACGGATTTTTTCATTTGGCATAAACGCCAATATCCTGTATCATTATGCAAAAATAAAAAGCGGTGTTCAGATGATTAAAAATTCATTTAAATCAGGAAAAACATTTTTCTCAATTCTTCTGATTCTCGCCGCGGCAGCCGGTTCCCATGCCGAGACGTTCAGGGTGCGCAAGGCTCATATCGTAAGAATGAACTCGGCGCTTGAACCGGATGTGCCGGTAAAAGCCGGGACAAATGATGCCGTGGCTGTTTTTATCCCCGAAGACAGAACATTTATAGAAGGCATCGAAATAAAAATGGAGATTCCGGAGTCAGTCGCGTCCTGGCGCGATTCCGTAGCCTGCTCGGTTTACACCGGAATAAAGCCCGTTCCTTCCGCGCAGCAGATAGACTACTCAGGAACAAGGGCTTTTGTCGGCACGCTTCCGGCAAGACTTTCCTGGATTTTTCAGATTCCTTTGCGGCGGGAACACAGGATGAAGTCAAACCAGTACACGACCACGATGGACGATGTGCTTGATTTTCCGGCAAACGTGATTTTCCTGAGACTCCAGCCGGTCATGAAAGGAGTGCCGGAAGAGACGATGAACGCGCAGATTTCCATGACCGTAAAACCTGTACTGATAAACAAGGGACGGCTTGAGATGAGCCTTGTCCCGCCGGACGGAGAACTTCTTCCTTGCTCAGTTTTTATTGACGACGAGCCTGTAAAATTCAGCGGAACCTCCGGAAGCTTTATCCTTGACACCGGAGTCCACAACATCTCCGTCATATCAGATTCATACCGCAGCGAGATAAGAACCGTCCGCATAGACAAGGCGCAGACAATTTCCCTGCCTGTCGAAATGAAAAGCATAGAACCGACGCTTATAATAACTGCGCCGGAAGGAACAGAAATCACTCTTGACGGCGAAAAGCAGAATCTCACCGGACATGAATTCAAGATTTCCGAGGGCGAGCACACCCTGCAGTTCGCGATCGGAGACTACCAGATTGTGCGCTCAATCTCGGCGATAAAGGGGAAAACATACAGGGCAGATTTTTCCGTCTCGCTTGAAGTCACGGAGGAATGATTCTCCGCCAAGAGGTTCATATTGAATTCTGTACAGAAAACAGCCATCAGCATCCTGCTGACCGCCCTACTTTCGGCGGCATTCATAATCTTCTCGAACAGCGACACTTTCTCAAGGGCGCAGCGGAATTTCTACAGCCGCGCAAAAATTTCAGCCGTACAGCGCCGTACCGTCAGCATGGAGTCAGCGCTGTCGGAATATTTTGACAGGTTCACGGAGGAAGTCCGGGAAAAAGTCCTGAATTCACAGTACACCGAAAGCTACCTGAAAGCCGCTCCCACAGAAAAGGAGGCGACTGAGACGCGTATCTGCATGGAGCAGATTTTCATGGATTTTGACGGGCTGGACGGTGTCCGTCTGATCGGCGCGGACGGAAGACGGATTCATTTCAGCACATTCGACACGACGGATCTCCTCAGAAGCAGCGGAATCATCAGGGAATACATAAACTACACGGATCTTGTCAGGAATTCGGGCGAGCCGGACACTGAGCTGATCAGACCGCAGGAAGAAGCCGGAATTT
Organism: Treponema sp. UBA792; assembly: GCA_002296965.1. Lineage (GTDB taxonomy): Bacteria > Spirochaetota > Spirochaetia > Treponematales > Treponemataceae > Treponema_D. The sequence continues at coordinate 23,903 of DBIW01000030.1, read as the reverse complement.
TCTTTGACAGAAGACGTGTTATTGTCACGATGCCGTTTTTCAGCGGCCATCAGTTCTCCGGATTTTTCGCGTTTTATTTTTCACAGGACGGAATTTCCCGTCACCTTGCGGCGGCAGGAATCACATATCCGGAGGAAAGAATTCTTCCGGTCTCGGACGGACGCGGCTACGGAGGATTCGTCACAGGAATTCCGGGAAGGTCTGAAGATGATTTTGAGAAAGCCGTAATCTCCGCCTGGAAGAACGGACACACATCGGAGGCGGTTCAGATAACGGCGGAAAGCGGCGGCTCTCCATGGATTCTGATAACTTCCGCGGCAAAAATAATGGCCGGAGAAGTGATTGACGGAAGCGCGCTTTTTATCCCCGGACAGAGCATCGTGATTCTGCAGATATGTTTTTCCGTGACAGTTTTTCTGATGTTTTTTTTCCTGCTGAACATACGCGGAGATTCCGGAGCCGAACTCTCTTACAGAATCAGAAGAATTCAGGCGGAAATGATTCAGGAATTTCTTGACGGCAACGGAGACTCCGGCTGGGCGGGGCTTGCGGAAACAATCCGCGGACGGGAGGAGGAACTTTCCGCGGAGATAAAAAAGGCGCTCGGCAGAAAAGCGGATAAAAACGATGCCGCGGTGAACCTGATTCTGGAGCGGAACTGGAACGAAATTCTGAACGCGCTGGAGAAAAAATCCGGAATCCGTCAGCAGAGGCAGGAGGAAGACCTTGACCAGATAAGAAAGCTTCTGGAGGAGCTGCTGCGGAGAACAGAACAGCAGCCGGTCAGCAGGGAAAGGGCTGTTCCGGTCAAAATTCCGGACGGACAGTTCGAGGAAATAGACGGCATTGACGATATAGAGGAAATTCCGGAGCTTGAGCAGTGCCCGGAGCCGCAGAATTCCGCAGATGCGGCCGAGCTTGAGGAGCTTGTTCCCGACGGGACACAGACCGCAGCCGGCGCTGACGGACAGACGGAATTCGCCGTGGACATAAGCGAATTTTCAGACGGAGACAGCCTGGACAAAAACTATGAGGAGAACAACGAGACGTATTTCCAGACGCACGAGATTGTCTTTCCGGACGTTGACAATGTCTTTGCGGAAGAGCTGTGTCTTGGAGATGAATATGTCCGTCTTCCGGAAACGGACACGGACTCAGCTCCGTTTGACGTGGTCTGCCCGCCGTTCATCGCCAGCTGCGGCTGAGGCGGTTTCCGCGGAAGACTCCGCAAAACAAAACCTTCAACAAACATCCCGGACGAATCATTGTAATACGGCATAAGATTTATTATAATCCTAGGGCAACAAAAGCAGAATTCGGGATTTTAAATGGAAATTACTTTAAACAATTTGTTCAAGACTTATTCAGCCGGCAAAAATTCTACGGAAGTCAGGGCTGTTGACGGAATATCGCTCGAGATTCCGTCAAACCAGATATTCGGAATCATAGGAAAAAGCGGAGCCGGAAAATCAACGCTCGTGCGCCTGATAAGCATGATGGAACGTCCGGACAGCGGCGAAGTCCTTTACGGCAGAATACGCGTGGACAATCTTTCGGAAAAGGAGCTTGAGCTGCAGCGGCGGAGAATCGGAATGATTTTCCAGCACTTCAATCTTTTCAGCTCAAGGACGGCGGCGCAGAACATCGCCTATCCGCTTGAAATATGCGGCTGCCCCAAAAAAAAGATCGCCGAACGCGTGGATGAAATGCTTTCGCTGGTGGAGCTTTCTGACCGCCATGACGCCAGAATCAGCACGCTTTCGGGCGGACAGAAGCAGAGGATTGCGATTGCCCGCGCGCTTGCGAACAGGCCGGACATCCTCTTCTGCGACGAGGCGACAAGCGCGCTTGATCCGCAGACGACAAAATCAATCCTGAATCTAATCAGAAAAATACAGTCCCAGATGAACCTGACCGTAGTAATGATAACTCACCAGATGGAGGTCGTCCGGGATGCCTGCAGCCGTGTCGCGGTCGTGGACAACGGAAAAGTCGTGGAAAAGGGCACGGTGAACGACATTTTCCTGAATCCGCAGAACAGTGTCACAAAAGACTTTATCGCGAACATATCATCCGCGCAGTCTCCGGCAGACACGGGAATAATCAGATGGTCGAACAAGGGCGGCGCATTCAGGCTCAGTTTTCCCGATTCGCTGCCGGACGAGCCGATATTAAGCCGGATGGCACGAAAAATCGACGTAGAATTCAACATAAGGGCGGCCGGAATTCAGAAACTCGCGTCGGGACGTGTCGGAGAAATGATTGTGGATATGAGCGGCGCAGACGGGAAAGTACGCGAGGCGGTTGAATTCCTGCGTAATTCGGGAGTTATGGTCGAGGAAATTCCGCAGCAGTAGAATTCCGCCGGAGAACAGGTTTGCGTCGCAAACTTTCTTATTGACTTTTTGGGAGAAAATATGAATTTTGAGAAATATTTCAGCCTTATAGGGACGGCGACACTTCAGACGCTGCAGATGGTCATCTTTTCCACTGTCTTCAGCCTTATTCTCGGTCTTCCGCTTGGAGTTCTTCTCTGCGTTACGGATCCGGAGACCGGAATCAAGCCGAAACCGGTGCTATATCAGGTGCTGACAAGAATAGTGAATGCGCTGCGCTCATTTCCGTTCATCATACTTATGATTCTGCTCTTTCCCCTCTCGCGGATTGTCGTCGGAACAACCATCGGAACAAAGGCGACAATCGTTCCGCTTTCGATAGCGGCGGCTCCGTTCGTGGCGCGGCTCATGGAATCCGCGCTCAAGGAAGTGGACAACGGCGTGATTCAGGCGGCGCGCTCAATGGGCTCGACAGTCTGGCAGACGATATACAAGGTTCTGATTCCGGAGGCGAGACCGGCGATTGTGGACGGAATCACGCTTACAATAATCAACCTGATAGGATATTCTGCGATGGCCGGCGCAATCGGCGGCGGCGGACTAGGCGACCTTGCGATAAGATACGGCTACCAGCGGTTCAGGCCGGGAATAATGGCCGTTTCGGTGATAATCATCCTGATTCTTGTGGAAATAATCCAGTTCATCGGAACCAAAATATCAAATTCCATGAGCGCAAGAAGATAAAAAAAGGATTCTGCCGGAAAAACAGCATCCGGAACAGAATCCTTCACAAAAGAAACCGGGCTCAGTTGTCCTCAAGATAGGTCTTTACAAGCTGCACGAAGAGATAGATTTTTTTGTATATGCCCACGCTGAATTCCTTGAGCGGAGTCTCGGAATACTTCTCAAGTTCCCGCCAGTTCTGGACAATCACAGGCTTCGGCTTTGAAATGTCCTCTATCAGCTGCTTCATCGTCTTTCCAATCGTGACAAAATCATGCGTGCCGGACAGGATGAATCCCTTGGCCTGATCATCCGCATCCCCCACAAGCCGGTTGATTATGTTCTCCGCGCCGGCATCGTGGGCGGTCTTAGGGAGCAGGGTCTTTATCTTCATTCCGATTGAGCCGTCCTCCGCAAGCGAGGCGTCGAATTCGGTGATTCTGTCCGAAATGTTCAGAAGATCCTGATATGCGTTCGACATAGGCGCGGAAAGCGAGGCATCCCACTGCCCGCGTATCACCACCACATCAAAATACTGGCGCATATCCGTCTTTACATATTCAAGAAGGAACGTCTTGAGATAATTCAGCGGCTCCGTGTAGGCGCACCTGTTCAGGCCTTTTTTCTCCAGAACCGCATTCATGGATTCAGTGTAGTTCTTGAGATTCTGCGCCGTGTTCTGCCCGAAAATCTGAACTGATATGTTTCCGACCCTGGATTCCTTCTGGCGCTCAGCAATCTCGGAAAGAACCTTTCTAGCCGAATCCTGAACGCTGTCTACATAAGGCTCCACGATGGAAATCCTGTTGCCCTTGACCTCGGCCTCATAGTCAGGATTCTTTGAAATCAGGCGGACAATCATGTCAAGCGCTCCGGAAAGCTGAATCATCTTAAGTCTGGCGACAATTTTCTTCCAGTTGGCGGCGGAGACAAAATCGGTTCCGTGAGTCGCCTTGAGCATCTCGAAAAGCGGATTCCAGGAGACATCTTCCGAAAGCGGATACGCCACCGTCATAAAATCCTTCAGGTCATCAAGGACATACTCCGCATTGACCTTGCTGAACTGCGGTGTCTCCGTAAAGACATTCTCCTGAAGCCCGGAGTCAAATTTCTTGAGCATGAAATAAAAGTCAAACATACAGAAATCACGGAAAAGCATGAACGTGCGGTACAGATTCTCCGTATCGGCGGCACGTTTTGCGTCAAATCCCGTGGAAAATGACTCAAGGTCGGATTCCGTCTGCTGCTGAAGCTGCCTGAGAGGAATTTTCTTTGCGGTGTCAAAAAGATACTCCTCGCTGAAATGACCGAGCAGATTCACCTGCTGTTCCGAAAGCGAATAGTTCATTATCTGGCGCTGGAACAGCTTTATATTCTGATTGGCTTTGAACATCGCCTGCGCCGGCGCCACAAGCCTGTAAATTTCGTAGATAAGCCTTGCGAACGGAGCCTGCATTTCGGCCGATCCAGGACGGTAGAAATTATGATATTTCGTCTTTGAAAGATTTTTTGCAATGACCCTAAGCTTCCGCCTGTTCTCGACTTCCGGATCTGCGGACTTGAAAAGACTCATTATAAGGTTCTGAAAAAATCCGACCGGAGACTCCTTCTCCTGAACCGGCGCCTTTTCCTTGCTCTCATTGTTCTTAGCCATAATAACAGTTAATATATGATAATTCCAGTTATATTTCAAGTTTATGAACGCAACGCGCGCAGCGGAGAACAGACGGAAGCATGATTCTTAAATCCGCTTGAATTTTTACAGTCAAAGTGCAATACTGTTCACCGAAATTTCCTAATTCCATCTTCAAACAGGAGCGGAACAGATGACAAAATTCCACGGCGCATTCACGGCGCTCATAACACCAATGAACAGTGACGGCTCCGTTGATTATGACGGATTCCGCAGCAACGTAAAATTCCAGCTTGAGCAGGGCATTGACGGTCTTGTTCCGCTTGGAACAACGGCCGAGACACCGACGCTTGACGAACGCCCCGGTTCCGAGGAGGACAGGCTGATTACAATCGTGAACGAGGAGGTTTCCGCCTTCGAGAAATCATCCGGCAGAAAAATTCCAGTGATTCTCGGAGCAGGAAGCAACAATACGCGCGATGCCGTCATGTACACGGAACGCGCAAAGAAAGCCGGCGCGGATGCGGCTCTTGTCGTCACGCCATACTACAACAAGCCGTCAAAAGAAGGAATTTTCCGTCATTTTGAGGCTGTCTCGAATGTGGGAATTCCGATTATCGTGTACAACATTCAGGGACGCACAGGTCTGAACATTCCGACCGATCTTCTCGCAAGAATCGCGGAACTTCCCAACATCGCGGGAGTAAAGGAAGCGAGCGGAAACGTAGGGCAGATGATGGATGTAATCGCACAGATAAAGAACAGGAATCCTGATTTCGCCGTGCTTTCCGGTGACGACAGTCTTACGCTTCCTCTGGTCGCGGCCGGAGGGGACGGAGTAATATCTGTAGTGTCGAACCTTGCTCCGGCGGTAATAGCGGAAATGACCCAAAAGGCTCTTTCCGGAGACTTTGAGGCGGCAAGAAAAATCCATTACAGAATGATGCCGTTCTTCAAGGCTGCCTTTGTGGACGGAAATCCGACTTCGATAAAATACGCGATGAATTTCAAGGGGCTTCCGGCCGGAGCCGTGCGCCTTCCGCTGGTCGAGGTTACAGAAAGCGCGAAAAAGACAATCCAGGCGGCAATAGCCGAATGCGGACTCTGAGCTGACCGGACAGAACCGGAACAGTTTCCGCGGAAACGGCCGGAAAACCGGCTTAAATTCTTTAATATCGGATAAATTTTTGGGAGAATTTTTATGGAAGAAAAAATAAAAGTCGGAGTGCTCGGTGCGACCGGAATGGTCGGACAGCGTTACATAAAACTGCTTGAGAATCACCCCTGGTTTGAGGTCACTTATGTGGCGGCAAGTCCGCGCAGCGCGGGAAAGCTTTATAAGGATGCCGTCGCGGAAAGGTGGCTTATCGGAAGTGACATTCCGGAAAAAGTCGCGGAGCTGACCGTTCAGGATGCGAATGACGAGAAGCTCGCTCTAGGAAAATGCAAATTCGTGTTCAGCGCGCTGGAAATGGGCAAGGACGAGATAAAGGCTCTCGAAGCGGCTTATGCGGCGGAAGGAATTCCGGTCGTGTCAAACGCAAGCGCAAACCGTTGGACGGATGATGTTCCGATGCTTGTTCCTGAGATAAACTGGAAGCACCTGGATATAATCGCCGAGCAGAAGAAACATCACGGCTGGGACAAGGGCTTTATCGCCGTAAAACCGAACTGCTCGCTCCAGACATACATGATGCCAATCTATGCTCTTGAGCAGGCCGGATGGCCGGTGAAGAGGATGGTAGTAACGACTCTGCAGGCCACAAGCGGAGCCGGTTATCCGGGCGTTCCGTCGTTCGACATGATAGATAACATCGTTCCGTATATCGGAGGCGAAGAGGAGAAGACGGAGAAGGAATGTCTCAAAATTCTCGGAAAAGTTTCCGGAGGACGGATAGAGAATGCGGCCGGCCCGCTGGTGTCGTCAACCTGCACAAGGGTTCCGGTAATCGACGGGCATACCGCCTGCGTGTCTCTCGAATTCGATCTGCCGGAGGACAAGAAGCCTTCTCTTGAGGAGATTGAAAAAGCATGGACTTCATTCTCGTCCCTTCCGCAGGAGCTGAATCTTCCGAGCGCGCCTGAGCATCCGATTGTGGTACGCCACGAGGTGAACAGACCTCAGCCGAGGCGCGACAGGGAGACGGAAAAGGGAATGGCCTGCGTAATCGGCCGCCTAAGAAAATGTCCGGTATTTGACATAAAATTTGTGGCTCTCAGTCACAACACAAAACGTGGCGCCGCATTGGGGGGAATTCTCAACGCGGAGCTGCTGAAGGCAAAGGGGTTCTTTGACAACCTGTAACGGAATCAGGCTGCGGCTCAGTCCGCAGTCTGTACACTCGTGCAGATTCTGAATCCCAGATAATTATAAGATTCGTTGGGATCGAAAGCGTATCTGTCGGCCGCAAAAAGAAACGGCGTATATGTTGACCAGCTTCCGCCACGGCTGACACGCTCAAATCCTACCTGAGGCCCGTAACAGCCGTCATCATTCTGATCCTGATATTCCTGAAACCAGTCCCAGCAGAATTCCAGCACATTTCCGCTCATGTCAAAAATACCAGCCCCGTTCGCATTTCCTGTTCCGGGCTGTGTCACCGCATCCGGCAGAAAGACAGTTCCGGCGGTTCCGACATTCCGCGCGCCTTCGGCATTTTCCGAATACCATGCGAAATCCCCTGGATTTCTCTGGCTGTCGCTGAATCCGTCCTGATTCACCTGGCCGCTCACAAGGTCTCCGCGCTGAAAACCGCTTTTCGTCCTTCTTGCCGCGAATTCCCACTCAGCCTCCGAAAGCAGCCTGAATCCGTCGGCATCCCAGTCGCAGACCGCAAGATCACATGAGGCCGTATCTCCGGAATCCCGCAGAATCTCGCCGTTATATGTGTAGCACGGCGTCCGGCCTTTCAGCTCGCTTAGCGCATTGCACCACACCACAGCATCGTACCAGCTTATCATCGTGACCGGAAGAAAGACAGTATCCTCGTCGGGGGCGGCTCCGTGTTTTCCTGAAGAACCGGCCTGCCCCGCGTTCGCAAAGTAATACCCGATTTTTTCCGCCTGAATTCTGGCCTGATACCAAAGTCCGTAAGTCGTCTCGTAACGGTTCACGGAAAAGGCTTCGGGACGGCGCTCCGATGTGACCGACTGGACATCCTCGCCGATCATATAGGAAGGATTGTTTCTGAAAGTGACAAGGCTTATATGGCGGAAATTCTCATCCGCGCACGCAAGCACCGGAACAAGCAGAAAAAACACAGCAAGAATTCTTCTCATGGCCTGACCTCCATCTCCTGTTTCTCATACATCTTTTCCTGTCTCTTCATCATGCGTTCCTGGCGACGGAGCATTTTCCGCTGGCTACGTGTAAGCCGCGGACGCTTCCGGGCGGAATCGGCATGGTTCACATTCAGAAGCCAGTTCGTGGCATAAATCGACACAAGGCAGATTGCGGAAATCACCAGGACAGCGAACCGTCCGAGCCTCTCAAACGGAAGGGGAAAATTCATTCCGAAAAAACTTGTGATGAAAGTCGGAACCATCATCACAAGGTTTATGACGGCAAGCTTTTTCATCACGACGTTCAGGTTATTTGAAATTACGGAAGAATACGCCTCCATTACCCCCAGAAGAATATTGCTGTAGGTGTCGGCCATCTCGATTGCCTGGCGGTTGTCGATTTTCACGCCCTCGACAAAATCAAGGTCATCCTCGTCAAATTTTATCAGGCGCGTCTTCTTCATCTTCTCAAGAAGAAGCTGATTGCTTTTTAACGAAGTGGTAAAATACACAAGCGACTTCTCAAGCTCAAGCAGCTGCATAATCTCCTTGTTCTCGACTTCCAGCTTCATCTCGCTCTGAATTCCCGTGGACCGGCGGTTTATCTCCTTCAGGTAACGCAGAAAGTTCAGGTTCGCGCGGTTGATTATGTGAACGATAAACGACGGAAAATCCGAAAGGCGCACATTCTTGATTCTGTTCGCCCCGAAATCCTTTATCACCTCACATTCAGTCCAGCATATCGTGATTATTATGTTGTTCTTCATTATGATTCCGACAGGAACCGTAAAATACGGAGTCTCCGCAGAAGGATCAAAAACAGGAACGCGGACAATCGTAAGTATGTAGCCCTCCCCGTCGTCCATGCGCGAAAGCTCATCCGGATCGAGGATGTCAAGAATATCATCCTGCTCTATGCTGAATTCCTGCTGGATCTCGGTGGTCTCGTCTCTTGTCACCGAGCGCACATCGACCCAGACCGGCATACCGCCGTCAAGTTCCGCCTTATCAGTCTTTTTAAACTTTCCGCCTATCTGCTGCCAGTATGTAACCATAATTTTTCCTCAACAAAAAGGTTTTCTCCGGGAAACGGCATCATCCAAGGGCGGTAGAATTCCCGCCTTTCCGGACGGATGAGGTCTCCGGAATTTTCCAAGACAAAATGCTGAGGAAACACCGGAGCCTGTACTCCGCATCGGAATTTCCGCAGCCGCCGGCTCACCTTCTGGAAAAACAGGATTACAGATAAAAATGATTTTCCGGGAGGCAAACGCAAGAAACGCATGAACTGCATAAATGATACCCGGAACCGCTTCCGCCGTCCATCTGTTGCCTCCTTGATACTTGTGGAATGAAAAACGGTCAACGCCGCAAAGAATTTTGGATTATGATAGCAGAAAAATTCGCGCAAGACAATCAAAACATCCGCATTTCACAATAAATTTACACAGACGCACTGTATGCCGCCTATTCCGTCCCGGCAGCCGGATATGTTGATTTTGTACAGTTTCTTCTATATGATATATAAAATTCTTAAGCAGAACTGAATTACAACGCTTTCTCATTGACTTTTTGGGAGGAAAAATGGAAAAACTTAAGATTCTTCTTGCAAAAGGAAGAATATATGAATCTGTATATGAGCTTCTAAGTGACGTAGGAATTTCAATATCGCTTCCGGACAGAACTTATTTTCCGACGACAAACCAGAATGACCTTGCGTTTCAGGTGGTCAAGCCGCAGATTGTCAGCAGCCTTCTTGCCGGAAACAAGGCAGATGTCGGATTCTCCGGAAAGGACTGGGTCTACGAGAACGGAACCGAAGAAAAGGTCGTCGAGATTATGGATCTGGGCTTTGACCCGGTCAGAATCGTAGCCGCCATTCCCGATTCCGCGGATTTTGAGTCGCTTCTGAAATCTCCGGTTACAATCGCGACGGAATATCAGAACCTCAGCAGAAAATGGGTCGAGTCGCGGAAAATTGACGGAGCCGTATTCAGAACCTGGGGAACAAGCGAGGGCTTTGTTCAGGACAGCGCGGACTCAATCGCACAGATTCTGATTGACAACACGAGCACCGGCTCATCGCTGCGCGCGAACCGCCTGAAAATCGTCGATACGCTGATGGAATCATCCACCAGAATGTACGCGTCAACAGAAGCGATGGCGGATCCGGAGAAGAAACGCAAGATAATGGAGCTGAAAATGCTCTTCGAGACCGTCCTGAACGCGCGTTCACGCGTAATGCTTGAGATGAACGTGTCTCAGGAAAAATTCGACGCGCTGGTGAAAGGCCTTCCTTCTATGAAAAGCCCGACGGTAAGTCCACTCTTTGGCGGAAACGGATATGCCATAAAAGTTGCGGTAAAAAAATCGGAGGTTCCGACGCTGCTTCCGAAGCTCCAGTCGCTCGGCGCATCCGACATAGTTGAATATGAGCTTAGAAAGGTGATGATATGAGCGGAAACGGCAGAACAGCACGGATTGCGGCGGTTGAGCGGACGACCGGCGAGACAAGAATCTCACTCTCGCTAAATCTGGACGGAACCGGAAAATATGAGCTCTCCAATCCGATCGGATTTTTTGAGCATCTGCTGCGCTCTTTCTGCAAGCACGGACTTTTTGACCTTTCCGGCACAATAGAAGGAGATCTTTATGTGGACCAGCACCATCTGATAGAAGATACAGGAATCGTGCTCGGACAGTGCTTCGCAAAGGCTCTCGGAAATTTCGCGGGAATTTTCAGAAGCGGTTTCTTCATTTATCCGATGGACGAGACGCTCGCACAGGCCGCCGTAGATTTCGGAGGACGGCCGTTCCTTGTATGCGACGCGAAGCTTTCGGGAATTCCGCTCGTTTCGGTTTCAGGCGGCGGCGGAGCCAGCTTCCAGACCGACTGCTTCGACGATTTCTGGCAGGGATTCGTGTCCGGAGCGCAGTGCAATCTCCATCTGGATACAATCCGCGGAAGAAGCGACCATCACAAGATGGAGGGACTTTTCAAGGCGGCCGCAAGAGCGATCCGCCAGGCAGCTGAAATTGATCCGCGGAGAAACGGAGAGATTCCGTCAACAAAGGGAACAATAATCTGATCCGCCGGATTCCGTCAGATCCGCCGCATGATTCTTAACCATGACGGCGGAATCTCAAGACTGTCCGTCACGCTTCCGTCAAACACTCCTCCGTTCAGTATATCCTCCCATCTTCCATTCCAGTCAGGCAGTTTTATCACCGCGCTTTTCTCCGCTGAATTCACGGCGACAAGAATCCTCTCGTTTTCCGTGCTTCTTGCAAACGCGAACTGCCTCGGCGCTACGAAAATCTGCCTGTAGTCTCCGTCCGTGAGCGCCTGATGCGATTTTCTGATTCCGGAGAATTTTCTGATTGCGGCTTCAAGTGCCGGCGAATCGGTCCGCGGCCTTGCGAATTCAGGCAGTTCAGGCGAAAAGACTCCGAACGGCGGACGCAGCTGAAAATCATCACTTTTGCCCCGGACACCGCGGATTCCGTGCTCGCTGCCGTAATAGACGGACGGAATTCCGGGAACTGTAAAAAGAATTCCATACAGGGGAAAAAGCCAGGCCTGATTGTGCAGAACGGAGGCGACGCGGTTCACGTCATGGTTGTCGGCGAAATTGTACAGGCGTATATTTCTGTAGATTCCGTTTTCTCCGGACTGACGGTTCAGGCTCCAGGCAAGCTCAAAGAAATTCCCGTCATTGAAACTGCTCCAAAGCCCCTTGTAAAGCTCGTAGTTGGTCACCGAATCAAGACGGAAAGGGCGCGCCCAGTTGTTGTAATCACCGTGAACAACCTCGCCCATCAGCCAGAAATCCGCGGCACGCGAAGCGCAGAATGACGAAAGCGCGTCCATGAATGCAGGCGAAAGGACATCCGCCGCATCAAGCCTCAGCCCGTCGATTCCGAATTCCGAGATCCATTTTCCGACCGCTCCGAAAATATGTTCCCTGACATCGGGATTATCGACATCCAGCTTGACAAGATCCATGCAGCCGGCCCAGCCCTCGTAGCTGAATCCGTCGTGATACGGACTGTCTCCGCCAAAATTCAGGCCGCGGTACCATCCGCGGAAACGCGAATTCTCCCTGTTCCTGACAATATCCCTGAACGCGAAAAAATCACGTCCGGTATGATTGAAGACGGCATCCGCAACCACGCTTATTCCCCGCGAATGGCAGCAGGCGACAAAATTCCTGAAGTCCTCATCGCTTCCAAGCCGCCGGTCGACATGATAATAATCCGCGGTATCGTAGCCGTGCGACGAAGACTCGAAAAGCGGACCGATGTAGAGCGCATTCACTCCGAGGGAGGCGATTCTGTCAAGCTCGGAAGCAAGCCTCCGGATTCCGTCTCCGGGCGGACAGGAAAAGTCATTTGTCAGAGCCGCGCCGCACATTCCCAAGGGATAAATGTGATAAAAGATTTTTGAACTGATGTTTTTCTTCATACTTACCTACCATTCAGTATATAATACTGCAAAAAAAAATATTCAGTTTGCGATTCCGTATATGAACGAATGCACAATCCTGTAAACTGTGTCCGAATCATGCGGAATCTCTCCGTTAAGAACAGAAAGCGCGGCCGAAACCGTGACAGCATAAAAATTCCGGCTGAACAGAAGCTCCCTTCCGCGCATATTTCCGAATTCCTGCGAGGATTTAATGAAAAGTCCATGGAAGCAGTCCGAAATCCTTTTCTGAAATCCTGCGTGTACACGGAATGCGTCGCTGCCGGCGGCGGCGAATGAAAGCGCGTTGTGCAGACGGAAAAACTCCGGATTCCCTGACGCGAATTCTATCTGCGCGTTCAGCAGATCCGTAAGATGGCGCACAAGATCATGATCATATTCCGCGGCGCGCTCAAGCATACGTATCATTTTTTCTCCGTACACGTCTATCACGGCCTCCAGAAGCCCGATTTTGCTTCCGAAGTAGTAATAGAGCGTCGGCTTGGTAATTCCGCAGACCGTCACAATCTCCTGAACGCCCACGGAATCATATCCCCTGTCGGCGAAAAGGCTCAGCGCGGCCGAGAGAATTCTGTCCTTTACGGAAAATTCCTGTTCCATAGAAGTAATATACCGAACGGTAGATAAAATATCAACCAAAAAGCCTGCGACATTCAAGATAGAAGCGTTTCTCGTCCGCCTCGCCCATCGAAAAGCTTTTTCTCGGAAGCGGCCCGCGGCCGTTTATCGTCTCGAAGAACGAATCCTTTGCGATGGGAGGAAGAAGAATTCCCGTGACTCCTGAGGTGGCTCCCAGCCTGAAAACCTCGTCCGCTCCGTGAATATAATCTATATCAGGCCTGCGCCCCGGCTCCGATGCGAACGAGTCAAGCACCGGCTGGAACGCCGCGACCGCAAGCCCCTGTGTATCCGTCACGACAAGAAGGAATTCCATGGAATTTCCCTCCGTAAAGACAAATCCGAAAGATGATGACGAATTCCTCACCGCAGCTTCAAGCTCAGCAGCGGAATTCATCTTGGTTACGGTTCCTCCCATGCGCTCGGCGACAAAATCCGCAAGCCTCCTGCTGTCCGCATCAAAAACCACACGGTGAATCGGCTCGAACGTGAGGCCATCGTCATAAATGTTGACAATCTCGACAAGCGCCCAGCGCACCGGGCTGGAGGAAATCTCATCCTCAGAGACGCCGTCCGCCCTCAGTCCGGCGCGATATTCATCCCAGACAGCCTTTGCAGTCGCAAGCGAATGGTTTCCATCCCCGACGGCGAAAAGGAACACGGAACCGTCATCTGATGTATTTTTCTGCGCAAGACGGTTGACCGCCTCGGTGACAAAAGCGACCTCATCATCCGAATCCACGCTCCATCCGCTGATTGAGCCTCCGCCGCACATCAGATTCCCCTGATAAAGCGGCTTTCTGTCACGGACAAGCCTGCCCGTCTCCTCGACAAGATTATGCTCCGGGTCATCGGCAAGAAGCATTATGTGGGGAAGCTCCAGCGGCGCGCCCCGCCTTATCTCCATGCGCGGAGGAATTCTGTCAACAATCGTAGCTTCGGTGGCACGGATGTTCGCCCTGGTGAACGGCTTCCAGTCGTAGGTGTCAAGATCTATCATCGCGACAAGCCCTTTCCGCATACGCCCGAACGGAGTCGTGCGCTCCACATACACAAAGCACCTGCGGGCTTCATCAAAGACGTTTCCGGAAATATATTCCGTCATCGTCCGCCTGATTTTCGCGATCCGCTCCTCCTTCCTGTCGTTAAGATAGACTTCCGGAAGAACAAGATTCAATGTGGAAGGCCTGTCTCCGACGGTCTCCTCCACCTTTTTCCAGTAATTTCTGTCCTGTGTATACTGGTCGCAGGCAATCACCGGCCAGACCGACATATCTTTATCTGCCGGAAGAAGAATTTCCGGCTCACGGATTCCAAAATTCTCAAGAGTTTTCATGCGGTGGATTATACATTTAAAGGGAAATTTGTTCCATCACGGAACCATCACTTCTAAACTTCTGTTCTTTCGTTCCGATACTAAAGACATGAAATCTTCCATCAAATCAAGCATCATAGCCGGCATCGGGATTCTGCTTCTGGCGGCATTCTTTTCCATAAGCCTCATAACAAGGGCGCTGGATTTCGGTGTATCCGGGCCGGGACACAACAATATATTCTTTATGCTCGGAGACATGCTTTATTCTGTATACGGATTCTCAAGCATTCTGATTCCGGGCTTTCTGATTGTCTGCGGGCTCTGCTGTTTTTCACAGAACTGGACTTCAAGAAAAACCCTCCGCCTCCTTACGGCTATAATTCCGTTTTTCACGGCGGTAATAACAGAAAGCATCTGCCGCTCCATAGTCACAACCGGAAGCGCCAGGTTCATGGGCACAAAAATAACGGCGACGGTGATAAGCGGACTCATGCTGATGATAATAGAAGTGATCGGAGCAGGACTGCTTGCCGACAGGCTTGACACCGGAGCCGGCAGAAAAAATTCCAACTCAAGAAGAAAGCTTCCCGTACTCAAATTCAATGACGGGCCGGAGAATGAGGACGGAGACAGCGGAGATGGGAATTCCGAAGAAACAGAACCGCAGCACAAATCCGCCGGCAGCACAGAAATTCAGAACGCTGACACACAGGCCGGAACGGAACCGTCACAAAAGGAATTCACGGAGGAAGAAACATCTGCCGCCATGGAAAACGCAGCTGGCCATGCCGAGGAAGACGCGCAGGAAAATCCGGCCACGGTCATAACTCAGGAGGAATTTGACGCGCTGATAAGCTCTCCGGCGGACGATACTGCGGAGGAGCTTGAATGGCCTGACCTTCCGCCTCAGCCTGAATCGCTTCCGCCCGAATATACGGAGGAAGAAGAGCCGGGCAGCACGGATTTTCCGGTGGAGGAATTTGAAGCCGGGAACACGCAGACGGAATTCTCAGGCGCGGACGAGCCGGTCGAAGAGGAGAACTGGCCGGGCAGCGGAATCACCGCCGAAAACACGGAATCAGAAATTCCTGAATACGAGCATGAAGATGAGTCCGGAGACTCCGGCGCGGCGCGCTTTCCGCAGGAGACGGAATTTCAGGATAAGGCGGAGCGACAGGAGACAGAGGAAATTCATGGGGATTCGCCGTTCGATGTGCAGATTTACACGCCGGAAACCACTTCCGTACAGGATGACGACGCTCCGTACAGCGACGCACGTTACATTGATTCCGTGATTGCCGAGAATCCGTATCCGCGCGGAATTGAGCTTCCGCACGAAGAAGCAGCTCCGGACGGAGAATACTTTCCGCAGGACGACAGCGAATCAGCGGAAAAAAAAAGCCCTTATCCGTCGGGGATAAGACTTTCTGACACGGAAACGGACGGAATTCAGTACGGAGAAAATTCTTCTGGACAGGAGGAGCCGCCGTATTATTCCGGACTTGAATTTCCGGAACAGAATACGGGGAACCAGGCTCTTGATCCGGATTTTTTCGACATAGACATAACCGAGGACGACGGAACCCAGGATGATCCCGGCCCGACCGCCTCAGATTTTCCGGATGACGCAGATTCACCGGAAAAAAAAACTGAATTTTCCGCGGAGCCGGTTCAGCCTGAACCGGAGATAAAAATTCCCAAGCGGTGGGAGAAAATTCTCCATCCGCAGCAGGAACAGAAAACCGGCGAAACGGCCCGGCCTGAAAAAAAAACTGAATCTCCCGGACCGGCGCTGACAAACGCGGCGGCGGAAGTCTTTTCCCAGATGGAGGCCGACATAAGGAGAAGCCACGGCCTGCCCGAAATTCCTGAACAGGAAATTCAAAAGCCTGAGGAGGAGCTTCCGGAAGAAGGAATTCAGGATGAAGCCGCCGAGCCGGAGCAGGACACATCTCAGTCCGTCACGCCGGAACAGACAGCCGCTGCACCTGCCGGCCTGACCGCCGTTGAATCCGAAAATCCGGTGAACCGGCGGCCTCAGGAGGAGATGCCGGAAGAAGCGGAGAGAATTCCTCGGCAAACCGCCCCGGAAGCGGAGTCCGCGCGTGCGGTGAGAAAAGGTCCATACATAATTCCGGCGGAGCTTCTGACGGAATACGAGAACAACCGGTACTGGATAATCGACGAAAAGACAAAGGAGGCTTCCGTCCGGCTCCGGCAGACGCTGAAAGAATTCAACATCGAAGCCCAGATAATCGGAATAAAAAAAGGTCCGGTCGTGACAATGTTCGAGATTCTTCCGGCTCCCGGCGTAAAGCTGAGCAAGATTGTAGCGCTGCAGGACAATATCGCCCTCAGCCTTGCGGCAAGCTCAGTGCGAATCGTAGCGCCGATTCCCGGAAAGCAGGCCGTCGGAATCGAAGTGCCGAACAGGGAACGCTCCATCGTAGGATTCCGCGAAATCATAGAGCAGGATCTGCCGGAATATAAAAAGATGGCGGTTCCAGTCGTGCTCGGAAAAGACATTCTGGGAAAACCGCAGCTGATTGACCTTGTAAAGACACCGCACATGCTGATTGCGGGCGCGACAGGTTCCGGAAAATCCGTCTGCGTCAACAGCATAATCCTTTCAATCCTGTACAAGCGGTCGTTCAGGGACGTGAAACTCATTCTGATTGACCCGAAAGTCGTGGAGCTGAAACTCTACAACAACATTCCGCATCTGCTCACGCCGGTAATCACCGAGCCGAAGCGCGCTTTTCAGGCGCTGCAGTACTGCCTCTGCGAGATGGAACGCCGGTACGCGCTTCTTGACAGCCTCGGTGTACGCGACATCTCGAACTACAACCAGCGGATAAAGGAACGCGGAATCTGCACGGAGAAGCTTCCGTATATTGTCGTGATAATAGATGAATTCGCCGACCTGATGGCGACAACCGGCAAGGAGCTTGAGTCGATTGTGGCGCGCCTTGCCGCGATGAGCCGCGCCGTGGGAATCCATCTTGTGCTTGCGACCCAGCGTCCGTCCGTAAACGTAATCACCGGACTCATAAAGGCGAACATTCCCACAAGAATCGCGTTCATGGTGGCCTCAAGAACGGACAGCCACATAATAATCGACAGCATAGGCGCGGAAAAACTGCTCGGACGCGGAGACATGCTCTATGCCAGCGCGGTGGATCCGTTCCCGGTAAGAATTCAGGGAACTTTTGTAAGCGACCAGGAAGTGGAGAAAGTCGTGGAGTACGTCAAGACATTCGGAGAACCCGACTACATCGACGACGAGATTTTCATTGAGGATGACGACGACTCCGGAGTCGATGACGATCCCTACGGAAATTCATACGGAGAAGATCCGCTTTATGACCAGGCGCTTGAGATTGTCGTCCAGGCGGGAAAGGCATCGGCATCATACATCCAGCGCAGGCTTAAAATCGGCTACAACCGTGCGGCGCGCCTCGTGGAGGAGATGGAGGAACGGGGAATCGTCGGCCCGGCGAACGGAAGCAAACCGCGCGAGATAATCCATATTCCGTAGCACAGGCGCAGAATTTCCTATCCAACGCTTTTTCTTCTCTTAATATTTGAAAGAAAAAGTCCGGCCACCGTAAGAAACGCTCCGGCAAGCCCCGCCGGAGTTATTTTTTCTCCAAGCACAAAATATGCGGCAACAACGGTGACGACAGGAATAAGATAAAGTCCCACGGAAACCCTCACAGTCCCCAGACAGGAACAGGCCTTATTCCATGCCACAAAGCAGAATCCGGATGCCATCACTCCAAGAAAAAGCAGGCAGACAGCATTGAGCGGCTTTGCGAAACGGGCGCGGTTCACGGCAAAATCCAGCGAAAAGCGGAACGCCGGTGAAGCGTCAGCGGAACTTCCGGCGATGACGAGCGGAATCATCAGCACGACCGCAAAAAAGAAGATTCTCCTTGTGCAGCAGACAGGCTCATAATTCCTGGTGTTCAGTATAGAAACGAAAAGCGAATAGAAGCCCCAGCAGACCGCCGAACCGAGCGCGAGAAAATCGCCCTTGGGATTCAGATGAAGCTCCCGGCTTCCGTTCAGGCTGACAAGCGCGACTCCGGCCACCGCGACGGCGAATCCGGCGACAAACTGCGGAGTTATGTGCTTTTCATGCAGAAAAATTCTTGCCGTAAGCGCGGTGAACATCGGACATATCGACACGATTATGCTGACGTTCGAGGCCGCCGTGTAGGAAATCGCGATGTTCTCAAGAAACTGATACAGCAGAACTCCGGTAAGGCCGGCGGCGGCAAAATAAATGTTGTCCTTTGCGGCGATTCTTCCACGCCGCGGACATATAATCCAAAGAAAAATGTACGCCGCAAGAAAACGGAAAAAAAGAATCTCAAGCGACGAAAAATCAGACAGAAGCGTTTTTGTGCATACAAAAGTTATTCCCCAGATAAAAACGGAAACCGCGGCAAGAACAAATCCCGCCGCGCTCTTGTGAGGGTTCGGATACCTGATCATGGCTGACAATATATCACATTGTGTCATTCTGGAGAACAGGCGCAGACAAATCATGACGCAAGAGCGGCGGAATCAAATGCAATTTTCCTGCAATCCGTTAGCAAGTGTTGTAATTTTATGCGGAGTTCTGTATAATCGTACAAATCACTTGAACAAGTAAAACTAATCATTTCATATTTTGGGGATATATTTTTATGGATGAGCTGAAAAATGAAATCAAAGAGGTGATAATATCGTCACTTCAGCTTGAGGACATAAAGCCGGAAAACATTGTCGACTCAGAGCCTCTGTTCGGAGAGGGACTCGGACTGGACTCCATTGATGCCCTGGAGCTGGGAGTCGCGCTCAAGAAGAAATTCGGCGTGAAATTCTCGTCCGAGAGTTCCGAAGCGAAAAAGCATTTTGCATCCGTGGATGCGTTAGCTGAATATATTAATGCCGAAAAGGCAAAATAAGAGAGGAAGACTATGTCAAAAGATGAGATTTTTTCAAAGGTGAAAGACATTCTTGTTTCTGAATTTGAAATCGATGAGAACGAGATTACTCCGGATGCACTGCTCGGTGATGATCTTGACCTTGACTCCATCGACTCAATCGATCTTATCGTCAAGATGAAGGAATTCATGCCGGCCGACAAGGGCAACGTGGATCCGTCGATTTTCAAGACAGTAAAGACAATTCAGGATGTTGTGGACGCGCTTGTTCCGTACATGGGATAAATGAAAAATTTCCTGAAAGTTCTTTTCTATGTGACTGCGGCAGTTTATCCGGTGCTGGTGTTCACGCTTCTTGTCGTGTTCAAAATTCCGACACGGATTCTGTCTCTGTGCATAATCGCACTTGCGGCCGCATTTTTTCTGAGCGCGACAGGAGCAAAGAAAGCCGGAAGCGGAAAAAAGGGAACGCTTGACTGGAAACCTCTGGTCAGTTCCGCACTTTTTCTTGCGGCCGGCCTTTTTTGTTTTCTGACAAATCAGAGCATTTTCCTCAGGCTTTATTCTGTTGTCATAAACGCCGTTCTGCTTGCGGTGTTCGGCAGCACACTTTTTATGAAACCGAACATAATCTACAGATTCGCCGTCCTGTCGGACAAGTCAATAGAAGGCTCCTCATTTGCCGGGAACGTCGAGGAATACGGCAGAAAAGTGACGCTCGTATGGTGCCTGTTCTTCATAATAAACGGCGGAATCTCCGTCTTTACGTCATTCCATGACGACGGAAAACTGTGGGCGATATACAACGGCGGAATTTCATATCTGATGATGGGAACAATCTTCGCGGTTGAATTCATAATCAGAAAGGCGGTGGACAGAAAAATGATAAAATCATTTCCGATGACAAAATTCAATGCGGATTCAAGAAAGGACAGCCACATCCTCTGCTTTGAGGACAGATGGTCGGCAAAAAAATACAGGACATGGCATGATTTTCTCTCGGACTGCGAGAAGATGAGGCGCCATCTTTCCGGCGACACAAGGAAAGACTGGATTCTGCACTGCGAGGACTACTGGTATTTCCTGGTGACATTCTGCGCCCTTCTCCAGTGCAGGAAGCGTGTTCTCCTTACGCAGAACATAACGGAATCCTTCATAAAGGAAATTCACAGGGACGGAACAGGATTCCTTTCCGACCAGAACGTTGCCGGCGCGGAGCAGATTCCGCAGATAATAGAAGGAACTGAGGCCGCGGACGAAAAGACCATCCGCCAGACGCCGGAAATAAAAGCCGAGGAGACCGAAATTCTGATGTTCACCTCCGGAAGCACGGGCGCGCCCAAGGCAGTTCCCCAGCGGATGAAGGAATTCGAGGAGGACAACGCATTCATCATATCCGCTTTTGGAGATGAGATAAACGCGCGCAAACTTGTGACAACCGTAAGCCAGCATCACATCTACGGCTTTTTGTTCGGAATTCTCCTGCCGTTCACGCTTGGAGTTCCGTTCCGCAGAAAACGCATAGAATTTCCAGAGGAATTTGAAAAGCTCACGGACGAAAAATACGTGATAATCGCGACGCCGGCGTTCCTCAAGCGGACAGTCGAGATAGAGGACAATCTTGCGATGAAGGACGCATGGATTTTCTCAAGCGGAGGCGCGGTTTCTCCGGAGCTGGCGGTGCAGACCGGCAAGGTGTTCCACTGCTATCCGCTCGAAGTCTACGGAAGCACGGAGACAAGCGGAATCGCCTACAGGCAGCAGAACCGTGACGGACTTGTCTGGACTCCGTTCAGAAACGCAAAGGTATGGCAGGGCGACGACGGATGCCTGCGGATAATCAGTCCCTACATCAAGAATCCGGAAGGTTTTGCCACGGCGGACCTTGTCGAGATGCTGCCCGACGGAAAATTCCTGCTGAAAGGACGCTCGGATTCAATCGTTAAAATAGAAGAGAAACGGATTTCCCTGACGGAAGTGGAGAACAGGCTGCTTGAGACAGGACTTGTCTCGGACGTAAAGGTGATTGCGCTCTCAAATGACGTGCGTCAGTATCTTGCGGCGGCGGTTGTCCTGAACGGCAAAGGAAAAGAAAAATTCAGGAATTCGGAGAAATATATCGTGAACCGGTATTTTCATGACTTCCTGGCGAAGTATTTTGAGAACGTCGTAATTCCCAAGAAATGGCGTTTTCCAGAAATCCTTCCGGCCGACGCGCAGGGAAAAAAGCACAAACTTGAGATTCAGGCGATGTTCGAGCAGCCGGAATCCTCAGACCAGAAATAAACGGAGTTTTTATGAACGCGAATCTTCACGACATCGGGAACGAGAAAATAATCTCGAAAGAGGACAACAGAATCACGCTTGAATTCACGATTCCGGCGTCAAGCGATTTTTTTGACGGACATTTTCCGGAATACAAGCTGCTGCCGGCGGTAGCGCAGTTCGAGGTGATAACGCGCTTCTCGCGCAGATATTTCGGGACGCAGCGTTTTGTTCCCAACATCAAGCGGATAAAATTCTCCGCGCCGATCCGCCCAGACACAAAAATCAGGCTGGAGCTGTCGTACAGGCCGGAAAAAAGTCTTGTCCAGTTCAACATGGCCGACGCCGAAAAGGAAGACAAAACCTACTCCTCCGGCTCGTTCTCCGTCCTTGCGGAGGAGACCGCAGAATGAGGCGCGGATTTGTTGTTCCCGTCTACAGGCACGGAAGCACGCTGGAGTCCGTCGTCCAGAAACTGACGGAATTCAACTGTCCGATAATTGTCGTTGATGACGGAAATGACGCGCAGAACAGGGAATTCATCAGGCGGACCGCCGAGAATCACAGCGAGGTTGTTCTTGTGACACGCGAAAAGAACGGCGGCAAGGGAAAGGCGATGAGCGACGGTGTCCGCAAGGCCGCGGAGCTGGGACTGACCCACATTCTCCAGATTGATTCGGACGGACAGCACGACGCCGGACGCATAAGCCATTTCTGGCAGAAGGCGGAGAAATTTCCGGATGCGGTGATCTGCGGCTATCCCGAATACGACGAGTCCGCGCCAAGCAGACGCGTGAACGGAAGAAAAATCGCAAACGGTTGGATTCATTTTGTCACGCTCTCAAAGGACATCAAGGACGCGCTCATCGGATTCCGCGTATATCCTGTGGCTCCGTACATGAAGCTGCTCGACCGCCACACCGTAATAGACGCGCGGATGGGCTACGACATAGACATTCTGGTTCACCTTTACTGGCTAGGAGTTCCGGTCATATCGGAATCGGTAAAAATCACCTATCCGCAGGACGGAATCTCGACCTTCCGCGCCGTACGCGACAACCTCCGGATTGCGGGAACATACTCAAGGCTTGTTCTGGGCATGATTCCAAGGCTTCCGGTTCTGACCGCGCGCAAGCTCCGGAAAAACCGGCGGCTCCGCTAAAAAACAAATTCCGCCCGCAGACACCGCAGCTGCGGTGACCACGCGGCAGCCCCCGGAGATTCCCGTGTCGCGGCACGGAAATGACATTTTGAACTCGTTGGACAGCCCCCCGCACAAAAAAAAATCCCCCGCCCGGAGGACGCGTTTTACAGGACGTCGGCCGGACGGGGGAAATCAAAAGAGCAACGCTTTTAAGTTCTCAGCGCCATTGCCGCGCCTGGCAGCACGATGCCATGGCGCTCAAACCAGAATCAAGCCTCTATTCCGTCTTTGCGACTATTTTTCCGATGTAGATTGTCTTGTTAGACAGCGCCGACCAGTCAGACTTGGACTGGGTGAACGGCTGGATGACAGTGACCTGCCCATCATTGTCAATGGCAGAAGAAATCTCTTTTACACCAGAAACAGCGTCTGATGTAGGATTGGCAACAGCTTGTTTATTGTTATCTTCGACAGAGTAGTCCCTCAGACCTATAGCGAATTGCCAGTCAGAGGAAGTCTCGTCCGCATAGGCCTCAACGACTACCTTTGTGTATCCGGAGACTTCAACAGAAGCCGCAAGATTAAAGCTTGTCTTATATCCGTTCGGTGTGACCTTGATAAATTTCTTGCCGTCCTTCTCGACAAGTTCGGTTCCTTCAGGCGCGGTGAATCCATCTGCATTCGGATCAAAAACGACCTTGTCCTCCAGTTTCGCGATTTTTGTCAGGACAATCTTTGTAATCGTCACAGACCAGTCAGCATCCCATTTCGGACCATTAGACCAGTCATTGTCATTGGCATTGTTCGCAAGGCAGACCGTGTTGAAGCTTGCATTTTTGGCTTTAAAGTCAGACAGATAATATTTTAGCGAGCCTGATGCGGACAGTTCAGGATATCCGACATCTTCATGTTTTGAACCACCGTCAGAAGATTTTACGGAAAGCTTGGCGTTTGATGCCTTTTCAGTAGTATAGAAAATTTCGATGGCATCGTAATTGCTAAGTTCCGCATTATCCCAGGCTGCCGCTGAATTTCCGGAGAAAGTTATCACATTGCCTTTGACTGTTGCTCCCCAAAGATTCTTCATTGTAGGCTTTTCTACCGTGTATGAATTTTCAGTCTTGCTAATCACGTCAAATTCACCAGTCGGCTCAACCGGAGTCGGCT